>VAYU01000032.1:0-45955 GCA_005884925.1 Actinomycetota bacterium | reverse complement strand
CGATGCGTTGTCGAACGCGGACCACCACGCGATCTACAAGCACGGAGCCAAAGAGATCGCCGCGCTGAGCGGCGTGGCGCTCACGTTCATGGCGAAATGGACGATGGCCGAGGCCGGATCCTCGTGCCACCTGCACTCCAGCGTGTGGGACGTCGACGGGTCGGAGTCGCTCATGTGGGGCGGCGACACGCCGCCCCACATGAGCGACACCTTCCGCTGGTACCTGGGCGGGCTCATGACCACGGCACGAGAGATGGCGTGGATGTACGCGCCGTTCGTCAACTCCTACAAGCGCTACCAGCTGGGCTCGTGGGCGCCGACCGCCATCGTGTGGAGCCGCGACAACCGCACGTGCGGGTTCCGCACGGTTGGCGAGCACACGGGGTTCCGCGTGGAGTGCCGGCTCCCGGGCGCCGACGCGAACCCGTACCTCGCGTTCGCGGCCACGATCGCGAGCGGGATGTGGGGCATCCGCAACAAGGTGGAACCACCGGAGATGTTCCTCGGCAACGCGTACGAAGCCAAGGACGTTCCCCGCGTGCCCACGTCCTTGCACGAGGCGGTCGAGACGTTCCGGGGATCCACCATCGCCCGCGAGGCCTTCGGCGACTTCGTGTTCGAGCACCTGCTGAACACGGCCGAGCAGGAACAGATCATCTTCGACAACACGTGCGTGACCGACTGGGAGCTCGCGCGGTACTTCGAGCGGGGGTGAGGCTCGTGACGACTGACCTGAACGTTATCTCCTACCGACCCGAGCGGAACGACTACGCCTGGACGTTCGGCGGCGTCGGCCCGGTGATGCGGGTGAAGCCCGGTGATGTGCTCGAGCTGTGGACCGATGACTGCTTCACCGGGCTGGTCAGGACGATCGACGACCTCGCGTCGGAGAAGATCACGTTCCCATTCCTCAACCCGCAGACGGGACCGTTCTTCGTCGAGGGCGCGGAGCCGGGCGACACGCTGGCGCTGCACTTCGTCTCGATCGAGCCCGCTCGCGACTGGGGCGTCTCCACGACATTCCCGCTGTTCGGCGCACTCACCTCGACCCTCGCGACCGTCACCCTGCAGGATCCACTCGAGGAGCTCGTCTGGATCTACGAGGTCGACGCGGCGCGGCGCACCGTCCGCTACGCAGCCCGGCGCGGTGACCACACCGTCGAGCTCCCCCTCGAGCCGATGCACGGCACGGTCGGCGTCGCGCCGGCCAACCTCGAGACGCGCTCGGCGCTCGTTCCCGGCTCGCACGGCGGCAACATGGACACCCCGGAGATGCGGGCGGGCACGACCTGCTACCTCGGCGTGAACGTGGAGGGCGCGCTGTTCTCGATCGGAGACGGCCATCACCGCCAGGGTGAGGGCGAGACGTGCGGGGTGGCCGTCGAGGGAGCGATGGAGACCACGTTGATCGTCGACCTGGTCAAGGGTCACCCGACACCATGGCCGCGTCTCGAGGATGACACGAGCATCATGTCGACCGGGTCTGCCCGCCCGCTCGAGGACGCTTTCCGGATCGCCCACGGCGACCTGGTGATGTGGCTCGTCGAGGAGTTCGGCCTCGAGAAGCTCGATGCCTACCAGCTGGTCACACAGATCTCGGAGAGCCCCGTCGCGAACGTCTGCGATCCGAATTACACGTTCGTGGTGAAAGCCAAGAAGGAGTACCTCCCCCGCCGCGAGGTGTACGGATCGATCCGCGAACGACTGAAGGAGATGGCCGCGGAGTACCGCCGAGCGCGAGGAAGCGATCCCGTTTCCCCGTCCTGACCAGGCACGTCGGATGATTTCGCTTCAACGCGGCTAGACAGCTCCGCGCTCCGGTGCAACGATTCGCGCGACGTCTGCTGGTGGGATCGCCCGCTCGACGGGCGCTTCCACCTTGGGAGGGGGTGCCGTATGGCAAGCCGGACCAACGAACAGGCGATGATCTCGGAGAAGGTCGCGCCCGTCCTCGTGGCGAGGACGCTCGGACCGTTCGACCTGGTCGTGATCTTCGTCGCGATCGTCCTGTTCATCAACAACGCAGCCGGGGTTCAGGCTGCCGGGCCGTCGGTGTTCATCTTCTGGATCCTCGCGTTCGCGACGTTCCTGATCACCGGCGGGTTCGTCACCGCGCAGCTCGGCCGGATGTTCCCGGAGGAGGGATCCCTGTACGTGTGGACCCATAAGGTCCTGGGCCCGTTCTGGGGGTTCTTCGCCGGGTTCGTCGCCTGGTGGCCCGGCCCGATCTCGCTCGTCTTCATCGGGATCCTCGTGGCCAACTTCCTCCAGCAGTTCGCGTCGTTCTTCACCTGCAACGGCCAGCCGTGCGCGATCCTCACGAAGAACTGGCAGCTCGGGCTCGTCGTCCTGGCGGTCGGGTGGTTCAGTGCCGCCATGTCGTACCTCCGGATGCGGGTGACGCAGAACTACGTGAACGTGCAGTTCTGGGCCTACGCCACCGTGATCTTCCTGATAGGCCTCTCCGGTGTCGTCTGGCTCCTGAAGGGAAACCCCTCGGCGACCTCATTCTCCACGGGCTGGAACCCCTTCCATGGGGAGAAGCTCACGCTCGGACTCCCGGCGAACCTGACGTTCTTCTCGTTCGCCATCCTTGCCCTCCTCGGCATCGAGACCCCGCTCAACATGGGCGTCGAGGTCAACGGAGGCGAGAAAGCGATCAGGACGTTCCTGTTCTGGGGGAGCATCATCGTGATGGCCGCCTACCTCTGGGCCACCTGGGGCAACATGGTGGTGATCCAGGCCGGAGGGGCGAACGGCACGACCGGCGGCGCGGAGACCGTCGGGCTCGCGATCGGCAAGTGGGCGGGCGCGCTGGTCTCGCTGGTCTTGGCGTGGGTGGTCCTCACCGTGGCGGTCGTCTACAACTACTCCTTCGGACGACTGCTGTTCGTGTCCGGCATGGAGAAGCGCCTCCCGCACCAGTTCGGCAAGGTCAACCGGAACAAGGTGCCGGCCAACGCGATCACCCTGCAGACGGCGATCTCGACGATCCTCACGGTCTTCGTGTTCTTCATCGTGGGACGGGGAAACGCAGACCCGTACAAGGCGTTCTACGTCCTCTACGCTGGCGTGACGATCGTGTGGTGCATCTCGACCGCGCTCCTGTTCCTCGACATCTTCTTCGCCAAGCGAGCCGAGCCGGAGCGGTTCGAGCGGGAGCGCCGGATCTCCGTCGGTTGGCTCTACATCTGCGGCGCCGTCGGGTTCGTGGTCAACATCCTGGCCGTGATGTTCATCTTCGTTGGGTCCTGGTACCCGACGGGATTCCCGATCCTCAGGGTGTGGAACGAGTGGATGCTCGCGTTCACTGCCGTCTCCGTGATCTCGGGGATCGCGATCTACCTGATCTCGCAACGCACGCGTCGCGGAAAGACCGACGTGGAGCTCCTCGGCGAGGGTGCGGCGACCCGGGAGATCGCGGAGGACACGTCGATGGCGTGAGCCGGTTCCCCGCACGGAGGTAACTGATGGGGCCCCGCCCGAAAGGGCGGGGCCCCATCGCATCCGGGAACGTCCTTCAGCCGCTCAGGCCGTGGAGGGCTCGGCAGCTGCCGGAGAGGATCAGCTCCCCGAGGTGCTGGGCCTCGTCGACCGCGACGTAGTCGCGGTCGACGAGGCGCCCGAGGACCCGTTGCAGCGCCGCTCGGGCGATCAGGGCCGCGACCCAGAACCCCTCGGGTTCGCCCGCCTCATCCGACCCGTACATGACCTTCGCGGCCGGCACCGAGCCGACGATGAGCTCCAGCGCGGGCTCGACCTGACCCCAGCCCCACGGGATCAGTTCCGAGAGCTCGAGGTACACGTTGGGGAGGACCGACGCGATGAACGCGCCCTCCTCGACCCAGGGGAACCCACTGTGCACCAGGACCACCGGTTGGTGCTGGACATCGACCAAGAGCGGGAACAATCCCTTCGGGGACGCGTGCGCCAGGTCGATGTCGGGGTCCCCACCGCCGCAGTGGAAGTGGAACGCGCGGTCGTTCGCCTTCGCGACCGCGAGCGTTCGTCGGATCAAGAAGTCCCTGACCTGCTTCGCGTGCTCCCGCGTCTCCCGCCAGTCGTCGGCACGCCAACGCGCGAAGGCCTCGGCCGCCTCCGAGGATGAGGGATCGCCGACGTCCAGGCCGGTCCGGTAGGCGACGATCGACTTGTAGGCGACGCAGTTCGGGTCGGAGGCTGCCTCGGTCGCATCGGCCTCCGCCCCGGCGACCAGGTCATCGAACGAACCTTCCCGTCTCGCGAGGATCCACGGCTCCAGGCGCGCCACGCGGTACACCCGCACGCCGATCGTTCCCGCGAACTCCGCCGCGGGGATCGGCGGTTGCGGATAGCCCTCATCGGCGAGGACCGCCACGACGCCGGCCGCGTCGAGCAAGCCCTTCGTGTACGCGACCGCGTCTTCGTGGAGCGCGGCCTCGCGGGCGACCGCGACCGCTCCGCGTGTCGGTTCGCATCCCAGATGGCGCGCGAGCCAACGCACGATCGTGATCCCCATCACCGTCGAGTCCGTCAGCCGGTCGGCGGTCGACCACAGGTCCGGGTCCAGCCGCGTCGACGAGGAGAACGCCTCGCCAAGGAACGTCGCTCGGGTGTCGAAGCCTTCGGAGCCTTTCGCGAGCAGCCCCTCCACGCGGTACGGGTGCGTGTGCGCGTCGACGATCTCGAGATCCGAGAGATCGACGTCAGCCATCGGGACCTCCCCTCAATAGCGCCACCGGTGCGCGCGCACCATCTCGGCGGGATCCATCCCGCCGAACACGGCGAGCTCACCGCGCCGGGTTGCGAGGAACGCGTCGAACAGGACGTCTCCCATGGCGTTCCGGATGAGCGACGATCGCTCGAGCTCGCGGATCGCGGCGCCGAGCGAGGACGGGAGCTGCCGGATCCCGAGCGCTCGCCGGCGCGTCGCGGGGATCGATGCCGGATCGTCGAGGACCGGCTCGGGGAGCGCCATCTCGCGCTCCAGGCCGTCGATGCCGGCCGCGACGATCGAGCCGAGGGCGAGATACGGGTTGGCCGCCGCATCCATCGACTTGAGCTCGAGGTTGGCGGCCTCGGGACGGCTCCCGACCATCCCGGTCACGAACCGGAGCGCCGCCTCACGGTTCTCCCGCCCCCAGACGGCCCAAGGACCGCTCCATCGATGCGGCTGCAGGCGCTGGTAGCTCGCGACCGATGGAGCGGTGACGGCCGTGAGCGCAGGCAACGCGTCCAGGACGCCTGCCGTGAAGGCCTCGGCCTCACGGGTCATGCCCTCCGGTCCGCGGCCGCCGTTGAAGACGTTGCGACCGCGCTTGTTCCACAGGCTGAGGTGCACATGGGCCCCGTTGCCGACGAGCCCCGCGAAGACGACCGGTGCGAAGGAGGCGACGAGTCCGTGGCTCCGGGCGGCGGCGCGGACCGTGTGCCGGAGGACGAGGTTCGTGTCGGCGACCGCGATCCCCGTGCCGTGGGGCACCGACAGCTCGAGCTGCCCGGTCGAGTACTCCGGGTGGAACTGCATCACGCCCGTCCCTTGCTCCTCGAGGGCGCCGATCAGCACCGTGGCGAACGGCTCGACCTCCGCGAGCGCGATCGCGCTGTACGCGGGGCCGGGGTGCGCGGGGTGCGGATCCTCGTCGCCTGCGCCCGACGTGCGATGCCCGAGGAAGAACTCCATCTCGTAGGCTCCGCGCAGCTCGAGCCCGAAGCTCGCGAGCCGCTCGAGCATCGTCCTCGCGAACGTCCGGGCGCAGGCCGGGTACGGGGCGCCTTCCTGATCGAGCTGGTCGACGGGCGCGAGCGCCCAGCCGGGGCTCGCGGCGAGCGGCATCGCGGCCGCCGGGTCGGGCATCAGGCGTGTGTCGCCCGTCGGGCCCCCGAGGTGAGGGGACGACGTGATCGAATCGTCGACGAGGAAGACGGAGAACACGGGCGACAGTCCGATCCCGAACCGGACGGCTTCCTCGAAGCGGTGCAGCGGGACGCACTTCACCAGCGTGACGCCCGCGTTGTCGACCATCGCGAGCGCCACGATCTCGACGCCTGCGGCGGCGAGACGCCGCGCCGCCTTCGCGGCAGCGGCGTTCTCGCCGCCGCGCGCCACCGTCCGGCCTCCCGCCATAGGGCTTAGAACAGCTCCAGGTACTCGGCGCGCTCCCAGTCCGTGACCCAGTCCGTGAACCGGGAGAGCTCGTACCGCCGCATCGCCGAGTACGCGGTCACGAACTCTTCACCGAAGAACTCCTTCGTCGCCGGCTCCTGCTCGAGCGCCTGGAGCGACTCCTCGAGCGCGATCGGGAGCTTCTCGAAGGAGGGATCCTCCTCCGCCGGCATGCCCGGCTTCGCCGGCTCGGGGGCGGGCAACCGCTCCTCGATCCCCCGGAGGCCGGCCTGGATCAGCGCCGCCCCGACGAGGTAGGGATTCGAAAGGGCCGAAGGCGCCCGGTACTCGATGTGCTTGTGTTCCGAGCCGCCGCCCTTCACTCGGACCAGGGCCGAGCGGTCTTCGAGTCCCCACGAGATGTTCGACGGACTGAACGTGTGTGGCCGCCTGCGACGCAAGCAGTTCACGGTCGGGGCGATCACCGCGTCGAACGCGCGGGCATACTTCAGGATCCCGGCGATGAACGAGCGGCACGTGTCGGTCATCCCCTGCGGGTCATCAGGGTCGCCGAACGCGTTCGTTCCCGAGTCCGTCGAGAGCAGGGAGAGGTGGGTGTGGCACCCACTCCCGGAGCGGTCCCCCCACGGCTTCGTCATGAAGGTGGCGAGGTAGCCGTCCTGTTTGGCGATCTCCTTGACGCCGTTCTTGAACGTGAACGCGTCGTCCGGACCCGCGAGACCGCGGCCGGGCGCGAAGTTGATCTCCCACTGCGACCCGGCGTACTCGCAGTTCGCGGTGATGATGTCCACCCCGACCTTGGACATCTCCTCGATGATCCGGCGGATCGTGGGGACGTAGTCGTTCCGGACGGTGTTGAAGATCTGATAGCCGTCGAAGAGCGGCTCATGCGTGTCCCCCGTGAGCAGATAGAACTCGAACTCAGAACCCATCAGGGTGTCGAACCCCATCGACCGAGCCTTGTCCTGGGCGCGACGGAAGACGGAACGAGGCGTGGCGGCGAGCGGCGTCCCGTCGTACCACTGCGCGTCGCAGATGAGCCTCGCCGTTCGATCCATCCACGGGATCACCGCGGCCGAGTTCGGGTCGGGGAACAGCAACTGGTCGCCGTACCCCTTCTCGTCGTGGTACAGGGTACCGGGGACGACGTCCGAGCGCGTATCGAGCACGCTCGCTCCCCCGTACATGTTGAGCCCCCGCTCGGCATAGTCGAAGGCGTGGGCGATCGGGATCGTCTTCGACCGCGAGATGCCGTGCATGTCGGGAAGCTCGAAACGGACGAATCCGATCCCGTCTGACTGCCAGCCTCCGAGGATCTCCCTGACGTCGCTCATGGATCCGGCTCCCCCCGTCCTGCCGACGGCTCGCGGCGTGCTGGGTATACCTTGACGGCCCATTGGTCCGCAACGGGGTGTTGCCCTACGCTAGGCGGAAGCCAGGCACGCGGGCCAACGCGCTCCGCGTGAAGGAGACCGGATGGCGGAAACGCCCATCGAGAGCGACCGAACGCACGTGTTCCCGCTCGAGCTGGCGCGTGCCATGCCGGTCATCGTCCGCGGGGAGGGCGTCTGGGTCGAGGACGCTGCCGGTCGCCGATACCTGGACGCGATGAGCGGCGGATCGATGGCGGCGACGCTCGGCCACGGCCGGCACGACATCATCGCAGCCGCTCGCACCCAGGCCGAGAAGCTCGCCTACGTGCACAACGAGCGGCTCACCAACCCGCTCCAGGAGCATCTCGCCGACGAGCTGATCGCGGTTGCCCCCGAAGGGTTCAGCCGAGTCAAGTTCACCGTTGCGGGGGCGGATGCGATCGAGATGGCCATCCAGCTCGCGCGCACCTATCACGTCGAGCGAGGCGATCGGGACCGCTGGCAGGTGATCTCGCCGGCGCAGGCGTATCACGGTCCAACGATGGAAACCCTCGCGCTCACGGGGCGACCCGGGCTCCACGGGCCCTTCGGTCCCTACCTCCCCCAGCACCTCCACATCCCGCCGAGCACCTGGCGTTTCGATCCGACCGGCGACGCCGCGTTGGCTGCCCTCGACCGCGCACTCGAGGGGGCAGGCCCCGAGAACGTCTCCGCGTTCTTCTGCGAAGCGATCAGTGCCGCCGCCCTGCCCGCCTACACACCGCCGCTGCGGTTCTGGGAAGGCCTCGCCGAGCGCCGCGAGCGCTTCGGCTTCCTGGTGTGTTTCGACGAGGTCGTGACCGGGGTGGGGCGCACCGGGAACTGGTTCGCCGGCGCGGCGACCGCGTGCGTGCCCGACATCATCGCGACCGCGAAGGGGCTCGGGGCCGGGTACGCCGCGATCGGGGCGGTGCTCGTCCGCGAGCACGTTTACGAGTCGGTGGCCCGTGGGTCGCGGCGCTTCACCCTCGGACACACCTGGGACGGGGCGCCGCTCGCGTGCGCAGTTGGTCTCGCGGTGCTGGAGGCCGTGCGATCGGAGCGGCTCGTCGAACGCGTGCGGGACCGCGGGCCGAGCCTGCGGGACGAGCTCGAACGGGCCTTGACCGGGATCCCGTTGGTGCACGAGGCGCGTGGCCAGGGCTATCTGCTCGGGGTGGAGTACGTCGATCCGCGCGACGGCACGTCGTTCCTTCCGCGCGAGCTGCGGGTCGCCGCGCGGATCGACGAAGCCGCGTTCGAGCGAGGCCTCATCACCTTGTCCACGCAGCCGACGCGCGACGGCTTCGCGGGGGACCAGTCACTGTTCGCTCCGGCGTTCACCACGACGGACGAGGAGCTGGGCGAGATGGTTTCCCGGTTCGCCGACGCGGTCGGCCACGTCGCTGAGGACGTGGAGGAAGAGCTGTCGACGCTCTCCCCGACCGGAGGTTCGCGATGAGTCCACCCGATCCGTCCGCCGGCCCCGTGCGAGCGCTGATCCTCCAGCACGAGGAACCCACGCCGCCGGGGCTCGTCACCGAGTGGCTCGACGGGCACGGGGCGAGCGTCGAGACCTTCCGGATCGACATCGAGGATCGCGAGGTGGATCCGACCCGATCCGACCTCATCGTGTCGCTCGGCTCCGAGTTCGCCGCCTTCGACGACACGAAGCCGTTCGTCCTCCGCGAGTCGACCCTGATGCGGCGGGCGGTCGAGGCGGAGGTCCCGGTGCTCGGGCTCTGCTTCGGCGGTCAGATGCTGGCGCGCGTGCTAGGCGCCGAGGTGTACCGCTCGTCCGACTCGGAGATCGGCTGGCTCCCGGTCCGGAGCAGCGACCCCCAGAAGGTTCCCGAGGGGCCGTGGTTCCAGTGGCACTTCGACACGTTCGCGCTGCCACCCGGCGCGACCTTGATGGCCGAGACCGACGTGGGACCGCAGGCATTCGTGGTCGGTCGGAGCCTCGGGCTGCAGTTCCATCCCGAGGTCACGACCGACATCATGACCGACTGGGTGCGCGTCTATCGCCACGAGCTCGACGCGGACGGCGTTGATCCCGACGCACTGCTCGAAGAGACGAAGCGTCGTTCGATCGAGAGCAGACAGATGTCGTTGCAGCTCATGGATTGGTACCTGCGCGATGTCGCGCGACTCTCGAGCGGGGCACGAGCGGCGCTCGGCTGAAGACCCCGCGCATCGATGGAGGGGACCGTGCAGCGAGCGATACGATCCGAGGACACGAGGGTGTTCCCGCGCTTCCTCGACCTGCCGTACCCGAACATCGAACGCGGCGACGGTGTCTGGCTCACCACGACCGACGGCCGGCGCTTCCTCGATGCCTGCTCGGGGGGCGCCATGGTCGCCTGTCTGGGACACGGCGTGCTGGAGGTCATCACGGCCGCCGCCGAGCAGGCCGAGGCCATCTCGTACTTCTACAACCACCATTTCACGAGCGAGCCGCAGGAGCGTCTGGCCGACCGCTTGCTGGAGGTGGCAGCGCCGGAGATGGCGCGGATCCGGTTCGTGTCCGGTGGCTCCGAGGCCAACGAGACCGCGCTGCAGCTCGCGCGGCTCTACCACGTGGAACGGGGTGAGACGGATCGCTGGCGCGTGATCTCACCCGCCCAGGCCTACCACGGTTCCACGATGGGAACGCTCGCCCTGAGCGGCCGTCGCACGCTTCAGGAGCCGTACACACCGTACCTCGCGGAGCATCTGCACATCGATCCCTCGACCTGGCGCTTCGATCCGAGCGGCGAGACGGCGCTGCGGCAGCTGGACGCCCTCCTCGACGAAGCTGGCCCCGGAACGATCGCCGCCTTCTTCTGCGAGCCCGTGAGCGCGGCGGCGCTGCCCGCGTACTCCCCACCGGAAGCCTTCTGGCACGGTCTGGATGAGCGCCGGAAGGATCACGGCTTCTTGATCTGCTTCGACGAGGTGGTGACCGGGATGGGCCGGGTTGGGACCTGGCTCGCCGCCCACCAGATACCGATCGAGCCCGACATCGTGGCGATCGGGAAAGGCCTCGGTGCGGGATACGCGCCGATCGGAGGAGTGTTCTGCACGCAAGGGGTCTACGACGCGATCGATCGAGGCTCGCGCGAGTTCGACCTGGGGCACACCTGGGACGGTGCGCCGGTGAGCTCCGCCGTTGGTCTGGCGGTCGTCGACCTTCTGGTCGAACGAGGCCTCGTGGAGCATGTCCGCGAACGAGGACCGGAACTGCGCGACGAGCTCGAAGCGGCGCTCGAGGGCTCCGAGATCGTGCGAGAGGTGCGAGGCCGGGGGTTCTTGCTCGGTGTCGAGCTCGTCGACCCGCGCGACGGCGAGTCGTTCCTCCCCGTCGAGCTCGAGGCCGCGTCCCTCGTCGACGACACCGCGTTGGAGCACGGGCTCCTCGTCACGTCGACCCACCCACAGGCGAACGGTTTCGCCGGCGACCAGACGCTCCTCGCCCCCGCGTACGCGAGCTCGGACGAGGAGCTGGCAGCGATGGTCGACCGCTTCGCCGCCACCATCGAAGACGTGGAGCGCACGATCAAGGATCTCCTGTCGAGGCCGGCATGAGTCGAACCTATCCCTCGGGCGAGGAGTTCGTCCTCCTGGCGATCCCCGATGTCAACGGCTCGATCCGGGGGAAGGCGCTCCGGCCGGACGCGTTCGAGTCGGCCGTGAAACACGGAACCGTGATGACGGACCTCATCCTCGGGTTGGACCCTGTGGATACGCCCATCGGCGACTACGAGCGCTTCGGGATCCGCACGGGGGCCGCGGACCTGATCGTTCACCCGGACGTCGAGACCCTCCGGGAGCTGGCGTGGCGACCGGGGTGGCGGGTCTGTCTGGCGACACCCAGCTGGCCCGATGGATCTCCGTGCGACTTCGCAACACGAGAAGTTCTCAGGCGGGTCCTCGCCGGTGTCGAGGAGCTCGGCTACGAGGTGCTGTCCGCGATCGAGTACGAGATCCGGATCTGGGATGCCCAGGAGCAGCCCACGTCGAGCGGCATCAGCTACAGCCTCAGCGAGATCGGGGGCTATGACCGCTTCCTCGACGAGCTGGTCCGCGCTCTGCAGGGGCTTGGGATCGAGCTCTCCGCTGTGCACACCGAAGCGGGTCCGGGCCTGGTCGAGCTCAACCTCGGCGCACGGCGGGGACTCGCCGCGGCCGACGATGCCGTCCTCCTGAAGTTCGGGGTCAAGCGCGTGGCCGCATCGATGGGGCTGCGGGCCAGCTTCCTCGCGAAGACGGCTCCGGGGGAGGAAGGATCCAGCGGACACGTGCATCTGTCGTGCTGGCAGGGTGGGACCAATGCGTTCGCGGCCGGGGGACCCGAGGAGCCGCTGCCCCCCGTGTTCACCTCGGCCATCGCCGGGGTGCTCGAACATCTGCCGGCAGCTTCCCTGCTGCTGAACCCCACGATCAACTCGTACAAACGCCTCGTTCCCGGTTGGTTCGCACCGATCAACGCCACCTGGGGCTACGACAACCGATCCTGCGCGGTGCGCGCGATCCGCTCTGCCCGGCTCGAGCTCTGGCGGTTCGAATGTCGGCGGCCGGGCGCCGACGCCAACCCGTATCTGGCGCTCGCCGCCATCGGCGCCTCGGCCGCCGACGGGATCCGGAAGGGAGCCAACCCGCCGGAGCCGATCGTGGGAGACGCGTATGCCGCCGCGGTCCCGGAGCTACCGGCCTCGCTCGAGTCGGCGCTCCATGCGTTCCAGACCGACGACGTGCTGCTGGAGTCGCTGGGCAAGGACTTCGGCGACTACTTCGCCACGTCTCGGGCGTGGGAGCTCAAGGCGTGGCGCGAGACGGTCACGGACTGGGAGCGCGCGCGGTACGACCGGTCCGTGTAGCGATCAGGTGAACGCGCGGATCCCCGTCAGGACCTGCCCGATCACGAGGGTGTGGACCTCCTCGGTCCCCTCGTAGGTGAGGACCGACTCGAGGTTGGTCATGTGGCGCATGATCGGATATTCGAGCGTGATCCCGTTCGCACCCAAGATCCCGCGAGACGTCCGCGCGATCGCGATGGCCTCCCGGGTGTTGTTGAGCTTCCCGATCGATACCTGTTCGGCCTGGAGGCGGCCGTCTTCCTTCATCCTGCCGAGGTGGTAGGCGAGGAGCGTGCCCTTCGTCAGCTCGATCGCCATGTCCGCCAGCTTCTTCTGGGTCAGCTGGAACGACGCGATCGGCTTGTCGAACTGCATGCGCTCCTTGGAGTAGGTGAGCGCGGTCTCGAAGCACGTGCGCGCCGCGCCCATCACCCCCCACACGATCCCGTACCGCGCCTCGTTGAGGCAGCTCAGCGGGCCCCGCAACCCCTCGACGCCGGGGAGGACCGCGTCGGCGGGCAGCCGCACGTCATCCATCACCAGCTCCGAGGTCACCGACGCCCGCAGCGACATCTTCTTGTGGATGTCGGGCGCGCTGAACCCGGGCAGATCGCACGGCACCAGGAAGCCTCGGATCCCGTCGTCGGTGTTCGCCCACACCACGGCAACATCGGACACCCCGCCGTTCGTGATCCACATCTTCGTGCCGTTCACGATCCAATCGGCGCGGTCGCGCCGGGCGGTGGTCCGCATCGAGCTCGGATCGCTCCCGCTGTCGGGCTCCGAAAGACCGAAGCAGCCGATCGCGTCACCGCTCGCCATCCGCGGCAACCAGTGAGCCTTCTGCTCATCGGAGCCGAACGCATGGATCGCGTACATCGCGAGCGCGCTCTGGACGGAGACGAACGAACGGAGTCCCGAGTCGCCGGCCTCGAGCTCCAGCTCGACCAACCCGTAGGCCACCGCCCCGAGGTCTCCGATCCCCTCGAGCTGCATCCCGAAGAACCCGAGTTCGCCGAGCTCCTTGGCAAGCTCGCGCGCGGGGAACTCGCCCCGCTCGTACCAGTCCTCCACCTCCGGCAGGATCCGGTCGTGCACCCACTCGCGGGCGAGGTCCCGGATCTGCCGCTCCTCGTCGGAGAGCAGCGCATCCAGGTCCAACAGGTCCGACGGCTTGAGGTCGCTCATGGCTTCTCCTCGGTGTTCCCGTGCTCCCCCCTGATGGTCCCACGAGGTGCCTCCTTCGTGCCCGTGCGGCCGAGGATCTCGCCGGTGTGCTCGCCGAGGGACGGCGGCGCCAGGTCGTAACGGATGGGCGTCAGCGACATCCGGAGCGGGTTGGCCACGGTGTCGACCTCGATCCCGTCGCGACGCTTCAGCGTCGCGACGGGATCGAGGTCGACGGTCCGGGCGTAGGCGAACGCCTCGGCCACGTCGTGCACCACGCCGCACGGGATGCCGTCGCGCCGGAGGACGTCGACCCAGGAGGCCGCGGATGCGGATCGCAGCCGTGCCTCCAACGCGCCGACGAGCGCCTCGCGGTTGGTCACGCGGTCGCCGTTGGTCGCGAACCTCGCGTCGTCGGCGAGCGCCTCGACCCCGAGCGACCGGCTGAGCGTTCGGAACTGCCCGTCGTTGCCCACGGCGATCACGATGGGGCCGTCGGACGTCGCGAACGTCTCGTAGGGGGCGATGCTCGGGTGCCGGTTGCCCATCCGACGGGGAACGACGCCCGCCGTCAGGTATCCGCTCGCCTGGTTGACGAGCGAGAACAACGTGGTCGACAGCAGATCGACCTCGACGAGCTGGCCTTCGCCGGTCCGCTCACGGTGGCGGAGCGCTGCCACGATCCCGATCGCCGCGTGCAGTCCGGCCATCACGTCCACGAGCGCCACGCCGACCTTCCGAGGCTCGCCCTCGGGATCGCCCGTGACGCTCATCAGGCCTCCGACCGCCTGCGCCAGGAAGTCGTAGCCGGCCACGTCCCCGCGACCGATCCCCAGGATGCTGCAGTACACGACGGCGGGATTCGATGCTCGGACCGCCGGCTCGTCCAGCCCGTAGCGGCGCATCACGCCCGGCCGGAAGTTCTCGATCACGACGTCGGAGCGCCCGGCGAGATCCCGGGCGGTGTCCAGGTCCGCCTGATCCTTGAGGTCGAGGGTCACGCTCCGCTTGTTCCGGTTCAGCCCCAGGTAGTAGCTGGACTCGCCGTTCGGGGACCAGGGCGGGCCCCACGCGCGCGTGTCGTCGCCGCCGTCGGGATGCTCCACCTTGATGACCTCGGCGCCGAGGTCGCCGAGGATCATCGTGGCGAGCGGTCCGGCCAGGACGCGGGAGAAGTCGGCGACGAGGACGCCGTCGAGCGAGCTCGCTGGCCGAACGTCGTCAGGCACGATCAAGACTGTATCCGCGCGCTCGCTCACGGGGCCTGCCCGGTAGGCTGCCCACGATGAACGTCATCGCGTGCGCGAAGCTCGTGCCCACCGGCACGCCGACCCTCGGTCCGGACCACCTCGTGGTCCGGAGCGGCGTCGACGGCGCGCTCGACCCGGGAGATGAGTACGGCCTGGAGCTCGCGTTGCAGCTGACGGAACAGCACGGAGGCGACGTGACCGTCGTGTCGATGGGACCGGACGAAGCCGGCCAGGCCCTCCAGCGGGCGCTGGCGATGGGCGCGAGCCGCGGGGCGCTCGTGAGCGATCCATCGCTCCGGGGGGCCGACGCGCTGGTGACGGCCCGCGTCCTGGCCGCCGCGATCAAGCGGTACCCGTTCGACCTCGTCGTGGCCGGCGTCGAGTCGACCGACGGATACACCGGGACGGTGCCGGTGACCGTCGCGGAGATCCTCGGGGTCGCGAGCGTGACCGCGGTCCGCCGGCTGGAGCCGTCGGACGCGGGCGCCCGCATCGAGCGGATGACCGAGCGGGGCTACGATGTCTACGAGTGTCCGCTGCCGGCGGTCGTGACCGTGACCGCCGGCGCCGTCGAGCCGCGGTACCCCAGCCTCAAGGGCATCATGCAGGCGAAGCAGAAGCCGATCGACCGGCCCAGCCTGCAGGACCTCGGGCTGTCGGACACGAAAGCGACCCAGACCGTCACGGCGGTGAAAGATGCGCCGACCAAGGCCGGCGGCGAGATCGTCCAAGGCGACGAGGCCGTGGTTCGTATCGCCGACCTCCTCGCCGAGGCGAAGGTGATCTGAACCGTGGCCGGGGCCTGGGTGTTCGCCGAGGTCACGCCGGACGGTCCGCACCCGGCTGCGTTCGAGCTGCTGACCCACGCCCGTTCGTTCGACGACGATCCGACGGCCATCGCGCTCGGTCCGGGCGCAACCGCGGCGGCGGCGGACCTCGGAGCGAACGGCGCCGCCACCGTGTACGCCTCCGACGATCCCGTCTTCGCGGAACATCCCGGGCGACCCGCCGCCCACGTGCTGGCGGGCCTGATCGAGGCAGAGGCTCCCGACGTCGTCCTGTTCGCGCAGACCTACGATTCGCGTGACGTGGCCGGCCGGCTCCAGGGGTGCATCGGCTCGGCCCTGATGGGCAACGCCACGAGCATCGCGGATCCTCGACACGCTCGCGCGGAGATCTTCGGCGGCACGAAGATCGTCGACGTCGAGCTCGCGGGACCGGCCCCGACGCTGATCCTCCTGCGTCCGAAGAGCATCGCGGCCGAACCGACCGGGGGAACGGCACGGATCGTGCCGCTGGAAGCCGAGGTGCCCGAAGACGAACGGGGCGCGCGGATCGTCGAGCGGCACGAAGAGGCCGCGAGCGGCCCCCGGCTGGAGGACGCGAAAGTGGTGCTCGCCGGGGGCCGGGGACTGGGTGGACCGGACGCGTTCGCGATGCTCGATGAGTTGGCGAACGAGATCGGCGGCGCCGCCGTCGGTGCCTCCCGCGCGGCCGTCGATGCCGGATGGGTCCCGTACAGCTACCAGATCGGCCAGACGGGCAAGACCGTCAAGCCCGAGGTCTACCTCGCCGCCGGGATCAGCGGCGCGCTCCAGCACATCGTCGGGATGAAGGGAGCGAAACGGATCGTCGCGATCAACAAGGATGCGGACGCTCCGCTCCTCGCGATGGCCGACCTGGGCGTTGTCGGCGATCTGTTCCAAGTGCTGCCCGCCCTCACGGAGGAGATCCGCCGACGCAAAGGCTCCTGAACGCCCTCGCCCTCGCGGTCGTCCTGACCGTGGCGGTCACGCTGTTCTGGCGGCGCGCCCGCGCGCGGCTGGAGGTCCTGCGCGCGGCGAGACCCGCCGCGCGCACGGACCATCCCGGCGCGCGGGCACGCCGCGAGCTCTCCCACGTGCTCGGCCAGCGGAAGCTCTTCCAGAAGGCTGCTCCGGGCGTGATGCACGCGTCCATCTTCTGGGGGTTCCTCGTCCTGTTGCCCACGATCGTCGAGGCGATGCTCGCGGCGATCGACCGCGACTGGACGCTCCCCTACCTCGGGCACGTGGCCTGGTTCGCCTTCCTCCAGGACCTGTTCGCGACGCTCGTGGTCGTCGGGGTCGCGATCGCGTTCGCGATCCGGAAGATCCAACGGCCGGACCGGTTCCGCGGCTCGCACATGGAGGAGGCGGACCGGATCCTGCTCACGATCCTCGGCATCGTCACCACGTTGTTGCTGTGGAACGCGAGCCGGATCGCGCTCGGGATACCGGTCCATCCGGATGCCGCAGCGGTCGCGCATGCGCTCTCCGTGCTGTTCGGGAGCGGCCGTGGAACGGATGTGGCCGAGCGCGTCTTCGTCTGGTCGCACCTGTTGCTCGTCCTGGGGTTCCTCACCTACCTGCCGCGGTCGAAGCATCTGCACATCATCACGGCGGCCCCCAACGTGTATCTCGCGAAGAACGGTCCACGGGGCTACCTCGAGCCGCTCCGGATCGATCTCGAGTCCGCCGACGCGGACGTGCAGCTCGGCGTATCGGTCGCGACCGACCTCTCGCGCAAGCAGGTGCTTGATCTCTTCTCGTGCACGGAGTGCGGCCGTTGCCAGGAGGTCTGCCCGGCGTGGAACACGGGCAAGGCGCTGTCGCCGAAGCTGCTGATCATGGATCTCCGCGATCAGGTGGCGAACGAGGCTCCCCTCATCACCGCGGGGGGCGCGGGGATCGTCGAGCTGCAACCGCTCGTGCCGAACGCGGTCGCCGATCAGGTGGTCTGGGACTGCGTGACCTGCGGCGCCTGCGTTCGTGAATGTCCGGTCGACATCGAGCACGTCGACACGATCATCGATCTCCGTCGGAACCTCGTGATGGCGGAATCGCGCTTCCCGCGCGAGGCCGAGACGATGCTCCGAGGGGTGGAGACGAACGAGAACCCATGGGGCCAGCCGGCGAGCGCTCGCACGGACTGGACCGCCTCCCTCGAGGCCATCCGCGTCCTGCAACCGGGCGATCCGCCACCCGAGGTCCTGTTCTGGGTGGGATGCGCGGGTGCCTTCGACGAACGGGCCCAGCAGACGACGAAGAGCATCGCGCGGCTGCTCACCGCGGCCGGTGTCGAGTTCGCGATCCTCGGACCCCGCGAGCGATGCACGGGCGATCCCGCTCGCCGGATGGGCCACGAGTACCTCTTCCAGACGCTGGCGGAGGCCAACGTCGAGACCCTGAACGGCGCCGGGGTCACGAAGATCGTCGCGAGCTGCGCCCATTGCTTCAACACGCTCGCGAACGAATACCCCGACTACGGCGGAAGGTACGAGGTCGTCCATCACACCGAGCTGTTGTCGGCACTCGTCGCCGAGGGACGGCTCGGCCCGAACCCCGCCGGCGAGCGAGGATCGGTCACGTATCACGACGCGTGTTACCTCGGGCGGCACAACGGGCGCTTCGATGCCCCGCGCGACGTGCTCCGCGCCGCCGGCGCCGCAGCGGTCGAGATGCCCAGGAACCGCGAGCGCGCGTTCTGCTGCGGCGCCGGCGGCGCCCGGATGTGGATGGAGGAAAAGGAGGGAACCCGCATCAACGACACCCGCTTCGCCGAGGCCGAGGCGACGGGCGCGGACACGGTCGCGACGGCGTGTCCGTACTGCTTCGTGATGCTCGACGACGCCGCCAAGGCGAAGGGATCCACGGTCCGCGTGGCCGACGTCGCGACCCTGCTCGCCGAGTCCACGCTCGCCGAGCCGGGCGGCTGACCCGCATTACACTCGCCGAGATGGAACCGATCCTCCTCGTCCGTTGCGACGCGTTCGAGACCTACGGCGTAGCCCTTCCCGCGCTCGGAGCGGCCGGCGCAACCACCCGGATCTGGGAGGCGACGGACCCCGATGCGGAACGACCGAACCTCCGCGATGCGTCGGGCGTCGTCGTGTTCGGCAGCACCTCCAACGTGGAGCACGCCGACGACCGACCGTTCATCAAAGAGGTGGCGGACCTGACGCGCGAGGCGGTCGAACGCGACGTGCCGTTCCTCGGGCTGTGCTTCGGCGCACAGGTGCTCGCCTGGGCGCTCGGCGCGGACGTGGTCAAGGCTCCGCTACGCGAGCTCGGCTTCGAGCCGATCCGCACGCTCCCTGCGGCGGCCGACGACCCGGTGCTCAGCCACTACGCAGACGGCGACCCCGTGTTCCACTGGCACGAAGACACGTTCGAGCTCCCCGAGGGCGCGACGCTCCTGGCCACGAGCGAGATGGTTCCGAACCAGGCTTACCGGGTCGGTGGGTCGGCGTGGGCGACCCAGTTCCACCTGGAGGTCGACGCCGCCGAAGCCGAGATGTGGATCACCGAAGCGAGCGCCCAGCAGGATCTCGAGGAAACCTGGGGCAAGTCGCCCGCGCGGGTGCGCGAGGAGATCGGGCTCCACATGGCCGGTCACGAGCGTCGCGGCCGTGAGACGTTCCGCCGGTTCGTGGAGGTCGCGCGGCAGCGGTCATGAGCTACCGCCCCTTGGTCGCGATCGTGGCGTATCACCTGGGGGACGACCGGGTCGCCCGGTGGCCTCGCGGCGGGTACGGCGTCCCCGGTCCGTACATCCAGTGTCTGCGGCGAGCGGGAGCCAGGACCGCGATCGTCTCCCCCGGCGAGGACGGCACCCCCGACGAGCTCCTCGAACCGTTCGACGGCCTCCTCCTGGTGGGAGGCGGCGACATCGATCCGGCGCGATACGGCGGTCGGGCCGACGACGCCAACCTCTATGGGGTCGAACCCGATCGCGACGAGCTGGAGACCGGGCTGCTCCTGGCGGCGGACCGGTTGCGCGTACCGACGCTCTGCATCTGCCGCGGGATGCAGGTCATGAACGTCGCGTTCGGCGGGTCGCTCCATCCCCACCTCCCCGACCTCCCGGGCCTTCTCGAACACGGCGTCCCGCTCCTGGACACGGGATCGTGGCACGACGTCGACGTCTTGCACGAGAGCCGCCTGTTCGCTACGACGAAGTCCTCGTCGCTCGCATCGTCCTCGCACCACCACCAAGGGGTCGACCGCGTCGGAGATGGACTGCTCGTGTCCGGTCGGACCTCCGACGGACTGGTGGAAGCGATCGAACGCGACCACGACCTGGATGTCGACCTGGATCGGTGGATGGTCGGCGTGCAGTGGCACCCGGAGGACACTGCGAACGACCACCCTGCCCAGCAAGCCCTCTTCGACGGGCTCGCGCTCCTGGCGAGGGTCCGAGGCTCGAAGGCCGAGCACCACGGAGGCGTCGGCCGATCACCCGCGTACGCGATCGTGGAACCGGACCCGGCCTGGCCCGAGCGGTTCGAGGAGGAAGCCGCGCGTCTCGGGGTCGCACTCGGAGCACAGGCCGTTCGGATCGAACACATCGGCTCGACCTCGGTCACGGGGCTCGCGGCCAAGCCCGTGATCGACATCTCCGTCGGGCTCGCCTCGATGGAACCCAGAGGCGCATACGTCCCGGCGTTGGTCGATCTGGGGTATCGAACCGTCCTAGATCCCTCCGATCCCGATCACGAGTTCGCCTGTCGCGACCTGGACGGCGAGCGACGCTTCAACGTCCATCTCTGCCTGGCGGGGAGCCCGTTCGAACGGAGGCACGTCGCCTTCCGGGATTGGCTCCGAACCCACCCCCGGGACGCCGCCGACTACGCGGACCTCAAACGGCGGCTCGCGGCCACGCACCCGAACGACGTCCACACCTACACGGAAGGGAAGACCGGGTTCATCCGCGCGATCGAAGCCGAGGCCCTCGCCGCGGCGTCGAGGCCGGTCTGAGGGGTCGGAGAGAGGACTAGTCAGTTCGGCCCGATACCTAGATAATCCCGCCATCGCAGGGGGCGGCGGTCCGGACGGATCACGGTCTCGCGGCACGGGAGGGAGCACGGATCTACGGTCGAGCGCGCTCGCTGACGGATGATCTCCGGCGCAGGCCGGATCGCTCCCAGCGCCGCGGCGCGACCGCCATCGAGCCGACGACCCGGCCGAAGGATAGGCTCGGCCGCGAGGTGCGCGAGAAGGCTCTTGAACGGTGAGCGAGATCCGAGTCGTCCACGCGCGCGGCGATGGATTCTCCCGCGGGATGCAGGTGGGCGCGGAGCTCCAGGACCTGATCCAGAGCTCGATCGACTTCTACCACCGGTACCTCGACCGGCGTGGCGTGTCATCCGAGCAGCTCCAGGATCTCCTCACCCCCTACCTGGTGGCCGCGGAAACCGCCTACCCCGACATGATGAACGTCCTCAAGGGTATGTCCGTCGCGGCGCTCGTTCCCGTCCTCGAGCTCTTCGCGATCAACACCTTCGAAGAGCTCGAACCCCTCCTTGAGTCTCCCGAGGGCGAGCTCCTGTTCCTCCAGAAGAAGGAGGGGTACACACGGCGACCGAGCCCGGCCTCCGATCGATGCTCGAGCATCTCGGCCCGAACGCCCGATGGCGGGACGCTGTTGGCCCACAACGAGCACTGGCTGGCGGGGGACTCGGCCAACGTCGCCCTCGTGGTGGATCACCCGGCGGACGGTCGTGTCGCGGTCGCGAGCCCCACGGTGGTCTGCTGCCTGCCGGCGGTGGGCGTCAACGGTCACGGCGCCGCGCAGGGGATCGGTTCGCTCACGGCCTCCGACGACGGGATCGGGATCCCCCGTGTCCTCGTTTCCCGGAGCTCCCTTGAAGCGAGGGATCGACGAGACGCGGTGGCCCGCGGCGCGATGCCCGGACGGGCCGGCGGCTACGGGCACGTCTTCGCGTTCCCCGACGGCGACTGCTTCACGCTCGAGACCACCGGACGAGAGCATCGGCTGGTCGAAGGGGCCGCCCCGCATACCAACCACTACCGGAGCGACCTCGCCGAGCTGGCCCCCGAGCCGTCGGAGGGCTCCCTCGCCCGGCTCCGGCGTCTCGTCGAGCTCGTCGAGGAGGAGCCGCCGACCTCCGCGGAGGACCTGATGGCGATCATGCGCGACCACACCTCGGCGCCTCAGTCGATCTGTCTGCATCCGGACCCCAACGAGGGCGACGAGGCTTCGGCGGTCATGTTCTCGATGGTGGCCGACCTGGGAGCCGGCCAGATGTGGGTGGTCGCGGGCAACCCGTGCGAGCACGAGTACGAGCGCATCGACGTCACGGAGCTCTTGGCATGACGGCGGGCCGCGTGGCGTTGTCTGGCCCTGTGCCAAGGGCTGGTGCTATACCAGCGCTGCCATCGTCGGATGAGACCCCGCGATGCAAGCAACCCGCGGACACGCTGGTTCCGTACTAGGGAGGAAGAAGTGGAAGGAGCCAAGATGATGCTGAGATGGCGTCCGGTGGCCATGGCGGTCACGCTCGCGATGGTTGGGGGAGTCATGCTCTCCGGTTCGGCGCTCGCGCAGTCGAGCGGTACCAGCAGCCCGACGGCCAACAAGATCGTGCTTCGGGTAGGCGTCCCGGGCGACATGATCTCGCCGAACCCGCTCCTGGCAACGAACGGGAACGACTACGAGACGCTGTTCAACGCGTACGACCTGCTGTTCAACTTCAATCCCGACGACCTGTCGCCCTCCCCCGGTCTCGCGACCGGTTGCGATCCGTCGGCGGACTACAAGACATGGACATGCGCGATCCGAAGCGGGGTTACGTGGAGCGACGGACAACCGCTCACGGCCGAAGACATCGCGTTCACGTACAAGTTCATCGAGACGACCGACGAGAACGAGGTGTTCACGAGCTACATCCCCTACCACCCGACGTTCTCTGCGCCGAACGCGACCACACTGATCTGGAAGAGCCCCAAACCGACGTTCGCTCCCACGATCCCGCCTTGGGTCCCGATCCTGCCCGAGCACATCTGGAAGCAGTTCGAGGGGGACGGGAAGGCCGCGAGGGGATTCGCCAACGTTCCTGCCGTCGGGTCCGGACCGTTCGTATTGACATCCTGGAACAAGGGCCAGGGCTGGACGATGGAGGCGAACAAGAGCTACTGGGGTGGCGCACCCGCGATCGACGAGATCCAATACATCGTCTACGACAGCCAGGAGGCCATGGTCCAAGCGCTGAAGTCCGGCCAGGTCGACTTCGCCGACAACCTCAACCCGACGCTCTTCAATACCTTGCAAGGCCAACCGAACATCGGAACGGTGAAGGGCACCGCGTCGACGTTCACCAACCTCGCGTTCAACTTCGGCGGTCAAGGGCCGGACGCGACCAACAACCCCGTACTCAAGGACCTGAAGATCCGTCAGGCGATCGCGATGGGGATCGACAAGCAGTCGATCGTCGACAAGGTGTGGCAGGGGGACGCGGAGGTGGGATCGGTGATCACGCTTCCTTCGCGACCGCAGTGGTTCTACACGCCGACCGATGTCCAGTCACAAGCGTACGATCCGGCCGCGGCGAACACCCTTCTCGATCAAGCCGGATATTCGAAGAAGGACGCCGGTGGCATCCGGCTGGACAAGACCGGGCAGCCGATCAACCTGAACGTCATCACGCTCCCCGAGGAGACGGGCTCGGTCGATACCGGCAAGCTCATCGCCGCCCAACTGCAACAGATCGGCATCGGGGTGAAGCTCCAGTCGATGAGCGACAAGCAGATAGAGAACAACAACTGGTACACGGGCGACTTCGACGCGTACATCTGGGGTTGGGGAGGCGACCCCGACCCCAACTTCATCCTCTCGATCTTCATCACCAGTCAGTGCCTGGGATGGAGCGACGGGTGCTACTCCAACCCGACGTACGACAAGATGTTCGAGCATCAATCAACCCTGCTGGATCATGCGGCGCGGGTCGCGTACATCCAGAAGATGCAGCAATTCATCTACGACCAGATCCCCGAGATCGTGCTGAACTACCCCAACTATCTCCAGGCGTACCGGTCGGACAGGTTCACCGGTTGGAAGCCCGAGCCCACGAACGGTGGAACCTACCTGTTCGGTTGGGGGAACCAGTATCAAGGGCTGACGCCCCTGGCGGCGGCCGAGGGCGGCTCATCATCAGGGATCCCGGCCGCTCTCTGGATCGTCCTCGGCGTCGTCGCGATAGCGGTGATAGCGTTCTTCGTCCTCTCCCGCCGACGTCGAGCGGAGGAAGAAGCCTGAGCTCGGATCCCTAGGTTCGGGGGCAGCAAGCAAGGAGGGCCAGGGTGGGGAGGAAGTACCTCGCGCGCAAGTCGCTGCACGCGCTCGCCACCTTGGCCTTCGTGTTGGCTTTCAATTTCTTCCTCTTCCGAGTGATGCCGGGAGATCCGATCCGCTTGCTCGCCCGTGGGAGCGCGACCCACATGACCCCTCAGCGGATCGCACAGATCGAACACGAGCAGGGCCTCGATCGGCCCCTTCCCCAACAATTCGTCGTGTACGCCGAGAACACGCTCACCGGACGGTTCGGCATATCGTTCGTCACGAACGAGTCCGTGACCAGCGTGATCGCGCGAGCGATCTGGCCCACGGTCCTCCTCGTCGGAAGCGCGACCCTGATCGCGACGTTCTTCGGCTTGTGGGCGGGCATCAAGGGCGCCTGGGGACGGGGGGGCCTGTTCGACACGACCTCGCTGTTCGGATCGCTCGTGCTCTACTCGGCTCCCGAGGGATGGCTCGGCATGATCCTGCTGATCATCTTCGTCGGCGCCTTCCATTGGTTCCCGGCAGGCCAGATGTCGTCGAACACCGGGCAGACCGGGATCGCGAACGTCCTCGATATCCTCTCCCACTTGTTCCTGCCCTGCATGACGCTCGTTCTCGGCTACATCGGGGAGTACACGATCATCATGCGGTCATCGTTGCTCGAGGTCATGGGAGAGGACTTCGTCATGACCGCCCGTGCCAAAGGGGTCCCCGACCGTCTGGTCCGCCGGAGCCACGCGGTGCCCAACGCGCTCCTGCCGACGCTGACGCTCGTCTTCTACAGCTTCGGCTTCATCCTGGGTGGTTCGGTCATCGTCGAGGCCGTGTACTCGTGGCCGGGACTCGGCCTGCTCACGTACCGGGCGATCCAGGACCTCGACTACAACGTGATCCAGGCGGTGTTCTTGCTGTTCAGCCTCGCCGTCATCGCGTTCAACCTGGCTGCGGACATCACGTACGGCTACCTCGATCCGCGCGTCCGAGAGGCCTGACGTGCAGACGCTGGACCCCACACCGAGCGAACCGCCGGTCCTCGTCGACGAGCCCACCGACCTCGTACCGCCGAAGAGCCCCCGACGGATCGGGTGGGCCCGACGGCGGCGAGCGCTCTCGGCCTTCTGGAAGACCTATCGCCGCAGTCGCATGGGGATGGTCGGTCTCGTGATGATGGTCCTGTTCATCCTGCTGGCCGTCGTCGGACCGTTCTTCGTGCCGGCGAAGGACGTGAGCGTTGCCTTCGCCACGGGGAAGCCGTTCCAACCGCCGACCGTGCACTGGCTGCTCGGCACCGACAACTTCGGTCGTTCCGTGCTGTCGCTCATCGTCGTGGGATCGCGCATCTCCCTCATCGTCGGGTTCGCGGCCACGGTCGTCACGATGGTCCTCGGTGCCGGTATCGGGATCGCGTCGGGGTTCTACGGAGGGAAGACCGACACCCTGCTGAACGCGCTCACCAACTGGTTCTTGGTGATCCCGTGGATCGCGCTCGCGATCGTGATGGCGTCGATCCTGGGACCGACGTTGCTGAACATCATCCTCATCATCGGGATCACGTCGTGGGCCGGGACGGCCCGGCTCGTGCGGGCACAAGCGCTCACGGTCAAGGAGCGCCCCTACGTCGAGCGGGCCCGAGCCCTCGGCGGAGGCGACCTGCACACGATCGCGCATCACATCCTCCCCAACGTGATGCCGGTGATCTTCGCCAACACGGTTCTCACCGTGGCGCTGTCGATCCTGGCCGAGACCACGCTCTCGCTCTTGGGCTTGGGCGATCCGAACAGCGTCTCGTGGGGTGGCATCATCAACGAGGCGTTCCAGGCGGGTGCTCTCTCGGCAGGCTATTGGTGGTGGATCATCCCGCCGGGCGTCATGATCGTGCTCGTCGTCCTCGCGTTCACGATGTGTGGATACGCGCTCGACGAGATCATCAACCCGAGGCTCCGCGAGCGATGAGCGTCCTCTCCGTGCGGGACCTGGTCGTCGAATATCAGACGACCGGCGGAGGCGTCCCGGCCGTCCGCGGCGTCGACCTCGAGGTGGATCGGGGCGAGGTGCTCGGTCTGGCCGGTGAGTCGGGCTGTGGCAAGTCGACCATCGCGGGCGCGATCCTTCGTCTGTTGCCCGCGAAGACGAAGATCACGGGCCGGATCGAGCTGGACGGGAACGACATCCTGGAGCTGACGCCCGGGAAGCTCCGTGCCGTCCGCTGGACCGCGGGGTCGATCGTTTTCCAGGGCGCGATGCACGCCATGAACCCGGTGCAGCGGATCGGGGAGCAGATCATGGAACCGATCCTCGTCCACGGGCAGTCGGGTGAGCGAGAAGCCCGCATCCGGGCGGGCACCCTGCTGGAGCAGGTCGGTCTGCCCACCCGACGGCTGGACGACTACCCGCACGAACTCTCGGGGGGCCAGAAGCAGCGCATCATGATCGCGATGGCGCTCGCGTGCAGCCCGAGCCTGATCGTTGCCGACGAGCCGACGACCGCGCTCGACGTCATGGTGCAGGCGCAGGTCCTCCAACTCCTCCGGACGCTCCAGCACGACCTTGGCCTCGCGCTCCTGTTCATCACCCACGATCTTTCGGTGCTCGTCGAGGTGGCTGATCGCCTGGCCATCATGTACGCGGGCAAGATCGTGGAGCAGGGAGGCGCGGAAGCGGTCTTCCACACCCCCGCCCACCCGTACACCAAGGCGCTGGCCGCCGCGTTCCCGGCGATCGGCGACATGCGGTTCCGTGGCCGTCCGAGCGGACTCGGCGGCGACCCGCCGGATCCGCAGCAGATACCGTCGGGCTGTCCGTTCCATCCTCGGTGCGCGGAGGTCACCCCCGCGTGCCCATCGGTCACGCCGGAGCTCTGGACAGCCGGTCCCGCACGACTCGCGGCATGCGTGCATGCGTCCGGTGCGCCGGCGCTCGAGGGCGTGTCCCGTTGAGCGATCCGCAGCCGGAACCGGACGTCGCGGAGCTCGGGGTCCCCGTCGTCGAGGTCGAAGGCCTCGAGGTGAACTTCAAGGGCCGGGTGGGCTTCTTCTCCGGCTTGCTGGGGCGGAAAGGCTCCGACGCCAAGGCGGTCGACGGCGTGTCCATCACCCTGCACGAAGGCGAGGTGCTCGCGCTCGCGGGCGAGTCCGGCTGCGGGAAGACGACGACGGCGCGCGCGATCATGGGCTTGCTCATCCCGGATGCCGGCACGATCCGGTACCGCGGAGAGCCCTTGGCACGATCGAGGAGGGGGCTCAGGGGGTACCGCAGGCAGGTGCAGATGGTGTTCCAGGACCCCACGGCCGCGCTCAACCCTCGCCAGACCATCTACGAGATCGTGGCGGAGGGACTCCGGATCCACGGGGTACCCGGAGGTCCGGATGCGAAGACCGAGGAACAGCTCGTGGCCCGCGCGCTCTCACGGGCCGGGCTCCGACCGCCGGAGCGGTTCTACCTCCTGTATCCGCACGAACTGTCCGGCGGGCAACGCCAGCGCGTCGTGATCGCCGGAGCGCTGGTCGTCGATCCGACCGTGATCGTGGCGGACGAGCCCGTCTCCAACCTCGACGCCTCGGTGCGCGGCGAGATCCTTGCCCTCCTGATGAAGCTCCGGGAGGGATCCAGGATCTCGATCCTGATCGTCACGCACGATCTGGGGCTCGCATGGACGGTCGCCGATCGGGTGGCCGTGATGTATCTGGGACGGGTCGTCGAGGTCGGGCCCGCCGAGGAGGTCCTTCAGCGCCCGAAGCACCCCTACACGAAGGCGCTGCTGAACGTCGTGCCGGAGGCCGGAGGCACCGAGCGGCCGATCCTGCAGGGCGAGCCGCCGGACCCCACCCGGATCCCCAAGGGGTGTCGGTTCCATCCCCGGTGCCCGGTCGTCGCGAGCGGTCGAGCGGAGCGGCTCGGCATCCTGAACCGCTGTATCGGCGAAGATCTGGCGCTCGAGGAGATCGCGCCGGGTCACGACGTCGCGTGTTACCTGACAGGGCTCGGCGAAGAGCCGTAGCTGGGAGGTTCAGCCTGCCGCGGGCGTTCCGCTGGGCTGGGCAAGCTCGTCCCCGGTCTCCGAGTCATCGTGTTCGTCAGGTGTTCCGCCGGAGGCGACACCGCCGCGCTCGGCCTCCTCGCCCTTCAGCACGCCGAGGATCGCGGCCATCTCGGCATCGCCGACGGGGGTGTCCGACCTGACGTTGCTGCCCCGCGCAGAGGCGAGCAGCGAACGGAGGTTGGACTCGGCCATCTCCGCCCGGCCCTCCAGCTCGCGGGCTCGCTCCGACGACGATCGCGCGCGACGTTCGGCCTCGTCCATCCGCGCCCGCGCGTCGCGGGTCTCCTCGCGGAGCTGACGTGCTTCCGCCCGGAGCTGGGCGTTCTCCCGGCCGAGCTCGACGACCTTGTCGGCCACCGCCCGCCCCAGGTCCGAGTAACCGGGCGAGCCGCCGACGGCGCGCCCGCCGCGCGGCTTCGCCGCGCCGCGGGCGCGCCGCGGCCTCCGACCGATCGATTCCTTCTCACCGGCATCGACGGGCCGGGCATCCAGCAGACGGTAGGAGCCGTTGGCCGGCTCCAGCCGGCGGCGAGCGATCAGCGCGCGGACGGCCCTCGCGGTGGACAGGGCATCGGGCAGTCCGAGCGCCCGCCCGATCTCAGCCGGGGTATCGGTCATGACCTCGCCCACTGCCACACGCTCGACGACTGCAGCAAGGAAGGCATTGGCCCGCTGGAGGCTTTCGTCGTTCATAGAGTGTTAATCATCCACGATTGTGCATTGCGTTACCAGTTGTGCATCGGCGCACCGTCAACAGCCCGTTGCGCAGTCAAGCTGGATCTCACCGTTGTCGACGTAGCGACCCAGGTCCCCGTCGGGCCGCGAGGCCGCGGCGACAGCTCCACCGTGCCCATCCGTGAAGCGGATCGCCGGCGCGAGGCGCCGGATGGTCGCCAGGAACCCTCCCAGGTCCTGCGACCCCGTCGGAGCCACGCCCGCCTCCTCGAAGCCGAGGACGACGCGACCGTCCGAGGACCTGCCCGTGACGAGCAGCGTGACCGACCGGGTCTGGACCTGCGCCACGGGGAAGTCGCAGCCCCAGTCTTGAAGCACGGCGCGCGCTTCGCCGTCGGCCGTGCCGTCCGGCAGGATCGTGACGTGTCCGGACGTCCGCCAGCGGCTCCGGCAGGAACCTCCGACGTGCAGATCATGGCGCGTCGCACTGTCCATCACCAGGTTCCACCGCTGGCTCGTCGGAGCCGGGCTCGTCGGCGAGGGCGTCAGCGACCGCGCACCGGGGTCTTCCACGCCGGGCGGGAAGGGGTTCGTGTGCGCGGCCACGAAGGCGCCCGCCCCGGCGCAGATGCCGAACACGCCCAGCCAGAGCGTCCGCTTCACCCAGCGAGGCACGACGCGGAGCCTAACGGCTGCGATGACGGACGTAGTCGCGCAGGACGAACTCGCCGACGTTGCGGTCGTCCATCAGGAAGACACGTCCGCCGGTGCGCTCGGCGAGCCGCTCCATGAACCGCGCGAGCCCCTCCGAGTCTTCGAGCATGAAGATGTTGAGCGTGACCCCGCTTCGCGACAGACGGACCGCCTCCGCGAGCGTCAGCCGGATCGTCTCGGGCTCGGGTGGCCAGGCGAAGAACGCCTGCTCGCCCTCCAGGTGGGCCGTCGGCTCCCCGTCGGTCACCATGATCACCTGACGGGCGGCCCGAGGATGCTGCGCCAGGAGTCTCCCAGCCATCAGGAACGCGTGCTGCATGTTGGTGCCGTACGTCCGCTCGAACCCGGGAGCGGCGAGCTCCTCCGGCTGGAGCCGGCGCGCGAAGTCGCTGAACCCGATCAGGTAGAGCGTGTCGTGCGGATAGCGGCCCTCGATCAGCGCGTGCAAGGCGAGCGCCATCTTCTTCGCGTGCACGAGGTGACCGCGGAGCGGCATCGAGAACGAGAGATCCAGGAGCAAGGCGGTGGCGGTCTCGGTCCGCTCCTCCGCCTCGACCAGTTCGAAGTCGTCGGGATGGAGACGGACGACCCCTTCATCTGATGCCGCGCCCCGCGTCACGGCGTTGAACACCGTCCGCTGCACCGCGATCTGCCCATGGTCGCCGAATCGCCACGGCCGCGTCTGCCCGGTGGGCTCGGCGAGCCCACCGGGGTCCCGTGCCTCGTGCGTCCCCTCGCGATCGCGCGTCAGACGTTCGAACACCCGTGTGAGTGCGCGCTCGCCCATCTTCCGAGCCCCGCGCGGCGTCAGCTCGAGATGACCGTGCCGCCGCTGGACCAATCCCGCGTCCTCGAGCATCTTCTCGATCTGCTCCAACCGGCGGAGATCGCGGACGGCAGGCTCACCCATCGTCCGCCGGAGCGCGTCTTCGTCGACGTCTTCGAGCGACGCTCCCGGGTACGAACCCTCGAGCGTCCGGTCGAGCTCTTCGTAGTCGTGCATGCGCTCGAGCGCGTCCACCGTGGCCGACATGGGCATGGCGTCCTCGCCGATGCCCCATCCCGGCTCATCCCATCCTGCGTCCGGGAACGCGCCCGAGAGGTTCGACCCCAGCCGATCGAGCTCGAAGGCCAGATCCATGTCCTGCATCACGTCGTCGACCAGTTGCTGCAGCTCCGCGCGCTGTTCATCGGACAGCGACGCCAGGAGGCGGGACATCGCTGCCATCCGCCGTGCCATCTGCTCGAGCAGCTCGTCCAGGGTGCGCGGTCGTTCGGGGAACAGATCGCCGTAGCGTTCCATGAAGTCCTCGAACGCCGGCTGGACGTCCTCGCCGCGCTCGCGTCGCTCCAGCATCCCGTTCAGCTCGGCGATCATGTCTTTGAACCGCGCGAGCTGCTCCGGGTCGATGTTGCGCATCCCCTGCGCGAGCTGCCGGAAGTACGACCCGAGCACCTGCTCCTTCAGGTGCTCCATGAGCTCCTCGAACATCCGCTTCGCGTCGGGATCCATGAACCGGTAGTCCTGGAGCTCCCGGATCTGGCCGGGGACGTCGGGGGGGAGAGCGTCCAGCGAGGCCTCGCGCATCCGCGCGTCCTCGCCGGGTTCGAACGACAGGCGTGAGCGCTCACGATCCAGGATCTCGTCGAGGCGCTGGCGGAGCTCCTCCAACGGGCCCGCGAGGTTCAACCTCGTCTGCTCCTCGTCGCGCAGCTGCTGGAGCCGGCTGCGGAGCGAGTCGAGACCGCTGAAGCGGCCCTGCATGCCGCGGCGCATCAGCCGGCGGAGCGCCGCATCGGTCGAGTCGCCCATCAAGATGTCGTCGGAGAGCTCCTCCAGGACATCGGAGGCGGGCAGGTCATCGGCGAACGGATCCTGCGAGCCGTCCCACCGGGAGTAGCGGAAGTAGCGAGCCACCTGTCAAGGGTACGGCGGTTCATCCGTAGCCGAGCCCGGTCATCAGCGCGCGTCCGGCGAGCCCGAAGCTGATGAAGGCGGCCGCGGCGAACACGACCCATGGCTGCGAGAGCCGCCCGCCCGGCTCGCTCGAGTGGACCTCGCGCGCCATCTGGTGAGCGATCAGGAAGACCACGATGGGCCCGAACCCGTAGACGTAGTGGAGCCACGTGTCCGGCCGGTACCCCAGGAGCAACAGGATCAGGCCGATCGCGGCCTGAACGCCGGCGATCACCTGCGCGACCACGAGCCAGGTCCAGAAGCCTTTCCCCGGGGTGCGTCGTCGGATCAACGCGACGAGCCCCCACACCCATCCCACCGTGAAGACGGCCTCGACGAGGAACCCGACGTACTTGTGGACCTCCGGCATCGGGCGGGGAGTCTACGGTGGGCGACCTCGGGAGGCGCCGTATCCTCGTATGCCGATGCGTGCCCGGCGGAGCGATCTGGTCGCGATCGCGATCCTCGGCCTGTTCCTCGTCCCCATGCTGATCCTCATGGGCGTTCGTCGCACGCCGCCGGTCGATCTCGACGTGTATCTCCGCGCAGGCAGGATGTTCGCGACGGGTGGTGGGCTGTACGGGGCGAACTGGGGCGCCCCGCTCGCGCACCCGCTCCCCTACACGTATCCGCCGGTGTGGGCCGCGATCGTCGCTCCGATCGCGTGGCTCCACTGGCGCGTCGTCGCGTTCGGCTGGACGATCCTGAACATCGGCCTGCTGCTCTGGATCGTGCGGCTCTCCTATCGCGCGGTCCTCGAGCGCGCCGACAGCGCCCGCCGTATCGCCCTCGCGGCACTCGTCGTCGCGGTCGCCATCACGACGCCCCTGGGCAGCGTCTTCTGGTTCGGCCAGGTGGGGATCGTGTTGGCCGCAGCGTGTCTGGCAGACACGGTCCCGACCCGGACGCGTCTTCCCCGTGGAGTGCTCGTGGGCTTCGCCATGGCGGTGAAGCTCACACCCGGGATCTTCCTCGTCTACTGGTTCGTCACCAAGCGATGGCGCGCAGCGGTGACGGCCGCCGTGACCGCGGTGGGTCTGTGGCTCGCGACGGCGATCGTCCGACCGGAGCTCTCGCGCGAGTTCTGGACCGATGTCGTGTTCCGAACCAGCCGCGTGGGTGACGTTAGTTTCGTCAGCAACCAATCGATCTACGGGTGGCTGCTCAGGTCGGGGTGGGCGGATCCACTGCTCTGGACGACCATCGTCGCGGTCGTGCTGGTCGTCGGCATGCGCCGAGCGCGAACGGCCCACGATGCCGGCGAGGAACTCGTCGCGGTGACGCTCGTCGGGATCACGAGCCTCCTCGTGTCGCCGGTCTCATGGATCGATCACGCCGTGTGGATCGTCCCGGCCACCGGCATCCTGCTGGGCGACGGCCGCGAGGTCTGGCGCCGAGCCACATGGAGCTCGCTGCTCGTCCTCTTCGTGCTCCGCCTTCCCGACTGGGTCGCCGACGGCCGACTGCGGGTTGGCCCCTTCCTCACGCCGCTGTTGGAGAACGCGTACCTGCTGGCGTACGTGCTACTGGTGGTGTTCCTGCCGGTCCGACCGCCTTCGCGCGAGCCCTACCCGGTGGTCGAGTCCTCGGCACCCGCGTAGCGGGCGACCGCGCCGTCCTCTTCCTTGTTCAGCCGTCGGGACAGGTGCAGTCCCTCCAAGGCGAACTCGAGCGCGCTCGCAGCGACGCCGGGACTCTCCTCCTGCACGCCGAGACGTTCGAGCAGTTTGGCGAGCCCAGGGAGGTCGCCCAACCCGCCGAGGAGGTCCGACGCGGGCGTGAGCTCGGAGGTGTCGACTGCGAACGATGGATCATCGAACCGGCCGAGGAGACCGGAGAAGTCGTAGCCCGACAGCCTCCGGCGGAACACATTGAGCTCGGCCTGCCGCAGGGCGCGCGCCAGGATGTCGTGTTCGCGCCCCTCCTCGACCGTGTCGAACTCGACGCGACCCTCCGAGGACAACAGCACGGCCGAGAGGTCGATCGGGCGGGGGACGGCTTCCGGCTCATGGGTGCGCGCCGCTCGACGAACGGCGGCGGCCTGGAGCGTTTCCAGGTTGCCGATCGAATAGCGCACGCTGATGCCGCTCCGATGATTGATGTGGGGAGAGCGCCGAAGCTCCTGCGTGAGCGAGGCGACGACCTCCTTCATGAACGCGGGGATCCTGACGGGGATACCGGCCGTGAGCGGCCTGGTCTCCTGGTCCATGATGCGGATCTCTTCGGAAGGGGTGTCCGGGTAGTGCGTTCGGACCTGCGTCCCGAACCGGTCCTTGAGCGGCGAGACGATCCGACCACGATGGGTGTAGTCGTCGGGGTTGGCCGTCACGACGAGCAGGATGTCCAGCGGGAGCCTGATCCGATACCCGCGGATCTGCACGTCGCGCTCCTCGAGGATGTTGAACAAGGAGACCTGGATCCGCTCCGGGAGGTCGGGCAGCTCGTTGATCGCGACGATCCCCCGATGGGTCCGCGGGATCATCCCGTAGTGGATCGTGAGCTCATCCGCGAGGTAGCGCCCCTCCGCCACCCGGATCGGGTCGACGTCACCGATCAGATCGGCCACGGACGTGTCCGGGGTCGCGAGCTTCTCACTGTAGCGCTCGTCCGGCGCGAGCCACGTGATGGGTGTGGCGTCGCCCTCGGCCGCGACCAGATCGCGGCAGCGAGCGCAGATCGGCCGGAAAGGATGATCGTTCACCTCGCATCCCGCGATGGCCGGCACGGAATCGTCAAGCAGGTTGACGATCGCCCGAACGAGTCGCGTCTTCGCCTGGCCTCGCTCGCCCAGCAGGATCAGATCATGCCCCGCGAGGATCCCCCGTTCGAGACCCGGCAGGACCGTGTCCTCGAACCCGAGGATCCCGGGGAAGAGCTCCTGACCGAGCTCGAGCCGATCGAGCAGGTTGGCGCGGAGCTCTTGTTTGACGGTGCGGTCCGGATACGCGGAGGCGCGGAGTTCACCGAGGGTGGTTGCTTGGGTCATGCCGACCAGGGTAGCCGTGTCTGCCGATAAGACGGCTTCAGCGGCGTGCGACGGCAGACGCAAGCATGGCGGCGGCGAACAGCGGCACCGCGAGGGAGAGCAGGCGGAGCGTCCGCTCCGGTGTTCCACGGAGCCAGGCGTTGTCGAGGGGTTCGTCGGTCCCGTCGTCGTAGACTGCCCGCCCTTCGATCGCCACGGCGTTCCTCCGGAGCCGGCGAACCGGTGTCGACAGGACGCGTTGTGCCGCAGAGAGCATCGCGCAGGCTGCGGCGGCCAGGACTCCCGCCCACATGAGCCGGCCCGTCTGGGCGAACGAGCCGGTGAGAGCCGGGAACGCACCCCACCCGAGGGCGAACCACAGGTCCGAATGGAACGCACCGTGGAACCATTCGAGGTTATAGGCGATCGCGATGAACGCTCCGAGGAAGATGAACGCGAGCATCCACGACGACACGAGGACCACGCCGTAGATGCCGAGCACGACGGCGCTGGTGAGTCCTACGACCGCGATCGAGACGAGCACCGGGGACGGGATCGCGGTCCCGAGCGGACGTCCGTTCAGCTCGTCGAGCGCGTGCGCGCCCAGACCGACCGCGCCGAAGAAGGCGAGCACGGACCATGCGAGGTACCCGAGGTTCACGTCGGGGACCGTGCACGCGCCGATCACGACGTAGGAGAGGTGCCACAACGTGTACGGCGGGTGGAGCAGGGTCACGTAGTCGCGCCATCCGCCGGGAGGGAGCGCGTAGAAGGCGGGTCGCTCCCCCTCCGACCTCATCGCTTCATCCCCCACGTCACGATCGCGGCACCCTTGGACATCGTTCGCGTGTGGACCGTTCCGATCCCCGCGGCCTCCCACCAGCCGAGCTGCTCCTGGAGCGGATGGGAGCGCCAGTACTCCTCGATCGACCGGCCGAGGAACCGTGCGGTATGCGTCCATGCCGGCGACACGACGGATCCGACGAGCGGCATGACGTATCTGGTGTAGGGACGCCACGCGGCCCGGGCCCACCTCGCATCGGGCACGTGGAACTCGAGGGACGCGATCACCCCACCGGGCGCGACCACCCTCGCGAGCTCCTTCATCGTGGCGGCGGGGTCGTCGACGTACCGCAGCAGGTACGTGAACGTCAGCGCTGCGAACCCGCCGTCGGCGAACGGCAATCCTTCCGCCAGCGCGACGACACGCGGACCGGGAGGTTTCCCTGAACGGAGCATCGGCTCGCTGGCATCGAGCCCGGTGACCCGATAGCCACGCGCGGCGAGCGCTCGGGCGACCAGCCCGGTTCCGGTCGCGACGTCGAGCACGGACGAGCCGCGGGGCGCATCGACGCGGCTCACGAGGGATCGACGCCAGCGTGGGTCCTGACCGAACGACAGCACGCCACCCATCCACTCGTACTCCGGCGCGATCCCCGCGAAGAGCGCTCGTGCGTGTCGCGTGCGCGTGGACATATCAGGCGCCTCGGAGCCAGCCGGGCACGTCGGCGAGCGAGTCGAGCACCACGTCCGGCGATCCCTTCGCAAGATCGGCCTCTCGGAACTTGCCGGTCCTGACGAGCACGCCGGTCATGCCGGCGGCCCGCGCCCCCTCGATGTCGTTCGTGATGTCGTCGCCCACCATGGCGGCGCGGGCCGCCGGCACACCCAGGAGCGCCAACGCCGTCCGGAAGTACGTGCTGGCCGGCTTACCGCAGATCACCGCGCTGGTTCCGGAGGCTTCCTCCAAGCCCGCGATGTAGGCACCCCCATCCAGCTCCCACCCTTGGGCGGTCTTCCAGTAAAGGTTCCGGTGCATCCCGACGAGCGCGACGCCGTCCATCAACCGGCGGAAGATCCCGTTCATCGTCTCGTACGTGAACGCGTCACATGCCCCACCGATCACGATGACATCGGCCTCCCGCGCCGTTCCGGCGATCGGCACGCCGGCGAGGTCCTCATCGGGCGCGCCGTCGGTGAGGACGAACGCGCGTCCCCCAGGATGATGCTCCCGCAGGTAGGACGCGGTCGCCGTGACGGCGGTCACGATCTCGTTCGCGTCGACCTCGAATCCGGCCTCCGCGAGGGTGGCCGCCAGGTCGCGTCGCGTGTGCGTCGTCGTGTTCGTGATCAACCGGAACGGGACCCCTTCTGCACGCAGCGACGTCATCGCCTCCACCGCACCGGGCAGCGGCTCCCACGACACCGCGAGCACGCCATCGATGTCCAATAGCAAGCCCTCGATCGCGCTCACCCGTGCGGCCCCACCGAACGTAGGGTCGGGGTTCTGCGGCCCTGCCGGACCCACTCGTTGTAGGGCTCGACGTATCGGTACTTGGCCGGCAGTAGGGGACGCGCCGCACGCATCAGCGCGAACGTGGAGCGCAGTGCGGCTTCCTTCGTCGCGTTCCACCGGACCCCGTACATCTCGCGCACGTGTGGGGAGAGGGTCCCGAACGCGAGCCGGGCGACCTGCGGGAGGATCGGCCGCCACTCGGCATCACGAGGGGGATCCACGAATAGCCCCGCGACCCGGCGCGCCCCCTCGGTCACAGCGAGCTCGCCGCGGTCCTCGACGTCGGCGAGCCACGCACGGAGCGCGGGAACCGTCGGCGGGATCGACTCCTTCGGGATCCGCACCAGCTCGGCCGCGAGCATCTGCTCCTCGTGGAACCGTTGACGACCCTCGTCGTCGAGCCTCCCGATCGTGAGCTCTTCGTAGAGCAGGGCCGAGTCCACGAGCGTGGCGTGGACGTACAGGAGCAGGTACGGATCCAACGCGTCGTATGCCTTGCCCGTGACGGGATCGGTCCCGTTGATCCGGGCATGGACCTCGTTGATCCGATCCGCCGCGGCATGGGCCTCGGCCTTCGTGCCGAACGTGATCGTGTACGTGAGCATCAGCGTCCGCTGGAGCCGCTTCCAGGGGCTCCGGTCGTACATCTGGGTCTGGTTCACCCCGGCGATCACGAGCGGGTGCGCGGCCTGCATCAACAGGGCTCGAGCCCCGCCGAACAGGACGGTGACCTCGCGATCCACCTGCCAGCTGACGCTGCCCGGTCCGAAGTACCCGAGGTCCTGGTCCGATCCGCCCATCTCCAGAAGCGTACCGACGTTCGTCGGGATCAAGACTGCGTGACGCGGCCGCCGCGGCAGAGCACGATACGCGCATGTCCCCGATCCTCGCGGTGATCGGCGTCGCGCTCGTGGTCGGGCTGCTCGCCGGCGGGACCCTCCGCAACTTCGAGCGGCTCCACGTGCATTGGTGGGCGCTCGTGTTCATCGGCCTCGCCCTCCAGGTCGTGGCCGTGCCTCGGTACGCGAGCGTGCCCGCTTGGGCGATCGGGGCGGGACTCCTCATCGCCTCCTACGCCTTGCTCCTGGTGTTCCTGACGGTCAACCGGTGGATCCCCGGTGCGGCGATCATGGCGCTCGGTCTGCTGATGAACCTCGCGGTGGTGGCCGTCAACGGCGGGATGCCCGTGAGCGCGCGTGCGGTCGAGGACGCCGGCGGAACCGCGGCGAGCCTGTCGACCGACGCGGGAGCGAAGCACCACCTGATGACCGATCGAGACCTGCTCGCACCGCTGGGTGACGTCATCCCGATCCCGCCACCGGCGAGGGTCGTCCTCTCGATCGGCGATGTGCTGCTCTACGCCGGGATGGCCTGGTTCGTGCTCCAGGTCATGCGGGGACGGAGTCGCGAGACCCCTCGGCCGATCGCGATGTGGTTCCTGACGTACCGGGGGAAGCACGCTCCGGGCCATTGGCGGTTGGCGGCTCGGTACCGGGCTGCGGCTCCCGTTGGAGCAGAGCGATCGGGAACCGAACCGTGATCGTCGTTCCCTCGCCGAGGCCGCTCCGGACGTCGAACGAGCCGCCACCGACCTTCGCACGCTCCCGCATCATCGCCATCCCGTAGTGGCCCTCAGGTCCGGGAGCGCCCGCATCGAATCCCGATCCGTTGTCCTCGAGCTGCAGCACGATGTCCTCGCCCTGTTCTGCGACCGACACCGAGACGTCGGTCGGGTCGGCGTGCTTGACGGCGTTCATGATGCCCTCGCGTGCGATGTGGAACACGAGCAGCGCGATCGGGGCCGGGAGATCGATGTCTTGCACGTCCCGATGGAACCGGATGTGCGAATCGCGTCCCACCTCGTCGGTGAACGACTCGAGCGACTCGGCCAGACCCTTGGCGCCGAGGGGTGAACGGTGCAGGTCGCGGATCAGCGCGCGGATCCGGTCCGACGTCTCCTGTTTCGATTGGCGGATCTTGTCGAGCTGCTGACGGACATCATCGACATCGCCCTTGTCCAGCAGCTTTCGTGCGATGTCCACCTGCAGCGACAGGCGGAAGAGGACCTGGGCGAGATCGTCGTGGAGGTACCCGGCGATCTGGAGTCGCTCGTCTGCCCGCTCTTCAGCCATGGTGTTCGAGAGCTCGCGGAGGATCTCCTCGCGCTCGGTCAGTTCGATGTGAGCCTCCTCGAGAGCTTGCGACCGGAAAAACATCTGCCGAGCGAAGATCAGAGGTGCCAGGAACGCGGGTATTGCATATTTGGCCGTTACAGCTTGAACGAAGACAGCAAGCGTCAGGCCGAGGATGCCAAGTCCCAGATAGCTAATGAGGAAGTCGCGGACATTTCCGATCGTTAGCTGCCTGAACATCTCCCGTGCTGGAATGCCGAGCTTCGTACTCATGTAAACCGTTACGAGACCCGCATTTACGGCGTAGTCCCCAAGGGCAGCTAAGGCAGCGGCAACCACGAGGATCCAAGCGGGAGAGTCATGCAACACAGAACCGGCCGGGTGGAAGGCATGGAACATCGCACTCGCGGCGACAACAGAGAGGGCCACCTGGCTGCGATTGTAAAGAGCCACTCCAAGCGAAACTTCACGACGGAACTCGCGAGGGTCCAGGGCGCCGACGAACGTGATCGCGCCGGCTGCTCCCGCGGGGCAGAGGATCGCGACAGTCACCAGGACCGGAAATCCCACACTGATCGTTAGGCCGCGCCAAGCTGGCACCGGAAGAAGCTCAATCGCCGCAATCAAGACTGACCAGAACCACCAGAGGGGCTCGAAGGGGACATTGCTCAAGAAGAGGAGAAGGCCGATGACGGCGATGGTCGTCAGGAAGAGGCAAATGCTCACGAAGAGCAGCAGCCGGTCCCGGTTCCTCGCCTCTCTCATTGGCGGCTACATCATGACCGGGTCGGCCCAAGCTTTCGAGTAGGAGAAAGGTACTGCAAAGGTCGTACGCCGATGCGGGGGCTTGTCCCCCGGACGGGGGTCCCCCGATAGTGACCAGCGTGTCCCCCGGGCGGGGATATGACGAAGGAGGTAGAGGATGAAGATCGCGCGTCGCGTGATTCTGGCTCTCGCGTCGGTGACGGCTCTCGCCCCGGCAGGCGGCGCCCACTGGCGGGTCGGCTAAAGACCCAGCAAGTCAATCTAGTGAGGTCTCCGGCCATGTGGCCGGGGGCCTCTTCGTGCCATTTCGCGCCTTCAGAGACAGGGCCGAGGGCTACTGACTAGTTGGGCCCACCTCGGAGCGGAACCTTGGCGGCGACGGTGGTTCCCTCTCCGAGACGTGATTCGACAACGAGTTTCCCGCCCCGCGACTCCACCCTCTCTTTCATCAGTTGAAGTCCGAAGTGATTCCGCAAGTCGACGTTCGAGGTTTCAAATCCGATTCCCGTGTCCGACACGATCAATCGCCCGCTCTGATCTTCTTCCCAGATGTGGACCGTTATCCTCCTGGCCTTCGAGTACTTCGATGCATTCGTTAACGCTTCCCTCGCGACTTGATAGAGCACGAGTAGAGCCTCATCCGATCCATCGAGATCTTCCAGAAGCAAATCCACCGGGGGCGCCCCGCTCGACTGAAGATGCTCCGCCAATAGCCGGATCGTTCCGACGAGTCCCTCGGGACCGAGCGATGACCTCCGCAACTGATCCACTACATGCCGGACTGCAGCTTGAGATGCGGAAGTCGCAGCTAGCAACTCGGGAAGGTCTGCATCAAGATCCAGTAGTCTCCCGGCATCGAGATCCTCTTTCAACACTTGACCCATGAGGTGAACCTTGAAGAGGGGCGGCAACACCTCGTCATGTAACTCGCCCGCAAGAGCGATACGCTCGTCGCGCCGCTCTTCCCCAACCGATTCAGTCGTCCTGCGCAATGCTTCGTCCTTGGTGGCAACCCGCTCCTTCGCCTCGTGAAGCCTTTCGGCTCGAACGAGCCCTCCCCTGGCCAACGCAAGAGGAACCAGGCAAAAGAGGAGACCCCACCCACCCGCGGCTAGATATATGGCAACGATCAGAGGGCCGACGAGCCCCATCGAGACGTAGAGAACTGTACTGTCGGCGGGAGCCGATCCGAACAAGAGCCGTACTGCGGTGAGAGGTGAGGCGCCGTCTCGAAGAACTATCGTCGGGACCACGAAGGCTGCATTGACAGCGAAATCGGCTGCGAGGGCAACTAAAGACCAAAGGGCGACCGCGGGCCACGCAGCCGCTTGGACGTCCCCGATGTGGAAGACGAAAGCGGCCGCCGTAGTGGCGAGCGCAACCTGTGAACGGTTGAAGATGGCTCGCGAGACTGAAGACTCGCCGCGAACCTCCATCGGATCCAGGCAGCCGGCGAAAGCGACGATCGCTGCGAAAGCTGGAGGGAAGAGAAGGGCAGCAGCGAGCGAGACCGGCACAGACATAGTCAAAGTCACGCCCTTCCCGACCCGAACGAGCATTAAGTCAGCAGCGAGCGCAACAGCAGCCCAAAGAGCAATCTCGGGCAGCATGCCCTCGAGCTCCGCACGTTCAGAAGTAATGAGCAGACCGAGAAAGACGAGGATGCCGAGGGACGAAGCCAACTGGAATAGCCGAATCGCGAAAGGATCATCTACACCCCGGGTAGTCGGATCCTGTAAATCACCGGATGCCGTGGATGTGGCCATTCCTCTCCCGCCCCCCGTCTCGCGGCGCAAACCCCCGGCGATTCTTACGCCCGACGGTTATCCACAGGCAAGGTGTGGCGAGTTGAAAGAGTGACAAGCGAACGAACGCGCACGTCAGACGGTTTTTGAGGGGCTTCATGGATCGGAGCGAGCCATGAGAAACTCGTTCATATGGACGAGCCATTCCACCGTCGGGACATCTGGGGGGACGATCCCGAAGAGGTGGACGCCTCCGAGACGGTTGCCGAGCTCGAGGTCATCGAGCCCGAAGCGGCTCGCCGTTGGCACGAGCACCCCGCATTCGCACCGCTCAAAGCCGTTGCGCGCTTCATCCAACGCAGCGGCAAGCGCATCGCCGTGACCATCGCGGGCTTCGGCGTGCTGCTCGCCGGTATCGCTCTCCTCGTGCTTCCGGGACCGGGGTGGCTCCTGATCTTCATCGGTCTCACGATCCTCGCCACGGAGTACGTGTGGGCGCAGCGACTCCTGAACGCGGCGAAGCGCAAGGCAGAACAAGCGAAGGCGGCGGTGCTTCGCAAGAAAGACGCCGGCGTGCCTCCGTCCTCCTGAGGCTGCCGATGACAGCGGGCTCGATCCTGATCGGCACCTCGTCGTGGACCGACAAGACGCTGATCAAGGACGGGCACTTCTACCCCCCCGACGCGAGGACCGCGGAGAAACGCCTGCAGTTCTACGCTTCGCGATTCCCGTTGGTGGAGGTCGACTCGACCTACTACTTCCCTCCGTCGGAGAGCAATTCGGTCCTGTGGATCGAGCGCACACCGAAGAACTTCACGTTCAACATCAAGGCCTACTCCCTGCTGACCAACCATCCGACACGCCCGAACTCTCTCTACAAGGACCTCCAACCCTCGATCCCCGAGGGCAAGCGCAACGTCTACCGCGAGCAACTCCCCGACGAGGTCGTCGACGAGGTCTGGCAACGCTTCCGTGACGCGCTCATGCCGCTACATTCGGCGGGCAAGATGGGGGCCGTGCTGTTCCAGTTTCCCCAATGGTTCGTGATCTCGAAGAAGTCCAAGGCGTACATCGAAGAGTGCGTCGAGCGGCTCCCGGACTTCCGCGTCGCGGTCGAGTTCCGTCACAAGAGCTGGATGGAGGAGCGAAACGTCGAGGAGACACTCGGATTCCTCGAGGAACGCGACGTCCCATACGTGTCTGTGGACATGCCGCAGGGCTTCGACTCGAGCCTCCCCCCGATCGCCGCGGCCACCGCGAAGGACCTCGCGATGGTCCGATTCCACGGACGCAACCGCGAGACGTGGCAGGCGAAGAGCGACACGGCGAGCGTCCGGTTCCGTTACGACTACCCGAAGGAAGAGCTCCAGGAATGGGTTCCGCGGATCGAGTCCCTCGCCGACCAGTCGCGTGAAACGCACGTTCTCATGAACAACTGCTATCAGGACTTCGCGGTCAGGAACGGGCGCGAGCTCGGCGACCTGCTGGGGCTGGATCTCGGATAGTCAGCCGATCGGGCCAAGTGGCGACAGCTGGGTTCCATCCCACGCCCGGATCACCTGATTCACCGGCAGAGGTTGCTGAAGACCTGCCGGGTTCGTCGGGAACGGTTGACCATCGATCGTCCACCCCGCGCTCGTTCCGTCGGGGCACTGAAGGACCGGACCGCGCGGATCCGTGCTGGCCGACTCACTCTCACCCTCGCCGCAGCCAGGCATCGGCCCGAGCAGTACGCCGTTGCCGCCATCCTGCATGTAGACGTAAACGTCCTTGCCGAGGACTTGCCAATCGAGGCCTGCTTGTTTCCACTCCCGCTGTGTGTCCGCGCTGGGGTTCAGAGCGGTGAATCCGTTCCGTGACTCGCCCGGCGTCCACGGCCGGAACGCGATCGACGAGATCATCCTCTGGATCACGTCGTGCTGTTGTGGCGACAAGGCTCCACCATCACCTGTGTACGTCGCGACGACGAACTCGATCCCGTCGGCATGGAAGAACCCGTCCCATTCGTTCCCTTGGTGATGAAGCAACGTGTCGGCATCCAAAGGGAGCGTGGAATCGTTCTCGACGGTCGGATCCTTGGTGCTATGGAAGATCTTGAGTATGACCTGCCCTGGCGCGGGATCGGGACCGAGGTTCGCCGATGATCCCGAAGGGATGGCAGCGACCTCTCCGCTCGAGAACCATGCACCGGACGCTGACCCAGATGCCAGACAGCACGTGGTGTTCGAACCGATCTGTCCCGACGTCCAAGATGCGGGGACGTCGACCGTCCAGCCGAGTGGATCTGTGTACGTGGTCCAGGCGCTCGATGCCGGAGTCGACGTCCCGAGCGTCGGCGCGACCGATGAGGGGACCTCATCCGGCCATTCGAAGGTGATCGGCACGGCCGCGAACGACGTCAGGAGCAGACCAGGACCGCCGGCCCACTGCAGGGGATCGATCGCTTCGCCACCGCTGACGATCGTCCTTTCGGACGTCGCTACGAACACGTAGCCCGGCTCCTCTTGTGCGCACGAGGTCCCTTCCCGCGACCCGAGATTCACGCCCAGCTCCGAACCTGCTGAGGTCACGGCATCGTTCGGCGACCCGGGACTATGGAAGACATCGGTGGCAACAGCCTGGCTGCAGGGATCGCTCGCACCGACATGCACACCGAAGCCGAACCGCTCGTTAAGAGGGACGCGCAACCAGGTCGAAACCGAGGATCCGTTCGAGACGGTCTGGCCCGGGGAGACCCCGAGGCCGATGGATGAGCTGCTCGCTTCGAGCACCGCCCAGACGTGGCCTTCGCCGGCCCCGAGAGGTTGGAAGAGCTCGACCGTCTCGAGGATCGAGGTGAGGTTGCACGATGTTGTCGGACCGCACGGGGAGAGTTGGAAGGTCATGAACTGACTCGCGAACGGGTTCGCCGAGCCGGGCACCGAAGACGGGCCACACGCTTGGTCTCCCCATATCGAGGGGTCGCACGCCCCCGGCGGGGGGTACGCGTTCGGCCCGTAGGCCACGTATCCGGCCGCGGGGCATCCGCCGCCGAAGGCCGGGGCAGCGTACGGGCCGGACGGATACGACCCAGATGCGACGGTGCACCCGTTCCCCGAAACCAGTGGATCTGCCCGCACGCCGGTCCACCCAAGGACGGACTCACCGAACCGAGTGGCGACCGCCTTTGGATCGAGGGCCCAATCAGCTTGCCCGGCGCCGGCCTGATCCTGTAGCGCATGGACCTGTTCCATCGTCCTCGCGGGCCACAAGGGGAGCAGCTGGCTCCCGGCGCTGAGCGAGCTCGGGTCCTTGTGCAAGCGAAGGGTCGGGATCGCGAACAAGGAGATCGCGAGCGCGAACACCACGAACGCGGCGATCGCGGTCGCGACCCGGGTCGAGGTCCGCTGCATCGGCGACGGGGCCTCCGGGAGCGTCGGGCCGGCCTTCGCTCTTTCATAGACGTCGTCACTCGGACCGACCTGGTCGATCCCCTCGAGCTTCTCGCGCCACCGTTCGGTCACGAGCCCTCCTCCGTCCCGAGCAGCTCGGCCAGGCGACGACGCCCCCGCATCAGGTGCACCTTGACCGCGGCGCTCGTCGAGCCCATGACGTGGGCGACATCGCGGACCGACAGGTCCGCCTGGTAGTGCAGGTACACGGCCGCGCGCTGGGAGGGCGAGAGCTCCCTGAGGGCGCCGAGCAGGTCCGGCAACCCGTCCTGGGTCGGGTCGGGGAGACTCATCTCGGGCACCTCCTGCACCTCCTTGCTCCGTCGTGCCAGCTCGGCCCCGGCCACCCGGAAGGCGATCCGGAAGAGGTACGCGAGGGGATCGCGGACCTTCCCGCCGCGCGCCATGGCGCGTGCGAACGCCTCGGCCACCGCGTCGTCCGTGACGTCCCGGCGTCCGCCCGTGAAGGCGTAGACGGCTCGCCAGAGCATGGGACCGTCGGCGCGCCAGATCTCGTCGAAATCGTGGGGATCCTCCACTCCGTCACCATGACAGAGCGTTCGAGGCCCCGAAAGGTGAACGACACACGCTGAAGTACCCTCGGTGGATGCCGATCGGGAACCGGTTCAAGGTCGCCTCGGTCCGAGGCATACCGATCTACGTCGCGACGTCGTGGCTCTGGGTCGCCGCGCTCTATTCGTTCCTGATCTACTCGAGCTTCACGAACTCGATCTGGCGACCGACGCCGGCGGGGGCGGCGGGACTCACGCTGTTCGAAGGCGTGCTGTTCTTCGGGGGGATCTTGCTCCACGAATCCGCTCACGCGATCGCGGCTCGGGCGTTCGGTCTTCCGGTGATGGGGATCACGCTCGTGTTCTGGGGAGGTGCGACCGAGACGCGCGCGAACGCGAAGGGGCCACTCGCGGAGTTCGTCGTCTCCGCGGTCGGCCCGCTGACCACGCTGGTCCTGTCGGGGATCTTCGCGGCCGTGGCGACGGCGATGGCGCCGGGGTTGACGCGAGAGATCGTGCGCCAGCTCGCCGGGCTCAACCTCCTGATCGGCGCGATCAACCTGCTCCCGGGGTTCCCGCTCGACGGCGGACGGATGCTGCAGGCGGCGACGTGGGGCGCGACCCACGACCGCCGGACGGCGGTCAAGGTCGCGGGCTACGGCGCCGTCGCGGTCGGGGCGTTGATCATCGGCGCCGCCGTCCTGAGCTTCTCCAACGGCACCGGCTTGTGGCTGTTCCTCGCGTACCTCGGGTTCGTGATGCTCTCGACCGGACGCGGCACGACGCAACGCCTCGCCCTCCGCGATCTCCTGTCGGCGGGGACCGCCGCGGATGCGATGCGACCGATGCCCGATCAGATCCCGGCGACGATCA
>VAYU01000045.1 GCA_005884925.1 Actinomycetota bacterium | reverse complement strand
GAGGCTCACGCCGACGGGCGCGGCGTGCTGATCAAGGAAGCGATGGCGAACGGCCGCCTCGCGGCGGCCGACGGACGGCTCGGTAGCATCGCCGATCGGCTCCGGACGACCGCCGATCGCGTCGCGCTCGCGGCCGTGCTCGCGCAGCCTTGGGCCGACGTCGTCCTGTCGGGCGCCGTAACGGTGGAACAGGTCCGGAGCAACGTGTCGGCGCTCGACGTCACGCTTCCCGCCGACGTCCTCCCGGCGATGGAAACGCTCGCCCAGCCGCCGGAGCGGTACTGGACGGATCGCGCCGCGCTCCCCTGGCGCTAAGGCGTCGCTGGGTGGCTCGACGGCTGACGTGTGCCGCATAGGTGCACTAGGCCTGGCGCAGCTCCCCGCGGTTGGGGCAAGCTCCCTCGTGTGGAGATCCGAAGGCTCGGGCCGAACGATGGGGCGGCGCTCGAAGCCGCGGTTCGTGCTTTCCGCGGCTTCGAGCGCCGCCCCAATCCGGCGTTCCTCGCCGAAGGTCGCGGCTTCGCCTACGTCGCGTCCGACGGCGACACCGTGGTCGGGTTCGCGTGGGGATTGACCGTCGCGCAGCCCGATGGCGGTCAACTCCTGCTCCTCGCGGGTCTCCAAGTGGCGGAGGCGGTGCGCTCGACGAAGGTCGGCAAGCAGCTCCTGGATGCGTTCGCCGAGGACGGTCGCGCCGCGGGTCTCACCCGCATGTGGATGCTGAGCGACGCGGGTCATCGAGCCGCGCGGCTCCTGTACGACGGCGCGCCCGACCCCGGCTCGATCACGATCGACACTCCCTGGTGGGTCCTGGGATGAGCGTTGCCGGTGCGGCCGCGCAACGGCTCGCAGGCCGCGCGCTGAGATAATCCCGAACCGTGCGCTTCGACTCGATCCTGGATGCCATCGGGGACACGCCGCTCGTCGGCATCCCGCGGATGTCCTCGGCGCCGGGTGTCCGCATCTGGGCGAAGCTCGAGGGACAGAACCCCACCGGTTCGACGAAGGATCGGATCGCGCTTGCCATGGTGGTGGCTGCTGAGGCCTCGGGTGAGCTGACACCCGAGCGCACGATCCTCGAGCCCACGTCCGGCAACACCGGCATCGCGCTCGCGATGGTGGCGCGTCGCAAGGGATACAACCTCACCGTCGTGATCCCGGACAACGCGAGCGAGGAGCGGATCGGTCTGCTCCGCCTGTTCGGCGCGGAGATCGTCCTGTCGGATGGGGCCAAGGGAACGAACGGCTCGATCGAGGTGGCGCGCGCGCTCGCCGCCGACCAGCGGTACTACATGCCCTTCCAGTACGGGAACCGCGCCAACCCCGACGCCCACGAGAAGGGAACGGCGCAGGAGATCATCCGTGACCTCCCGATGGTCTCGCATTTCGTGGCGGGCATGGGGACCGGGGGAACGCTGACCGGTGCCGGTCGGGGGCTCCATGCGTACAACGAGCAGATCACGGTCGTCGCCGCCGAACCCGAGCTGGGCGACCTCGTCTACGGCTTGCGTTCCCTCGAGGAAGGATTCATCCCGCCGATCTTCGACCCGGAACAGATCGACCGGAAGTTCCTCGTGAACGCCGCCGACTCCCTCCAAGCGACGAGGGAGCTCACCGCGCGTGAAGGGATCTTCGCCGGGATCAGCAGTGGCGCGGTGATCCACGTCGCGCAGCGGATCTCCCAGGAGCTCGACGATGGCGACATCGTGTGTCTGCTACCGGACGGCGGGTGGAAGTACCTATCGACGCACGCGTGGGCGGACGATCTCTCAGCCGCGCAGCGAGGGGTCGAGGAGTCGCTGTGGTGGTAGCGCGTGTCCGATAACCGGCCGATCGGGGTGTTCGACTCAGGTGTCGGCGGTCTCACTGTGGCGCGAGCCGTCCTCGATCTCCTGCCGAACGAATCGCTGATCTACGTCGGCGATTCGGCTCACTTCCCCTACGGCCCCCGCCCGGTCGAGGAGATCCGCGGGTTCGCGATGGAGGTCGCGGCGTCACTCGTCGAACGCGACGTGAAGCTGCTCGTGGTCGCATGCAACTCCATCGAGGTCTCCGCGATCGGCGACATCGCCACCGCCCACGGGGTCCCGGTCGTGGGGGTGATCAACCCGGGAGCACGCGCCGCGATCCGCGCGACCAGGAACGGCGTGGTCGGCGTGATCGGAACCTCCGCGACGATCCTCACGGGTGCCTACGCGCGCGCGGTGGGGTCGGCCGTCGAGCTGCACGCCGTGGCCTGCCCGGTGTTCGTCGAACACGTCGAGCGGGGCGACACCACGTCGGAAGAGTTGCGGATGGCCGCTCGCAGGTATCTTGCACCGCTGAAGGAGGACGGTATCGACACGTTGATCCTGGGCTGCACGCATTACCCGTTGCTCTCGGGGCTGCTCCAGCTGGAGCTCGGTCCCGATGTGGTCTTGGTGTCGTCGGCGGAGGAGACGGCGAAAGACGTGTACGCCGAGCTCCTTCGGGCCGGCGGTCTGCGGGAGGAGCCGGAGCCCCCGCACCACGAGTTCCTCACGACGGGAGACGCCGAGCCGTTCCGCGACCATGCGGAGCTCTTCCTGGGACGCGAGCTCGCGCATGTGAAGGCCGTTCACATCGAAGCCGGGGGCCACGCGTGAGACTCTCGGTCTTGGGCTCCCACGGCACGTGGCCGGGAACGGGAGGGGAATGCAGCGGCTATCTCGTCACCAGTGGGTCCTTCCATCTGTGGCTCGATGCAGGAACCGGTACGTTCGCTCGATTACAGGAGCACGTGCCGCCCAATGAGATCGACGCGGTGCTGATCACGCACGGCCACCCGGACCATTTCCTGGACGTCATCCCGGCGTTCTACGCTCGCCACTATGGGGATCTGGGGGAGCCCGGCCTCCCGTTCTACTCACCCACCGGTTTCATGGATCTGGCCGCATTGCTCGTCTCCGAGAACGGTCGCAACGTGATGGCCGAGGCGTACGCCTTCGATCAGATGGAGGCCGGTCGCGTGGTGGAGGTTGGCCCCTTCCGTGTGACGTCCTTCGAGATGACGCACATCGGCGTGTACTCACTCGGTTACCGGATCCAGGCGGAGGGTCACACGCTCGCGTACACCGGTGACACTGGCCCCTGCGACGAAGCCATCCAGCTGGCACGCGGTGCCGACATGTTCCTCTGCGAGGCGACGTATCAAGATCCGATGGATCACACCTTCTTCCATCTCAGTGCGGAGCAGGCAGCCGAGCTCGCAGCGCGAGCCGACGTGCGTCGACTGGTGCTGACGCATCTCACGCCGGCCCTCGATCCCGGTGTCTCGCTCGAGCAAGCCGCCGGGTTGTTCGACGGTCCGATCGATGTCGCGACCCGCGATGCGGTGTGGGAGGTCGGCCGATGACACGGCCCGACGGTCGCGCAGCCGGCGAACTCCGTCCGGTCATCTACGAGTTGGGGTACCAGGACTGGGCGAACGGGTCCGTCCTGCTCTCCATGGGGAAGACCCGCGTGTTGTGTGCGGCCACCGCGTCGGAGGACGTGCCGCGCTGGCTCCGCGGCACGGGTCGTGGTTGGGTCACGGGCGAGTACTCGATGCTCCCGGCTTCCACCCTGGAACGGTCCGGTCGCGAGGTGAATCGGGGCCGGCCGGGGGGTCGCACGCAGGAGATCCAGCGTCTGATCGGCCGAGCGCTCAGGAGCGTCACCGATCTCGACCGGCTCGGTGAGCGCACCGTGACGGTCGACTGCGATGTTCTGGTGGCTGACGCGGGGACCAGGACGGCGTCGATCACGGGAGGCTACATCGCGCTCGCCCTCGCTCTGCGCAGCTTGACCGACGGTCCGACCCCCGCCGAGGTGTTGAAGGACTCAGTGGCGGCGGTCTCGGTGGGTCTCGTGGAGGGAGAGCCCCGTCTCGACCTCTGCTACGAGGAGGACGCCGGGGCGGAGGTCGACTGCAACGTCGTCATGACCGGCGGGGGGGCGCTCGTCGAGGTCCAGGGAACGGCGGAGGGCTCACCGTTCTCCCGGATGCAACTGGACCAGCTGCTGGACCTCGCCGCGACCGGGATCGCGGAGCTCACGAAGATCCAGGCCGAGGCGCTCGGTATCTGAAGACGGATGGCGCTGCCGCGACGGATCGCCATCGCGACGAAGAACGAGCACAAGCTGGTCGAGATCACGCGGATCTGCTCCGACTGGCCCGTGGAGTGGGTCACGGTCCGCGACCGAGACCCGGGCTCCTTCCCGGACGTCGACGAGACGGGCGAGACCTACCTCGACAACGCGGCGCTCAAGGCCCGAGCCGTGGCGGACGGGTTGGGGATCCCTGCCGTCGCGGACGACTCCGGCATCGAGGTCGACGCACTGGGGGGCCGGCCCGGGCCTCGGAGCGCCAGGTTCGCGGGTGCGGACGCGACCGACGAGCGCAACCTGGCCGAGCTGATCCGTTCGATCCGGGGGATCCCTGCAGCCGGCCTCACCGCTCGCTACAGGTGCGTGGCCGCCTCCGCGGCGCCAGGCGGTGGGCTCATCTCCGCGGAGGGTCTTTGCGAGGGAACCCTTCTCACCAGACCCCGGGGCAGCGGCGGCTTCGGCTACGACCCGATCTTCCTGCCCGTCGGCTGGGACCGGACGATGGCGGAGCTCGATCCGGAGGAGAAGGACCGGATCAGCCATCGCGGTCGGGCCTTCCGGGCGCTCCGCGCCCTGCTGCTCGACGGTTGACCCGTCGAACATGGGCGCGGCGCCTACCGAACTCAAGGTAGATGCGTGGTCCGCCGAGGACTCATCCGTGGACCTCGATAGCCGCGACAAGCGGGCGCTTCCGCTCGAAGCGTTCCTTTCGGGGCGGCCGCCGGCCTACGTGCTGGCCGTGGCCGTCCTGTTCGTCGTCGGTGTCGGCGTCGCCGACTCCCTCATCGGTCCCGACGTCTCGATCGCGCCCTTCTACGTGCTTCCGATCCTCATCGCGACCTGGAACCTCGGCCGCGCGTGGGGGTTCCTGGTGGCCGGCCTCGCCGCCGTCGCGATGCAACTCGCCCACGTCCGCTCGGTCGAGACGAACGTCTTGGTGCCGTCGTGGAACGCGCTCGTGTGGTACGCGGTGTTCCTGTTCGTGGTCTGGCTCCTGGCGATCATCCGCGACCATGCGAAGCGCCAGCGCTCGCAGCTCGAGTCGCAGGAGGAGGTCTCGGACGATCTGCGCGCGCAGAACGACATGAAGAACACCCTGCTCCACGCGGTCTCGCACGACCTCAAAGGTCCGCTCGCGGGCATCCTGGGCGCGATGCAGACGATCCGCCGCGCCGACCAGCTCAAGCTGACGGGTATCGAGCTCAACGATCTCTACGGCGTGATCGAACAGGCCGGGAAGAAAGCGGCCCGACTGGTGGACGACTTGCTCGACCTCGACCGGCTCCGCCGCGGCCAGCTCCAGCCGGAGCGCGAGCCGACGGATGTCGGCGAGCTTGCCGACCGGCTGGCCCTGGAGCTCCCTTCACTCTCGGGACATCCGATACGGATCGAGAGCGACCCGATGCTGGTCGACGTGGACCGGGCGAAGGTCGAGCGGATCGTGGAGAACCTCCTCAACAACGCGGCCCGGCACACCCCCGCCGGCACCCCCGTCCAGGTGCTCATCACCGCGAAGGACCACGGGGTCGTCGTGATCGTGGAGGACGAGGGACCCGGGGTATCCGACGACATCAAGGACGAGATCTTCGAGCCCTTCCGCCAAGGTGCGAGCGCACGCGGCGGCGTGGGCATCGGTCTGTCGCTCGTCCAACGATTCGCGGAGCTCCATGGTGGGACGGCGAGCGTGGAAGACCGGCCCGGCGGCGGGGCTCGCTTCGTGGTGACGCTCCCCGGGGAGGTCCAGCACGTGATTCGTCCCGCCCCCCTTCGCGCCGTCTAGTTCTGGCGCTCCTCATCCACCTCCGTGCCCATAGCTCCAAGGTCGACCCGTCACGGGCCAGATGACCTACAACACCAGCTGTAGGAACAGGCGGTGTTCTGCCGATAGGTAAGGGACAGCCGCGAGTGGCGGTGCGTCACGGGGCCTGAGGAGGTTGGGGCGTTGAAGGGCAGAGCGCTGGTAGCCATGATCACGGTGGCCGCTCTGACCCCACTCGTTGCCGGAGCCGCGCACGCTGGGACCGACGTCGGACCCGCCGGCATCCAGGTGAGCACCCCGAGCCCAGCAACCTTCACGGCCTACGGTGGGATCCGGATCGGATCGATCGGCTCCGTCGCCAGTACGGGAGATGAGTTCCTCGGTGTCGCCGATCTGGTTCCGGCGACGAACCGGGTCGAAGCCAACTTCACCGTTCCGAGGTTCCTGACGAACGGCAACACGGGTTCGCGCAGCGGGGATTGTCAAGGCGTCTACGCGGTCGGCACGGTGGCGAGCCCGGTGGCCAACCGCTTCACGATGACGTGGGGTCGCGCTGCAGGCACCCTGACCTCCACATTGGTCAACCCGTCGCTCAGCTGCACGGTCGTGTTCAGCGGCTTCGCACAGGAGCTCGCGAACGCGAAAGGCTGGACCCTCACGCAGGCCCAGTCGGCGCTCAACGATGTTGATTCGCTGCGGCTGTCGGTCGACGACCGGCAGGCGGGAACGAAGATGGTGCTCAGCGGAGCGACGGTCGATGCGGGCGTGTCGCTTGGATCCTTCAACCCGGGTGCCGGTACGAGCAAGGATTGGATCGGGTCCGGGTACGACTTCGACGCCCCGAACGGTTTCAGCATCTCCGGTTCGCTCGATCTGGGCGGTTCCTTCGGCACGTGCGAAGACACGTGCGCGCTCCAGATCACGTTCGGTCACGTCACACCGCCGAACCGGCCGCCCGTGGTCCAGGAGCACGGCGCCAACGTGTCGGGGCACGAGGGGAGTCCGCTCGTCACGCGCGGGTCGTTCACCGATCCCGATGGCGACACCCTCACGATCTCGGGGTCGGGAGCGGGGTCGCTCACGGACCATGGGGACGGCCGGTGGTCGTGGCGCAACGTGCCGCCGGACGACGGGAACGGGACGGTGACGGTCACGGCCTCCGACGGGAACGGCGGCACGGCCACCGATGTCTTCTCGTGGCGGGCCGACAACGTTCCGCCCACGATCGTGTCGCTGACGCCCAGCACGACGACCGCGCTCGCCGGCGCCGACGTGACGTGGACGGCGACGGCGACCGATCCGGGCACCGCGGACACCTTCACGTGGTGGTTCGACGGAGGCGCCGGGAGCGCCGGCGGGCTGACCACCACGTACACGCGAAGCTACGCGTCGTGCGGGACCTACGCCCTGGACGCGAGGGTGGCCGATGACGACGGCGGCTCCGACTCCGCCACCTCGCGCGCCACGGTCACGGTGGGTGAGGGCCAGGTCCTCCCGCCGCTCGCCGGGAAGGATCTCGTGCAAACCGGCCAGGTGGTCCCCGTGAAGGTCCGGATCGGCTGCGACGGGGCCTTCTGGGGAGGGCTGGCTCCGACGATCGCGACGGTCTACGCGGATGAGGCGTACGCGGCCGTGTCGGTTTCAGCTGCCGACCAGCCGGGCGTGATGCGCGAGCTGGACGGGATGTACCTCTACAACCTCCGCATCCCGAGCTCGGTCGGCTCCCACGACCTCGTCAAGGGCGACGAGCTCACGATCCGCGTCGAACCGTTCGGCTCGGCCGGTGGCGCGCTCGACGTCGTGGTGCAGATCCGCAAGTAGCCTTCCAGGCGTGAACCTGGGCAACCCCGTAGCCGTCGTGGAGACGGAGCGACTCCTCCTGCGCCCGTTCACGCCGGCCGACTTCTCGGCGCTCTACGCGTACCAATCGCGCGCCGACGTGACTCGATACCTGCTGTGGGATGGCCGTACCGAGGACCAGGTGCGCGAGGCACTCGGCAAGAAGATCGCAGCGACGGTCGTCGTCTCCGAAGGCGATTTCCTGGCCCTGGCGGTCGAGCTGAAGGAGACGGGCGCTGTGATCGGTGATCTCACCTTGGAGCTCTTCAGCTGGGAGCATGCCTGCGGCGAGCTGGGTTACATCGTCCACCCAGACCACCACGGGCATGGGTACGCGACCGAGGGCGGGCGCGCGATGCTCTCGATCGCCTTCGACGAGCTCTGTCTGCACCGCGTGATCGGCCGGCTCGAACCACGCAACGTGGCGTCGGCCCGCGTCCTGGAGAAGCTGGGGATGCGCCGGGAGGCCCACTTCGTCGAGAACGAGTACCTCAAAGGCGAGTGGCAGAGCGAGGCCGTCTACGCGATCCTCGACCGCGAGTGGCGCGCGCGGACCTCGTGACGGACGTTCGATCCTACGCAGACCGCGCGGCGAAGGCCGGCTCCGGGTACGAGCGACGTTCGACCAGAACCTTCGCGATGTAGGCCGCATCCCTTCCGACGCCCGGCAGCACGTCCGAGGCGGCCGCGTACTGGAACGGGAGACCGACGAAGTACAACCCGGGGGCGCCCGGAGCGACACCGCGCTCGTGGACCGGCTCGCCCTCCTCCCCGAACACGGAGAGGTCGATCCACGAGAGGTCCTGCCGGAAGCCGGTGCACCAGATCACGTTCGTCACGTCGATGACGTTGCCGTCGTCGAGGACCGGTGCTCCCTCTCGGACGCCGACCGTTCGTGGGACGCGGGCGACGCCGGCGGCGGAGAGGTCCTTCGGCTTGACGCGCACGAGCGGTCCTCCATGCGACGCGAGCTTCTGCCGAGCCTTCCGACCCATCGGGGTTCGGACCGTCAGGACGTGGAGCCCTAGGAACCGCACGATCCGGAAGACCACGTGTCGGGCGAAGGCCGTCTCGATCCGAACGGGCACGTGCCCGGTGTCCGGTCCCGAGAGCCACGTAGGGTGGTCGCGCACCACCTCCATCGCGATGTCGGCTCCGGAATTGCCTGCGCCGACGATCAGGACGCCGCCCTCCCGGAGCTGTGAAGGGCGGCGGTACTCGCTGGAGTGGAGCTGGACGATCGCCGGGTCGAGTTGTTCCGCCAGCACGGGTACACGAGGCTCGCGGTTGGCTCCCGTTGCCACGATCACGTTCTCGGCTCCGATCCGGAGGTCGCCGGCACGAACGAGGAAGCCGCTGCCATCGCCGGATACCTGGTCGACGTGGACCCCACGTCGAACCGGCAGCTCGAACCGCACGGCGTACTGCTCGAGATAGTCAGCGACGTCGTCCTTGGTCGGGAACGAGCCGGAGTAGCGGGCGGGCGTGAACAGGACCAGCGAATCCCACCGGTCCCGCCAACTGGTACCGATGCGCGTGCTGGCATCGAGGATCATGAAGGGACGCCCTCGCTCTGCGAGGTGGTACCCGGCCGCGAGTCCTGCCTGCCCGCCCCCGATGATGACGGTCTCGATCCGTTCGGTGATGCCGTCCACGGCTTCCTCCATCCGTCGCTCGTCGAGGAGGAACCTAGGGACCGGCCGGCGCCGGAGCATCGACGGAACGAGCCAAACCGCGTCACGGCTCGAGTGGTCAGAACGAACCACGGGGATCGAAGCTCAGGCGAGGCCGTGCTCGAACGCGAACGCGGTCGCCGCCGCTCGCGTCGGCACGCCGAGCTTCGCGTAGATGTTCTGCAGATGCCGTGCCACGGTGTGCTGGCTGATCACGAGCGTCGCCGCGATGTCGCGGTTGGTCATGCCGGTGCCGACCAGACGGAGCACCTGGATCTCACGCGCGGTGAGCCCGGCGGGGACGTCGGGGGGCTCGTCGATCAGCGCGGCGGCCCGAAGCGCGTCCGGGCGAGCACCGAGCCGCTCGAAGGCGGCTCGAGCTGCCCGCAGCTCGAGCCGCGCCCCTTCGGCGTCGCCGGCGTTCCGCACGGCGACGCCGAAGAGCGCGCGCGTCCGGGCGCTCTCGTACGGGAGTTTGAGCTCGCTCCACGCGGCGCTCGCACGTCGAAGCTCGTCGAGTGCCTCCTGCGAAGCACCCTCGGTCAGTCGAACGGCGCCGCGCGCGGTCGCGGCGGTCGCCTTCAGCGCCGGCGTTCCGATCTCCCCGGCGATCAGCGAGAGCTCGCCGCTCGCATCGGCCGCGCCGGCCACGTCGCCCAGTGCGAGCGCGATCTCGACGAGCGCCGAGAGCAGTCGCACCCGTCGGAACGAGCGCCCCTCCTCACCGCCCAGGGCCACACGGAGCGATGTCGACGCGGCGTCGGCCTTGCCCTGCGCGAGACGAAGGAGCGCGAGACCCGGTTGTGGGTCGAACCCCAGGCCGTGCGCGCGGGAGAATGCATCCTCGGCGCCCCGCAGATCGCCGGTCCGTCGCATGATCTCCCCGCATTGGTACAGCGCCCTTCCGGCGGTCGGCGGATCGGTGACGGCGTCCTCGCTCACGTGCCGGGCCTCTCGCTCGGCATCGGCCCAGGCGCCGCTGAGTGCCGCGACCTCGGCCCGGGTCACGCGGCATCGCCCGGGATAGGCGCTCTCGCGCGGGAGGGTCTCGCACCAGGTCGCGGCCGCGCGGCTCCATTCGCCCGCGCGCCCGAGGTCCGCGATGTCGAGGCAGGTATCGAGGACGCTGCAATAGAGGACGCCGGTGAAATACGGGGTCAGTTCGTCCGCGATCACCGACGTCATCGCCTCGTCGAGGAGCGCGAGCCCCTCAGCGACCCGCCCCATCGAGATCAACACCTGTCCGCGCGTAAGGAGCGCGAGGGCGATCACGTCGCGATGGTCGAATCTCCCGCCGATCTGGTGGGCGCGCTCCGCGAGGGTCATCGCGGTCTCGAGGTCGCCACCGTGCTGGGCGACGGCGGCTTGGCAGAGCGCAAGGAAGCCTTGTTGGAAGCACGGCTCGTGATCGGCGAGATGCCGCTGCGCACGCATCAGCCAACCCATCGCGACCGACGGATCGCCGCGTTCGAGATGATCGAAGCACAGCAGCACCGCGTTGAAGCCCGCTTGCGGATCTTGGCCCGCGGCCGCATAGCCCGCGTACGCGCGTTGGCGCGCGGCGGTCGATCCGTCCCACCGTGACATCCACCAGGCCGCGTCCGCGAACCCCTCGAGATCCTGCGGGCTCAGCCGATCGGGATCCACACCCTGCAACGCGTCGAGGACCTCGGCCCAGGCTTGCCGCGCGAGGGCATCTCGGGCTCGGTCGATGTCGGCCGTTCGCTCGGACACGTCCGCGTCTCCTTCGGCTCCCGCCGCGCTCGGCGATGGCGTCGCGTCAGCTTAGGGCCCGGACGCAGGTCCGCGTGGTCGGTTCGGGTACCGTCCGGAGCGTGATCAGAGAAGGAGGAGCGCGCATGACGAGCGAAGCGAAGACGCGGCGTCCAACGATCGATGATCTCTTGGACGTCCGGACGCCTGCGGATGTCGCGATCGGACCGGACGGGACCGTCGTCTTCGCTCTGCACGCCACGGTCTCCGAACGCGGTGTCTCGCTCCCGAGCGACCTGTGGTTGCTCGGTGCGGTCGGCGGATCGACGAGACTCACCGACGGCGATTGGAGCGATCGATCACCGGTGTGGGCTCCCGACGGCAGGCTCGGGTTCCTCTCGGACCGGCTCCTGCGGGGGCACCACCTCCCCTACACGATGGCGGTCGGTGGCGAGCCCCAGCTCGCAGCGACCTTCCGCGTCGCGGCCGAGCAGCTTCTCTGGTCGGCCGACGCGTCGCGGCTCCTCGTCCTCGTGGCCGACCCATGGTCCTACGGATCGGATTGGTCGGCGGTGGCCGTCACCGGGTCCGAACCGGACCCCGACCCGATCGTTCGGCGTCCCGGCGACGCGTGGCGTCGCCTGTTCCTCGTCGACCTCGCCTCCGGCGAGGTCGACGAGGTCGGCCCGCCGGGACGTAGCGTGTGGGAAGTGGCCTGGGACGGTCACGCGAACGTCGTTGCTTTGACTTCAGAAGGGTCCGGCGGATCGGGTTGGTACCGCTGCACGCTGGCTCGGCTGGACCTCGGGAGCCGGAGCGCCGTCACGCTGTACGAGCCGACCTGGCAGCTCGAAGGGCTCGCGCTCGCACCGGACGGCCGCCATGCCGCGATCGTCGAGGGCTACTCGAGCGATCACGGGATGCTGAGCGGCAGCGTCAAGATCGTCGACGTCGGGGCGGGGGGCGCTGTGGATCCCTGGGCGGGGCTCGAGACGGTCGGCCTCGTGGAATGGTGTGACCCGTCGACGCTCTGGTACACGCGGTACGACGGTACCGGCACGGCCTGCGGCCGGGTCATGCTGGACGGATCGCGGGAACAGTTGTGGGCGGGGGCTCAGTTCATCGGCGGCGACATCACGAAGCCGGCGTGCGTGGTCGCCGACGGCGGAGAGGTCGTCTACACGACGCACCAGGCGCACGGCATCGCGCCGGAGCTCGCCCGTTTCGATCACGCGACGCGCGGGTGGCAGCGGCTGACCTCGTTCAACGAAGCGATCGTGGACGGCACCGTTTTCCCCGATGTCCGCTCGCTGAGCTGGATCGCGACCGATGGACTGCGGATCGATGGGCTCGTGCTCACGCCCCGGGGCGCCACCGGACCGTTCCCGTTGCTCACGCTCGTCCACGGGGGACCGTCATGGTGCTGGAACGCCTACTTCTCGGATCCTGAGCCGAACGCCACCCTGCTCGCCGACGCCGGCTACGCCGTTCTGCTGCCCAACCCTCGGGGAAGCAACGGCCGGGATCACGTGTTCGCACGAGCCGTGATCGACGATCCCGGTGGCAAGGACTTCGCCGATGTGATGGCTGGGATCGACCTGTGCGTCGAGCGAGGGATCGCGGACCCCGACCGACTGGGGATCTCCGGGCTCTCCTACGGCGGATACATGACCGCGTGGGCCGTCACCCAGACGGATCGGTTCGCCGCTGCGGTCGCGAATTCGGTGATCGCCGACTGGGTGTCGTTCCATCTCACGGCGGACATCGCGGCGTTCGACGACTTCATCATCGGGGACGCGTGGGCCGACCCGAGCGGTCCGTACGTTCGATGGTCTCCCGTGTATCACGCGGCCGCCTGTACCACGCCGACCCTGATCATCCAGGGAGCGATGGACCGGTGCACGCCGGTGGGACAGGCCGAAGAGCTCTTCGCTGCGATCGCACGGACGGGTGTGGACACCGAGCTGGTCGTCTACCCGCGGGAGGGACACGTACCCTTCGAGCGAGCGCATGCTCGCGACGCGATCGTTCGGACGCAGGCGTGGTTCGATCGGTACCTCAAGCCCGAGGCATCGGAGGGGTCCGATCATGCAGACTGATCCCCAAGCGGTCCTCATCACGGGACTCTTCGGGACCGGGAAGAGCTCGGTGGCGATCGAGATCGCCGACGTGCTCGAGAAGCGAGGGTTTCCGTACGCGGTCGTCGATCTGGACTGGTTGTGCTGGGGGTGGGCTGGGGGAGCGGAAGGTTCCGAGCATCGGATGATGCTCGCGAACCTCGTTCCGGTCGTCGCGAACTACCTCGAGGCCGGTGTGCGCTACTTCATCCTCGCTCGGTCCATGAGGACCCCGGCCGAGCTCGAGAGCCTGCGATCGGTCCTGTCCATGCCCCTTCAGGTCGTCGAGCTGCTCGTGCCGTTCTCCGAGATCGAGCGGCGTCTCGCGCTGGACGTCACGGCGGCTCGGCGAGACGATCTCCGCGATGCGGAGACCTGGCTCGCGGCAGGCGAAGGAGTGGACCTGGGCGACATCTCGGTGACGAACGATCGCTCGCTCCGCGACGTTGCGTCGGACATCCTCGGTCGACTCGGCTGGGCCGAGCCGGACGACCATCGCGCCGCAGGTGAGCAATGATCCCGACGATCCACTCAGGGACGGCGCAGCGAGACTATCAAGTTGACGACCTTCGTCGCCAACACGACATCGCCCGGTCGAAGATCGGACGGAACCCCCTCCGGTCCCAATCGGGCCTGGCCGACCGACCGGTCCGGGAAGGTCACGGTCACGTCCCGATAGATCACGCCGTGCAGATCGACGGGGTTCACCTTCAGGACTACGACCTCTTCCTCGCCGAGCACGAAGACAGCCTACTCGCCTGCGCTCGACCATCTGCCCAGGCTCCGTCATCGAGCTGGTCGGGAGACTCGCACCGAACGGGATGACGGCCCGCCCGACTCGTGGCGTGACCGCAGACGTGCCGCCGGATGCCTCCACCCGCGCGGACCCGGAAGAGTGCACCCTTTCCGACCATTGGGGATCTGCGCGACCATGGTGCGGATGTCGCGGCTGAGCGAACGAACGGCCGATCGCCTCACCGTCGGCCTCTTCGCATCGGTGGTCGCTCTCGGCCTCGCGGGAACGATCCTGACCGTCGTGGCCTGGGTTGACCTGAAACCAGAGGACGCCTACCCCAACCTGCTCAGCGCGTTCGCCGGGGTCGTGTACGCCCTGATCGGGGCGCTCATCGTGCGACGAGCACGCAACACGGTGGGATGGGCCTTGCTCGGTGTCGGGGTCGGTTTGGCCGTGCTCTCGTTCACATCGGCCTACGCGGTCGTCGGGATCGCGTCGCATCCGGCGACGCTCCCGGCTCCGAGCCTGGTGGGAGCGCTCGCGGAACCGGACTTCGCCGGCACCAGTACCACGCTCGCGTTCATGTTGTTCGTTTTCCCTACGGGCGCGCTGCCGTCCCGGCGATGGCGGCCGGTCGTGACGCTGGGACTGACCGCGGCCGGCCTGACGGTGCTTGGGTTCCTGTTCGTCCCAGCGAAGGAGAACCTCCCGGCCCCCGGTGGGATCTCGCTGACGTACGCGAATCCGGTGAGGGTCCAAGCGATGGGTCCGGCTCTCGCGGCCGTTCTCGCGGGCGCCGCGTGGGTCGTGGCGCTCGTGACCGCCGCAGCGTTCCTCTCGCTCGTGATCCGCTATCGGACCGGTGGATCGGAGCAGCGGCAGCAGATCAAGTGGCTCGGGTTGGCGGCGGCTTCGGAGCTTCTCCTCCTCCTTGCCGGCTTCCTCGCCCTCATCGCGTGCAGCTGCGCTTCGTCGCCGATCGCGTCTTCCTTGTTGCTGATGGCAGCGTTCGTCGTGCTCATCGGGGTGCCCGCCGCGCTCGCCATCGCCATCCTGAAGTACCAGCTCTACGAGATCGACGTCATCATCAAACGCGCCGTCGTGTATGGCGTGCTTGCGGCGGGAGTCACGGTCATGTACGTCGGCGTGGTCGTCGGCGTCGGGACGCTCGTCGGCGAGCGGGGCAGTCCGGCCTTGACGATCGCTGCCGCGGTGGCGATCGCCCTGCTGTTCCAACCGTTGCGCAGGCGAGCGCAGCGGTTCGCGAACCGCCTCGTGTACGGGGAGCGAGCGACGCCGTACCAGGTGCTGTCCGACTTCGCCGAACGGATGGCGGGGACCTTCAACCTGGAGGACGTGCTGCAGCGGATGGCAGCGATCCTCGCCGCAGGGACGGGAGCGACGCGGGTGAACGTGTGGCTCCGGATCGGGGCTCAGCTCCGGTCGGCCGCGACATGGCCTGCCGAAGCCGCTCCTCTCCAACCCGTCGCGCTCGCCGACGACGGTGCGGTACCTTCGTTCCCGCCGACGGAGCGGATCGTCGCGGTTCGCCACGGCGCCGAGCTCCTCGGGGCGCTCGCGATCCAGAAACCACCGAGCGAACCGCTCACTCCGACCGAGGAGACGCTCCTCGAGGACCTCGCAGCGCAAGCGGGACTCGTCCTGCGGAACGTTCGGCTCACGGCCGATCTCCAGGCGAGTCTCGAGGACCTTCGTGCATCTCGACGGCGGCTCGTGGGGGCGCAAGATCAGGAACGACGCAAGATCGAGCGGAACCTCCACGACGGAGCGCAGCAGCAGCTCGTGGCGTTGTCCGTCCAGGTCGGGCTGCTCGAGCGTGTCGCCCAGGACCCCGATCGTGTCAAGGAGATGGCGGATCGCCTCCGAGGAGCCGTCCAGGATGCGCTCGATGACCTGCGCGACCTCGCTCGGGGGATCTATCCACCGTTGCTCGCGGACAAGGGGCTTGCAGCCGCGCTCGAGGCGCAAGCGCGGAGGGCCGCGGTTGCGACGACGGTCCACGCGGACGGGGTCGGGCGGTACCCCCAAGAGGTGGAGGCGGCGGTCTACTTCTGCGCACTCGAGGCGCTCCAGAACGTCGCCAAATATGCCGAGGCATCGTCGGCGTCCGTCAGGTTGACGCAGCGCGACGGTGATCTCATGTTCGAGATCGAAGACGACGGACGAGGGTTCGACGCAACCCTCACGCGTCGCGGGACGGGGTTGCAAGGGATGGCGGACCGGCTGGATGCGATCGGCGGGACCCTCACCGTTCGAAGTACCCCTGGGGAGGGGACGCTCGTGACCGGCTCGATCGGCGTAGGCGAAGCGGGACACAGCGACTGAGCCTTGCTCCTGGCCTCCGATGGCTCCCCGGCTATCGATGCCCGATCAGCGTGTGGAGGCCTTCCGGCAGGCGTTCGGTTCCGAAGGCATGCCCGAGGGTCGCCTGCACGCCGTGCCGGGCAAGCAGGTCGGTCGTTCCACATGGACGCGCCGCCGGTCGACAACCCGATCGGTCATGTCGCGAGCCCGGCCGCCTAGACTCGGCGGCGTGAAGGTCGGCGTGATCCTCCCAGCTGCGGAAGCGGACGGCCACGGCGAAACTCCCGGCTGGCCCGAGATCCGATCCTTCGCGCGAGCGGCCGAGGAGCACGGGCTGGATTCGGTATGGATGTTCGACCATCTCTTCGATCAGACCGATGCAGGGTCGGTCGAGGGTATGCACGAGGCGTGGACGATCGCGAGCGCTGTCGCCGCGACCACGGATCGGGTGCAGATCGGGACGCTCGTGCTGTGTACGAGCTTCCGCAGCCCCGGATTGACGGCGAAGATGGCCGCCACCGCCGATGAGGTGAGCGCCGGCCGGATGATCCTGGGGCTCGGAGCGGGGTGGCACGATCCGGAGTACGACGCGTTCGGCTTCCCGAGGGACCACCGCGTGGCGCGGTTCGAGGAGTCGTTGGAGATCATCGCCCCGTTGCTCCGAGGTGAGCGAGTGACCTTCGCGGGCCGGTACCACACGACACGCGACGCTCGCTTGGTGCCGCCGCCTGGCCGCCGGATCCCGATCCTGGTCGCGGGAGAGGGACCGAGGATGGTGCGCCTGGCGGCTCGGCACGCCGACGCGTGGAACACGGCGTGGTACGGCGCACCGGATGAGCGCCTGTCTCGACAGCTTGCGGCTCTGACCGAGGCTCTCGAGAGCGAAGATCGCGCCCCCGGAACGATGACGCGGACCGTCGGGATGGTCGTTCGCGATCCCCAGGTTGATCAGCGCGCAGACGAGGACGAGTTCTCAGGTTCGGTGGGCGAGTTGGCTCACGCGATCGATGCACATGCACGCCTCGGGATCGACCACCTGATCGTGCTGCTGCAACCGATGACCGAGTCGTCACTCGGTCGGTTGCGCGCAGCCCTCGAGCTACGCGCGGGTCTCAAGACCCTCTCCTAGCGAGGGACGCGGAACGAGTCACGACGTGCGTGGGAGGAAGAACGGTCTCGATCCCAACGAGATATCGTTCCGAAGCGCCGTCTGCGGTACCGGGTCTGTAGGGTGGATCGTCACGAGGAGGTGCGATCGTGGAAGACGAGAACATCTTGACGCGGATCAACGAGCTCGCTGCGGAGGAGCACGAGTTGTTCCAGAAAGAGTCGCGAGGGGAGGCCTCGGAAGAGGACGTGGAGCGCTTGCGGCACCTGGAGGTCACGCTCGACCAGTCTTGGGATCTGCTCCATCAGCGGCGCGCCCGCCGAGATGCGGGACTCGATCCCGACGACGCGAAGGTGCGCGATGAGCGAACCGTCGAGGGCTACGTGAACTGACGGAACCGCTCCCGGCGGCGGACCCGCCGTCAGGTTGCGCTCCGACAGGGCGTCCAACTGCCGACGTCGGAGAGGAGGGTTCGGCATGGCCGAGGATCCGAAGTACGCGGCGTTCGTCTTCGCACCGGACGCGAGCTACGGGCTCATCAGCGAGCTGCAGGGCGGGGGGTTGCCGAACGGCGTCCGCTACGTCGCTTCGGTCACGGGGCCGTGGAAGATCTTCGCCGTCCTTGCCTTCGAGGCTCTCAGAGACCTTCCGGCGATCTCGGACAGCCTGTTCGGCGTCGCGGACGGGTCCATCGATCCATCGACCGCCCTCGTCAGGATCCGATCGCTCGCCGAGACCCGTCGAACCGGCGACGTCGGCGAACAGGACGGTGAGCTTGCGCTCCTTGCCGGCGGGAAGCCCTTCGGCGACACGGTGACCGCACGCTGGGCAGAACGTGACTCCCTGTGGAAGACCGGCACCGCAACGTTCGCAGGTGGCGAGCGCCGCGCCGCATCGCACGCAGAAGCTCGCCGCAGCCGTGTTCTCTGCACCGCACGTGGAGCAGGTACTCACGTCGCGAGTCTAGGCCGGTCGATGCGGTCGATGCGGTCGATGCGGTCGATGCGGTCGATGCGGTCGATGCGCTGGATGCGTCTATGATGCCGACCCCATGTCGGATGAGCTTCGCACCGACCCCGGCTCTCGACGCGACGAGGGCGATCCGCGCGCAGGAACCGCGTTGCCCCCCGGGATCGCTGCCCCCGATTTCGCTCTTCCTTCGACGCTGGATAGGCCGCTGGGACCCGGTGACGGACGCGGCCGCCCGCTCATCCTGGTCTTCTACCCGGCCGACTGGAGCCCGGTGTGCACCGACCAGCTGACCCTGTACCAGGAGGTCATGCCCGAGTTCGAGAAGCACGACGCGGCGCTGTTCGGGATCTCGGTCGACGGGCGCTGGTGTCACCTCGCGTTCGCCAAGGATCGGAACCTTCGATTCCCGCTGTTGGCCGACTTCGAGCCGAAGGGGGAGGTGGCGCGGGCCTACGGCGTGTATCGGGCCGAGGACGGGACCAGCGAGCGCGCGCTCTTCGTGATCGATCCGGCAGGGGTCGTGAGTTGGAGCTACGTCTCCCCGACCGAGGTGAATCCGGGTGCGGACGGCATCCTGCGAGCGCTCGAGGATCTGGCGGCGAAGGGGGTCGCGCGATGAGAGCCACGCGATGGGAAGCCCGCCTGGTCCTGCCCGTGTCGGAGGAGAGGGATCACGTCCAAGGACCGGGCGACGCGCCGGTGACGCTCGTCGAGTACGGCGACTACGAGTGCCCGTACTGCGGGGAGGCCTACCCGATCGTCAAGCAGATCCAAGAACGGATGGAGGAGCAGCTGCGGTTCGTCTTCCGCAACTTCCCGATCAGCACCGCGCATCCCCATGCCGAATACGCGGCCGAGGCGGCCGAGGCGGCGGCCGCCCAGGACCGGTTCTGGGAGATGCATGACCATCTTTACGAGCACCAGCAGCGTCTGCGGGTCGACGACCTGCGTTCCTACGCTCAAGCGATCGAGCTCGACCTCGACCTGTTCGACAAGGAGCTCGCGGAGCACGTCCACGCGGACCGGGTCCACGAGGACTTCCTGAGCGGCGTTCGCAGCGGCGTGAACGGCACGCCAACCTTCTTCATCAACGGGATGCGCCACGATGATCCGTACGACCTCGAGACGTTGCTCGTGGCGCTCGAGGCTGCGGCCGAGTTGGGCAAGGGGGGGGCTGACCATGGAGGATCTTGAGCCACAGGACGCGAACGAGGATGACGAGCTCGAGGCCGAGATCATGCGGGCGGATCACGCGTTCGCAACGGAGTCGGTCGGCACCACCGCTGAAGAGGCTCTGGAAGGCGAGACGCTCGATCAGCGCTTGGCTGAGGAACGACCGGAGCGGCCGGAGACGGACGAGGTCTTGTCGGTCGTCGACGAGGGGCTGTCCGACGACGAAGAGGAACTGGTGGGTGAGGCGGTCGTCGAACGGGACGAATTCGCCTCGCCCGAAGAGGCAGCGGTCACGGAACGGGATCAGGCACCCGGCGCCACGGACCACCCCGACCCACATCCGGACTGACGCGACCGCGGCTCGGCCGCGGGGAGGTGGAGTGTCGGTGTGGCGTTGAGTGCGATCGCTACTGCGGGAACCCGTACACGTAGATCTCCGAGATGGCCGTGTAATCGAGTCCTCCCGCCGCCGTTGTGGCGAGGATCCTCACGGTGATCCGAGAGGTGGTCGCGCGCAGTTCCACGAACTGGGGCACCGGGAGCGGTTCGAACGTCTGCGTCGTGTCCGGGAGCCCGGGGATCTGATAGGCGACCGTCTTGATGATCCGGTCCTGAAGGAATCGATTCGCGCCCGTTTGGGGATCGGTCTTCGCGTAGCCGGGGATCAAGCCGATCCGGACGACGTCGATCGGGTTGTCGAATATCAGTGTGACCCATTGACCGTGCCCGTTGCCGGGCGTCCGCCAGGCTGTCTGCACGTTGCCGTCGATCAGGTTCGCCGGCACGTACGTGACCGGGTTCCCCGCGGCATCGGTCGAGGACGGAGCCGTCTGGCTCGCTGCCGCCTGCACGCCGTCCCGGATCAGCGCGGGAATGGCGACGGACGACGAGGCGCCCTGCCCGGGTCCCCGAACGCGCGTGCCCAGGAACACAGCCCCCGCAACGGCAACGAGGATGACCGTCGCGACGACGCCCATCATCACCCGTGCCGATCGCCGACCGGGTCGGTGGGTGGATGTCGTGGCCGGTGCTTTCGCGAACGGAACCTTCGCTTGAGGCCGGGTCGTACCGGCCAGTGCCTCGCGTAGCTCATGCGTCAACTCGCGGCAGGATGCGTACCGCTCGTCCGGGGCTTTCTTGAGCGCGCGGGTCGTGACGTCGTCCACGCCCGCTGGGAGGCCCGGGCGGATCGAGCGCGGCGGCGGCGGCTCCTCATGCAGGTGGGCGTAGAGGGCCGCCGCGGCGGGCCGGCCTCCGAACGGTGTCCGGCCGGTGAGGCACTCGTACAACACGCACCCGAGCGAATACAGGTCCGCCCGGCCGTCGACACTCCCGCCTTCGATCTGCTCGGGCGCCACGTAGCTCGCCGTACCCACCATCTGACCGGTCAAGGTGATCGCCGCGGCCGACGACGCGGTCCACGTGCTGACGCCGAAGTCGGTCAGGTAGCAGAAGTCGCCGTCCTCAGCGTCTGGCTGATGGGTGACGAGAACGTTCCCCGGTTTCACATCCCGATGGACGAGGCCGCGAGCGTGGGCAGCGTCGAGCGCTTCACCGATCTGACGGATGATCTGGACGACCCGCTCGAGCGACAGCTGGGCCGATCCCCGAAGGATCTCTCCCAGATCCTGGCCGTCGACGAGCCGCATCGCCATGAACAAGGTGCCGTTCGTCTCGCCGGCCGCGTACACCGGAAGGATATGTGGATGCTCGATCGCGGCGGCGGCCGTCGCCTCGCGCAGGAACCGCCGACGGAAGACCTCGTCGCCCGCGAAGGCTGGGGTGATCAACTTCAGCGCCACCCTTCGCGCCGGGGAGTCCTGACGCGCGACGTACACCACGCCCATCGCGCCGTGCCCGAGTACCGATTCGATCGCGAAGCCGGCGACGTTCGTTCCGATGATCGGGTCTGCGTCCACGACTCCATCATCGTCGACGGAGGGCACGCGCTCCCGAAGCTGTCCGCTACCTATCGGAGGGCTTCCGTCCGAGGATCTCGGACGTGCTCACCGCCCCACGCCGGACGGCTTCGTTGGCCAGACGAGCCCGGCGGCCCTCTTGATCGAAGATCCCGAACTTGTCATAGAGCCTCGAGAGGTGTTGCTTGACGGCCGCTTCGGTGACCACGAGCTCGCTCGCGATCTGTCGCGTCGAGGCCGGCTCGCGGAAGACGTCGCCCGAGAACATCGGACCGCAGAGGGCGACGAGCACCTCGCGCTCTCGCCTGGTGAGGGCCGGTCCCGTCTCCGCGCCGACCGTTTCGTCGCCCGGGACGTTCCCTTCGTCGATCCGAACGACGAATCGGACGGTTCCGACCCGGATCTCGTCTCCCATCCGGAGCGGGAGCGCCCCCCACACTCGCTCGCCGTTGACGAAGGTCCCGTTCCGCGAAGCAAGATCGCGAACGCACCAGCGCGAAGCGACCAGCTCGAGTGCGCAATGCACCCGCGACACCGTTCGGTCGAAGGGCAGTGAAACGTCGTTCGAGGGTGCGAGGCCGATCGTGATCCCGTCGCGTTCCAGCGGGATCAGGTCGCGGGTGCTTCCAACCCACATCTCGAGGTGGTCGTTCCCCTCCCGTTGAGACCGATCGCCTGCCGGGTCCGCTCCACGGGTGTCACTCATGGTGACGGAAACGTACCTCCGCAGGAGTCAAATCGTCGCTCGGCGGCGATGGGATCTCGATGGCTCGCCACACATGATCGATGCGACGGGATCGAGCGGCATCCACGGGGGCTGCCGCCGAGACCGAAGAAGGAGGCGCATCATGAAGAACCCGGTCGTGTCCATCGCCGCCGCGCTCGCGTTGGGGGTTGGTGTCACCGGCGTCTACGCGCTCGCGGGCGGATCGTCCTCGTCGGGAACGGGGCCCGGTCTGGCCGTCACACCTGCTTCCACCCGGCCGAGCGCTACCGCGCCCGTGACATCCCCCGCATCACCCGTGACTCCGAGGCCGTCGTGGACGGCTCAGCCCACGCTGGACCCAACCGCGCTCGCAGACGGCATCTATCCGGCATACGTCCGCGGGGTCGACGTCCAACGCGCCACGATCACCGTCGACGTCGTTCAGGCCTTCGTCGGAGCTGCCGCACACCAGGCGGCGATCCAGGATGGCGCGGTTTGGGAGGACGTTCGGTTCGATCCGGTCTACATCCGCAACGAGAACCCGCTGCTGCGCACGCTCCCGGTCGCCCAGGACGCCCACATCAAGCTCATCGGGACTTGCGAGGCTCCGTCTCGGTGGATCGGCCTCACGGAACTGCGCAAAGCGACCACGCCGTTCACCGACGTGTTCTACTACGACATCTCGGTCGTCGGCGGCAGGGTCGAGCGCATCCAACAATTCGTCACGGTCTCAGGCTGTTGAGCGCCGGGGGATGAGCACGGTGCGCGCGGGAACTGCTCGACGACCGAGCGGGCTGCGATGGGTGGCGGGGGTGAGCGTGATGCTCGCCCTCGCCTCTTGCGCGGTCACGTCGACGAGAGCGTCCGGCACGCGACCGAGGGGTACTCTCGTGATCCACGGGACCGGTGACGTGAGCCTCGACCCCTCGCAGATCCCCGCGTTCAGCACGCACGGGTACGACTGGGCCTGGAGCGGGTTGGGCGGGCTGTTCCGCCGCGACGACCTCACCGTGGTGAACCTGGAATGTCCGGTGACGGACGTGGTTGATCCTGTGCTCAAGGCGTTCACGTTCCGGTGCGACCCCCGGGGTCTCCCGGCGGCCCGTCGCGCCGGGATCGATGTCGCGAACCAGGGGAACAACCATTCCTATGATGATGGGCCGGCCGGGCTCGTGGATTCACTGAGCACGATCCGGGCCGCGGGTCTCGTTGCGGTCGGCGCCGGAAGCGACGAGGCGGACGCGCTGCGAGCGGCCAGCTTGCAGATCAACGGCTGGACGATCGCCGTCGTAGGGATCGACGAGGTGCTCGATCCCGCGGACGAGGTCGCGCGTCCGGACAAGCCCGGGACGGCCGCGGGTCACGACTTCACGCTCGCGCTGAGGGCCGTCCGGGAGGCGGCGGCCTCCTCGGAGCTCGTCGTTGTCATGATCCATTGGGGCGTCGAGCTCGACGCGCTTCCGAGGCGGTATCAGGTTCACCAGGCCCATCGGATGATCGACGCCGGCGCCGATGTGATCTTCGGATCGCACTCTCACCGCGTCCAACCGATGGAGACGTACCGAGGTCGCCCGATCTTCTACAGCCTGGGCAACTTCGTGTGGCCTCGCCTGACGCCGATGACCTCGGCGACCGCGGCCGCCGAGGTCATCGTGGCGCCCGACGGCGCGATAACCGCGCGCTTGCTCCCGGTCGAGATCGTTTCGGATGGTCATCCGGTTCTCGCCTTGGCTCGGCAGAACTTCGACAGGTGTCGCTTGTCAGACGCCCCCGGTCGGCTGACCATGGCCTCATGGCAATGGATCGGGACGTCGTCGAGTGGGGAGACGAACCGATCGTCGGCTGGCGCATCTGGAACCTTTCGGACGACGCTGCAGCGCCCCGCCTATTGCCGGCCGGTTCGGGCGTGGGTGACGCCTGGCAGCCACGGCAGGCGATGACCGCACGGTGCGGCGTCCCATCGATCCTGAAGTTCGGGCGACGACATCACGAAGCACCGGACATCGGCTGTAGCTGCGGCATCTACGCGAGCCGTTCCCTGGACGTCACGGAGCGTCCCAGGCCCGCGTGGCCGCCGCCGTGCGTCGTCGGGACCGTCGCTCTCTGGGGAACGGTGATCGAGCACGAGCTCGGGTGGCGAGGACGATGGGCCTACCCCGCGCGGCTCGGATTGGTGTGCTCGATGTGTGCCTGGTTCGAGCCTGGACCCGGGACGCCGACGGCCGTGCACGCGTTCGCCGGCCGCTTCTACGCGTTGTGCGACGTCCATCGCGGTGGGATCCAGGTCCCCGACGGACGACGGACACGGCCGACCGGTCTCGATCCCAGAGTGCTCCAGGCGCGCCTGCTGGATGCGTACGCGGTCGATCTGGTTCCGATCGACTCGGTCCGTTCCCTCTTCCGGCGACGAAGGACCCCGGAGCCCCCCGCCTACGTCCCGTCGATCCGTGTCGTTCCCCTCGAAGATGACGATCGTTGAGGGACAACGTTTCCTCCGCCGCGCGACCGGCAAAGCAGCCGGAGAGGCGCGCGCGGACGGTGCCGCGCCCGTGAACGCTGGGGAGTGATGGTCGATGCTCGAGGAGTTCAAGAAGTTCGTCATGCGAGGCAACCTCGTGGAACTTGCGGTTGCGTTCATCATGGGTCTCGCATTCGCTGCGGTCGTGACGTCGTTCGTGAACGTTATCCTCAGTGTCATCGCGGCCATCTTCGGGTCGAGCGTGATCTTCGATGAGCTCACCTTCTCGCTGAACGGCACGCCGATCCCGTACGGCACGTTCCTGACGGCGATCGTGAGTTTCCTGATCGTCGCCTGGGCGCTGTTCCTGCTCGTGAAGGCGTATCAGCGCCTGAACCCTCCGGCGGAGGAGCGGAAGACGACGAAGCCCTGCGACTTCTGCCGGACGGAGATCCCGATCGACGCGGTTCGGTGTCCGAACTGCACCAGTCAGCTCGTCACGGCGACGTCATGAATGATCGCCGGTCGCCGGCATCGCGCGGGCCCATGACCTGACGAAGGCGGCGGAGCGGTAGTTCAGGATCTGCTCTCGTGTGATCCCGGCGAGCGCGGCTGTCGCCATCCCGAAGGGCAGGAACTCGAGCTCGTTCGCCGAATGCGCGTCGCTTCCGATGGAGAACCATCTGACCCCCTCCGATCGAGCGAGACCGGCCATCTCCACGTTCAGGTCTTGGCGCCACACCGTGGCGTCGAGCTCGAGTGCCTTGCCGAGGCGTGCCGCTTCGGCGAAGACCCGGCGCCAGTCGGCGACCAGACCAACTCGCCTTCCGTACATCCGCGCCTTCGGGTGGGCCAGGACGTGCAACCGTGGCTGTCGGAGCGCGGCCAGGTAACGCTCGGTCTCGTCGGAGGTCGACCGGAGCTTGGAGTGGAACGCACCGAGCACCAGATCGAGGCCCGCGAGCGACGCGTCGTCCATGTCGAGGCTGCCGTCGGGGAACACGTCGACCTCGATCGAGCGGAGGACCCGGAACGGGTCGCCATCCTCTTCGAACCCGCGGTCGATCGCGTCGATCACCCAGCCCTGTTCGGCGAGCTCCTGGGGTGTCATGCCGTTCGCGATCGTGAGCGTCTGGGAATGGTCGTGCGGCCTCGACCATCTCCGGCAGTGGCAGACCTCCATCGCTGAACGTGGTGTGCACCTGGAGATCGGCGCACGGGTCCGCTTCCCACTGCGGGTCGACGTCGAGCGTCCGCCGGACCTCGGCGTACGTGAGGAACCCGCGCCGCGCCTCCTCGGGTTCGGGCGCGGACGGAGGATCGTCGAGCCATCCATGGATCTTCGCCGCGACCCAAGGGCCGACGGCCGGGAGCTCCGTGAGGGAGCGGCCGGTATCGACCAGCTGGTACGTCTCTTCCGGCCAGAACCTCGCCGCCCTGGAGGCCCGTTCCAGCGCCCGTCGGCGATGCCCCGGCTCCTCACGTCCCGCGGTCCACAACAACTCGCCGATGTCGGCGTTGGTCACCATCCGCCCGGTCATCCCGTCAGCTCCTCCAGCGTGGCCGGGGTTCAGAAGCCGCGGCGCG
>VAYU01000031.1 GCA_005884925.1 Actinomycetota bacterium | reverse complement strand
CGGGTGGGGGTCGGACCCGCAGGCGTTCGCAGACACCTTGGACAAGGTCTTTCAAGCAGACTGAGGCGGTTCGGGGCCAGCGCCACCGGAGCGCTTGACAAGCGCGACCTTGGGGACCGGTGCGGAGGACCTCGAGGAGCCGCCTCGTCGTCGCTATCCGGGCATCGGGGTGGCAGCGCGAGGAGCGCCGCGACCGAGCAGAACGTCCTTCCCTCCGCTCGCGAGGGCCTTCTCGGCGGCCGCGCGGCCCGCGTCGATGGCTCCACGCAATTGACGGAAATCGCGCAGGGAGATGTGCTGCACGTCCGGAACGATCACGAGTGACGCGAGCGCCCGGTTGGTCTCCGCGCGCTCCACGCTTCCGAGCACCGTCGCACGACTGAGCGTTTCGAGGATCGTCGGCACCGAGACACGCGCGCTGCGCGCGAGTCCGTCGGACTCGATGCGGCGCATCACGTCGACGGCGACGATCAGGCCAGGCTCGTCGGCAGCCATGACGTCGACCGGCAGGTTGTTCAGGACACCTCCATCGATCAACAGCTGCGTCTGGTGCGAGATGGGCGGAGCGAGGCCGGGGATCGCCATGCTCGCTCCGACCGATTCCCACAGGGGACCCGTGCGGTGGATCACGAGCCGCGCGGTCAGCATGTCGGCGCTGATCGTGAACAGCGGGATCGTCAGCTGCTCCAGGGCCCGCTCACCGAAGAGGCGGCGCAGCATCCGTTCGGCTCGATGGGCCCGGATCAACGCATGCCGCGGCAGGGTGTAGTCGCTGAAGGGCGAATGGCGCACCATCTCGGTCTCGCAGATCCCGCGGATCCGTTCGGGAGCCCAGCCCTCCGCGGCCATCGCGCCGATGAACGCGCCCATGCTCGTGCCTCCGACCCGATCGAACGTGATCCCCTCTTCGGCCAGGACCTCGAGCACGCCGATGTGCGCGAACGCGCGGGCGCCGCCGCCGGACAGGACGAGCCCGAGCGACCGTCCGGTCAGCCGGCGCGCGATGCGCCGCGTAGCAGCCGGGAGCTCCGCGTTCGATCCGATCACGTGGTGCGCCCGAGGCCGCACCGACCGGTTCCACCGATCGAACGCATCGTGTTCCGGGGCTTCGAGGAACACCACATCGGAGCCTCGCGGCGCAGATGCCATCGTCTGCGTCCCCTCCGCGAGCACGACGTTGCGATCAGCCTGTCGAGCACAGAACCGGTCCCACTCAGCGTTCCCGCTCGCCGATCGGAGCAGGACATGGTCGTGGTCGCGTTCGAGATCCGCGAGGGCCCTTCCGCGACCCTCAGGAATCGCATCCGCCATGTCCGTGCTGTCGATGGCCGCCGTGGAGCCGAGCTCTCGGAACGCCGACACCATCTCTGTCCAGAACGCATCGCCGCGTCGGCCGCCGGTCGATGCGATCGCGAAGACGGAGGCGGGCGCGTCGGCAGTCTGCAGGCCTCCGCTCTCCTGGAGCTGTCGGGACAAGACGGTTGCGAGGTCGATCGCGATCTCGGGATGCCGGCCGAGGAGGTCGCGGAACCGCTCGCCGTCGATCTCCAGCAGCTCGCAATCGCGGACCGCGAGCACCGAGGCGGAGCGCGCGTTCCCGGCGAGGATGCCGAGCTCCCCGATCGCGGCTCCAGGCCCCAACGAGCGCAGCACCCGTGTGCCGCCCTCACCTTCGACGACGATCTTCAACCGGCCGGAGACGAGCAGGTAGAGCCGGTCGGAGGGGTCCCCTTCGTGGAACAGCCACCCTTGCGCCTGAAGGTGGACGGGCTCGGCGAGCGTCATGAGCTCTTCGCGTATCGGTGGCGAGAGGAGACCGAAGAGCGTAGTGGTGCCGAGCGAATCATCTCTCCCCATAGCGGGGATGGTTACACCGTGCCATAGGGCGTGTCGAGACCCACGCTTCCGGCCGTCCTCGCCTCGGTCTTCGTGGGTCCCTTACCCGCGGACGACCCGGTACGTGATGTGGGTGACGCCGGGCGCCTCGATCGCGCGGACCTGCTCGAGCTCCAGGTCACCGACGTTCTCGAGCAGTCGCTCGCCGTCGCCGAGCACGATCGGAACGACGCGGAGCTCGAACCGGTCGATCGAGCCGGCGAGGTACTGCTGGATGACACTGGCTCCTCCGCCCAGCAGGACATCCTTGTCGCCGGCGGCGCGCCGCGCCTCGTCGAGCGCGGACCGTATCCCATCGGTGACGAAGAAGAAGGTGGTGCCTCCGTCCATCTTCAGAGGTTCGCGAGGGTGGTGCGTGAGGACGAAGACCGGGACGTGATACGGCGGGTTCTCTCCCCACCAGCCCTTCCAGGGCGGATCCTCCGTCCACGGGCCGGGCCCGCCCCCGAACATGTTCCGGCCCATCACGACCGCGCCGATGTTCGCCTGCGCCTCCTCGATCACGGTCGTACTGGCGTTGACCTCGCCACCCTCCTGTCCTTCCGACGCTCGCCACGCCTCGAGGTCGAAGAGCCATCGGTGCAGCTCCATGCCGCCGACACCGAGCGGGTTCTCCACGCCCTGATGGGGGCCGGCGACGTATCCGTCGAGTGAGACCGCAACGTGGAACCTGAACGTTCCCATCGGATCCTCCTGAGCCTTTCGCGATGCCACGATCCCAGCATCGATCCCATCGCCATCCTCGTCGGAAGATCCCTCAGGGCCAACCGCCCGGCATTGGACGCGATACAGATGACACCGGCCACCACCGAGCCGACCGTGTGGCGACGCCACCGCGATGGGCCGCGTGATCCATCGAGAACTTCGTTTATCCTCGGATCGGCGATCCTGGCCGATGCCACGATCGTCGCGGAACTCGGGATAGGTCTCGTCGGGATCGGTTGAGGACATGGATGATCTCTCCCTGGCGTGGACGTCCTTCGACCGCGAACGGCACCTACCGCTGCTCCTCGAAGCCGATGAGGCCGAGGAGCACATCCGCGGTTACCTCGATCGGGGCCAGCTCTTCGAGATCCGCGACGCCGACGCCGTGATCGGGGTCGCCGTGCTCGTCGACGATGGCGATGCGGTCGAGATCTGGAACATCGCGCTCTCGGAGGAGCGCCGCGGTCGAGGTTCCGGCCGGCGTGCCATCGAACTGATCGCCGAGCGGTGCCGGCAGGAGGGCGCCGCGCGATTGACCGTCGGTACCTCCGACTGCAGTCTCGGAACGATCGCGTTCTACCGCAAGGTCGGCTTCAGGTTCGCCGGAGTGCGCAAGGGTTACTTCGACGGCTACCCGGTCTCGGTCGTGGAGAACGGCATCCGCGCGCGCGACATGGTCATGTTCGACATGGAGCTCGGGTGACTTCGCGACCCGGCGAGGTTGCTTCGGATGGCGTACCGTCTCCCTACACCTGCTCACGCCCAGTGATCACGTGCACGTAGGCGAAGCGACCGGTTCCTCGAGCTGAGCACTCAGGGCTTCTTGGCAGCTGCCCTCCGCGCGGCCGACTTCGTCGCGAGGTCACGCTGGATCCAGCCGATCAACCGGGCCGAGGTCCTCGCCAGCATGGACCGGCACGGTCGTCCGACATCTCCCGCACCGGACCTTCACGTGCGAGCTCTCCTGGCTCTCGTTGACGCAGCCGAACTGCCTCCGCAGCTTCCGGAGGAGTCTTTCCCGGTCATCGTGCCACTCTGACCGACGGTAATGTCTAGCCGACTGAACACTTTGACCTCCTGGGCGGCCCGCGGGCTGGAAGTCTTCAGGGTCTGACGCTGTCGCGATGTGACCCTCGTCACCGATGTCGGTGCCGCTGGCTAATCTCCGGTAGAAGGAGGCTTCCCCTGGCTCGGCGATCCACCCCCTCGTTGATCGGTGTCGTGCTCGCGGTGACGCTCGTCGCGTGTTCGTCGGCGTCGCTCACGTCGTCGCGGCTGGTTGCACAGACCTCGAGCCGAGCGGTACGGCGGACGCCCACCGCACGCACGCCGCACCCGAAGCCGCCGCGACCGACCGCGACCACGTCCCCCTCGCCGAAGCCGCCGCGACACACCACCTACCCCAACATCCCCGCCGCGGATCTCCCCCGATACGCGCTCACGCCCGGCATCGCGCTATCCGTGAGCCCCGCGCGCATCTGCATCTCTGGCTACGCGAGTGGTGCCCGTGACGTCTCGGATGCGGAGAAGGCAGCCGTCTACGCGCGCTACGACGTCGTGTGGGTCCCGTACGCGCACGAGGTCGATCATCTGATCTCGCTCGAGCTCGGAGGTTCCAACGTGATCCGGAACCTGTGGCCCGAGCCCTACGCGGGACGATGGGGCGCGCGTACGAAAGACGTCCTGGAGAACCGCCTCCACGATCTGGTGTGCGAGGGGCGGCTCCCGCTCCGCACTGCTCAGCGGCAGGAAGCCCGCAACTGGGTCGCTGCCTACTGGAGATACCTCGGGTCGCCGCCCACGGTCGGTGGCTCGGTGGGCCTTTCGTCGGGCGGCTTCTATGCATCGAGCTATCCGACCGCGTCCACGATCTACTGCGCGGATGACTCGGCGTGGCACGAGCTGTCGCCGACCTACCTCGTGCACTTCGCGACGTTCGCCCAAGCGAAGGCGCGCTTCCCCGGCTACCACCTGCACCAACCGTGCTGATCCGTGCAGACGCGGGAAGAACCCCGACCTGACGCCCGCGTTCATGCTGGTCGCGGGTGCAGTTCGAAGATCTTGATCGGCCTGCTGATCCCCTTGAGGCTGATCTCGTCGATGGCATGGGCAACCGCGACGTCCGTCACATCCGCCATCGTTCGCTCGGTCACCAGGATCTGGCCGGACGCGGCCCGGTCGGCCAGCCGGGCCGCCATGTTCACCTCGTTGCCCAACACCGTGTAGTCGCTGCGCGCCGGCGAGCCGATGTCGCCGACCGTGACCCATCCGGTCGCGATACCGATCCCGATCTCGAAGGAATGCTGATACCGACCGAGCCAGCGGTCCTGCAGCTCCATCATGCGCTCGCGCATCTCGAACCCCATCAGCACGGCCCGCCTCGCGTGATCCTCCTGCGGCAACGGATCGCCGAAGAACACCATCACCGCGTCGCCCACGTACTTGTCGAGCGTCCCGCCATGCTTGAAGACGATCTCGGTCATCTCGGTCAGATAGTCGTTCAGCTCGTCCACGAGCTGTTCGGGCTCCATCCGTTCTGCCGCGGCCGTGAAGCCCCGGACATCGGAGAAGAACGTCGTGAGGAGCTTCCGGCTGGTCGTCAGGGTGACGTCGCGCTCGCCCGACAGGATGGACTCGGCGAGTTGCGGCGAGAGGTAGCGCTTGAGGCGCGAGGCGCGCTCCAGCTCCGCGACCTTCGTATCGACGGTGGCCTGCAGACCGGTGTTGAGGGTCTCGAGCGCGGTGTACAGCGTTGCCAGCTGCTCTGCCGTGCGGTTCGATTGGGCACGGAGACGCGTGTCTTGAAATCGCCGTTCGCGATCCGGTCGAGTGCCCAATCGACCCTCCGGACCGGGCGGATCAGCGACCACGACAGGATCGCCCCGAGCACGAGGGCACCCAGCAGTGTGATGCCGGAGAACGTCGCGACCGCAAGGGTCAGGAAGCGACGATGGCTCGCGAAGGCCGCCGTCTCCGTGATGGCGCGCTGCTGCGAATCGGCGATGAGCGAGTTCAGTGCATTCTCCAGCACGTGGGATTGCGTGTGCTCGAAGTCGATATGCATGTCGATCGCTTGCGCTCGTTCGCCGGCTTCGTCCAGGGCCGTCACGTGGCTGCTCATCAGCGTGAAGCGATCGTTCGCGGCCTGGAGGTCGTCGAAGAAGGCGGTTCTGTCGGGTACGGCGTACGTGCGCAGCTCGGCGAGGTTCTGGACGAAGAGATCCTTCGCCTGGTCGATCTTCCCCGTCCAGCTCTGGTCACCCGTCAGCAGCGCCATCGCGCGGTAATGGCTCTGGGCCGTTACCTCATAGATCATCTCCCTGGCCTGGTCGGTCTGTCGGTTGAGGGCCGTCAGCGTCTCCACCTGCCGGTTCACGCGGTCGAGCACGACGATGCACAGGACGCCCATCGACAACAGGAGGAGGGCGATCACGAGGAACCCCGCGAGCAGCTTGGTGTGAACGGTCGCCCGGATCCTCGCGACCCAGTCGACGAAGGGCCGGGCGATGCGCGGGAGCGGTCCCAGATCGTCGCGCGGTTGATCCGGCGGTATGGGCGGCACGGGGACGGTGGCGTTGGACGACATCGGATCCCTCCCTGAGATGTTCGAGGTCGAAGGCGTCGAATCTATCCGCCCTGCGGAAACGCTGGAAGTCAGGCGTTTTGGCCGGTCACGCCTCGGGTACGGAGATTTCGTGTCGAACGCTCCACCGGAGAGGAGAGGGGCGGGTGGAGAATGACCGGGGGACCGGAGGGTGGCGCCTGGGGTCGCCACGCAGCTTGGTGAAGACCATTCGGAGGGGATGGGCTCATGAAACGGTTGTTGCTGCTCGCTATCGGAGTTCTCGTTGCGCTCCCGGTCGTGGCACATGCCGACCCGGGGCCGTCGGACGAGGTCGTGGTGATCGCCGGGGATTGCGATGACGGAACGACCATCGTCAGCGCCCACAACACGCAGGACAAGTCGCTCGGGTACCTGATCAGGATCGATGGACGGCTCGTCGAGGAGGGGCGACTCGCCCCCGGCGAGCGGGTCCAGCGGACCTACGAGGTGCCGCTCGGTGAGTCTCACTTCTACCGGATCCGGCTCGGCCTGCCGGTTGACCACGTCTATTTCTCAGACGAGGCCACCACGGACCGAACCAACTGCCCGAGTCCGAGCTCGACGACGCCACCGCCCTCGAGCTCGACCTCGACGACTTCGCCGCCCACGTCATCGTCGAGCAGCGGAAGATCCTCCAGCTCGTCGACCTCATCGGTCGGCGGGGGTGGAGGAAGTTCTCCCACGAGGGGCCCAACGGTCAAGGGTGAGTCCGGCACGAGCCCGGTGGGCCACGTTGCCTTCACGGGGGCGGAGGACGTCCCCTGGGTCGCGGCTGCGATGATCGCGTTGCTGCTGGTCGGCTCGCTCGCACTGCGGATCGGCTCACGGAAGCTGAACACCGAAGATCCGGAGCGCTAGCCCCTTCCCGCCCGTCTCGCGTTTCAGGAAAGGAGACGTATCTACGAGGCGCGCAGCGGACCTTCAGGATCTGCCGTGGAGATCGGGTCCGCGTGCCGGTGCACGATCTTCCATGTGTCCTCCTCCCGCCGGAAGGTGGTCGTAACCGGGAGGACGAACGGGGCAACCCCATCCCCCAAGGCCCGTGACCGAAGCGTACCGGTGCACGTTGGTGGCACGATGAGGTCGTGGCCGGGCGACGGACGAACCTCGCACTCCTCGCGCTGTTGGTCCTCGCGTTCGTGACGGGGCTGGTCTCGTGGTTGGTTGGGTCGGCGCTCGTCCGTTGGGTCGTGATCGCTCACGGCATCGTCGGTCTGGGCATCGTCGTGCTCGCACCGTGGAAGCGAACGATCGCGAGACGGGGTCTCGCGCGCAGGCGTCCCGGGAGAGGGACCGCGATCGCGCTCGCCGTACTGATCGTGTCCTCGATCGTGGCAGCCATCATCCACGTCACGGGGATCGTTCGGTCCGTCGGGACGTTCTCGCCCCTCGGGATCCATGTCGCGACGGCGGTCGCGGCCATCGCGGTCGGCGTTGCGCATATCCTCCAGCGACCCGTGCGCCCTCGCATGACCGACCTCTCACGGAGGAACCTGCTCCGGAGCGGCGCGATCCTGGGTGCCGGAGCGGCGGGTTGGTTGGCGCTCGCCGGCGTGCTCCGGGCGACCGGCGCACGCGGGGCCGGTCGGCGGATGACCGGCTCGTTCGAAACGGGGTCGGGCGTTCCGACCGGCATGCCGGTCACGCAGTGGCTCCACGACTCCGTGCAGGAGCTCGATCCGGCGTCGTGGCGGCTGCACGTGCTGGACGGTGCTCGGACCTATCCCGTCGATGAACTCGCCAGGTTCGGGGACACGCTTCGCGCAACGCTGGATTGCACGGGCGGGTGGTTCGCCGAGCAGGAGTGGCGAGGCGCGCGCCTGGACCGCCTGCTCGACGGGGCGGTCGGCGAGTCGATCGTCGTCCGGTCGGTCACCGGCTACAGCCGTCGGTTCCCGCGTTCCGATGCTTCTGCGCTCCTCCTGGCGACGCACGTCGGAGGGGCACCTCTGTCCGCCGGCCACGGTGCTCCAGCCCGCCTCGTCGCGCCCGGGCACCGCGGGTTCTGGTGGGTGAAGTGGGTGGCGGCGATCGACGTCAGCGACGAGCCGTGGTGGTGGCAGCCGCCGTTCCCCCTCACGTAACGCCCCGGGTATCCGCGGCGGGGTCATTCGCCTATGCTCGCTCGACCAGAGAGGGGATCGGGGGTGGGGGGCACGGACGAGGCGTCTCGCCTTCGCGACGGGTTCGCGGAGTCCACGCTGGGGCTGGCCCGGTCGCGGCGGGCCGTCGTCCTGGCCGCCGGGCGGTCGGAGCGGATGCGAGCTCTCACCGCCGGAGGTTCCAAGGCGCACCTGCATCTGGGCGGCGTCTCGCTGATCGAACGCGCGGTTGGGAGGCTGCTCACCGTCGGCATCGAGGACGTGATCGTGGTCGTGGGGGCACGATCGACGTCCGTGGAGCGACTGGTCCAGCGCATCGCCCGTCGTGGTGTGCGAACCCTCTTCGCCGATCGATGGATGGAAGGCAACGGCGCATCCCTCGCGGCCGCTGAGCGTGAGCTGGTCGACGATCCTTTGTTCGTCGTCATGGTCGCGGATCACGTGTTCTCCGACGGCGCGACCGACCAGCTGGTCGCGGCCTCTCGGCCGTCGGTGCTCGTGGACGAGCATCCGGACCCCGTCATCTGGTCGGAGGGGACCCGGGTGCGGATCGAGGATGGCCGTGCCCTGGAGTTCTCGAAGGAGCTGTCCGAACTGCCCGTCGATTGCGGGGCGTTCGTGCTGTCGCCCGCGATCTTCGAGGCCCAACGACGGGCAGCAGCCGAGGGCGACGCCTCGCTCAGCGGGGCGATCTGCCGGTTCGCGGCGCTCCATCCCATCGCTGCGGTCCCGCTTCCGCCCGGCGCCTGGTGGCACGACCTGGACACGCCGGTGGACGTACGCGCGGCGCGGCGGTCGGTCCGTCGGTCGTTGCGCAAGCCCGCGGACGGTCCGGTCTCGCGGTTCCTGAACCGGCCGATCTCCACGCGGATGTCCATGGCGATCTCACGGTTCCGTCCCAGCCCCGGCGCGATCTCGGTCATCGCCCTCCTCCTGTGCGCGATCGGAAGCTCATCGCTCGCCCTCGGGAAGGGGATCGCGGGAGGCATCTTCGTGCAGCTCGGCTCGGTGGTGGACGGGGTCGATGGCGAGATCGCCCGGCTCCAATACCGGACGAGCGCGTGGGGGGCGCTCATGGACGGCATGCTCGACCGGATCGGTGACGCCATGGTCGTCGCCGGTCTGGCGATCTGGGTGGTTCACGACGGGATGATCGGAGACGTCTGGGCGATCGGCCTCGCGGTCGGCGCGCTGACGGGCAGCCTGCTCTCGATGGCCACGAAGGATCGGATCCGCGCGCTCGGGATGCGCGAGGCGCCGGAGGATCGCCTGCGGCTCTTGCTCGGGGGCAGGGACGCACGGCTGCTGCTCGTCGCTATCGCCGCCGTGGCGGGGCGGCCGGTATGGGGGCTGGTCGCGATCGTCGTCACGACGACGGTGACCCTGATCGCTCGGTTGGTGGCGGTCGCGCGCTCCGCCGATCCGACCTGACGCGCTCGGCGCCACCGAAACGTCACACCACAGCCTCCGCCCGACGGTGGCTCAGGCCTACCGTTCGGATGTGGAGGCCGAACGACCGGGCGGGACTGTCGGGCGACGACCCCTGTGGCGCAGACGCTTGCTGGTCGGCGTCGCCGGCATCGCGATCCTCATGTCGGCCGTCCTGGTCGGCGCGTGGGTCACCGCCCCGGCCCCGGCGCGACCGAAGGAGATCGTTCTGGCGCGGCTGCGCGCGGTCGGCGGTCGGTTCGTCCCAATTCGCGCGATCTCGCCCGTCCTCCAGCAGGCGGTCGTCGCCACCGAGGACGAGCGCTTCTTCCGCCACCACGGGATCGACGTGATCGGTCTCACCCGAGCGTTCGCCTACGACGCGAGCCACCTCACGCTGTCGCAGGGCGGCAGCACGCTGACGGAACAGCTCGCGAAGGTCCTGTACCTGGGCGGCAACGACGACTCGCCGTGGCGGAAGCTGCAGGACGCCGCGGTCGCGATCCGCCTGGAGTCCGACCTCTCGAAGCAACGGATCTTGGAGCTCTACCTCAACAGCGTGTACTTCGGGGACGGCGCGTACGGGGTCGGAGCGGCCTCGGTACGCTACTTCGGGATCAGCCCGTCGCGCCTCGATCTCGCACGCGCGAGCGTGCTGGCAGGGATCATCCAAGATCCGTCCGGCTACGACCCACTGCTCCATCCGTCACTCGCGCGTGAGCGACAGGTCCAGGTCCTCACCTCGATGGTGCGCGATGGATATGCCACCCAGGATCAGGGGTTGGCTGCGCTCCGCCATCCACTCCCGCTCGGCGATGGTTCGGTCCTCCCTCCGATCCAGGCCGAGATCGTCGCTCCGGACGCGAGCTTCGCGAGGCTCCCGCTCGTTGCGGGTCTCACGCTCGTCGTCGTCGGCTTCGCGTCCTTCATCGTCGCCCGCCGCATCCGGCGTCCGCTCGCGTTCGCTCTGGCTGCAGGCATGGGAGTCGCGGCGCTGTCGCTGATCGCCCGCTCCGTGAAGGTCGCCTAGGGTCTTTCGCTGACGACGCGGTAGAGGTGCCAGCGGTCGGGGACGCCCTTGAGCTCGTGCTCGCCGGCATCCAGGAAGGTCAAGCCCGATCCGGCGGTCAGGTCCTTCACGGTCCGTGACACGAGCACCTCGGATGGTCCGGCGTTCGCCATCACCCGAGCGCCGATCGAGACGGACAGACCGCTGCACTTCCCGTCGACGATCTCGCATTCGCCGGTGTGGAGGCCTGCGCGGACCTCGATCCCGAGCGGGCGGATCGACTCGACGATGTCTTGGGCGCAGCGGATCGCTCGCGCCGGGCCATCGAAACGGACGTAGAAGCCGTCGCCCGCCGTGTCCTGCTCCTCGCCTCGGCTTTGTCTGAGGAGACCGCGAACGATCGCGTGATGTTGTTCGAGGAGCTTCTTCCATCCCCGATCGCCGAGCTCCGCCTGCCGCCTGGTCGAATCGACGATGTCGGTGAACAGGATCGTCGCGAGCACCTTGTCGATCTCCCGGATCGGCCCTCTTCCGGTCACGAACTGCTCCACCTCGTCGACGATCGCGTCTGCGTCTCCGACGAACGGCAGGTGATCCTGACCAGGGAACTGCACGTACCTCGCACCCTGGATCTGGTCGGCCACGTAGCGCGCCTGTCGCTCCAGGACGATCGCGTCGTCCTTCCGATGGATAACCAAGGTGGGGACGTGGATCGCCGGTAGGACGTCGCGAACGTCCACGTCCGTGAAGATCCGCCCGAGCTCCTCGTAGGCGCTCGGGCTCGCGACGAGCCGCTCGAACCTCGCCCACCACCTGACGAAGCGCTCGTCGGAAGCGACCGACGGCGCCTGCAGCTCTAGGTTCTGCCCGGTTCCCACCTCCCGGACGAACCGTTGGAAGAACGCGCCCTGTTCTTCCGGGGACTTGCCGTACGGGAAGTCGGGCGTCGAGACCGTCTTCGCGACCGGCGCGTACAGGACGAGTGCCTTCGTGCGGTCCGGATGGGTCGCTGCGAACAGCATCGCCATCGTCGCCGCTCGAGCTCCGCCGAACACGATCGCGTCCGCTGCTCCCGCGCTATCCATCACGGCGCCGACGTCGTCCCGCTGCAGCTCGAGCACCGGCGGCCCCGGCCCGCGGTCTGAGAGTCCCACGCCTCGCATATCGAACAGGATCAGCCGCGAGAACTTGGCCAGACGTTCGAGAAAGTGGGCCCACGGTGGGTCCTCCCACATCATCTCGACGTTCGACCAGATGCCGCTTGCATGGACGAGGTCGACGGGTCCGTCGCCGATGACTTGGTACGCGATGGAGGTTCCGTCCGGCGCTTTCGCGTACCGGGTCTCGGGGATCGCCACGGGTGCATCTTCGGTTCTCGGGCATCCAGGCCGCAACCACGCGCGGTCGATGGAGTGGCCTTCCGACGACCACGGCAGTAGGTTGCTGCGAACCCGTATGCCTCCACTCACGCATCCATCAGGATCCCCGGGGCGGATCGCCCGCACTCTGGTCGCTGCCGCGTCAGCGATCGCGCTGCTGGCGAGCTCCACGGGCTCCGCGCCCGCATCCACCCGGTCGAAGCTCGACGCCGCCAAGAGCCGCTTGACGGCACTGACCGGCCAGATCGGTTCCGAAGAGGCGCAAGCACGGACCCTGCAAGACGAGCTGTACGCGCTCGAAGCCCGGATCGCGGACGCATCGAGCCGGGTCGCGCAGATCGATGCCGAACTGGCGTCGATCCGGCACGATCTCGTCACGGCGGCCGCCCGAGCCGATCTGCTGCAGACGAAGCTCAACGCGATGGCCCGGACGCTCTTCATGCAGGGAGCGGGCAACATGCAGGAGGCCTTGCTTGGGTCGCTCCTCTCTTCGTCCTCCATGGGGGACCTCGGCGATCTCCTGGCGACCGGGCAGATCGTGGCGCAGTCGAACGTCGATCTGGCGACCCGGGTCGAGAACGTCAAGGCGGAGCTCACCTTCAAGACCGCCGACCTGAACACGCTTCGCTCCCAGCAGGTCGAGCTGATGGCGCAGCTCGCCGCGGAGCGCACGTCCCAGGCCGGAGCGATCGCCGACCAGCAGGCGGTGCTGGCGGAGCTCGATCGGACGAAGACGGAGATCGTCACGCTGATCGCCAAGCTCCACAAGCAGCTCCGCGCCGAGGCGCTCGCGGCCGTCGGCACCGCGTTCCAGGGGGCCGGCCACGTGGCGTACGGGGCCTGGGCCGGGCTGTTCCTGCGAACGGTGGGCGCGCCCGGGTGCCAGGCGAACAAGATCACGCTGGTGGCCTGGCAATACTCCGAGTTCACCCAGGCGGCGTGGAACCCGCTCGCTGACACGCTAGCCATGCCGGGGTCGACCACCTTCAACTCCGCCGGCGTGCAGAACTACGCCTCGTTGGACCAGGGTCTGCAGGGGACGCGGTACACCCTCGTCAACGGAGCGGGGCTCGGCTACGGGGCGATCCTGTCGGAGCTGGCCGCGTGCCGAGATCCGATGAGCACCGCGCGCGCCATCAACGCATCGATGTGGTGCCGTGGATGTGTGGGTGGGGCGTACGTCGTCGACAACATCGCCAAGGTGGCGGCGAACTACGACCTGTACGCGCAGCTCTGACGCGACGCGCTCCTACCCCAGGAGGTCGTCCAGCGAGCGCTTCGGCTTCTCGCCCTTCGACAAGAAGTCGTCGAGCTTCGGCCCTTCGTCTTCTGCGGCCGCCAGGAGGTCCTCGAGGCTCTTCCCCTGATCGCCCTTCAGGCGGATCCGGAGCGCGGCAAGGACCGCGGCGTGAGGCTCCGAGAGTCCCTGCGACACCTTGATCTCGGTCAAGGCCTCCTCGGCCCGCGCCATGAGTCGTTCGTCATCCGCGCGCTGGTCGTCGCCCATCGCTCTCGCCCGTTCGGTCGACTGAGCCCACGCTACCATCGGCCCCCATGAGAGCGATCGTGTACACCGAGACCGGCGGTCACGACGTACTGAAGCTCGTCGACCGACCCGATCCGACGCCGGGCCGGGATGAGGTGCTCGTCCGGGTCGCCGTGTCGGGCGTGAACCCGACGGACTGGAAGGCGCGCAGGGGAGACGGTCCCGGACGGCCGCTGGCCTTCCCCGAAGTCGTCCCGAACATGGACGGTGCCGGGACGGTCGAGGCGGTGGGAGCCGACGTCGATGCCGGTCGGGTGGGGGAGCGGGTCTGGTTGTGGGAAGCCGCCAGGCACCGGGCGAACGGCAGCGCCCAGGAGTTGGTGGCCCTCCCAGCCTCGCACGCGGTTCCCCTGTCCGAGGGAGCGTCGTTCGACCTCGGTGCGAGCATCGGCATCCCCGCCCTCACCGCGCATCGATGCCTCACGGTCGGCGTCGACGGTCCGGCCGGGCTCGGCCCCCACACGCTCGACGGACACACGGTGCTCGTCGCGGGTGGCGCCGGAGCGGTCGGCCACGCCGCGATCGAGCTCGCGGTCTGGTCCGGCGCCACGGTGATCACGACGGTGAGTACACCGGAGAAGGCTGCGCTCGCCTGGGCCGCGGGGGCGCAGCACGTCGTCAACTATCGGGAACCGGGGGCGGTGGAGGCGGTTCGAGCCGCTGCCCCGGAGGGGGTGGAGATCATCGTCGAGGTGGCTCCCGCAACGAACGCCGCGCTGAACGAGGCGGTCATCGCACGGAACGGAACCGTGGCGATCTACGCGAGCGAGCGCGACGATCTCACGATCGCGATCGATCCGGCGATGACGACCAATACGCGTTTCCAGATCGTCCTCGTCTACACGATGCCGGCGAAGGCCAAGGAGCAGGCGATCGCAGACGTGCAGGACGCTGTGGGAGCGGGCGCGCTCCGGGTCGGCGCCGAGGCCGGGTTGCCGTTGCACCGGTTCCCCCTGGAACGGACCGCGGAGGCGCATGCGGCCGTGGAGGCAAACGCCGTGGGCAAGGTCCTCATCGACATCGAGTGACCGCTTGCAGCCCGGGGGTCGATCCCGACCGCTAGGCTCGGTCGGTGCGCGTGCTCGTGACGGGTGGGACGGGATACGTCGGCTCCCATGCGGTGGCCGCGCTCGTACGCTCCGGTCACGAGGTTCGGTTGCTGGTCCGTTCGCCGGACCGCGTGGCGACGTCGCTGGGTCCCATCGGGGTGTCGGCTCCCGACGTCACGGCCGGGGACATCACCGACGCCGGTTCGATCGATGCGGCGCTGGTCGGATGCGACGCCGTGGTGCACGCCGCATCGGTGTATTCGCTCGATCCACGTGACGCGCCCACGATCGCCGCGACGAACGTGCGTGGGACCGAGACGGTGCTCGGCGCCGCGCGACGGGCGGGGGTCGATCCGATCGTGTACGTCTCGAGCTACGTCGGTCTGCTTCCCTCGACCGACGTGCTCGGGCCCGAGAGCCCCGTTGGGCATCCGACGCCATCGTACGCGCGGTCGAAGGCGGACTCGGAGGTCGTGGCTCGGCGGCAGCAGGAGCAGGGCTATCCGGTCGTCAGCGTGACCCCCGGCAGCATCTGGGGGCCGCACGATCCGTACTGCGGTGAGTCGTGCCGGCTGCTCTCGGGGATCCTCAGGAACCGGCTTCCGTTCGCGATCAGCGGTGGGCTACCGATCGCGGACGTGCGGTACGTCGCGTCGGTCCTGGCTGCGGCCGTGGAACCGGGCAAGGGGCCGAGGCGGTTCATGGTCGGTGGCCACGACACGGGATGGAACGCGCTCTTCGCGCTGCTCCGGCGTCTGACCGGTCGGCGGCTCCCCGCCATCCCCACGCCGAGACCGGTGGCTATGGGGTTCGGCCGGCTCATGGATGGGGTGCAGCGGCTCCTGCCCGGGAAGGCGCCACTGGCGCACGAGGGGATCTACATCGCGACGCAGGACCCGAGGACCGACGACTCGCGCACCGCGGCGGAGCTCGGCGTGGAGCCGCCATCGCTCGAGGAGACGCTCACCGACATGATCCGCTGGATGGTCGAAGCCGGACGGATACGTCCCAAGGCAGCCGGGGAGCTGGCCTGAGATGGGCGAGCGCCATCGAGGGTCGTCGTCGGCCGCCGGCAGGGCGGCATGGCTGTACGAGCTCCGGCGCGAGAACGAGCGCCAGGAAGACGCCACCGACACCGCGAACGAGCCGTACTGGCGCGAGACCGACGACGCCCACAGGGTCTACGTCGACCGGTTGCTCTCGATGCTCCCGCCCGGCGGATCGGTGCTCGATGCGGCGTGTGGCATCGGCAGGTATGTCGGCGCGGTCCTCGCGAGCGGCAGATCGGTGATGGCGGTCGACGCGTCCGCCGTCCACCTCGCGAAGACCCAGGCGAGTTTCTCGGACGCCACGATCGAGAAGCACGACCTCCAGGATCTGCCGTACCGGGACCGGTTCGATGGCGTGATGTGCGTCGACGCGATGGAGTTCGTGCCACCGGAGGACTGGCCCGCGTCCTGGAGCGGTTCCGAGACGCTCTCCATCGGCCGGGGCGGCTGTACCTCACGGTCGAGCTGGTGCCGCCGGAAGAGATCCGCTCGATGAATGACGCGGCCCGCGGAGCCGGGCTCCCGGTCGTCGACGGCGAGGTGATGTGGGAGGCGTCCGACGGGTCGCCCGCCTACTACCACTACTACCCGAGCCTCGACGAGGTGAGGGCATGGCTCGGTGGGGCAGGGTTCGCGATCCTCGACGAGCTGGAAGGCCCGTGGCACGACGACGAGTACGCGTACCGCCACATCCTCGCGCAAACCATCGCGTAGCTCGACCGCCACCTGCGACCGTCCGAACCGGCCGGCTCACATCATCGCGGTCGTGACCGCCTCTTCCCCGATCATCCCGGGCGTCGGCTCTCCCTCCGAGCGCTCGGCTGGAGAGATGCGTCGAACGTCGGCCACAGAGATGTCTCCTCGGTCGGATCGACCCAGGTCTCCGCCGGGGCGTGGGAGGATGTAACGCCAGGATGGTGCGAGCTCAGGCCATCACGACGAGCGGGTCGGAGCCAGCTCTGCCGCCAGCTCCCGAACCACCGTTGCGATCAGATCCATGTCCTCCGGGCGGTTGCGCCAGTTCACCGGCGCCGGGCGGAAGGCCGCCTTCCCGTCGTACGCGGTCGCCCCGAAGAACACCCGCCCGTCCGCGATCACGGCCGCAGCGATCCTGCGGTTGAGTTCATCGAGCCGATCCTCGGGGACGCCCCTCGGATGGGCACGGAAGCACACGATGTTGAGCGGAACGTCGGCCAGGCGCTCGAGGTCGTCCGCCTCGTCCACCATGGCGGCGAGCCGCTGCGCGAGGTCGAGGCTCCGCTCGACGATCGCCCGATGCCCGTTCCGCCCGTACGCGCGGAGCGTCGCCCACACGGCGAACGCCCGGCAGCGCCGGGACATCTCGGGACCGAGGTAACCCCAGTTCGGTTTGGGGTCGTCCAACGCCGGCAGGTAGGCGGCGCCCTCCCCGAACACGCTCGGCTGCAGCGACGGATCGCGGACGAACGCGAACCCGCAGTCGTACGGGACGTTCAGCCACTTGTGGCCATCGGCGATCACGGAGTCGGCGCGCTCGATGCCCTCGACGAGATGACGGGTTCGGTCCGACAGCGCCGCGAACAGCCCGAACGCACCATCGACGTGGAACCACGCGCCGTACCGCTCCGCCAGGTCGGCCATCGTCGCGATCGGATCGAAATCGCCGGCGTTCACCTCGCCGGCGCTTCCGATCACGATCGATGGAGCGCCGTCCAGCTCCGCGAGCGCGGCATCGAGCGCCTCGACGTCGAGGCGACCGATGCCGTCGCGAGCGAGCTTGTGCACCTGGGCGCGCCCGATGCCGAGCATCCCGAGCGCCTTCACGTCGCTCGGATGGACGTACCCGCTGCCGAACACGTGGATGGGTGGCAGCCCCGACAGCCCGACATCGTCGACGTCGACACCGTGCCGCAGCCCGCACCACCGGCGCGCGCACGCGAGCGCGACGAAGTTCGCCATCGTGGCGCCGGTCGTGAGCACGCCGCCCCACTCGGCCGGCAATCCGAACAGATCACGCAGCCAGCTCAGAGCGATCCACTCGAGCTCGCCGCCGAGCGGCGACGCGACCCAGGCCCCGGTGTTCTGATCGAGCGCGCTCGCGAGCCAGTCCGCGCCCAACGCCGCAGGCGTCGCGCCCCCGTTCACGAAGTGGAAGAACCTCGGCCCGGCCGAATGCACGGCGCCGTCGATGCCGGCGACGAGCTCCTCGAGTGCCCGCTCTGCGCCGACGCCGTCCTCCAGGAGCTCGCCGCGGAAGGACGCGGCCACCTCCTCGGCCCGGGGATCACGCACGTTCCGATCGGCGATGGACTCGAGGTACCGCGCAGCCTCACGCGACGCCAGATCGATGATCTTCGGGAGCTCGGCGGGATCGGGGGCGGCCATCGGCGCATCCTACCGGCGTCGGCCGGGCCGGCCCCGGCCGGTGGTTGCCATACGCGCGGGTCCGCGGCACCATGTGCGCACGAGAGGAAGGAGGTGGTCCTGCTTGCATGAACAGCGTGAGACCCTCGAGGTGACTGGCTGCTGAGCCGTCACTCTTGGGCCGGGGCCACCGCCCCGCCCGGTTTTGCCGGGTGACCCGGCAGAATCCACACCAGTTCACCGACCTCCGGGTTCCGGCTGGTCTACCGGACGAGCCTCGAGAGAGGCGGAAGTGCTCGAGAGGCGAATGCGAACCGAAGGGCCGGGCCCGTTTGGGCCCGGCCCTTCGGCATCCCGCGATCTACGGCGTGACCGCGCCGTAGATGTTCTGATCGAGCCCGCCCAGGTACGGGCAGGTATCGCCGCCGCTTCCCCTCCTCTGCCGCCTCGGGGGTGGCGGCACGCAAGGCCTTACGCTACCGGCATCCTCGTGAAAGGGTGAAGCCCTCGTTCGCGCCACGAACAAGGAGGCCCGGATGGCCGCACCGACCAGCATCGGGGACTACCTTGCCGCCCTTCCGGATGAGCAGCGCGCCGCGCTGGAGGAGCTCCGACAGACGATCGGAGCCGCCGCACCCCAGGCGACCGAGAAGATCAGCTACGCGATGCCGGCGTTCGAACAGGATGGTCGGTTCCTGGTGTCCTACGCCGCGTTCAAGGACCATTGCAGCCTCTATCCCGCCAGCACTGCGGTCATGCAGGCGCTCGGCGACGAGCTCACGCCGTACTTCTCCGGGAAGGGAACGCTTCGCTTCCCGGCGGACGCGCCGATCCCCGCCGTGTTGGTGAAGAAGATCGTCGAGGTGCGGCTCCAGGAGCACTCGGCGCGCCGACCCTCAGGATGACGAAGACCCAGTACTACACGGCGACCAGCATCGATGGCTTCATCGCCGATGCGGATAACTCACTCGAGTGGCTCTTCCAGGCCGCGTCGAACGGTATCGCCGACGATCGGTTCGGCCGCTTCTTCGCCGATGTCGGCGCGATGGCGATGGGCGCGACGACGTACGAGTGGGTCCTCGCGCACGAGGGGCTGCTCGACGATCCGGGGAAGTGGCGCGAGTTCTACGGCGACACGCCGTGCTGGGTGTTCACGCACCGAGACCTGCCTCCGGTCCCCGCGGCCGCGCTGTCGTTCGTCCGGGGCGATGTCGGGCCCATCCACGAACAGATGGTCGCCGCCGCCGACGGCCGGAACATCTGGCTCGTCGGCGGCGGCGACCTGGTGGGCCAGTTCGGCGACCGAGGTCTCCTCGACGAGATCCTGCTCGGGGTCGCGCCGGTGATGCTCGGCGCCGGGGCGCCGCTCCTTCCGCGGCGCCTCGGCGCCGAGCGACTGACGCTGCAGGCCGTCGAACATGACGAACGCTTCGTCTTCCTGACGTATCGCGTCGGGCACCCGTAGCGCTCTGGCGCGCCGGTTGCCGCGCCGTCCCGGCGGGGGCAGGATGCGCGTGGCTCCTCCGAAGACGAACCAAGAGCGAGCATGAGCTGAAGGGCGTGGCCGACCGCTGGCATCTCGACCGTGCGGTGACGTAACGCGGTTCCGTCCGGGGAAGGGATCCGAACGGTGGAGAGACCGGAGACCAGGTACGCGAAGACCTCTGAGGGTGTCTACATCGCATACCAGGTCCTCGGCGACGGTCCGATCGACCTGCTCTATCTTCCCGGCTACACGTCGAACCTGTTCTGGCAATGGGAACTGCCCTCCTACGCCCGCTTCCTCGAGCAGCTCGCGTCGTTCTCGCGGCTGATCCTCGTCGACAGGCGCGGCACGGGGCTGTCCGACCGCTTCTCGCCGCAGGACCTTCCGCCGCTCGAGGATCTGGCGGACGACCTCGTGACCGTGATGGATGCCGTCGGCTCGGAACGGATCGTGCTCCTCGGCACGGAGGACGGGTGCTTCGTGTGCTCCATGTTCGCCGCCACCCATCCGGATCGGGCCGACGCGGTCGTGCTCTACGGGATGGATCCGGGTTCCCCCGATGTCGGTCTCGCGCAACCGTCGCCAGAGCGGGTCCCCTTCCTCGAAGAGCTCTACCGTCACGTGGACGAACACTGGGGCACCCGTGCGTACGCGCGATGGGACATGAAGGTGTCGCATCCTTCACTCGCCGAGGACGACATCTTCCTGGCCTGGTACGAGGTCTTCCTCCAGCTCGCAGCGAGCCCCACCTCAGCGAAGGAGATGCTCCGGATATGGCATGAGATCGACCCGTGGCCCGTCTTCGCGACGATCCGAGTCCCAACCCTCGTACTGCACCGAACAGGTGACATCCTCGAGCCGATCGAGCACGCGAGAGCCGCCGCCGCGAGGATCCCAGGCGCGCGCTTCGTTGAGCTTCCCGGTGACAAGCACAACTTGTTCGAAGGGGCCGAGGACGTTGCCGAGGAGGTGGAAGAGTTCCTGACGGGATCTCGGCACTCGGCGGAACCGGATCGGGTCCTCGCCACCGTGTTGTTCACGGACATCGTGGGCTCGACCGAGAGGGCCTCGAGGCTGGGCGATCGAGGATGGCGAGAGCTTCTCGATCAGCACAACGCGCGGATCCGCCGGCAGCTCGAACGGTTCCGGGGTCGCGAGATCGACACGACCGGCGACGGGTTCTTCGCGACGTTCGACGGCCCGGCGAGGGCGGTGCGGTGCGCGCAGGCGATCGGTGCTTCGGTTCGCGAGCTCGGGATGGAGATCCGCACCGGTTGTCACACCGGCGAGATCGAGCTCGCGGCGGGCGACGTGCGAGGGATCGCCGTGCACATCGGGGCGCGAGTGAGCGCACTGGCCGGTCCCTCGGAGATCCTCGTATCGAGCACCGTGAAAGACCTCGTCGCCGGCAGCGGTCTTTCGTTCGAGGATGCCGGCGAGCACGAGCTGAAGGGCGTGCCCGACCGGTGGCGCCTGTACCGAGTGGTGACGTAGGTGAGCGCGGGCGTCGGAGCGATCATCCTCGTGGGACGGGTGCTGTACTCGATCTTCTTCGTGCGGTCGGGCTGGGGCCATCTCACGAAGCGCGGCGTGATGATCACGACCGCGGAGAAGGTCGGCCTCCCCTTCCCGTACCTGGCGGGGTGGCCTTCGGGCGTGTGGCTGTGGACCGGCTCGGCTTCGATCGTCTTGGGGATCTGGCCCGACATCGGCGCCCTGATGCTCGGCGCGTTCGTGATCCCTGCCGCCGCGTACTTCCACCGCTTCTGGACGATCGAGGATCCCGCGCAGCGACGGGCGCAGGCTTTGGCCTTCTACCGGAACGTCGAGATCTTGGGCGCTTCGCTCGTCTTGTTCGGGATGTTCGGATGGGTCGGAACGAGCCTGCGGTTCGCGATGACGGGACCCCTCACCAGGTGGTGAGGAGCCTCAGGACGCTGAGAACGAGAACGATCTCGTTCCGAGGCCCTTGCCGCCCTTCCAGATCTCGAACCCGGCCTGGGCCCCGATCAGGTACCAACCGGCCTTCGTCGAACCGCGAGCCACGCTGTCGTTCAGGAACGCGCGGATGTTCAGCGCGCGGACCGACGCGGTCCCGCGGGTCCGCCGGTAGGCGACGTAGTTCCACCCGCTCATCCGCGTGGCCCATACCTGCCACGAAGCGCCGCCGATCCTCACCGTGGCGAACCGCGAGCCCGCGGGTTGCACCGCGCCGCAGCTGGAGAGCCGCCGGGGGTGCTCGCCCCACAGAGGAAGCTCGCGCTAGCAGGGCTCCCTCCCCCGCTCGAACGGGGGCACAATCACGACGGTGAACTCATCGAAGGTCCGTCGCCTGGCCGTGATCGTGGGCGTGCTCTCCACCGTGCTGATGCTCGGTGCCCTCGTCCTCCTGTTCATCGACCGCGAGGCCAGCCTCCCCGCGGGCGTGCAATCGTGGAAGTTCTCGGCGGTCCTCGACGCAGCTGTGAACCTCGGAACACCTGCCCTCGGGGTGCTGCTCGTCACCCGGCGGGCCGAGAACCGCATCGGATGGTTGTTCCTCACGGTCGGCCTCGCCCTCGGGATCAGCCAGTTCGCCGGCGCCTACGCCACGCACGCGGTCCGTGTCGACCCGGGATCGGTCCCGGGTGGGAACCTCGCCGGCTGGATCGGCAACGTGCTCTGGCCGCTCCCGTTGACCGCCTTGGTGCTCCTGTTCCTCTGGTTCCCCACCGGTGAGATCCCATCGCCGCGGTGGAGGCCGGTGGAGCTCTTCGTGTTCGGACTGTTCGGGCTGCTCGAGATCGTCGCGCTGATCACCTCCACGGCGTCGTGGAACGATCCGTTCTCGACCGGCAACACGAGTGGGCCCGTGAACACGTTGCTGGTCGTCTTCTTCGTCGCCGTGATCGTGGCGATGCCCCTCACGATCCTGACGGCGTTCGCATCGACGGTGGTCCGGTTCAAGGGCTCGGCCGGGGACGAACGGCTCCAACTGAAATGGTTCGCGACCGCGGCGGGGCTGACGGCGATCGCGTTCGCGATCAGCGTCCCATTCGGCGGCGACTCGGGCGTGTTCAGCATCTTCACGGACGTCGGCCTGGCCTTCCTCTACGTGGCGATCGCGCGCGCGATCCTCAAGTACCGCCTGTACGAGATCGATGTCGTGATCGGCAGGACCGTCGTCTTCGCGACACTCGTCGCGTTCATCACGGTCGTCTACATCGGCCTGGTGGTCGGGATCGGGGCGCTCGTGGGGAACGAGCGCAGCCCGCTGCTGTCCGCGATCGCCGCGGCGCTCGTGGCGGTCGCGTTCCAGCCGGTCCGTCAGCGCGGGCGGCGGCTGGCCAACCGGCTCGTCTACGGCAAGCGCGCGACGCCGTACGAGGTCCTCACCGACTTCACGGCGCGCGCTTCCGAGACGTACTCGACCGAGGACGTGCTACCGCGGATGGCCAGGATCCTGGCCGACGGGGTGGGCGCGACGCAGGCGCGGGTATGGATCCGCGTCGGATCGGAGCTCCGGCCGGCTGCGTCGTGGCCGTCGAACGGATCCGTGGAGCCCGTGCCGATCCGGGACTCCGAGCGGTTCGTCTTCCCCGAGCGTGAGCACGCGTTCCCCGTGCGGTACGCGGGGGAGCTGTTGGGCGCGATCTCCGTGATCGTGCCGCCGGCCGAACCGCTCGCTGCCGACCGCGAGCAGTTGCTGAGCGATGTCGCCGCACAGGCCGCGCTCGTGCTGCGCAACGTCCGGTTGATCGAGGAACTCCGTGAGTCGCGCCGCCGGATCGTCACGGCGCAGGACGAGCGCGCGAAGGCGCTGGAGCGGAACCTCCATGACGGCGCGCAGCAGCAGCTCGTCGCGCTCGCGGTGAAGCAGCGCTTGGCCGAGGGGCTCGTCGACCGGGACCCCGAGGAGGCGAAGTCGATGCTCGCCGACATCCAGACGGAGACGCAGGAGGCGCTCGAGACGCTCCGGGACCTCGCGCGCGGCATCTACCCGCCGCTGCTCGCGGACAGGGGGCTCGCCGCGGCGCTCGAGGCCCAGGCGCGCAAGGCGGCCGTGCCCGTGGAGATCGCGGCCGACGGCGTCGGCCGGTACCCACAGGAGCTGGAGGCGGTCGCCTACTTCTGCTGCCTGGAGGCGCTCCAGAACGTGGCGAAGTACGCGAACGCGAGCCGCGCCGTCGTCCGCCTATCGGAGGAGGGCGGCCGGCTCGTGTTCGAGGTCGAGGACGATGGGTCGGGGTTCGAGCCGAGCGACACGCGCTACGGCACCGGCCTGCAGGGCATGGCCGACCGTCTTGACGCGGTCCGCGGCTCGCTCGAGCTGCAGAGCGCGCCCGGACGGGGAACCACGGTCGTCGGCCGCGTGCCGGTACCGGCGAGTGACCCCCCGTCGTGGCCGACGATCAGAACGTGAAGCACTCCGTCAGGTCGCCGATCTCCTCCAGGGCGTCCCGGGGCGGGGCCGGCGGGCCGATGGCCGCCCCGTTGGCCGCCTCGTAGTTCGCGCCGCCAGGCGTCGACGAATCGAAGAGATGGTTCGCCGAAGCCAGCGTCGGCAGCTCGAACACGGTCTCGATGAATTTGAGCGTCGACACGTGGTCGTACCGGGTCGCCTCGATGTGGCCCGGCTTCGCGAACGGCGAGATCACCCACGTCGGGACGCGTATCCCCAGCCCGAAGGCATCGACCTGCAGCGGTGGGACGTGATCGAAGTACCCGCCGTGCTCGTCGTAGGTGATGACGTACGCGGACGTATCCCATGCGGAGGACGCGCGAAGCGCCGTCACGAGCTCTTCCTGGATCCCCATGCCGACCGAGACGTCCGCCGGCGGATGCTCGTCCCAACCGCGCGCATAGCTCGGCACCAGGAACGACACCTGGGGGAGCCGGTCGCGCCGGAGGTCGTTCAGGAAGCCGCCCTTGCTGCCGCGCGTCCGTTGATCCTTCGCCCACCGCTTCCAGAAGACGAAGACGTTGTCCGTGTTGCCGTACGGCACGCTGTCCCATCCAAGGTTGTAGACCTTCCACGTGATGCCGGCCGCGTCGAGCAGGTCGAGGATGATGGGGTAGTCGAAGACGCCGAAGCCCCAGATGCCGTTCGTCGTGATCCCGCCCGACGTGCCGGCGGCCGTGTAGAAGCGGTTCGGCCACGTCGGCCCGAGCAGTGAGCAGAAGTAGTTCCCGCACAGCGTGAACTCGTCGAAGAGGCTGTAGTAGAACGGCAACTCTTGCGCGGTGTAGTACCCCATCGCGTTGATGCCGTCCGTGGTGAGGAAGCCGTCCATCACGCCGGCGTCCCATTCGCCGTGCACGGCGCGCCACGAGTGTCCGATATCGGGTGTGGACAGGGCGGTGAAACGGTACGGCTCCACGCCGACGCCGGTGGCGTCGGGTTGCGAGTACCCGGCCGGCGGCCCGAACGTTCCGGCGAACGGCGCGTAGCCGAAGTAGTGGTCGAACGAACGGTTCTCCTGACAGTCGATCAGGATGTGCTCGATCGGGGTGATGGGGGTTCCGAGCGGCCCGCGCGCGAACGCCCAGTCCTTCGAGATGGCCGGGCCCGCAAGGCTCGCCGCGCCGAGCACCCCAACACCCTTCAGGAACGTCCGACGGTTCAGCGTCGTCATGGGCTCCTCCTCCCTGGCCTGCGGCCCTCGTGGGCCGCCGTGACCCCTTCGGTTTACCACCGAGGGCCGGCTTCAGGGCGAGGAGGCTCCGAACGGTGGGTGAAGGTTTCGCAGGGCCGGGCGGCTGGCCGCCCACGGACGTGAGATCGCCCGCCCCTCGGGAGGGCGGGCGATCTGGACCCGACGCCTGGAAGAGGTTCAGTTCGGCAGCGGGTGGAACCGGGCCGGTCCGCCGCCAACCTGGATCGTGGTGGTCTTGGCCGGGCCGGTGTTCGTGGTGGGGCCGGATCCGCCGGCGGGGCTCGATCCGCCCGCGTTCGCGACGATGAGCGCGACCGCTAGGGCGATCGCGACCATCGCGGCGATCACCGCGTAGCGCCATGACCCGAAGCTCCGTCCCATCTGAACCGGGATCGCCTGGGTGCTCATCTCGATCCTCCTTCCGATCGTTCGTCGTTCGATAGGAGAACGGTATGCCGGGGGTTCGAGCGTGTCCGTGCCGTGCGTCACCGATCGACGATGATCCTCCGCACGCAGGGATCGTGACGCGGGCGACGACCGCGTCTCGCGTGTCGGAGGGCTGGCGTACTCTGAGATCCAGCGCTCGGTCGCTCCGATGGCCGGCCCGATCTGGAGGAGGACCCGATGGGCAACCCGATCACGTGGTTCGAGATGATCGGTCCGGACCCGGAGAAGAAGGCGGCGTTCTACTCGGAGCTGTTCGGCTGGCACACCGAATCGATGGAGGGCGGGTACATCACGATCGATGCGCATGCCGGACGCGGCATGAACGGAGGCATCACCGAGCCGCAGCCTCAGGCACAAGGGACCGTGCGCTCCATCTTCTACGCGGAGGCGCCGGACATCCAGGCGCTGCTGGACAAGGCAGGATCCCTGGGCGCGCGAACCCTGATGCCGGTCACCGAGATGACTGACATCGTCACGTTCGCACTCTTCGCCGACCCGTGGGGCAACCACATCGGCCTGATCCAGGGGGACGGAAGCGGGTCACCGGTCTCCGCGGGCGACAACCCGCCCATCGATTGGGTCGAGATCGGCTGCGCCGAGCCGGAGAAGGCCTGGGACTTCTACCGGGAGCTGTTCGGATGGACGATCGAAGGGGACATGTCGGGTGGGGACGGAGCCCCCGTCCACGGCTCGTTCGACACTGGGACATCCGTCGGGGCGCGCGGCGGCATCGGCAGCTCGCCCGACGGTCAGCCGCGCATCGACATCTACGTGGCGGTCGACGATCTGGCGAAGTACCTGGAGCGTGCGGCCGGCCTCGGCGGCACGGTCGTGATGCCGGCGATGAAGGTGGACGAGGAGACCCAGATCGCGATGTTCACCGACCCGCAAGGAGGGACGTTCGGCCTCTACTCCGGCTGAGTCGCCCCCACGGAGGCGATCAGCGCGGCCAGGAGCGCGGTCCGGGGCACCACGCTCGAGCGTTGGATCCACTCGGCGGGGGAGTGGTCGTCGCCGCCGACGGGTCCCAGCCCGTCGAGCGTGGGCACCCCCATCGCGGCCGTGGTGTTCGCGTCGGACGCGCCGCCGGTCGCGGCCTCCTCCAGCGTCAGACCCAGGTGGGCGGCGATCGAACGCGCACGCTCGAACAGCTCTGCGGTCCCGTCGCTGCGCTCCATCGGACCGTGCTCGCGGCTCATCTCGAGCGTCGTCGTCACGTCGGGCACCACGTTCCGTTCCGCGAGCCGGACGAGCTCCTCCTCGCCGGCCTTCAGCGATGCCTCGTTCGTCGAACGGATCTCGATCGTCAAGGTGGCGTGCTCGGGTACGACGTTCACCCGCGTGCCGCCGTGGCTCACGCCGACGTTGAAGGTGGTGCCGTCCCACCTCCCGTTGAGCGCGTGGACGGCGATCGTCGCGTGCGCCGCTTCGAGCACCGCGCTCCTGCCCTTCTGCGGCTCGACGCCCGAGTGAGCCGCGCGCCCGATGAACTCCATGCGCGCGTTCGTGATGCCCTTGCGGGCCGTGACAACCGCGCCGTTCTCTCGCGCGGCCTCGAGGACGAACACCGCGTCCGCCTGCGGCGCTCGCTCCACGATGAACGGCCGCGACGCGGGCGAGCCGACCTCCTCATCCGGGTTGAGCACGAAGATGACCCGGCCGAAGGCGGTCCCCGTCGACCGGAGGGCCTCGGCGGCGAGGATCCCGGTCACCAAGCCCCCCTTCATGTCGCAGACCCCCGGGCCGAGGATGCGGTCCCCGTCGAGCCTCATGGGCCGGGCGGCAGCCGTCCCGTCGGGGAAGACGGTGTCGGTGTGGCCGATCAGCAACGCCGTCCCCGGCGCTCCGCCGTCCAACTCCGCGACGACGAGGTCGCCGAACGGCCCGCTCGGCCCCTCGACCGCGTGCCGATCGACGGTCCAGCCGTCGGTGCCCAGCCACCCGGCGCAGCGTTCGACGACGGCGTTCACGCCCTCGACCGAACCCGTCCCGCTGTCCACCGCGACGAGCTCGCCCAAGCGTTCGACGAACGCCTCTTCGAGCCCCTCGAGGTGGGCCGCGAGCCGAGCTACGCGGTCTTGCAGGATGGCCCCGCCATATTCATGTCCCTCCAGCCCATCACAAGGACGTTCCGGCCGTCCACGAACCCGGGGCCGCAGGCAGCGCTCGTTGGTATTCCCAGAGCGACCAGTCCAACGTGCGCGGGCTGAGATCGAGCCGCTCGGCGACCTCCTCGAGCGCCTCGACGGTTTCGAGCTCGTTCACCGGTCGGCCGATCGCATCCGCGACGAACCGCAGGATGTGGACGTCCGGCTTGACGGTCTCCACACCAAGGCGCATGACGAGCCCGTGGTACACGGCGGTCCCGAGGCCCTTGATGTGACCCACGAAATCGTCGGTGGTTGAGGCGATCGCCCAGGCTCGGAGTGCGCCCAGATCGGTGACGTTCCGTTCGCGGAAGTAGGCGACCAGACCGCGGAGCTCCTGCGCGCGTCGCCAGTGGTGGTACCCCCACAGGTACTGCGCCAGGGCGTCGTTCCCGTCCCGGTCGGCGGGGAACCGCGCGAGCACGCCTTCCAGATCGTCGAGCGTCCGGATCTCGTCCCACCGGTTGTCCTCGAAGTGGGTGCTCGCTCGCCGGACCGTCGTCGTCGCGTTCTGGTAGTCCATGACGGTCTCCAGCAACGCGACGACGAAGTCCGTCGCGACGTACTCGTTCTGGGTGAGCGGCACGGAGCGGCACCGCGACACGAGCATCGCGAGCTCCCTCTCGTCGAGCATGACGGTCTCCTCACGAACATGGTGACAGTTCTGTCATCCGAAGCTCGCGGCATTTACACGTCGGTGCGCACGGAGCTAGCGTCCTTCGTGGTTGGGGGGCACCGCGATGGATCCGTGGATCGGCGCTGGTTCCGTGAGCGCCTGGGTCGTACCGGGCGTCATCTTCTTGGTGGTCATCGTCGCGTGCGCGCTCGGGCTCCTGTGGATCCGGTCGGAGCATCTCGAGACCCTGCACGCGGTCCCGCTGTTCTCGGGTCTGTCCCGGCGTGAGCTGATGAGCGTGCTCCGTTCCACCTCCGGCGTCGGGTACGAACGTGGCGGCGAGTTGGTGAAGGAAGGCGAGACCGGGAAGGGCTTCTTCGTCCTGACGAAAGGGACGGCGGCGGTATCCGTCGGGGGAACCCAGGTCGACACGATCGGGCCGGGCTCGTACTTCGGCGAGATGGCCGTGCTCGATGGCGGCCCCAGGACGGCCACGATCACGGCGACCGGTCAGGTCTTCGTCCTGCACCTTGCTCCCGCGACGCTGTCCCGCATCCTCGACACGTACCCGACGATCGCCCGCCAGATCGACGACGAGCTCACGAGGCGGCTGGCGTCGGCCGGCGAGCAGGTGGCCCCGGCGGACCGCGTCGACCGCGCTCGCCTGGCGGATCTTTCCGAGCGGCTGCGGAAGGCCAGGAACCCGGACTGGGCGCCGGCGCCGGACGCGAAGGGCCGCTGGCTCGGTCTGAGCAAGCTCTTCGCTCGCGGAACCTGATGCGGGCTTGAGGCGGTCTACGTCTCGAGCAGTCCCTTGAGGTTGCTGAGCGCCGCCTTCCAAGCCTGCTCGGAGATCGCCTTCGCTTCCTGCGATGGGAGGTTGGTCTCGGCAACCGTGAGGGTGGTCTCACCGTCACGCTCCGAGAGCGACCAGGTGACCTCCTGGTAGTGCTCGGGACGATCCGGCACGCCCGAAGCGGGGCTCCGATGGCTGTGCACGAGGAGCGAGGGCGGCTCGAACCGCAGGATCGTCCCCGTGTCCTCGTAGGGCTTGCCCTGCCATTCGCCTCGGTGCACGAGCGGGCTCCCGACCTGCCAGTCCGTCTCCGTGTCGACGCCGAAGAACCACCGCTCGATCAGCTCCGGCGTCGTCAGCGCCTTCCACACCTCCTCGATCGGGGCGCGGATCGTGACCGAGGCCGTCGTTCCCAGATCGATCATGACGTCCTCCCTCCGTGCTCGGATGCTTCGAAGGTTCCTTCCCCGTGACGGCCGCGCCTACGCGGAGCTCACGGACGGTTAGCGACGAACGTGCTGACGAGCACCACCAGGCCGGCCACGATGCACGCGATCCCGATCCACAGCCACATGCGCGAGCCGGTCATGAAGCTTCCCTTCAGCGTTCCGTACCCTTGGAAGGTCCAAACGGCTCCGGCCGCGATCAACCCGATGCCGAGGACGACCGCGATCCTTCGCACGCTCAGCCACCGAACCAGCGGGCGCGTCGGGTGGACGCGAACGCCGCCTTCTCCGCTGCCGTGGCCATCGACGGCGCGACGAACGTGCCGGTGGGGCGTCCGGGAGTCGAGAAGAAGTCCACGTCGACACGCGCGACCTCGTCGCCGCCGAACTCGATGTAGCACGCTCCCTTGCCGTCGTACCCGGGCGGTTCGCTCGCTCCGTGGATCCGCGCGATCAGCCGATCCGCGACCACGCGGGCCGCGCCCTCGGCGAACATCCCCGCCTTGGGCGTTCCCACGCTCGTGACGTCGCCCACCGCGTAGACGCCGGGGGATCGGGTGGCGAGCGTTCCCGGATCGACGGGGATCCAGCCGCCGTCCGTCATGCCGGACGCCTCGACTACCGCCGGTGCCCGGTGTACGGGGATACCGAGGAACAGGTCGTACGGGAGGCGGGTGCCGTCGTCGAGCACGGCTTCGTTCGTCGCTGCGTCGAGCGACGCGACCAGGTGATCGGGCACGAACTCGATGCCGCGCTCAGCGAACGTCTCGAGGATCGCGGCCGACGTGTCGGGCGACGGCGGGATCGGGGTCCCGAACGGGATCACGACCTGGATCCGGACGTCGTCGCGGACGCCGCGGCCGCGGAGGTGTTCGTCCAGCAGCAGCGCGGCCTCGCTTGGGGCCGGCGGGCATTTGAACGGTGCCCCGCACACTCCCACGATCGCCGTTCCGATCTGGAACGAGGGGATCCTGTCCCGGAGGACCTCGGCGCCCGCGACGGTGTAGAACTCGTTCCCGGCCTCGGCGAGCCCGGGCGTCGCGGCGAGGTCGTAGTCAGCGCCTAGCGCCACGACCAGGACGTCGGCCTCGTAGGTCTCGAGATCCGTCGCGACGCGTCGGGCCTCGGGGTCGATCGACGTGATCGACTCCTGCCGGAACCGCACGTGCGGTGTCGTGATGTCCTCATAGCGGAGGCGCACGGCGTCCGGCTCGCGCTTGCCGAACATCACGTCCAGCTTCGAGAAGCCGAACACGAACGCGTCCGCCTGATCGATCAACGTGACGTCGACGTCGGCACCGAGCTCCTCGGATAGTCGGGTGGAGAGTTCCAGCCCACCGAAGCCGGCACCGAGGACGAGCACGGAGGTGGTCACGGACCCAGGATAAGCGCGCTACGGTGACGCCCGTGAGCTCGACCGAGGTGCGGGACGACCGGATCCTTCCCTTCACGCGCGTCGTCGCGGCCGCCGTGATCGTGGTCTTGGTCTTCGCGTTCATCGTCCTGTTCGTGCTCCCCGGGCAGACCGATCGGCGGTTCGCATGGACGATCCACCCGTCGATGACGGCCATGCTCATGGGCGCCGGGTACGGCTCGGCGTTGTACTTCTTCGTTCGCGTCCTCACGGAGCGCCGATGGCATCGGGTGGGCCTCGGGTTCCTGCCGATCACGGTGTTCACGTGGATGATGCTCGGAACGACGTTCCTCCACTGGAACCGGTTCCGCCACGGCTCCTTCCCCTTCGACCTCTGGCTCTGGGTCTACCTCGCCACGCCCGTGGTCGTACCCTTCGTGTGGCTCATGAACCGGAGCCACGATCCGGGATCGTTGGAGGTTCGAGACGCGATGTTCGCGCCGATGATCCGACGGGCGATGGTCGCCACCGGAGCCGTCCTCGGTGCGATCGCGGTGTGGATGTACCTCGACCCCGAGGGCACGGTCGCCGTGTGGCCGTGGGGACTCACCACGCTGACGGCGAGGGCGATCGCGGCGTTCGTCGCGCTCCCGGCCGTGGCCTGGCTCGCGATCGCCGCCGACGGGCGTGCGTCCGCGGCCACGGCGGTCCTCGATACGGTCGCGATCGGTCTCGTGCTCCTCCTGGTCGCCGTCGCGCGCTCCTGGCACGACTTCCACCACGCGAACGTCCTCACGTATGTCTACTTCCTGGGGTTGGTCGCGACGCTTGCGGCGATCGCGACGCTGCGGGTGTCCATGTTTCGCCGGATCGAGGACGGCGATGCTGCCCGTTCCGATCCGAAGTCGGTCGCCTGAACCGCCCCGGGCCGCGGTCCGTAGTACCGAACGACGCCGGCTCCAGGCGCCGGCCAGGGGAGGGATCGCGATGAAGCGCGTCGTCTCGCTGTTCTGCGCGATGGTGGTGGGCTTGTTGGTGACGACCGCGTCTGCGGGTCATGCAGACACGCTCGGTGCCAACAGGTATCAGGTAACGAACCTCGTCTCCGATGTTCCGGGCGCGGCCGCGAACCTGGATCCGAACCTCGTCAACGCGTGGGGTCTGACCGCCGGTCCGACCACGCCGTGGTGGGTCTCGGACAACGGGACCGATCGCTCCACCTTGTACGACGGCACCGGGGCAGCGATCCCGCTGGTCGTGAAGGTCCCGGGCGCCCCGACCGGCGCGGTGTTCAACGGCGGCCTCGGGTTCGTCGTGAGCCACGAGGGCGCGTCGGGCCCCTCGCGGTTCCTGTTCGCGACGGAGTTCGGCACGATCCGCGGCTGGAACCCCGGCGTGCCGCCGCCGGCGCCCTCGACGATGTCGTTCAACGTGGTCAACCGTCACGGCGCGGGAGCCGTCTACAAGGGTCTCGCGATCGCGACGGGCACCCAAGGCGACCTGCTGTACGCGACGGACTTCGTCAACGGCCGCGTCGACGTCTTCGACTCCGCCTTCAACCGGGTCCACAAGAAGGACTTCGTCGATCCGAACCTGCCATCCGGATACGGGCCGTTCGGCATCCAGGCGATCAACGGGGACATCTTCGTCACGTACGCGAAGCAGGATCCCACGTCGACCGATGAGGTAGCCGGGCCGGGGCTGGGATTCGTGGACATGTTCGACCCCGAGGGGCGGTTCCTCGGTCGTGTCGCCAGCCGGCACGCGTTGAACGCACCGTGGGGGCTCGCATGGGCGCCGGCCGACTTCGGGCGCTTCAGCGGCGATCTGCTCGTCGGCAACTTCGGCGACGGCAGGATCAACGCGTACGCGCCGGACGCGAACGGCGGCTTCGAACGTGCCGGCGTGCTGCGCGGTGCTGGCGGCGTCCCGATCACGATCGACGGGCTCTGGGCCCTCGAGTTCGGAACCGGCGGCGTTTCCGGACCCACCAACTCGCTGTTCTTCACGGCGGGTCCGGACGACGAGAGCCACGGCTTGTTCGGGGTGATCGACGCGGCCGCGTGAACGCGGCCGCGTCGCCCGGGGATGAGCCCCCGCCTTCGGCGGGGGCTCTTCCCTCCCCGCAGCTGTTCGCCCCGACCACGAGACCCCGAACCGGCCCGAACGTGTCGCTCCTCGGTCGGCTCGGGGATGGCAAGTTCACCCGGCCGCCCGACACCGACGGCCCTAAGACCTCCGTAGCCTTCTGCCATCACTCACGTCATCAGACATCGAAGGGCCACCCCCGTTCATCCCTACCTTCCCGTTCCTCAGGAGAAGCATCTCGTCGAAGCTGAGGTCAAAGGCAACCGCGCGCGACCGCGTCCGTTGGAAGCGTGGGAGGGTCGGCGTCTCCGCTTGGATGGGCAAGAGTTCCTGCGCTTCCGCGGGCTGTGGAGACGCGAGGATGTTCCCGCGCTCGTCGAGGAGTGGGGCTGCTTGGGGATCGACCGGGCGGCCGCACGTTCCGACGCTCGGGGCAAGCAGGGGTGGACCGAACTGCTCGTCGACCACCCGGTCCGACCCGGGGCGATGTACTCGGAGCTCTTCGCGGATTGGATCCGGCTGAGTGGCCTCATGGACTACGCGGTGGGACTGTTGGGCCTCCTCCAGGACCACGCGGCGATCGGCGAGCTCGTCGACGTCCTCCGCTCCCCGGCGGGTCGTCCGCGCGACCCCGAGCAGATCCGCGCCGACCATCGCGACGAGCGGTGGGTGCGTGGGATCCTCGGAGGAGCGGCACGTATGAACATGTCCTGTGAGTTCGAGCGGGACAGCAACTCCATGACGCTCGTCAGCCGCGATCTGGCGAAGCCGGACGGCCAGATCGGCTTCACCGCGATGTTGCACGTTCGACTCACGCCCGACGGGATCGCCGACACGCTCGCGGGTCTCGTGAACGACTGGCTCCCTCCACTGCACCCGTACCTCGTCTCGGAAGGCGGGGCGTTCCGCATCGCGTACCGGCCCCCTTCCGATCTGCTCTCCACGTTGTGGATGCAGTTCGCGAACGTGTTGAATGAGCGGCGCTCGCTGAAGGTGTGTTCCTTCGAGGGCTGCCCGGGGCCTCCCGCCCGCCCGCATCTCTTCCTGTGGCGGTACGGATCGGGCGCAACGAGTCCCACGCACAGCACGTCCAAGTACTGCCATCCGCTCTGCGCGAGCGCGGCGGGCGCCGCTCGGCGACGCACAGGAGGGGGGAGGGACGCCGAGGCCGGCGACCAGCTCACGGAGGCGCCGATCGCCGCCGCAGGCGGTCATCCGCCCGAGAGCGGCGATGACCCTCCTATCGAGGATCGGTCCGCGTAACGATCACACGTGATCGCCGGCCGGGAACGCTCCCGATCGGAGCTCCTCGACCCACTCCCGTAGCCTGGGGAGATGGGTGGCGTAGTGGGCGGGGCCCGCCTTCTCGATCCACCACGCTGCATCCTCCGATACCTCCGGCAGCGACCGGAGCGTGCGCAGCGTGTGCGCCCTCGCCGCTTCCGCCTGCGCATGGGTCTCCCGCAACGTGAGGGGCCGGAGCGCCTCCAGGAACTCGTCGTTCTTCGCGTCGATGTCGAGCTCGCCGGCCCGGTACGTGCCCGCTGCGATCCGTTCGAGCGCGATCCCCGCCTCGGCCAGCCAGCTGCCCAGGTGCCCGATGAGGTCCTTCACCGACCATCCCTCCGGGAAGTAGCCGGGGGTCTCCGCCTCGGTCGGCGACAACGGGTCGAGCAGCCGGTGGAACTCCGTCCACCCGGAGTCTTCCTCGCGGAGCAGGTCGTCGAGCTTCATGCGTAGGTCCAGTCCGGCTGCTTGCGGACGTAGTCGCCGTCATACACGAATCGACCCGAGTCGTCCCGGTCGACGATCTTGTGGAACGGGAGCTCGCGCGGGAGGGGACAGGGCCTCCCGACGTGCCGTCGGAACTCCTCGTCGAACACCTGGACCAGGCTCTGCATCAGCAGGCTCTCGCCGGTCGGGAGCGCACACTTCTGTCCGTCCGTGGAGCTCCGGGACCGAACGAGGACCAGCTCGACGTCCCGGTCCGAACCCCGTCCCGCTTCGAGCGCCTCCAGCGCATCGGTGGCTTCCCCCGTGCCGAACTTGCAGGCGGGACATTGCCCGCATGATTCGACGGCCAGGAACCGCGAGTACCGGTACGCCGCCTGGACCATGCATGCCGAGTCGTCGAACACCGCGAACCCGCCCGCGCCGAGGCCCGAGCCCACCTCGCGGAGCGAATCGAAGTCCATCGGCGTATCGAGCTCGTCCGGGGCGATGACGGTGTTCGACGCCCCGGGGAAGATCGCCTTGATCGTTCGACCCTCCGGCGCGCCGCCGCCGGCATCCTCGATGAGCGCGCGCATCGGCGAGCCGAGCGGGAGCTCGAACACGCCTTCCCGCTGCACGTCACCGCAGACGGTGAAGACCATCGTGCCGGGCGAGTCCTCGGTGCCGTTCGCACGCAGCCAGGCGGGGCCCTCGCGAAGGATGTGCGGCACGTTGGCGAGCGTCTCGACGTTGTTGACGAGGGTCGGGTTGTCGTTTGGCGGGGTCGCGAACAACCCCTGGATGAACGGTCTCACTGTGCGCGGGAGTGGGGGCCGCTCCTCGATGACCTCCTCGAGCCCGGTCTCCTCTCCGAAGAGGTAGAGGTCGGGGCCGAGGACGATCTCGATGGGGATCGATCCGAGCGCGTCCGCGGCCTGCATCTCTTTCAGCGCCCGTCCGAGCGCTTCGGTCTCCGGTACGAACGCCTCCTTGAGACCGACGAACGCGCGTTCCGCCCCGACCGCGTGGGCGGCGATCGCGAGCCCCTCGAGCACCTGATACGCATTCGTCCGGAGCAACGTGCGGTCCTTGAAGGTGGCGGGCTCACCCTCCGCGGCGTTGCAGACGGCGAACCGCGGCCCCGCTCCCACCGACCGGACCGCCCGCCACTTGTCACCGGTGGGGAAGCCGGCGCCGCCGCGACCGCGGAGGCCGCTCTTCGCGACCTCTTCGATCACCGCTTCGGGCCAAGCACCGAGCGCGATCGCCAGTCCGTGCCCGCCTCCAGCCGCCGCGTACTCATCGAACGATCGCGGGGCCAGATCGAGCAGCGCCACGGGACGGCCTAGCCGCTCGCGCTCGGTGGTCCCTCGTCGGCGCGCCCGTCCGGCCGCTGCGGCTGCTCGTCGTCGGCGCCCCGACCCCGCACCGCCTTCCCGGCCTCGCTGACCGTGACGGTGACCGCGTCCCCGATCGCGCTCACGGCGCGCTTCAGATCCTTCTTCGCGTCGTCGTCGTTGATCGTCTCGCCGAGCGCTGTGAACGCTCGCCCGATCTCGTTGCCGATCTCACGGGCGGCTTCCTCCAGCTTGCGCTGCGATCCCTCGACGGTCGCCCTGCCTGCTCCGCCGGCCTCCCGGTAGTGACCCGAGAGACGACGACCCAACGACGAGAACCGCTCCCCGACGTCGTTCCAGGCTTGCTTCGCGTTCCCCGCCGGGTTCCCCGGCGCGCTCTCAGCCATCGCTCGCACCTCCGTCGGTCGACGAGCCTCCAGCCTACGAGCCTGAGCCTTTTCTGCGGCCCCTCCCAGCGTCTGTTCAGCCGCGCGCGCTTCGATGATGCATCCGATCGTGACCCCCACGACACCGCACGAAGGAGCATCGGGATGATCGCACCGGCATCACCGGCCGATTGGCTGCAAGGGCTGACCATGACGACGCTGCTCGGTGGCACGGCGGTCGCGTTCTCGCGAACGCTCCGCCTCAACGAGCCGACGTTCGACGACACGGACGAGCTGATCCTGCCTCGCGAGTCAGTCCTCGTCGACGCCGTCGAGGCGTAGATCTCGGGCGGAGGGCACGAAGTAGTACGCACCCGTGAGTGGGGTCGTGTAGCGCGTGAGGGCGTCACGTGTCCCGTTCGTCAGCCCGGCCATGCTCTGGAGCATCGTGCTGAGGGGTCGTTGGTCGGCAGCGAACCCCACGAACATCGTCCCGTGATCCAAGACGGTCCCGTACGGCGTGTTCCGCCGGAAGATCTTCCCGAACACGTCTTGGTCCGTCCGTGCGACGTGGGAGTCGTCGGGCTTGTCCTCCAGCTCGATGCTGTCGAGCAATCGTCGGCCGATCACGTGCTCCCTCCGCTCGACGGGGAGCGAGGTCCACGTCACGGCGTCGTGACGCCACTTCTGCAGGAGCAGGATCGTGCCCCCCGCGCCGGGGCTCCCCTCGGGGACGAGCACGATATCGGCGGCATCGACGAGCGTCGGGTTCTCGGTCCCATCGATGAACCCCGTGAGGTCGAGATCCTGGTGATAGGGCCAGCTCGCGGTCTCATCGGCGACCGATGCAACCGCTCCGAGCTCCCCGATCACGCCGAGCGACATGTCGAAGATCACGTCGTACGCGCTGCCGGAGAGCCACACCACCGCGTCGTGCTGCGTCGCGGGCATGGTGAAGCCGTCCGGTCCGACCACGTCGCGGTCGAAATCCTCGAGGGTCTCCGGCGTGGCCTGGGGCAACAGCGCTCGCCAGAGCGTGGGTCGGAACCCCATAACGAGGTTGACGCCGCCCATCGTCGTTCGCGGTTCGCGGAGCCCGGCGAGGGTGCTCGCGAGCGCCAGCTCGGCGACCCCCTCCCGCAGATCGAACTCGAGGTACGCGTGCGAGGACGTGCCGAGCGCGAAGATCCCGCCCTGCGGCGCGCTCATCGCACGATGATGGTGCGAACGATCTGACGCGTCCAGCCGAGCCTACGGCGCCCCGAGGAGCGCCCGCTCGTCGGCGAGCGCGATCACGAGCTGGCCGGTCCCGTTCGGGTGGAACGGCGCCGCGTCCCGCAGTCCCTGGACGTAGGGCAGCTCGGTGCAGAGCCCGTGATCGGTGAAGTCGGGCTTCACGGAGAGGTAGCCGAAGGTCTTCGCTCCATCCGCGAGCACCGCGTTGAGCGCATCGAGCCGGTCGAGCAGGACCGTGATCTTCGGCGGCGTGAGCCCGGTGAGACAAGCCGCGTTCGGAGCGAACGGCGCGTAGTAGAGGTTGATGACCACCTTGGGGTCGTCGGGGAGGCCGGAGAGCTGGCGGAGCAGCTCGTAGTAGTCGCGTGCGAACGACGACAGCTGCTTCTGGAAGAACACGGTCGAAGCTCGATCGTCACACGTGACCGACACCGCGCAGAGCCGGATCATCGGACCCCAGTTCAGGTCGTTGGCACCGACCCCGATCACGACCGCCGAGGCATCGACGGCCCGCTTCGCCACGGCGAGCTGGGGAGGGATCGAGATGCCGCCCGCCGACTGCGAGCCGAGGAGGCCACCGCGGATCGTCGCGCCGCTGCACGCGAGATTCCCGACGTTCCATCGGTTCACGCGGCCGAGGAGCACGCCGTACGCGTCGGCGCTCCGACCGCACGCTTGATCGTCCGGGGTCGGTTTGGGCAACGGTGCACCGCCGAGGCCCGCGGCGGTCGAGTCGCCCATCACGACAGCCTGCACGCCGCGGAGCGGAGGACCCGGCGCCGCAGCGAGTGGCGGCTGGTCGCTCCGGCCGACGAGCTCCCCCAAGGAGTGCACGTCGTGCAAGACGGTGGCGGCGGTCGATGCGGTGAGCATGATGAGACCGACGTTCACGGCCTCCACGACGAGCAGGCCGCCGAGCACGGTCACGAGCGTCTTCTTCCAACTCCAGAGGTGCCGGCGCCAACCGGCGATCATCCCCAGCAGCAGCAGGGCGCCGAGGGCCACGAACGTGGTTTCCCACGCGAAGTAGCGCTTCCAACCGCTCGCGAGCTGCTCGCCCAGCGCCGCGGCCGACCCCGGCTGCGTCTCGGGGGCGAACAGGCCGGCGACCTGCTGGTTGAGGGTGATGTCCGTCAAGACCAGCCGCGGCCGGACGGGTCCGACGAACCGAGCCTGCGTCGGGAGCGGTTGTCCGAACAGGTCCACCTCTCCCGGCCCGCGCAGGCTCGCCGTCGGCGAGGTGGCGCCGACCCCGACCGTCTGGCCCAACGCCGAGACCGATTGCAGGGGAGTGATGCGAAGGCCGAAAGCGATCGAGGCGACCGTGATCACGACGAGCGTCGCGACGCCGAAGAGCGCATGCCCGATCCGGCGCGCGAGCGAGCGCATGCCCCGTGTCTCCCGATCGTCCGTCACCGCGCCTCCCGGAAAGGATCCTCTCGAGCCTACGAGGGCCTAGCTCGGCGGTCCGGGACGTCGGCTTGAGGCCGCTCCGGCTCGTACCCGGACGGACCGAACGCGGTACGGTTGGCCGGTTCGATCGGAGCCCGATGGAGCGATCGCTGCCGTGACGATCGAGGACGATGCTCGCGTTCGCGCGAAGGGGCTCTTCGGTCTCGCGCCGGAGGGGTTCATCGAGGCTCGGGACGCCCTCGCTCGGCAGCTCGCCGAGGACAGAGAGCCCGTCCTTGCGGCCGCGATCAAGAAGCTCCGGAAGCCCACGGTGGTCGCCTGGGCGGTGAACGCGGCGAGCAGGAAGCGCCCCGCCGACGTCGCGGCCCTGTTGCGTGCCGGCGATGACCTGCAGCAGGCTCAGGTCGCCGCGATCTCGGGCAAGGGAGCCGGCGACCTCAGGAACGCGACCCAGGCGCGTCGCGCGAAGGTCGCCGCGCTGGCGGAGGTCGCCCTCGGGGCGCTCGGAGCCCGGGCCGGCGCCCATCGCGACGCGATCGTCCTCACGCTCGAGGCGGCCTCCGTCGATCCGGAGCTCGGGGGACGCCTGCGCGAGGGCACCCTCGAGCGCGAGGCGACGCCGGACTCGGGCCTCGGGCCGGCCGGAGGGTTCCAGTTGCTCCAGGGTGGCGACCGAGCCGGCGAGGACGACGCCACCGAGGAGGATCGCAAGCGCGAGGCGAAGGAGGCCGAACGCACCGCGGTCGTCGCGGAGCGTGAGGCCGAGCGCGCCGCGCGCCGCGCCGAACAGCTCCGCGCGAAGGCCCGGGACGCTTCGGCCTCGGCGGAGGCCGCCGAGGCCGAAGCGCGGCGGCTCGCCGACGAAGCGAAGACGCTCCGTCGGCGAGCCGCCCGCACATGACGCCCTCCGTCTCCATCGGGACGAGCGGCTGGCAGTACGCGGACTGGCGAGACGCCTTCTATCCTGCCGGCCTCCCCACGACGCGGTGGCTCGGCCACTACGCGTCCGTGTTCTCGACGGTGGAGGTCAACAACACCTTCTACCGGCTCCCGGAGGCCGAGACCTTCGATCGGTGGAAGCGGGAGACGAACGCCGGCTTCGTGATGGCGGTGAAGGCGAGCCGGTACCTCACGCACGTCCGTCGTCTCCGCGATCCCCGTGAGCCGGTCGACCTGTTCGTCTCGCGGGCGAAGCGCTTGGGCCCGAGGCTCGGTCCCGTGCTGCTCCAGCTCCCTCCGAACCTCCCGGCCGCGCCCGACCGGCTGGAGGAGACGCTCGCGGCGTTCGGCAGGCGGTGCCGCGTCGCGGTGGAGTTCCGACATCGATCGTGGCTCACCGATGAGGTGTTCGCGCTCTTGGACCGGGCGAGATCGGCGCTCGTGCTCGCCGATCGCCCGGGCGAGCGGGTCGATCCGATCGTCACCGGTGGGTGGTCCTACCTCCGTTTCCATCAGGGCACGCGGACAGGGCCGGGATACCGGCGGGCCAAGCTCCGGGGTTGGGCCGACCGGATCGCGGCGCTGGCGGCCACGGACGTCTTCGTCTACTTCAACAACGACACGGACGCCGCCGCCCCGCGCGACGCGATGGTCCTCCGATCGTTGCTGCACGAGCGCGACGTGCGGGTCACGTGACGCGAGGGGTTCCGTTTCAGGATCGCCGGCCCTGGATCGAGACGAGCTCGTGCGAGCAGGGAGTGCTGCGAGTCGTTGTATCCCACGGCGGACGCACGGGTCTTCGTCCGAACGGACGCACCGGTACGAGACCGGCGAGCGCAGGCGACCCGAACGCCTGCGACATGTTCTCCAGGCAGATCTCGTGAGGAGGCTGAAGTCGGCGGGGGTCCGGGGCCGATACCTGGGAGGTGCGAACCGAGGGGGCGGATCGGGTCGACGAGCTTCGTAGGGGATGGGTCGAAGGACCTGAGCCCGAAGCCGATCGAGCGGACGAGGAGATCGACGCTGCGCTCCTCGCGTACGCGCACCGGGAGGCCACGCGGTGGGGCGCCGAGCGTTTCGCCGCCGAGTTCGAGCGTCGTGACGAGGAGGAACGGCGGCTGACCGGAGCGGGGTCGCCGCCGCACCGCTATCCGTGGGAGCCGGACGAGGTCGCGCCGCCGCCTTCGTCGGTCCTCTCGGGGCTGGTCGATGCTGCCGTTCAGGAGCAGGTGATCCGAGCCGACCCAACCGAGCTGGACCTGGTCGAGACGCCGAAGATCCGGCACGCGCACGTGCCGCGGCCGGCACCCCCGGAACCCGAGCCGCCTCGTCGCTGGCGTCGGCGTGAGCGCGTCGCTCCGCCGCGCCCGTCCGTCATCTCCGAGGCCGAAGCGGCACGGATGTCGCCCGCGGCCCGACGTCTGTACGGCCTCGAGCCGCTCCCTAGCGTCGACCCACGTCGCGTGTGAACCGCCGGTCCGGGATCAGCCACATCACGGCGACCGCCGCGTACAGGGCGTACGCGATCCAGACGCTCACGAAGGTCGAGCCAACGCCGCCCGCGTACATCACGAGCGACGCGACTCCTTTCCGATCCGAGGAGATCGCCGTCCCCACCAACGAGTCGCGACCGTTCGCGCGGATGATGGCGTGCACGAGCGCGCTGTACGAGAACGCCGCAGCCAACGCGACGATGCCGAACGACGCCGCAGGGAGCCGGTGCCGGTAGAAGGTGTGCAACCACTCGGTGACGACGGGGATCAAGGACAACCAGAACAGCAGGAGCATGTTCGCCCACATCACCGCGCCGCTGATCCGGGTCGTCGCGCGCAAGAGATGATGGTGGTTGTTCCAGTAGATCGCGATGAACACGAAGCTGAGGACGTAGATGAACAGGCTCGGCAGCTGGTCGTACACGTCTTTCGGCGAGGAGCCCTGCGGCGGCCGCAGCTCGAGCGCCAAGATCGTGATGATGACCGCCATCACGGCGTCGCTGAAGGCCTCGAGGCGGCCCGCGCCGACGTCGACCGGCGTCGGCCGCTCCGGATCCCCACTCATCCCGCGATGATACGGAGGGAGGCCGACCGCGGGGAGGGCGGCCCCATACTTCACGCATGGTCGGTCCGCTTCGCGTCAGTCGCTCGATCCTCGTGCCGGAGCGCGAGTTGCGCTGGCGGTTCAGTCACTCGTCGGGCCCCGGCGGGCAGTCGGTCAACACCGCCGACACACGGGTGGAGTTGAGCCTCGATGTGGCGGAAACGAGCGCGCTGGGTCCGGTGCAGCGCAGGCGAGCGCTGGAGCGGCTGGCCGGCCGGCTCGCCGACGGGGTGCTCACGGTGACCGCATCGGAGCAGCGGTCGCAGCTCCGCAACCGGGAGGCGGCCCTGGAACGGATGGCAGAGATCCTCGCCGCGGCGGTTGCGCCGCCGCCGCCCAAGCGCCGTCCGACACGACCGAGCCGACGGGCGGTCGAGCGCCGGATCGCCGCGAAGCGGAGGCGCTCGGAGACCAAACGCCTCCGGCGTGCGGACGACGACTGACGCTCGGTCTCAGCCCGGGGGACCGCTGCGCGCGCCGCCTGGCGTCGCCGGCGGTCCCGCCGGCGCCTCTGCCGGCGCTTCGGAGGGGTGCCCCTGCGACCGACCCTGGGCGCCGCTGCGGCGTTTCGCGGTTCCGCTGCCATTCGCATAGGCGTTGCCGCTGCCGTTCGCGTTCGCGTTGCCGCTCCCGGTAGGCGGCCGGCTCGCCCGATGGTTGCCGTGCCGGTGGGCCTGCCGGTGAGCGCCTCCCCGCGTGCCTGCCCGACAGGCAGGAGGTGCGCCGAGGGCAGTGCTCGATGCGTGTTCGTTCGGCGTCTTCCGATCGGTCTTCACGCCGGGCACACACCCGTCGACGGACGGGTGCGCGTCCCGGGTCCGGTTCGGAGGGCTCATGGCGGAGCTGGTTCCCGCGATCGCGCTCGGGGTCCTGGTGATCGCGGGAGCCGTCGGTCGGGGCGATGGGCTCCGCCCCTCGAGTGCGAACGACGCACCTATCGTCAAGACGATGAGCGCGATGAGCGCTGCCGTTCCCGCGAGGATGCGGGTGCTCGTGCGCTGCGTCGCAGAGCTCGTGCCGTCGAGGCCTTCGGGCGGCTCGGGCCGCGCGTCGACATCGTCGTCCTCCGGCTCGACGATCGCAGGATGCCGGGTCCGGCGATCCTCGGCGGCCCGACGGATCGCCGGACCGAGTTCCTGATACATCAGGCGTGGGTGGATCCGTTCGGCCCCCGACGGGAGTTGAACGCCGTCGGGCCACAGGACGATCAGCTCCGACGAGGGAGCCTTCTCGCGAGCGACCAGCGCGGAGGTCGCGCTGATGTCGGCGTCGAGGACGATCACGTCCGGCTGCACGTACGCGAGGAGGCGCGCCAGATCCACGTCGTTCGACGCGCAACCGACGACCTGGAACCCCTCGCCCTCGATCAGGTAATGGAGTGGGCCCGGCGAGTGGATCTCGGCCAGCACAACGCGAACCAGGAGCGATGGTTCAGCGACATCGAGGTGCAGTGGCTCGCTCCTTCTGATCGGCTCGTCGTTCACGATGGGCACCCCCGGACCGGCCCGCTCCAGGTCATCCTGCGCCGCCGGAAGGGGCCGGTCAAAGGGTTGGACGGGCTAGGTTGGCCGGGCTACGTCGGCGGTAGCGCGTTCGGCCGACGGTGACGAGCTCTGGTTGGCGTGATCCGGGAGGAGTTTGGGAAGCTCGTTGCGATGCAGCGAGCCCGTACCGTCGTGGCGGCGCTGGTCGCGTTCGCTGCCTTCGCCGGTCCCGCGTTCTCGGGCACGAGCGCTGCGAGTGCGGCCGTCCCGATCCCCGCGCACGTGTACGCGCCGTACTTCGAGACCTGGACCTCCGATGCGATCACGACGATCGCGCAGCAGTCGGGGGGAGGTACTCCACGCTCGCGTTCCTGGAGATCCTCGGCGAGACCTCGTCCGGACCGTAGTCGTCCGGGGTCACTCAGTCGCCGAGGAAGCCGACGAAGAGCCGCGCGTAGGCGCGGGCGGCGGCGACGAGCTCGTCCACGGACACCCATTCGTCAGCGGTGTGCGCCACAGCGATCGAGCCAGGCCCCAGGATCACCGTGGGGATCCTGGCCTGGTTGAGGTAGTAGCGGGCATCGGTGATGCCGCTGAAGCCGACGGCGGCCGGCGGGCCGCCGCCGGCTTCAGCGACCGCGGCGCGCGCTAGCCGAACGATGCGTTCGTCCGGTGGCGCCTCGGCCGCATCGATCCACTCCCGGATCGTGACGTCGAGCCGCACCTCTGGATGGTCCGCTCGGATCTCGTCGATGAGCCGTCGGAAGGGCTCCAGCACGGCTGCGGGATCGTCCTCGCCGGGGAGCAGGCGCCGGTCGATGTCGACCACGCAGCGGTCCGGGACGACGTTCGGGGCGCTTCCGCCCTCGATCAGCGCGGCGTTGACGGTCGGGCCGCCGATCAGGGGATGCGTCAGGTCCGGGAGCGCCTCCTCCAGCCGGAGCAGCAATCGCGCCATCGACGTGATCGCGTTCACGCCGCGGTGGGGTTGGGAGCCGTGGGCGGCCCGCCCGTGCGCGGTCGCCGTGATCCACGCCCCGCCCCGCTCGGCCAAGCCGAGCTGGAGCTCGGTCGGCTCCCCGACGATCGCGGCGTCCTGGTCGAGCATCCCGCGTTCCCAGAGCACGTTCGTACCGTGGATCCCGGCGAGCTCCTCATCGGCCGCCAGGTGGAACCAGAGCGAGCCACCCAGGGGAACGCCGACGCGGGCGATCGCGGCCGCGCTCGCGAGCGCGGCCGCGATCGCCCCCTTCATGTCGCACGCACCGCGACCGATCAGCTTCCCGTCACGGATCTCGCCGTCGAAGGGCGGGGTCGTCCACGCGTCGGGCGATCCCGCTGGGACGGTGTCGAGGTGGCCGTTCCACGCGAGCGACGGCCGCGGTCGATCCCCGAACCGGGCGACGACGGACGGACGTCCCTCGTCGCCCCGGACGATCTCGGGCGTCGCTCCGAGCGACGCCAGGATGTCGGCCGCCACCGAGGCGGCTTCGTCCTCGGTGCCGCCGGGGTTCTCCGAAGGCGCCGCGATCAGCGCACGCGCGTAGCCGAGCAGGTCGTCGACATCGACCGCGGCCGCCGCGGCATCGGCGGCGGGGGAACGGACATCGTCGACCTCCGTCACGCCGGGGACGCTACCAGCCGTCCTGGCCCGGCCATCTGGGGCGGCGTTCGCCGGGCGGTCTCCTACGATGAGCCCATGGCGCTCACGGATCATCGCTCGGCGCTGCGCGAAGGGCTCGACCCGGATCCCCAGCCCGAGGCCGACCCCGGCGAGCGGCTCGCCGCCGTGCTGGTGTTGCTGATCGAGGAGCCCGCGCCGTCGCTGCTGTTCACCGAGCGGGCGGCCCACCTCAGCCGGCATCCGGGAGAGGTGTCCTTCCCGGGCGGGCTCGCGGAGCCGCGGGACGACGCCCTCGTCGCGACCGCGCTCCGCGAGACGCACGAGGAGATCGGTCTCGACCCCGCGCTCCCGGAGGTGCTGGGCGCGCTCCCACCGATCCACACGTTCGTTTCCGGCATCCTCGTGACCCCGTTCGTGGCGGTGGTGCGTTCGCTCCCGACGCTCCACGAGAGTCGCGCCGAGATCGCGCGCGTCCTCACCGTCCCGACCGGGACGCTCGCCGACCTGGAAGAGGAACGCGAGATCCACCGCGACGGCGGGCGCGTGTGGAAGGGATGGTGGTACGAGACCATGGATGCCACGATCTGGGGCGCGACCGGGTTCATGCTGCACGCGTTCCTCGAGCTCGCACGGGAGACCGCGCCATGGCTGACGACGTCTTGAGCCCGGAGGACCGTGAGCTCCGCGCGTTGCTCGGAGCGGTCCACAACGTCGCGGTCGTCGGACTCTCCTCGAACCCCGCGCGGCCGTCGTACCAGGTGGCGCGGTACCTCCAGGAGCACGCGTACCGGATCGTCCCGGTCAACCCGAACGAGACGGAGGTCCTCGGCGAACACGCGTATGCCTCGCTCACGGACGTCCCGAACGACGTCGGGGTCGAGGTGGTGGATGTGTTCCGCCGCGCGGAACTGACGCCGGAGGTGGCGCGGCAGGCGGTCGCGATCGGCGCCCGCGTGCTGTGGCTCCAGGAAGGCATCGTCAGCGAGGAGGCCGCGCGCATCGCGATGGATGGCGGCCTCGAGGTCATCATGGGCATCTGCATCAGGCACGTCCGCGCTCGACTCATGGGAGAGGAGCTGTAGATGACCGCGTGGGAGTACTTCGTCGCGCCGCTGCTCGAGCACAACCCCGGCGAGATCCTGAACTCGTTCGGCGAGGATGGCTGGGAGCTCGTGGCCGTGACCCAGCAGCAGACGCCCGCCGGTGGGACCTCGCTGATCGCCTATCTCAAACGGGCGAAGGCCTAGCGGCGCTCCGCCGCTTCACCCGAGCGCGCGACGCAGGTCCTCGATCAGGTCGTCGGGGTGCTCGACCCCGACCGACAGCCGGATCAGTTCAGGCGGCACCTCGATCGGCGATCCCGCGACGCTCGCGTGGGTCATCGGTCCCGGCACCTCGATCAGCGACTCGACGCCGCCGAGCGACTCCGCCAGGAAGAACAGCTCGGTGCGCTGCGCGACCTCGACGGCCTCCTCGGCCGAGCCCACTGAGAAGGACACGATCCCGCCGAAATTCGACATCTGTCGCGCGGCGACGTCGTGACCGGGGTGCGATGCGAGCCCGGGATAGTACACCTGGTTGACTTTCGGGTGGTCGTCGAGGAACGCGGCGATCGCGCCCGCCGACGCCGCGTGCCGCTCCATCCGCATCGCGAGCGTCTTCAGTCCGCGGAGCGCGAGGTAGCTGTCCATCGGACCCGGGACGGCGCCGACCGCGTTCACGAGGAAACCGAGCGGCTCGACCAGGTCGGCGTCGCTCGTGACGAGCGCGCCTCCGATCAGATCCGAGTGCCCCCCGATGTACTTCGTCACGCTGTGCACGACCACGTCGGCGCCGAGGGCGAGCGGACGTTGCGCGGCGGGGGTCGCGAAGGTGTTGTCGACCACGACCTTCGCGCCGCCCGCGTACGCGACCTCGGCTACCGCCGCGAGGTCGACGATCTTGAGCAAGGGGTTCGACGGCGTCTCCACCCACACGACCCGGGTCTCCGCGCGGAGCGCCTCTCGCACCGAACGGGGGTCGGTCATGTCACAGGTGTCGAACGCGAGTCCCCACGGCCCGAGGACCTTCGAGAGCAACCGGTAGGTGCCGCCGTAGACGTCGTCGGCGAGCAGCACGTGATCACCCGGGCGGAGCGTGAGGAGCAGCGTCGTCTCGGCGGCCATGCCGCTGGCGAACGCGAAGCAGCGCTCGCCGCCCTCGAGGGCGGCGAGCGCCGCCTCGAAGGCCGCGCGCGTCGGGTTCCCGCCGCGCGCGTAGTCCCACACCTTCGGCGTGCCGACCTCGTCCTGCGCGTACGTCGCCGTCTGATAGATCGGGACGTTGACCGCGCCGTACACCGGCTCGGGGTCCTGGCCCGCATGGACCGCGGCCGTCTCGAACCTCATCGCATCTCCGGTGGGATCACCCATCCGCGTCTCCTCAGCTCCTCGACCGCGAGCACGCCGGTGCGGGCGCTCGTCCATAGCCGCGACTTGCGCTTGGCGTCGTGTCCCGGCGCGAACTCGGTCCGCGTGAGCTCGTGGCACGCGGGATCGCCGCACGCGCACTCGCGGAACAGCGGCAGCGTGGCCTCATCGTGCGCCTCGGCGGGCGCCGGGCGGAAGGGTCGTGCGGGGAGCGACGCGGCGGGAAGCACGATCACCCCCTCCTTCGGGTCGCCGGGCGCGAACCGCTTGCCTTCGAGCGCCAGCAAGCCGGTCAGTGCGCAGAGGGCGGCGTCGACCCGGTCGGCCGTCGTGAGCTCCGCGATCCGGACGCCCTGGGCTGCCAGTATCCGCTCGCGCCACGGCTTCTTCTTCGCGCCCCTCGGCGGCAGACAGCCGGCGAGGACCGCCGCGCTGCCGTGCGGGAAGACCTCCATCGCGGTGCCGCGCGGGGCTCCCGCGCGATAGCGCGGGTAGCCCCGCGCGGCCACCACCGCGAAGACCTCGAAGCCGAACTCCATCCACGCGTAGAACGGGTGGCCGGATCCCCCCCGCGCCGAGGGGGTGTTGAACGCGTGGATGTTGCACTGCGCGAGCAGCCGCTCGGTCAGGCGCGACGACCCGTTCGGGGCCCAGGCGGGCGGCGCGTCGATCGCGATCACGTCCGGCCCGAGCTCGCCGACCAGGAGCCCGAGCCGGTCGATCCCCACCTTCGAGACGATCCGCACCGGGTCCCGGTCGTCGTCCAGCAGGACCACGTCCATCCCCTTGCGCGGCGCGCCGACGTCGATCCCGAGCGCGAGCACGACCTAGATCGAGCCTTGGCGCGAGGGTGCCTGCCGCCGGTGCGCGAGGAAGTCCAGGAGGTCGCTCCTGGTCAGGATCCCCATGACCTGCCCTGCCTTCGCCACCAGCGCCGCCGGGGCCCGCTCGAGTTCCTCGAACGCGTCGTCGACCGCCGCGTCCCATTCGACGATGGGGATCGGCGGCGCCATCACCGAGGCGACGTCGGCCTGCAGGGCGTCCGGATCACGGAAGACGCGCTCGAGCAGCTCGCGGTCGCGGATCGACCCGACGAACTGTGCGACGTCGGACGACGCCTCTCGGACGACCGGTGCCTGCGAGATGCTGTGCGCCTGCAACACGTCGACCGCCTGGCGCACCTTGTCGTGCGCGAGGACGGTGATCACGGCGGGAAGGTCGTCGCCCTTGGCGCTGAGAACCTGCTCGACCCGGATCACCTCCGGTCCCTCGAGGAAGCCGTACTGGCGCATCCATGAGTCGGAGAAGAGCTTCGAGAGGTACTGCCGCCCGGTGTCGGGGAGCAGGACGACGATCGTCGTGTCCTCGTCGTGATCGCGTGCCACCGTGAGCGCGGCGGAGACGGCGGAGCCGCCCGACCCCCCGATCAGGATCCCCTCCTGGCGTGTCACCGCGCGCGCGGTGAGGAACGCCTCGCGGTCGGGGACGCGCACCCATCGGTCGACGAGCGCGGGATCGAAGGTATCGGGCCAGAAATCCTCTCCGATCCCCTCCGTGAGGTACGGACGGGGGGTGTCGCCCGTGTAGACGGAACCCTCCGTGTCGGCGCCCACGATCGTGATCGACGGCTTCATCCGCTTGAGGTAGCGCGCGACGCCGGTGATCGTGCCGCCGGTCCCAACGCCGGCCACGAACACGTCGATCGTCCCGTCGGTCTGTCGCCAGATCTCCGGACCGGTCGTCTCCTCGTGCGTCTGCGGGTTGACGGGGTTGAAGTACTGGTTCGGCTGGAACGCGCCGGGGATCTCCGAGGCCAGCCGGTCGGCCACCGAGTAATAGGACTCGGGCGACTCGCGCGCCACCGCGGTCGGACAGATCACGACCTCCGCCCCGTACGCGCGCAGCAGCGCGATCTTCTCCTGGCTCATCTTGTCCGGCATCACGAAGATGCAGTCGTATCCCTTGACCGCGGCCGCGATCGCCAACCCGTGACCCGTGTTCCCGGATGTTGGTTCGACGATCGTGCCGCCCGGACGCAGCTTCCCTTCCCGCTCGGCCGCCTCGATCATCCGGATCCCGATCCGGTCCTTCACGGACCCGCCCGGGTTGAGCATCTCCAGCTTGGCGAGCACCGTGGGGCGAAGTCCCCGCGTCACGGCCTGGAGGCGGACGAGGGGGGTATCGCCCATCGCATCGAGGAACGAATCGAGCACCTGCATATCGTCGAGGATCCCTTCACGTGCTGCGAGGCACCCATCGTCCCACGGCATCGGTCCTGCCGTCCCTCTCGGCGCTTGCGCGACCCCTCCAGGTGGGGACGGTAAGCTGCCGATGCGTCGGTGGACCGAGCGCGCCGAGATCCCAAGGAGCTGCCGAGGATGTGCGAGTGGACGTGAGCGCCGGAGAGCGCGGACCGGACCCGGGCGGAGAGAAACTCCTCGTCGTCGACGACGATCCGTTCATCGCTCGGCTCCTGGAGATCGAGCTGTCCGCGGCGGGGTACCAGGTGCGGGTGGCGAACGACGGGGAACAGGCCATCCAGCTGGTCCAGCAGGACGCGCCGGACCTCGTGATCACCGACGTGATGATGCCGCACGTGGACGGGTTCGAGCTGACCCGCCTCCTCCGTCAGGACCCGCGCACCGCGGCGGTCTCCGTGATCATCCTCACCGCTCGGGGCCTCTCCGCCGACAAGCTGGAAGGGTTCGCGATCGGGGCCGACGACTACATCGTCAAACCGTTCGATACCCCCGAGCTCCTCGCGAGGGTGCGCGGTGTCCTTCGCCGATCGAAGGAGATGAAGGACGAGTCACCGTTGACCGGACTGCCGGGGAACGTCCGGATCCAGGAGGAGATCGAGGACCGAGTCTCCTCCGGGAACGAGTTCGCCTTACTGTACGCCGACCTCGATCAGTTCAAGGCCTTCAACGACCATTACGGGTTCGCGCGGGGGGACCAGGTGATCCAGGAGCTCGCGCGGACGATGGAGAACGTGCTCGAGGAGCTCGTTCCCGGCGACGCCTTCGTCGGGCATCTCGGGGGAGACGACTTCGTGCTCGTCGTGCCGCCGTCGGCCGCGGCGCTGGTGGCGGATACGATCGTCCAGCGCTTCGACGATCGCTCGCCCGAGTACTACGACGAGGCCGACCGCGAGCGCGGGTGGATCGAAGTGCTCAACCGGCGCGGCGAGCAGCAACGGTTCCCGCCGCTCACGATCTCGATCGGGATCGCCAGCACGCAGCGCCGGCGCTTCGCGCACTTCGCCGAGGTCGTCGCGGTCGCCACGGAGATGAAGAACTTCACGAAGTCCACACCGGGCTCGTCCTGGGCGATCGATCGCCGGACGACCTGACCCCGACGGTCAGCTGCCGGGGAGCGTGCCCGGCTGCGCCAGGAAATAGCCCTGCCCGTACCGCACGCCCAGCTCGAGGAGCGTCTGCAGCTCGGCGTCGGTCTCGATCCCCTCGGCGACGATCGTCATGTCCATCTCCTGCGCGAAGGAGATCAGCGCCCGCGCGAGCGCGCGCTTGCCGCGGTCCCCATCGATCGAGCGGGTGAGCGAGATGTCGACCTTGACGATGTCGGGCGCGATCTGCAGGGTGTGGCGCAAGCTCGCGTACCCCGCGCCGGCATCATCGATCGCGATCCGCACGCCCATCGCGCGGAGTGGTGCGAGCCACCGTGCGAGCTCATCGTAGTCGTCGACCGCCTCGTGCTCCGTGATCTCGACGACCATCCGCCGGGCGACCGGCTCGAGGATCGGCTCGAGCTCGGGGGAGCGGGCGGCGCGGTGCGAGCAGTTGACCGAGAGGTAGGAGCGGGGCGGCAGCTTGGGGAGCCCGAGCGCGGCCTGCCGGATCGTCGAGAGCTCGAGCGGAACACCGAGGTCGAGCGCCCTCGCTTCGGCGAACCATTCGTCGGGCCGGCGCATGGGGAACGACCGGAACCGCGCCAGTGCCTCGACCCCGATCACGTCGTGGTCCTCGAGGTTGACGATCGGTTGGAACGCCATGGACATCCCCTCGCCCGCGACGAACCGCAGGATCTCGTCGCGGCGAGCCTCGATCTGCTCCTGCTCGATCTCCTCGCGACGGAGCTGGGACGAGAGTTCGTGCACGATGCCCCCGACGACCTCGTCCGATAGGCTCGTGCCGCCCTGCGCGACCCGTCGGATGGATCCCAAGATGTCCTCGGCCGCGGTCCCCTTGACGAGGTAGCCGACACAGCCTGCACGGAGCATCTCGAGCACGGTCGGACGGTCCTCGAACGCGGAGAGCGCGATCACGCGGGTCCCGGGAGATAGCCGCTGGATCTCTCTCGCGGCTCGGGGACCGCCGCCCGCCGGCATCTTGACGTCGAGCAGCGCGACGTCTGGCTGCTCCCGCTGCGCGAGGGCGATCGCCTCGTCCGCATCGGCCGCCGCTCCCACGAAGAAGATCCGGTCCTCCTGCGCGAGGAGCTCGGCGAGGGCGCCCCGCAGGGCAGGCTCGTCGTCGGCCACCAGGACGCGGATGCGTTGGGATGACCGGGACATCGCCGTTTCGGCTAGGGGAAAGCTACGCACGACCTGCGAACCGTACCCACCGGAGTTGGCCCATGCAATCGCCCGGGCGGCATGGACTCGATATCCCCCGTCTGTCCCACCGGGCTTCGCGCCGGTGGCTCGCTCAAGCACCTAGTGGTGGGGGCCGGACGCCCATTCCTCGCGGAGGATCCCCATCACGAGCGTGTCGTGGATCTCGCCGTCGAACCAGGCGTGGGCGCGGAGGCGCCCCTCCTCGACGAAACCGGCCTTCGTGTACGCACCGACCGCCCGTTCGTCGTCCGCGAGGACCTCCATGCCGACCTTGCGCATCGCCAGGTCGCGGAACGCGAAGTCGACGAGGGCCCGCACGGCATCCTGACCGAACCCCTTCGACCAGTACGCCCGTCCGAGCGTGATCCCCAGGTGACACGTCCGCTGGAAGTGATCGATGAAATGCAGCTCGCATTCACCGATCAGCTCCTCGTCCACCTCGATCACGAAGCGCATCGTCCGCGGATCGGCCTCCTCGAGCCGCTCCTCGAACCGATGTTCCAGCTCGGCGAGGGAGGCGGGACGCGCCGGCGTGTCGGAGGCGCGGGCGATGAGCTCGAGGTCGTCGTCCAGCAGCTCGTGCAGGACCGGCAGGTCATCGCGCTCGATCGCGCGGAGCGTGACGTGGTCGCCGTGGAGCATCGCCGGCACCCCTTCCCCTCGTCGTCCTTCGGCCGAGTGTAGCGGCGAGGTTTGCCCGCGGGCCGCCCCGCCCGTAGCCTTGCCGCCGTGCCGGTATCGGTGGGGGAACCGCTGACGCTCGAGGACGTCGTCGCGGTGGCACGCGGCGCCCACGTGGCGTTCGTGGGCCCCGCCCGCGAACGCGTGCGCGCCGCGCGCGAGGTGGTCGAGCGCGCCGTCGCCGCCGGCCGCACGATGTACGGCGTCACGACCGGCTTCGGCGCGCTCGCCGATACGCGGATCGCACCCGAGCAGAGCTCGGCGTTGCAGCGCGGCATCGTCACCTCCCACGCGACCGCGGTCGGGCGACCGCTGTCGCGCGAGGAAGCGCGCGCGATGCTCCTGCTCCGCGCGCACGTCCTGGCGCTCGGTCATTCGGGCGTGCGCGCCGAGGTGATCGAGCTGATGGTCGAGATGCTGAACCGCGACATCGTCCCGGCGGTCCCGGAGCAGGGCTCCCTCGGTGCCTCGGGCGACCTCGCGCCACTCGCCGGTCTGGCCCTGCCGTTGATCGGGCTCGGACGGGTGCTCACGAGCGACGGCGCCACCGAGCCGGCAGCCGAGAGCCTCGGCCGAGCGGGGCTGCGTCCGCTCGAGCTGCAAGCGAAGGAAGGGCTCGCGCTCGTCAACGGCACGCAGGGGATGCTCGCGATCGGCGCCCTCGCGCTGGTTCGCTCCGAGCAGCTCGCCCGAGCCGCGGACGTGATCGCCGCGATGACGATCGAGGCGTCGCTCGGGACCGACGCGCCCTTCGACGAGCGCCTCCAGCGCCTCCGACCGCACCCGGGGCAGGCCGCGAGCGCGACGAACCTCCGTCTCCTGTTGGACGCGTCCCCGATCCGCGAGTCGCACCGGGCGTCTCCCCACCTGGTGCAGGATGCGTATTCGCTGCGGTGCGCCCCGCAGGTGCACGGCGCCACCCGGGACACCTGTCGGCACGTCCGCGAGGTGCTGGCGATCGAGGCGAACAGCGTGAGCGACAACCCGATCGTCCTCGTCGAGGACGACGACGTCCGCAGTGGCGGCAACTTCCACGGGATGCCGGTCGCCGTCGCGATGGATGCCCTTGCGCTGTCGCTGGTATCGCTCGCGTCGATCAGCGACCGGCGTCTCTACCGGCTCCTCGACCCGAAGACCTCCAACGGCCTGCCGCCGTTCCTGGTCCCCGAGAGCGGGCTCAACAGCGGCTTCATGCTGATCCAGTACACGGCCGCCTCGATCGTCTCCGAATGCAAGTCGCTCGCCCATCCGGCATCCGTCGATTCGATCCCCTCGAGCGCCGGCCAGGAGGACCACGTCAGCATGGGGATGACGAGCGCACGGCACGCGCGCGAGATCGCTGCGAACGCCGAGACCGTGCTCGCGCTCGAGGCGCTTGCCGCCGCGCAGGCATTGGACCTCCGCGCCCCTCTCGAGCCCGGCCCGGCGACCCGCGCCGCGGTGCAGGCGATCCGGGGTCGCATCCCGTTCGTCGAACACGACCGCGAGTTCGGACCGGACATCGAGGCGGCGGTCGAGCTCGTGCACGACGGGAGCCTCGTCGCGGCCGTCGAAGGCGTGACCGGTCCGCTCCGTTGACCCGTGATCGTCCGGGTCGGAACGTCGCTCCCGTGTCCGCCCGAAGAGGCGTGGGCGATCCTGCTCGCGTGGGAGCGCCAGGCGGATTGGATGCTCGACGCGGATCGCGTCGAGGTCGTGTCTGCGCGCCGGGAGGGCGTCGGCGTCCGGCTCGCCGTGCGGACGAGGATCCTCGGGCTCCCCTTCACGGAGGCGATGGAGGTGACCGGCTGGGATCCACCCCGGCGGCTCGTCCTGCGTCACGGGGGGGTCGTCGCGGGTGAGGGCACGTGGACCCTGACGCCCGAGGCGGGCGGCACGCGGTTCGACTGGATCGAGGACGTCCGCCTGCGGGTGCCGGCGATCGGCGAGCTGGCTGCTCGGCTGTACGCGCCGGTGCTCCGCTGGCTGATGCGGCGAGCCGCCCGGGGGCTCCGGGGAGCGGTGATCGCATCCGGGCCGCGGCGGCGATGATCGCTCGACCTCGTGCTAGCGTGGAACCGATGCAGGGGAGCCCGGTGGAACCGGGCTGAGAGGCCGGTTGCGGAACCGGCGACCCTTCGAACCTGATCCGGTCAGGACCGGCGGAGGGAGCTCATGACACCGATCACACCGATCGCACCTGGGACATCGGTCACCGAACGGCTCGAGCACGCCATCGAACGCGAGACGCCCACCTGGGGGATCCGCCCCGTCCCGGACGCACTCCGACGATTCTCCGGGCTGGACCTGGCGGTCCTCTGGGGCGACCTGTCGATCGGGCTCCTCGTCCTGGTGAGCGGGGCGTTGCTCGTTCCGGGACTCGGCCTGCCGATGGCGGTGCTCGCGATCGTGATCGGGACCGTGATCGGGTGCGTCCCGCTTGGGCTCGTCGCGGCCGCCGGCGCCCGCGACGGCGTCCCATCGATGGTGCTCTTCCGCCCGGTACTCGGGCTCCGCGGGTCCTATCTTCCGTCGGCTGCGAACCTCGTCCAGCTGATCGGGTGGACGGCCTTCGAGTTCTGGGCGATGGGACGGGTCGCGAACGCCGTCTCGGTCGATCTGTTCGGTCTCGATGCGACGTTCCTCTGGATGCTCGTCGTGGCCGTCGTGTGCACGGCGCTCGCGCTCGCGGGCCCGATCTTCACCGTCCGGAGGTGGTTGGAGCGCTTCGGCGTGTGGATCGTTGCGGCGGTCGCGGTCTGGATCACCGTGAAGGTCCTCGCCGGGGCTGATCTCGGCGCCATCTGGTCCCGTCCCGGGCTGGGCGGGCTGCCATTCTGGTTGGGCGTGGACCTCGTGATCGCGATGCCGATCTCGTGGCTCCCCCTCGTCGCGGATTACTCCCGGTTCGGACGTGAGCCGCGGGCGGCGTTCGTGGGCACCGCGGCCGGCTACGCGCTGGGGAACGTCTGGTTCTACCTGCTGGGAGCGCTGCTCGTGTTGGCGGCGGGATCCGGGACGGACGTGCTGGACCTCGGGACGACGATCGCCGCCGTGGCCGGCGGCGGGGTCGTGCTGTTGGCGCTCCTGGTCGGCGAGTCCGACCAGGCGATGGCCAACGTCTATTCCTCCGCGATCACCGTGCAGAACGCGCGCCCGGCGTGGTCCCAGCGCGCGCTGATCGTAGCGGTCGGGGCCGCGGGGCTCGCGATCGCGGCAGCGATCGGGAGCGACGCGGCCGCGACGTTGGAGGGGTTCCTCTTGCTGATCGGATCGGTGTTCGTCCCGCTGTTCGCCGTGTTCCTGGCCGACTGGGGCCTCCGCGAGCACGGCCGGTTCGGTGAGGAGGCGCTCTTCGACGGCGCGCCATCGGGGATCCGGTGGCGCGCCGTCCTTCCGTGGGTGGTCGGCTTCGTCGTCTTCCAGTGGTGCGCGCCGACGACCCTCGTCGGATGGTGGACCTCCGGCCTCGAGCACATCGTGCACGGTTGGCTCGGGCTTCCGTTCCCGCTCGTCGGTGATTCGGCGCTCGGGGGGAGCATCCCCGGCTTCTCCGCGGCGTTCGTCGTGGCCCTCGCGGTCCTGCCCCGCCGCCCAGCCTCGGACGAGACGCCCTAGGCGGGCGGCGGCGCAAGCACCAGGAGCACCACCGACGGCTCCTCGGAGGCGTTGCGGAGCGTGAGCTCCTCGCCCGCAGGGACGAGCGCCGACTCCCACTGCTGCATCCGCGCCCGCGCCTTGCCGATCTGCGTCGCGATCTCCCCGGTGAGGACCACGAGCAACCCGTCCGAGCTCGCGTCAGACATCGGCCCGATCCCCTGCGACCCCTGGACACACACGACCTGGGAGAACAGCCGTGGGGTCTCGTAGAGGATCTCGGTGCGAGCGGCGTCGTCCTCGAAGTGGACCAGGTCGGTGACCCGTCGCGTCTTCACGGCGCTCGTCCCATGGGAGGCATCAGCCTACCGGCGCGACCCGCCGATCACCGGCGCGCGGCCTCCCACTAGACTGGCCCACCGCTCGCGCGCGTCCACGTCCACGATGAGGAGGATCGATCCGTGACCACGTATGCGTTCTCGACCGAGTCCCCGGCCGATGTCGACGCCGGCCTGCTGATCCTGCCGGTGTTCGAAGGCGGAGATCCGGGCCCGGGCGTCCGCGAGACCGGGCTGCGGGATGCGTTCGGTGCGGCAAAGCTGACCGGCAAGAAGGGCGAGACCCTGCTGGTCACGGGTCGCGACAGGGTCGGGGATCGTGATGGAGCCGGGGGTCGTGATGGAGCCGGTTTCGCGGCCGGCGCAGCGCTCTTGGTGGGCGTGGGTCCGAAGGCCGAGTTCGATGTCACCGCGTTGCGTCGAGCGCTCGGTCGCGCGGCCGGGACCGCGAGGCGTTTCGGCTCGGCCGCGACGACGTTCCCACTCGCCCTCGGCGCCCGGCACGCGACCGACGCCGTCCAGGCGGCGGCCGAGGGCCTCGGGCTCGGCGCGTACCGGTTCCGCCGGTACAAGACGACCCCCCAGGACGACGACGGCTCCCTCGAGACGGTCACGATCCTCGGCTCCGCGAAGTGGGACGCGCGCGCGGCGCGAGACGCGGTCGCGCGGGCCGACGTCCTCGTCGACGCCGTGACGTTGGCGCGCGACCTCGTCAACACACCCGCCGGCGACCTGCCGCCGGCGGAGATCGCCAAGGTGGCGAAGGCGATGGCGAAGCAGGAGGGCATCGCCTGCACGATCTGGAACGAGATGCAGCTCGCCCAGGGCGGCTTCGGCGGGATCCTCGGCGTGGGGAAGGGCTCGATCAATCCGCCCCGGATGATCGAGCTGACGTACCGGGGGGCCGGCGCGCGGACCGCCCCGATCGCGCTCACGGGCAAGGGCATCGCGTTCGACTCCGGGGGACTCTCGCTCAAAGACGCATCCGGCATGGAGACGATGAAGATGGACATGGGCGGCGCCGCGTCGATCCTCGGCACGATGAAAGCGATCGCACGTCTGAAGGTGAAGATCAACGTGATCGCGGCGATCCCGTGTTCGGAGAACATGCCGAGCGGGTCGGCGCAGAAGCCCGGTGACGTGATCACGCATCGCGGGGGGAAGACCTCGGAGGTGCTCAACACCGATGCCGAGGGCCGGCTGGTGCTCGCGGACGCGCTGGCATACCTCGCGGAGCACGACCCGGTGTGCATCGTGGACACGGCCACCCTGACCGGCGCATGCATGGTCGCGCTCGGCACCGACGTGGGGGGCGCGATCGGCACGAGCGACGAGGTTGCTGGCGAGCTGATCCGCGCGAGCGAGGCTACCGGTGAGCCGATCTGGCAGCTGCCGCTCTTCCCCGATTACCGCACCCTGATCGACTCGAAGGTGGCGGACATCAAGAACATCGGGAAGCGCTACGGTGGCGCGATCACCGCGTCGTGGTTCCTCGCCGAGTTCGTCGGCGACACGCCCTGGGTCCATCTGGACATCGCGGGGCCCGCGTATTCCGAGCACGGGAACGACCTCGGGCCGGCGGGCGGCACCGGGATGCCCGTCCGCACGCTGGTCCGGTTCCTCCAGGACCGCGCGGGTGCCCGGAAGCGGTAGGCACCGATGCCGGAGGACGCCGAGCCCACCCCGAGGACCGGCCCGGTCCTTGCCGTGTTCGCGCACCCCGACGATGCGGAGATCTGCGCCGGTGGGGTGATGGCGAGGTGGGCCGCGACGGGACGCGAGGTTCACCTGCTGATCCTCACGAACGGGGATCGGGGTTCCGCCGATCCGACGGCGAGCCGCGACGAGCTCGCGGCGACGCGGAAGCGGGAGACGGAGGCAGGCGCCGAGGTGCTGGGGCTCGCGAGCGCCCGCGTGCTCTCGACGCACGACGGTGAGCTAGAGAACACGAGCATCCTCCGCGAGGCGGTCATCCGGCGGATCCGCGAGGTCCGCGCCGAGACCGTCGTGAGCTGCGATCCCACCGCGGTCTTCTTCGAGCACCGCTACTACAACCACTCCGATCACCGCACGGCCGGGTGGATCGCGCTCGACAGCTGCTTCCCCGGCAGCGGGAATCCGCATTTCTTCAGCGAGCAGCTCGGCGACGGCCTCGAGACCCAGGACGTGTTCGACGTGTGGCTGGGCTGGTCGAACGAGCCCAACCGCACCGAGGACGTGACCGGGTTCTTCGACATGAAGATCCAGGCGCTCGCGCGACATGCGAGCCAGCTCACCGAAGGGGTCCGCTTCTTCGACGAGTTCCTGCGCAAGGACGCGGTCCGGGCGGGGGAGACGATCGGGGTGGAGCACGCCGAGGAGTACCGCGTCCTCGACCTCAGCTGACGTTCTCCGGGAACGGGGAAGGAGGGAGAGCGATGAACTTCCAGGCCGACATCGACAACATCCAGAAGACGACCGGCAAGACCCGGAGGACTTCGAGCGGCTCGCCCGCACGAAAGGGCTGTTGAAGCGGATGTGAGGCCGGCCAGATCGTCGCGTGGCTCAAAGAGGAGTACGGGCTCGGGCACGGCCACGCGATGGCGATCTACGCCACCCTCGAACCGCACCTGGGTCGATAGGACCCGACGAGCCCCGGGGCCTCACCCGCGCCCGCCGGTGAGCTCGATCTGCCAACGCCAGCTGCGCTCGTCGTCGGCGTTCCACCACGAACGGAGCAGCCCAGCCTCCCCGCCCGGCAGGATCACCGCCATCCCGAGGTGGGCGTCCGTCGGCCAGATCTGCTCGCGGAGGACGCGAACGCCGTCCAACCGCAGCAGCGTCATCGGCGTGTCGGTGTCGGCGCGGAGATCCTCTCCGATCGCCAGCAGGGCGGCTCCATCGTCCGTGACCTCGACCCGCATCCTCGTCGGCGCGGCGTGCACCAGGACCTGATCGTGGACGGCGTCCAGGCGCGACCTCGCGAACTCGAGCCCGTTCGCGCCTCCCTCCACCGTCCGGAGCTCCCACAGACGCGTCGGTCCCGTCATCGGGCGACCCGCTTGCGCTCGGCCGATCCCTCGCGGTGCATCCTGTCGAGCCGAGCGCGTGCCGAGCGGAGGGATCTGCCCCTGCGCCGGAACCCTCGCCACGGATCGTCGTCGCGCTCCAGCTTCCCGCCGATCGTCGACATCGTGAACCGCGACGGGCGCAGCGAGCGATCTTCCACCTCGGTCCAGTCGAGCGGGGTCGCGATCGGTGCGCCGGGTCGGGCGCGCACGGCGTACGGCGGCGCCGCCGTCTGCGCGTACGCGTTCCGCATCACGTCGAGGAACAGGCGCCCGCCACGACGTTCCTTCCGCGGTGCTCGCGTCAGGTTGTCCGGGTCGCGCTCGATCAGCACGTCGGCCACGTCGCGCGCGAAGGTCCGCACCTCGTCGAACCCGGCGCTCCGATCGAGCGGAACCACGACGTGGAGCCCCTTGCCCCCGGTGGTTTTGACGAACGACGGGAGGGCGAGCTCGTCGAGCAGGCCGCGCAACGAGAGCGCGACCTTCCGAGCGTCGTCGAACCCCTCGCCGGGAGGGTCGAGGTCGAAGATCATCTGATCCGGTTCGTCGATCCGGTCGACCCGCGACAGGAACACGTGGGGGGTGATGCACGCTTGGTTCGCGAGGTACGCGAGGGTGGCCGCTTCGGAGCAGACGACCTGCTGGAGCGACCCTCCGGCTTTGCGGACGCGGACGCGCTCGATCCAGTCCGGGAAGTAGTCCGGAACGTCCTTGTGGAAGATGCGGGGCCCGCGGATGCCGTCCGGGTAGCGCTCCATCGCGGCCGGACGTTGCTTGACGTGCGGGAGCATCAGCTCGGCGACGCGCTCGTAGTGCTCGATCAGATCGCCCTTCGTGATCCCATCGTCGGGGAACAGGACCTTGTGCAGGTTGGAGACCTCGAAGGTGCGTCGCCCGACCCGGATCGGCTGGCGTTCGCTCATCTCGCCTGCTCCCGAACCACGTCACGTGCTGGCTTGTCGTCCCGAAGACCGCGGAACCGCGGGTGACGGAGCTGGCCGTCGCGGGTCCATTCCGTGAACGCCACCTGCGCGACCAGCGCAGGTTCGACCCAGTGGACCGCGTGACGAGGCAGCCGTCCGGTGGCGAAGGGCGGACGCTCCCGCTCGATCCTCGCGAGACGTCGCCCGAGCCGCTCGAGCGTCGCGTCATCGAACCCGGTGCCGACCTTCCCGGCGAACCGGAGCTCTCCGTCGCGGTGGTAGCCGATCAACAGTGCGCCGAAGCCGTGCCGCGAACCCTTCGGGTCCGTATAGCCGCCGATCACGAACTCCTGCTCGTTGACGCACTTGAACTTCAGCCAGTCCGTGGATCGCGCGTGCCGGTACGGTGCGTCGGCGCGTTTCGCGATCACGCCCTCCCAACCGCGAGCGCACGCCTGGCGGAGATACGATTCGCCGCCCTCGTTGCGGTGCGGACTGTACCGGAGCGGATCGCGGAACGCGACCGCGGATCGGAGCGCTTTCTTCCGGGTCCGCAACGGCAGACCGGTGAGGTCGTAGCCGTCCGCGTGCACGATGTCGAAGAGGTACAGGAAGACCTTCACGCCGCTCGCCCGCGCACGTTCCCGGTCCGCGATCTGCATCCGTCGCTGCAGGCGCGCGAAGCTTGTCCGCTTGCCCTCGAAGGCCACGATCTCGCCGTCGACCACGAACCGGTCCGATGACTGGAGCTCGAGCGCCTCCTCGAGTTCCGGGTAATGGTCGTTCAGAGCCTTCTGGTTCCGCGACAGCAGCCGGACGTCCGCGGGCGTGCGGAACACCAAGCACCGGACACCGTCGTACTTCGGCTCGAAGATCCACGCGGGATCGGAGAAGCGTTCCTCGGTCAGCGTGGCGAGCATCGGTTCCGTCCACGACGGCTGCTTCGACGGCCGAAGAGCGGTTCGATCCCTCGTGGGGATCGACCGGAACACGTCGCTCATCGGGTCCCCTGCTCGTCGGCCACCTGTTCGATCGTCCGACCGGAGATCACGGACTCAGGTCGGGTCCGCACCGGCTTCCGGCGTGCGTCCGCGCGTTCGTCGGCTTCCTTCACCAGCAGCCAGCGGGGGCGCTCGCCCTTCCCGATCCTGGTCAGGGCATATCCGCCGGAGAGCTTGCATCCATCCAGCCACACCGAGACATGGCCGTCGTCGACCGCTCGTTCGACCGAGACGGCCTCCCCGTCACGGTGGGTCTGATTCCGATACGTGCCGGTATCCCACACGATCACGGGTCCCGCCCCGTACTCGCCCTCGGGGATCACCCCTTCGAACCTCGCGTAGTCGAGGGGATGGTCCTCGGTCGGCATGGCGAGCCGTTTCTCGCGAGGATCGGTCGATGGGCCTTTGGGCACGGCCCACGACTTGAGCACGCCGTCCGCTTCCAGGCGGAAGTCGTAGTGCATCGTGGTCGCGTCGGGCTGCTGGATCACGAACCGTGGGCGGGATCGCCGTCGTCCGCCCGATGGTTCACCCGAACGCGCGAGGTCCCGCTTCTCGCGGTACCGCCGGAGTCGGTCGTTCCTGGCCATCGCTCCCTCGGCTCTCCGAGGAACAGGTTCCCGTTCGCCGCGCGCGACAAACCGGCGCGACCGCTCGGCGCGGCAGATCGGCCGGCGCGATGATCGGAACGGCGCTCGCTGGCTGCTACTCCTTGATGCCGATGGCAAGGAGCACGTCGCGCCGGTCGTGCAGGGGATCCGGGAACCGGTCGGCGAACACCGTCCGCGCGCGCTCGCGGAAGCCGGCCCAGGCGGCGCCGCCGAGCATCTCCTTGGCGAAGCGGCCGACGGCCCAGACCTCGAGCCCGTCGAGGTAATCGTCGAGCGTGTAGCTCCACTCGTACTGCGCCGGCTCGGTGCGGACGCGACGGAGCCCAGCGTCGAGCAACGCCACCTCGACCGCCTGACGCTTCGTGAACCGCTCGTGGTTCGGGATCGCCTTCGCGATCGAGGGCTCGAGCAGCTCCTTCGGGACCACCTCGCTCACGAGCTCGAGCCAGGTGTCGCTGAACGCGTCGCGGCCGTCGGCCCACGACGTGAACGCGACGGCGCCACCGGGCGCGGCGACGCGAACGATGTCGTAGAGGGCGGTGTCCACCTTGGCGAAATGGGCCAGCACGAACGTGCCGACGACGGCGTCGAACGAGCCGTCGCGGAAGGGCAGATCGATCGCTCCGGCGGCTGCGAGGCGAAGCCCGGGGTGGGCGGCGTGTGCCACGCGCAGCATGCCGAGCGAGGCGTCGACGCCGACGGCGTCGGCGCCGAGCCCTCGGGCGACCTCCGCGGCCACGCCGGTGCCCGTGCCGACGTCGAGCACGCGATGGCCGGCGTGGACGCCGGCCAGCGCGAGCAGGTCACGGGCCGGTTCGGCGAACCGAGGAGCATGGACGCGTTCGTACGTGACCGCCACGTCGTCGTAGGACCGCCAGTCGTCCATGACGGGCAAGGGTACCGGGGGAGGCTGTGAACGACGGAAGGATCCTCCGCCGGGCTGCGGCCACTACCCTGTGCCGCGATGTCGAGGTCGTTCGCGGGATCGTACGCGTGACCGGTGTCGCCGGGGTCCTGGCTCTCGTGCTCGCCGAGACGTTCGCGGGCGCCGCGACGTTCACCTGGCTCTCTCCGCTCTGGAACGAGACGAAGCGCTCGTACTTCACCCTCTGGAGCGTCCTCACGACGCTGCTGTTCGCGTGGCCCGCGTGGTTCGCGGCGTCCTCGGGCGCCGTGGCGGGTGACACGGGCAGGCGGGTGACCTCGCTCGCGCTCGCGGTCGCGGTGCTGGGCACCGCCACCGCCGGCGCGTTCCTCCTTCGGCAGCCGCTGTTCGGACGGGTCGTCGGGATCGTCTCGGTCCCGGTCTCCCTCGCGGTCCTCGCCGTCATGGCCGCGACTGGGCGGCAGGGCTCCCTCGTGTCGCTGTTCCAGCTGGCGGCCGGTGCCGCGTTCCTCGGCGCCGCCAATGACGGGTTGTTCCTCGGACACTGGTACCTGACCGACCGGAAGCTCACGAGACGGCCGATCGGCCGCGCAACCCTCGTCCTGATCGTCACGACCGGTGTCGAGATCGCCGCGATCGCGACGAGCGGCTTCGGTGGGACGCCGTCCTCCGCACAGCTCAACCCCTTGCTCACGGCCGGTGCCCTCGCGCCGTGGATCGCGATCGGCATGGCGGCGGCGACGCTGCTGATCGCGGTCGTTGTGCGGGCGGCGTTGCGCGGCGAGCGGGCCGCGGCGGTGCAGTCCGCGACGGGCTTCTACTACCTCGCGGTCGTGACCGCGTTCACCGCGGAGATCGCCGTCCGGACGAGGTTCCTCCCCGGGTAGCCGTGCGAGCAGCCGTCATCGTCGTCGGGATCGTCGCGCAGACGGTCGCCTGGTGGGCGATCTCCTCCGGTCGCGCCACGGTGTGGCGGCTGATGCCGTTCGTGCTCGGCGCGATGGGGCTGGTCGCGCTCGTGGTGATGCCCGCTCCCGAAGGAACCACGGGGCTGAGCGAGGCCGTCGTCGTCGGGCTTGCCAGCGGTCTCGCGCTGTTCGTCGCCACGCGGGTGTTCGTCGCGATCGCGTCGCATTGGGGGCCCTTCGCCCGCCACGTGGAGGCTGCGTATCGCGAGGCCGCGGATGAGCCGATCAGGGCGGCGCTCGTGCTCTCGCTGCTGGTCTCGGTCCCTGCCGAGGAGATCTTCTACCGCGGGTTGGTGCAGCGCACGCTCGGGGAGACGGCCCTCGGGGCCGGCGGCGCGGCGGTCGCCGCGTTGTTCGCCTACTCGGTGGCCAACCTCCCCTCGCGATCGCTACCGATCGTGGCCGGGGCGGTCGTCGGCGGAGCGGTCTGGGGGGCCCTCGCGTGGTGGTCGGGGGGACTCGCGGCACCGCTCGCGAGCCATATCCTTTGGACCGGACTGATGCTCGTGCTCCCGCCGGGGGCCGGGCGGAGGGGACGCGTGTGAGTTTCGTTTCGACGGCCGTGCAGCGGATCCTGGAGGAGGGCCAGTTCTGCACGGTCGCCGCCACCACCCCGAACGGCCCGCACTGCACCCCGCTCGTGTTCGCCTACAGCGGCGCGAGGGTCTGGTTGACCACTTCGCGCGGGTCGGTGAAGGCGCGGGCCTGGCGGACCGACCCATCGACCGCCGGGCTGATCCGAGACGGGGATCTCTCCGTGGCCTTCACGGGAACCGTGAAGACCTACGACGCTCTCGACACGCGGACCTGGGGGGCGGCCGTCGCGGGCGCGACCTCGATCGCGCGCGCGACGGCCGGGTTCAGCCGGAAGAACGCTCGCTTCTTCGCCGGGTATGCCTTCGACGCGCGCCAGGTGCCGTTCGCCTGGACCCCGCCCGGGCGGGTCTTCGTGGGCGTCGACCTGGAACGAACGGCGCTGCTCGATGATGAGGGCGTGCAGGAGGGCCGTGGCCGCTGGGGCGGGCAGCCGGTCTCGCATGCGAGCTTCCGTCGCTCCTCGACCGGCGCCGATCCGCTGTCCGTCCTCCCGCACGACGTGGTCTCACCGATCGGCCGGGAAGGCCGTGGTGCGCTGGCCGTGGCCGGCGAGCGCGGCCTCACCATCCTCCCGATCCACTGGCGCGCCGACGCCACCACGCTCTACGCCGCGCTCCCGGCCGAGACCCTCGCGATCGCCGCGGCCGATCGTGATGCGACGGTCGCGCTCACCGTGGACAGCCCATCGGCCTGGCGTGCCCGTGACATGGTCGGCGCGATGTTCCAAGGCGTCGCCGAGTTCTTCGTGGAGGGGAACGTCGGCTCGGGCGCCAAGACGATGCGCGCGATCCTCCAGGGTCTCGCGCCGTCTGCCGACGCGCTCGTCCGCGTCACCCCGCGCCGCGTCGTGTGGTGGAGGGGCTGGACGAGCGGGAGCACGATCCCGGGATGACGACGGCCGAGTACTCGGTCGAGATCGATGCGCCTCCCGAGGTCGTGTGGGAGGTCACGAGCGACCCCCGTAACCTGCCCCACTGGGACCGGCACATCGTCGACGTGAAGGTTCCCGAGGATGGGCTCCGTCAGGGCTCGCACTACTCGGTCGTGATGGCATTCATGCGCGTGCGGGCATCGATCCCGTGCACGGTGCTCGAGTGGGAACCACCGTGGCGAGCGAAGATCCGTCTCGGCGGCGTGCTGAACGCCACCGTGACGACCTCGATCGCATCGCTCCCGTTCGACCGGAGCGTGCTCCGGCATCAGATCGACTACGTGTTCCGGGGGCCGCTCGGCGCGTTCGCGGCCGCGAGCGTCAACGCGGTCGGTGGCGCGCAGTACGCGCTGAAACGAGGAACGCTCGCGCAGAAACGGGAGATCGAGGACCGGGCGGCGGCCCGCTAGCCCTCGTCCTTCGCGCGACGCTCGAGCCGACGGCGTCCGCGGGCCGCCGCCACCAACCATCCCGCGGCGAAGCCCAGCGCGGCGCCCACGATGAGCAGCGACCAGAGCGGATAGGTCCCGTCCAGGAAGAGGAACCGGATCTTCGTCGTCTCGGCGTTCTGGAGCAGGAACACGACGAGGAGGAGCACGATGACGCCGGCGACGATCAGCTTCACGCTTGGGCCTTCACGTCGCTCGACCCATCCGCCCGAACCGCCGCTCCCGCGGCCGTCCTCGTCGTCCATGTCCTCGCGCGGGTGCACCCGTGTCCTCCGTCGGTCTGACGCTCCCGTTCGCCATCATGCATCATCGACCGCCATGGGCGTGACGAGGTTGGTGTGGGCGGGCGCGCTGGTTGCGGGCGCGTGCGCGATCGGCCTTGGGGCGATGAAGGGCGAGGATGGTCCCGACGTCGACCGGGAGCTCTTCGCGGTGGTGAACCGCGGCCACGGTACGGAGGCCGACCGCGCGTTCGCAGGGATCACGGAGCTCGGGTCCTTCTACGCGGCGGGCGCGGCCGCCGGCGTGCTGCTCACGGCCGGGCGGCGCCGAGCGGCGCTTCGCGCGCTCGGCGCCGCCGGCGCGACCTGGCTCGCGCTGCAAGGCATCAAGCGCGTCGTCGTCCGGCCACGGCCGTCCGACGCCGACCCGCCGGGGACCCGGCTCCTGATCGCGCGACCGAAGGGGGCCTCGTGGCCGTCGTCCCATCCGGCCGTGCTGACGACCTTCACACGGGTGGCTGCGCGCGAGCTGGAGCTCGGGATCCCGGCCCGCACGGCGTTCACGGGACTGGACCTCGCCGTCGCCACGTCGAGGGTCTACGTGGGCGTGCACTACCCGAGCGACGTGGCGAGCGGGTTGCTCTTCGGACGTGCGATCGCACGGCTCTGGCCCCGCGGTCGTTCATGACCACGCTGTTACGCTCGGCACGATGAGTCCTTCGCTCGCCTCGGTCGGCTGGCCGGTCGTCGACCGCGTGCTCGGCTTCTCGCCCCACGGCGTGTTCATCGCCATCGGTTTCGCCACCGGAGCCTGGTTGTTCGGGCGACTGGCGGCGCGTCGCGGGATCTCCGTCGACGCCGTGAACTCGATCGTGTTCTGGTCCTTGATCGGGGCGATCGTGGGAGCTCGCGTGGCGTACGTGATCGCGCACGTGTCGGATTTCGCCTCACCGCTCGAGTGGCTCTACGTCTGGAAGGGTGGGATCTCCCTCCTCGGAGGCATCGCGGGAGCCACGATCGCGAACGCCGTCAACATCCGACGATTCGGCCTCCGGTTCTTCCAGGTCGCCGACACGCTGACGGCGCCGCTGGCTCTCGGGATCGCGATCGGACGGATCGGCGATCTCATCATCGGCGATCACCTGGGCAAGCCCACGTCCTGGATCCTCGCGTGGACCTATCACGGTGGCAAGCTCGCGCCCCCGTTCAACTGTGGCGCCAACGAGTGTCAGGCGGCGCTGCAGGGGAACCACATCGAGATCATCCGGCGTGGGAGCGCCGAGCTGCGTGCCGGGCTCGAGACGATCGCCACGGGCGTCGGCGTGCATCAGACCGCGATGTACGACATGTTGATCGCGTGGGCCTTGTTCGGGTTCCTCTGGTGGTTCACCCGCGAGGCCCGGCGCGAAGGGACGGCGACGCTCGCGTTCGCGATCTGCTACGGCTGCGCGCGTCTGATCGAGGACTTCCTGCGGATCGACAAGCGCTTCGGCCCGCTGACGGGCTCGCAATGGACGGCGCTCATCGTGGTGGTGGTGAGCATCGTGCTGCTGATCGTGCGAGCGGTGACCAAGCGTCCGGGGCCCACGACGCCGGGGAGGGCTCAGGGACGCGACGAGCCCGCGGGTGCGACGCAGCCGGCTCCCACCGAGGCCGCCTGAGCGCGTCCGAGCGTTCGCGTGGGCTTCAGCGTCTCTCGGACGCCCAGTAGTCCCATCCGTCCAGCTCCGGGACCTCCAACCCCAACGCACCCAACGTCGAGCAGATCTGCGTCCGGTGGTCGTTGCCGTGCTGGATCGCCTGGACGAGCAGCATCCCTTCGGCGGGGTCGGTGTCCGGATAGTCCGACTTCCCGATCACGGCCGCGTGCAGGTCACCGCGGTCCACGGCGTCCAGCATCTCGGCCCAGCGATCGCCGTGCTCCTGTATCTCCTTGCGGACGTCGGCGAGGGGCCGGGTCCCCCCGCCCGCACCCGACGCCAACACCGGCGTGGTCAGGCGCTGCAGGTAGCGCTCGTCGGCGTCAACCAGATGCGTGAGCGTCTGCATCGTCGATCCGTACGTGCCCTCGATCCTCGCATCGAGGTGCACGGGATCCAGCCGTTCCAGCGCATCGATCAACCGCGTCGTCGCCCAGACGTGGTGCCCGAACATGGCGCGGAGCACGTCGGACGGGGTGGTCATCGAGCCATCAACGACAGCGGCTTGCCGATCTTGGACTTCGTCGCCTTGCGGATCGCATCGGCCGCCTCGCGGAGCGCCTCCGACGCCGGGGACGAGGGGTCGCGCACCACGATCGGCGCACCCGCGTCGGCTCCCTCGCGGAGCGCAGGAACAAGGGGGACCTGCGCCAGCAACGGGACCGCGAGCGTCTCGGCCGCGAGCCGCCCGCCGCCCTCTCCGAACAGGGACTCGCGCTCGCCGCAATGCGGGCACACGTAGTACGACATGTTCTCGATCACGCCGATCGGCCGGAGGTTGGTCCGCTCGGCCATCTTGCCCGCCCGCTCCGCGACCTTCCGCGCGGCCTCCTGCGGCGTGGTCACGACGACCATCGAGGCTCCCGGGATGAACGAGGCGAGCGAGATGCTCACGTCGCCCGTGCCCGGCGGGAGATCGCAGAGCAGGAAGTCGAGGTCGCCCCAGTAGACGTCGCCGAGGAACTGCTCGATCGCCTTGTGCAGCATGGGCCCGCGCCAGATCACCGGCGTCTCCTCCGGCACGAAGTGGCCCATCGAGATCACCTTCACGCCGTGGGACTCGAGCGGCATGATCATGTTGTCGAACCCGACGGGCTTGCCCTCGGCGCCGATCATCCGAGGCACGCTGAAGCCCCACACGTCGGCATCGAGGATCCCGACGTTCGCGCCCTCCTCCGCGAGCACGCACGCGAGGTTCACGGCGACGCTCGACTTCCCGACCCCGCCCTTTCCCGACGCGATCGCGATCAGCGCGGTCTGCGGCGGGAACGAGATCTTCGATGGGGGAGGGGGTTGCCCCGCCGGGGCGCCGCGGAGCTGCCCGACGAGTGCCTGTCGCTGCTCGTCGCTCATCGGGGTCAGGGAGACCTCGACGCGCTCGACGCCGGCGATCGGCTGGACGGCCGCCGTGACGTCGGTCGTGATCCGGTCGCGCAGCGGGCACCCTTCGATCGTCAGCAGGACGTGGACCCGAACGAGTCCGCCGTCGACCTCGATCCGTTGCAGCATCCCGATGTCTTCGATCGGTTTGCCGATCTCGGGATCGCGAACGCCCCTGAGCGCTTCGCGGATCTGCTCTTCGGTGGCCATCGGCGTTCGTCTCCCGGGTACGATTCGACGCATATGCACGGTGCGTACCGTGCAAACGCAGTCAGTCTACGACGGGGGAGCCCCCATGCCGGAACCGCTCGCGATCGAGGTGCACAAGGCCCTCGCGGAGGACACGCGGTACCGCCTCTACCGGTACCTGCGGCTATCGGGGCGCCCGGTCGCCGTCCGCGAGCTGGCGACCCGCCTGTCCCTGCATCCGAACACGCTCCGGCCGCACCTGCGCCGTCTGGAAGAGGTCGGGCTCGTCGCACGGGAGACCCGCCGGACGCCGGCGGCCGTCGGCCGCCCCCAGACCCTGTACGTGGCGGTCGACGTCGAGCCGCGCGAGGGCAGAGATCACAAGCTGCTCGCCGACATCCTGTCCGGGCTGCTCACGAGCTCGAAGCAGCGGGACCATGCCGAAGAGCTCGCGCGCGAGTGGGGCGCGTACCTGGTCGGCCGGACCGCGCCGAGGCCGGGCGCGAAGCGACCGTCGGGCCCGAACCTGGCCACGTTGCAGGACGGGCTCGCGCGGGCCGGGTTCACGCCGCGGTTCCGCCGCACGGGCAAGCAGACGGTGGAGATCACGCTGCGGGATTGCCCGTTCCGGGATCTGTTGGACGAGCATCGAGCCCTCGTGTGTGCGGTGCACCGCGGGCTGCTCGAGGGGATGCTCGCCGCCTCCCGACCCGCGCTCCGGATGACGTCCTTCGAGCCCCTGGCCGAGCGCACGACCGTCTGCCGGCTGACGGCTCGCGGAGGTTGAGACCGCTCGGCACAGGCGCCGGCATGGGCCGGCATGGGGTGGACTGAAGTCGGCTCGCGAACGCGCCGATGGAACGAGCGACGCGGGGGGCGGCTCCGCGTCCACGGATCGATGACGCCAGGGAGGCCTCGAGATATGGGAACAAGCTCACCGATCGTGCCCGAGTTCAACTCGTGGCTCGAAGAGCTGGTCAAGGGCGAGGGGTCCGATCTCCATGTGAAGGTCGGCTCGCCGCCGATGATCCGGCTGCCTCACGGACTCATCCGCCTGGAACGCGATCAACTGACCCCGATCGAGACCCAGGCGATCGCCGACGGCATCGTCCCCGAGGACCGCAAGGCCACGTTCGCCGAGCGAGGAGACGTTGACTTCGCGTACTCGGTGGCGAACGTCGGCCGATTCCGGGCGAACGTGTTCCGGCAGCGCGGCTCCATCTCGATGGTCCTGCGGAAGCTCCGGTTCGGGGGCCCCTCATTCCAAGAGGTCGGGCTTCCGGACGCGGTCCGCACGCTCGCTGACGAGCAGCGCGGGTTGATCCTCGTGACCGGACCGACCGGCTCCGGCAAGACCACCACCCTCGCCGCCATGATCGCCTACATCAACCAGACGAAGCCGGTGCACATCGTCACGATCGAAGATCCGATCGAGGTGCTGCATCGCGACGACGTCGCGTCGATCAACCAGCGCGAGGTCGGCAACGACACCGAAGACTTCCTGTCCGCGCTCCGGTCGGCTCTCCGCCAGGACCCCGACGTGATCCTGATCGGCGAGATGCGCGACACGGAGACCGTGAGGGCGGCGCTCCAAGCGGCCGAGACCGGCCACCTCGTGCTCTCGACGCTGCACACCACCGACGCGACCGAGACCGTGAACCGCGTGATCGACTTCTTCCCGCCGTACCAGCAGAAGCAGGTCCGGCTGGCCTTGGCGGCGAGCCTCCGGGGCATCGTCTGTCAACGGCTCGTGCCGACCTGCGACGGCGGGCGTGTACCCGCGATCGAGATCCTGGTGAACACGGGTCGCGTCGCGGAGCGCATCGAGGATCCCGACAAGACGTCCGAGATCAAAGAGGTGATCAAGGACGGCGCGTTCTACGGGATGGTGACGTTCGACCAATGGCTCCTCCGGTTGGTCCAGGAGGGGACGGTGTCGATCGCGGACGCGATGCAAGCCGTGAGCAGCCGGCACGATTTCGAGCTCGCGATGCAACAGGCCGGCATCGCCGTACCCGTATAGCTCAGGCCACCATCCTGCGTCGCCTCGCCGCGGCGATACCGAGCCCGCCGAGGATGCCGATCACGATCCCGACCGTCCCGGATGCGACCCAGCCACGCGGGTCGGCCGGGGCCTCGGTCGAGGCCAGCGGAGCGGTCGCGTCCTGTGCCGCCGTGCCGACGAGCGCAACCGTGGAGCCGTTCCCGGGCCCGCGGCCATCGCCGACCACGATCACGCCCGACATGCCGGGGTGATAGGTGCAGGCGAACGGATAGAGGCCGGGGTCGTCGAACGCCGCGGTGAACCGCTCGGTGGGCTTGAGGTCGTCGTAGTGACCCCAGCCGTTGGCGGTGATGTTGTGCACGAACGGGTCGGTGTTGACCCACGTCACGTTCTGCCCCGGCTTCACCTGCAGGATCGTTGGCGTGAAGCAGGCATCCACGATCTGGATCGTGGTGCCCGTTCCTCGCGTCACTCCATCGTGGCAGCCACCGCCAGCCCGCGCCGGTGCGGCGCCCAACAGCGGTACCACACTGAACGCGAGCACTACGAGTGCCCTCGATGCCGATCGCATGATTGGCTCCTTCCGTTCCACCCGTGTGGTTACACCGGTGAGGACGGGTTGGTTCCTCAGTGTCCGGCGAGCTGGGCGAGCCGGAGTGCCTGCCGCTGTGAGAGGCCCGTCTCGAGCCTGAGCGCGAGGGTGCCTCGCTGCCAGAGGAGCACGTTGTCGGTGACGGGGAACACGCGCGTGCCATCGGGGGTGAGCAGCTCCACCTCATGCGGCGCATCGATCCAATACGCGTCTGCCTCCTGCAGGTAGTCGAACGGCGCCTGGACATGCTTGACGAGCACGTCGACGTCGCCACTCACCTCGATCAACGACGCGCCGAACGGGGTCCCGGGGATCCTCGGAAGGCCCGGACGGGGGAGCCACGCCATGGCGACAAGCACCGTGTCCGACTGGCCGAAGGCGTTCGTGCCCGAGGTGAGCCAGACTCGATCGGGCGCACCGAGCCCGCGGGGGACGAGCGGGGTGAACCCGGCCGCGGTGCTCGCCTCAGGGAGGGTGATGGGCCGTCCGAGCGCCACGCCGGCGATCGGGGAGCCGGTCGGCGTCGCCGTGACCGTCGGTTCGCGCTCGATCCTGATCCCGCCGAGATCGATCACGAGCTTCGCCGCGGCAGCGGCGGTGGCGAGCGCGAGCAAAGCGGCGGCGACCAGGATCGCGATCCGGGCGCGGGACGAGAGCCGCCGCCGAGGCCGCCGCCCGGCGCGTATCGTCGCCAGGACCTCGCCTGTGACGTCGGGTGGCTGCGGCTGCAGGAGCAGGGGTTCGAGGGCGCGCAGGGCCTCGCCCAGCCCCTCGTCGGTCATACGGCTCAGTCGCTCAGCGCTCACGCCTGTACCTCCTCGGCCACGATCGCCGTCCGGAGCTTCGTCATCGCTCGCGACAAGCGCGATTTCACCGTCCCCGCCGGCACCTCGAGCGCGTCGGCCATCTCAGCCTCGCTGAGGTCCAGCAGCCAGCGATAGGCCACCACGAGGCGATCGTTCGATCCGAGCCGGTTCATCGCGCGCACCGATGCTTCGGCATCCTCGCGAGCGAGCACCTGACCCTCGGGAGGCGGAGCCGAACGCTCGTCCCTACGGGCGGACGTCTCGCGCAGCACCAACGCTTCGCGACGCCGAGCGGAGCGGATCTGGTTCCTCGCTTCGTTCGCCGCGATCCGACAGATCCACGGCTTGAACGGAGCGCCCGGTCGGAACCGAGGCATCGCGTACCACGCTTTCACGAAGGCCTCCTGGACCGCGTCCTCGACGTCGACTCCCGGCGCGACGACCCGGGCAACGCGCGCGGCGAGTGCTTGATAGCGCGTCACGAGTTCGCCGAAGGCGCGCTCGTCGCCGTCCCGGGCACGGGCGACGAGCGTCTCCTCCTGCGATGGCGCCCATTGGGTGGGCTGCGTCACGATCACGTCCTTCTACACCACGAAGGGCGCCGGGGTTCCGGGACCCTATCGTTCGCGGCAAGGACGGCAGACGCTACCCCTGACCGCCACCCCCGTTCGATCCGTTCGTGGACGCTGCTTCAGCGAGGGCGGTGAAGGTGGCCACCAGACCCGAGAGCTCCATCGGAACCACGACCTTCGACGACGGAGAGGCGCCCACCTGCTTCAACGCGTCCAGGTACTGCAGACGCATCGTCTTCTCGTCGACGGTGCTCGCCACCTCGAAGATCTTGTTGAGCGCGTTCGAGAAGCCCTCCGCTCGCAGGATGGCGGCCTGTCGCTCGCCCTCGGCGGTGAGGATCGCGGACTGCTTCGAGCCCTCGGCGTTCAAGATCGCCGACTCCTTGTTGCCTTCCGCGATCGTGATCGCTGCTTGCTTCTGCCCGTCGGCCTCGGTGACCACCGCGCGACGCGTCCGCTCGGCGGACATCTGCCGGGTCATGGCCTCCTGCACCATCGGCGGCGGGCTGATCTCGCGGATCTCCACGTTGGTGACCTTGACGCCCCAGCGTTCGGTCACCTCGTCGAGCTTCACGCGGAGCAGGCTGTTGATCTCGTCGCGCTTCGCGAGTACATCGTCGAGCGAGATGTCCCCGACCACTGCGCGCAAGGTGGTCGCCGCGATGTTCGTGGCCGCACCGGCGAAGTTCGAGACGCCGATGACCGACGTCGCCGCGTCGAACACCTTGTAGTACATGATGAAATCGATCGCGATCGCGGCGTTGTCCTTCGTGATCGAGTCCTGCCGTGGGATCTCCAGGAAGAACTCACGGAGGTCGACGTTCACGCCCCGGTCGACGAACGGGATCAGCACGACGAGGCCGGGTCCCCGGGTGCCGTGCAGTCGTCCCAGACGGAACACGACCAGGCGCTGATACTCGGGGACGATCTTGATCGCCTTCGAGAGCAGGAGCAGCGCGAAGAGCGCGAGCAGCCCGAGGATGATCCAAACGATCGGCATCAGTTGGTGCCTCCTTCTGGGTTCGTCGATGAAGCGGTGCTCGATGAGGTGGTCGTCGACGCATCCGGCGGGTTCGTGTGCTGGCCGTCGGATGGCTCGACGGTGAGCACGAGCCCGTCGAGCGAGATGACACGGACCGGGGCGCCGCCCTCGATCGGCCCCGAGGGGGCGACCGCGCGCCACTCTTCGGAGGCGACCCGGACGACGCCTCCCTTCGGCCCGACGCCCGCGGCGAGCGCCACGCCCTCCTGTCCGACGACGCTACGGTTCCAGATCGAAGGCTGATGTCGCATCTTGAGCGCGGCCGCGACGACGATGCCGAAGAACACGCCCGCGAACGCCGCGACGCCGATCAACGCCCACGGAGACACCGAGACCCCTCCCGAGCGGTCGTAGAGGAACCATCCGCCGAGCAGCAAGAAGAGGAGCCCCAGCGCACCCCAGATCCCCAGGCCCGGCGCCTTGAGCTCGATCACGAAGCACACCACCGACGCGATCAGCAGCACCACGCCGATGAACCGGACCGGGAGCAGCCCGAAGGAGGCGATCGAAAGGATCAACAGGATCGTGCCGATCGTCCCGCTGAAGATGTGCCCGGGGATGATCAGTTCGAGCACGATCAGGCCGAGGCCGATCCAGAAGAAGATGAACGCGAGGTTGGGATCCAGCAGGGTGTGCAGGAAGTTCACGAACCCACCCATCGTCTGATCCTGCAGCACGGCGCCGGTGGTATGCAGCGTGACGTGGGTTCCGTCCCCGAGCCGCACGCTCGTCCCGTCGAGCTGCGCGAGGAGGTCCTGGGCGGACGGCGCGATCAGGTCGATCACGTGGCTCTGGAGCGCCTCGTCGGCGGTGATGCTCGCGGCATCGGTCACGAAGGTCTCGGCGACGTCGGCGTTACGCCCGTACGTCTGCTCGATCGTCCGCATGGAGGCGGCTGCGTCGTTCCTGACCTTCTCCCCGAGGGTCCCGGAGATGTCGCCTCCCGAGAGGCCGATCGGGGTCGAGGCCCCGACATTGGTCGCGGGTGCCATCGCAGCCACGGGGGCGGACAGGAGGATGAACGCGCCGGCCGAGGCGGCCCGCGCGCCGCTCGGGGCCACGTAGGCGATGACCGGGATCCCGGAGGTGAGGAAGGACTGGGTGATCTGGTTCATCGAGGAGCCGAGTCCTCCGGGGGTGTCGATCCTCAGCAGGACGGCCTCGGCGCCGTCGGCCTGAGCACGCGCGACGTTGGACGTGATGTAGTCGGCCGTGAAGGGGTCGACCACTCCGTCGAGGGTCAGGGATACGATGACCGGACCGGAGGTCTGAGCGTGGGCCGCGACCTGTCCGAGCGCCGCGACCGAGAGCACCGTGACTCCGAGCAGGAGCCGCGCGATCGCTGTAGCCATGCGGGTCACGACCGGTGTTTCCCCTTCCGTCAACAGCATACCGCGCGCCGAGCCGTCCGGCTCGACGGTTGTTGCGTTCGTGTTGCGAGCCTACGCCCATCCGTCGCGGCGACGAAGGGAGCGGTGCCTCCATGGCGCTCGGGCCACGGGCGTGGGACCATCGTCTGGACGGCAAGCTTCGCACCCCGGAGCCGACGTACGTACGGGAAGGAGTCCCTCGTGCGGGGACCCGCTGGACAGGAAGGGCCGCTGCTCCCACGCGAGGAGCAGCAACTGATGGAAGGGCTCCTTGCCGGTGACGATGCTGCGATCCGCGCGCTGTACGGGCGGTTCGGACGTCCCGTCTACACGATGGGGCTCCGGTTGCTGGGCTCCCGCGAGGCCGCGGAGGAGCTCACCCAAGATGTCTTCCTCACCGCCTGGCGCAAGGCGGCCCGCTTCGATCCCCAACGCGGCCGGCTCTCGACGTGGCTCATGACGATCGCGCACAACCTCGCCGTGGACAGGCTCCGCCGGGATACCGGCGTCTCGCGACCGCACCTCGTCCTGGTCGACGAGGTGCCGGATCGACCCGCGGGGGACGAGGAGTACGCGCTGATCGAGCGTGACGAAGCCCTGCGCGCGCTGGCGTCCCTCTCCGATGCCGAGAAGCGCCTGATCGCGCGCGCCTATTTCCGAGGGATGACCGCGCGGGAGA
>VAYU01000058.1 GCA_005884925.1 Actinomycetota bacterium | reverse complement strand
GGATGCAGCTCGGCGAGCTCGTCACGCTCGAGGGACTCTCGATCGGGCTGCTCGGGAGCGTGCTCGGTGCGGCAACCGGCCTGGTGGTCGCGCTCGTGATCGCCGGGTCGTCTTCGAGCCTGCTGGTCGCGGCAGGTCTCGCGGCGCTCGGGGGGAGCCTGCTCGCGCTCCTCGCCTCGCTCGTCCCGGCCTCCTTGATCTCCCGGCTGGCGCCCCCGGCCGTCCTGGCGGAGGAGTAGCGATGGGATTCGAGGTAAAGCTCGAAGCGGTATCGAAGCGCTACGAGGCCGACGGTGAAGCCGTCGTTGCGCTCGGCGAGGTCGACCTGCACGTCGATCCCGGAGCGATGCTCGCCGTGATGGGGCCGTCGGGCTCGGGGAAATCGACGCTCCTTCACGTGGTCGGGGCGATGGATCGGCCCGACAGCGGCACGGTCCAGGTCGATCGCTTCACCGTCACCGCGCTTTCTCGCTCCGAGCAAGCCGCGTACCGGAGACGGATCGGCTTCGTCTTCCAGCGGTTCCATCTGCTGCCTGCCCTTACCGTGCTCGACAACGTCGTGGCGCCGGTCCTCCCCTTCCGGACCGGCTTCGACAAGTTCGAGCGTGGCCGCAGCCTGCTCGCGTCCGTGGGGCTCGCGGACAGGGAGCGGTCCCTGCCCTCGAAGCTCTCGGGAGGAGAGCAGCAACGGGTCGCGATCGCCCGTGCGCTCATCGGCGAGCCGGGCTTGCTGCTGGCCGATGAGCCTACCGGCAACCTGGACTCGGTCACCGGCGCGGACATCGTCCAGCTGATCTCGGATCTGAGGACCGAGAAGGACATGACCGTGATCGTCGCGACGCACGATCCCATCATCGCCAGCACTTGCGAGCGCGTGGTCACGATGCGCGACGGCCGAGTGCTCGACCACATGGCGATCCCGGCAACAGAGGCGAAGGACGAGCAAGACACGCTTCGCGGGATCGGTCGGCTCGACGGAAGTGGATGAACAGCTGTTGTCTCGAGGCAGCTTCGCGCGATCTGAGGTCGGCACGCGCATACCGACGTTCGAGACCGGGACCGGAGCTGCACGTTTTACGGGTGACCGCGACGTTCGTCAGCCGGACAGCTTCTTGCTGAGCTGCTCGACAGCTTCTGTCAAGTCGTGGATCGTCTTGCGCCTTGCCTCGCCCAACCCCTTCAAGAAGCTGAGGTCGAGCGTGTACGGCTCATCGAAGGAATCCTTCCTCCCCCAGGCCGTGTATTTGACGCGTGCCTCGTATGTTGGCGGGAGGTTGGCTTCGACACGAGCAGGATGGCTGTCAAAGAAGAAGCGGTGCTTCTTACCCGAGGGCAGTGTTGGGATGCCGCGAGTCATCAGGGTCGAGCGTTCGGGCGGCCAGGGATCCTCGCATGTGGACCTTATGGGTGGATCGAACTCCAATGTCACGTCCCTGGCTGGGAGCAGGCCGACGCTTTCTATCGTCAGGTGGATGAAAGTCGATTCCGACTCAAAATCGAGCACTACGTACGGCCGAACCCGCGCTTCTCGCAACCGTCGGGCCTCGCCCACCTGCCTCCAAGCGAAGATAAGGCCGATGGCAATCAGCCTTGCGGTTGACTCCGCCCGCGATGGCAGCCCATCCCTCAGGGGACTGCGTGCCGATCATTCGCTCAGGTGGTGATCGCGGGTCACCCACCCATGTTCGTACACGTGCCGCACTTCGGCAGCCCGCCTGTACCGGATGCCCAGTTCTTCGGATCTATTTGCTCGCCGTTGGCACAATCCGAGAACACATGGTGAACCCTCGGATCGGTCGGATCGGTCGAGTAATACGGGTCGGATGGAATCGCCATGATGGCCTTCCTCCTTCGCTGTTGGGCATACATGCCTTTCTACGAGGTATTGCCAGGGGGTTGAGGCTCGGTTCCCAAGCAATGAGGTCGGTGGCGGCCGCTACTCTCGGGGCGATGGCTGCCTTCCCGGCGATGATGGAGCGCAACACGAGGCGTGAAGGTCTGCGCATCCGTCGGGCTGCCTGGGTGATCGGCGTTAGCCGCCGAGAGTACCGGGGGCTCGAGGCGGGGACGCGCTCGCCGACGTTCGAGACGTACGACCGGACCTGCAACCTATACGGCTGGCCGCAGACGTTCGTCGGGAGCAGTTCGTGATCTGGGTGCCCCGGGGCTGGCTGGCGGCGGGGCTGATGCTGGCCGTCGTTGGGATATTTGCTGCCTCGGGCGGTTACGCCTGGCCGGTCGTGGTGCTTGGATGGGTCTTGATCGTGGCTGGTGTCGGCATTGGCGGATGGGCCTGGAACCGACGGAATCGCGGAGGAGACGACCAAGAAGGCTGGCTCTGAACAAACTCAAACGATGGCCGACCTGTCGGTATGGCACGGCTCCGGAGCCGCGAGGCTGCCGGGCAGGAAGTAGACCCGGGTCGTCTGCCCGATCCCATTGCTTAATTGATGAAAGCCCCGGCCTTCGAGCCGTCCTCGAGCCTCGAGCTAGACACCCGTCGCCGCGTCTTGATCCACGGCCCGGCCGACCCCAACGCAAATCGCGATGCAGCTGCTCGGTACCTTGGGCCACCCGGCACGACCGAGGAAGACGAACCGGACGATCCGTTCGCAACTCAACAGTCGGATCCAGCGGGTAGAAGGGGAAGGCGCCGCTCGGAACATCTCCACCGAGTGCGAGCAGCCGTTCAGGGCTGGAGAGTCCGACGGCGCGAGCCGAACTCGACACGGGCATGTCCCTAGTACACGCTTCGAGTCCGAACGCCTCCTAGCGGGGTAGGTGGTGCGGATCCCTGAGTCCAAGGAGCGTGAGCGTCCAGACCTCGGGACCCTCTATGCCGAGGAGGGACAGCGCTTGTGGCGTGCGGTGTTCGCCTTCTGCCACGACCGGGAGATCGCGAGTGACGCTGTCGCTGAGTCATTCGCCCAGGCCGTCCGGCGAGGCGCGGACATCCGTGATCCGCGTGCCTGGGTGTGGCGGGTGGCCTTCCGCGTCGCGGCCGGTCAACTGAAGGAACGTGGGAAGGAATCGCACGAAGTGCCCGAGGTGACGTACGAGATGCCGGAGGAGCCGGGGCGCCTGCTCGATGCCCTCCGCCGTCTCCCGCCGCGACAGAGGGCCGCGCTCGTGCTTCGGCACTACGCTGGGTATCCGACCGAGGAGATCGCACAGATCCTCGGGTCCTCGCGTGCCACGGTCCGTGTGCACCTCAGCCGAGGTCGAAAACGCCTGTATGAGCTGTTGGGAGACGACGATGCCTGACCTGGATCGACGCTTCCGTTCCCTCGATCTCCTCGAGGCGCCCGACGTGTCGGACGAGATCGATCGACGATCCGCGCTGCCGAGCAAGACCGTGAGCGAAGGCATGTCGCGCCGCGTCGTAGCCGGCGTCCTTGCCTTCGCGCTATTCGTCGGTGCAGCGTTGTTCGCTTGGTCGGTCTGGCGGTCGCGGCCGGATCACGCCGTGCTGCACACCCCCAGCCCGCCCCCGCCGACGGACCTCTTCCCGGGGATCGGGGCCGGGCTAACCGAGATGCCACCACCTCCCCGGCTGCTCGAGAGCGGGGTGACCGTCTGGACGGGCCGAGAGCTGATCCTGTGGGGTGGGAACGTGCAGTTCGGGGACCCGCCGCACTTCAACGAAGGTTATGCGTTCGATGCCGCGACGCTCACGTGGCATGCGCTGCCACCTTCCCCGCTGACCGGCCGCTCTTGGTCGGCCGGCGTGTGGACCGGACACGAGCTCGTGATCTGGGGAGGTGCCCACGGGTACAGCGCGGAGGACGGGGTGGTCCATGACGGGGCCGCCTACGACCCCGCGGCCGACTCGTGGCGGACGATCTCGCAGCCGTCGACCGCTCCTACGCCAGTCATCGACGCGGTCTGGACCGGGGACGAGATGGTGATCATCGGCGGCAGCGCATCGGCCGCTTACGACCCGCTGACGGACACATGGCGACCGATCCCCGATCCGCCGGTCGAACTGAACGCCGCCCACGCTGTTTGGACGGGCGACGAGGTGATCGTCTTCGGAGCCTTCCTCACGGGCGACCGGTTCGCGACCTCAACGGCGATCGGAGCCGCCTACAACCCCGCGACGAACGTCTGGCGCGAGATCACACCCTCAGAGCTGCTGCCGAACGCCCAAACGGCGGTGTGGGACGGCTCGAGGCTCGTGGCCCTGGACTACGCGCTCTCCTCCGCAGCGTTCGATCCGATCACGAACCGGTGGACCGGACGCTCGCGGATGCCGTTCAACACCTGCGAGGGCTACCCAGCGGCGGCGGCAGCTGATGGCATCGTGATGGCGCAGTTCTGCGGCGAGGTCGGCACCTTGTCGCCCGGCGACATGCGTTGGCACGTGGTGTTCGGCCGAGACGAGCCCAGCTACGGCTTCTACGCCGAACCCATCGCGGCCGGTCGAACCTTCCTTCTGATCGGGCGTCGCTTCGATTCGCAACAGGCACGGATGCTCGCCTACGTGGCGCCGGCACAGGTGCCCGATGATCGGAAGGCATGGGACGTGGCGGCCGCGCTGGCTGCGCTCCGGGCGCACTTTCCGTACGAGCCATCCAACGTGCCGGCAGATGTGATGGCCGAGTTCGGGGCACTCGTGGCTCCTGCCGCCTATGCCGCGTGGCAGGATCCCTCATCCGGTCTCGGGAAGCTCTGGACTTATTACACGGGTTTCGTGGTGCGATCCGCCGAGCGAGCAGACGCCGGATACCGAGTGGTCGTTCGTTTCACGACCTATTCGGGGAAGCCCTACGACGAGGTCCTCACCATCGCACCGGGCACAGGACTGGATGGAGATCTCCATGACCTCGTCGTCACAAACGTGGCTCCGGCCATGTGAAACCCCGCTGAACGCGGCGCCGGTCTCCAAACACGAGAACCACACGTGATTGCCATCAAGGGTCGTTTTGGTTCTCAGGTCCTCAACCCGTCTTCGTGACTGCCCCTCGCCTCAGCGAATGTACGGAGCGTCGCTTAACCGTTGTCCGGCCACGGCAATTCGAGCGCATCCAGGAGGTCGAGGTCACCCGGTGAGTGCCCGCACTCGGTGAGGTAGCGAGCGAGCTCGCTGCGGTGCTGCGTCCCGTGGTTCACGACGTGAGCGACGACCAGCCATCGCGGCCGCGTGAAGTCTGGGCGCGTGCCCCACCGCTCGTTCAGCGCCGCATCGTCGAGGGACTCCACCAAGCTCCGCAAGCGGACGTCCTCTTCCAGGCAGAACGCGTGGATGGCCGGGAGGTCGTCGAGCCTGAATCCGTAGTCCCACACATAGCTATCTCCAACGTCGTTCCCGATGCAGAACTCTCGCCAGCTCCAGTCGACGTCGACGAGATGCCGGAGCGTCTGGAAGGCGCTGTCGTGGTCGAGAACCCCCGGCCTGCGGAGCTCCTCATCCGTCAGGCCGGTCGTCGTCGTCAGGATCCGGTCGTTCGCCCACGCGTGGAACCGGACGAAGGCCAGCAAGCTGTCTGCATCCATCCGAACATCCTAGGTCCGGGCCGGAGGTCAGTTCGTCGGGAACTTCGGGCCCCTGCAGTCGCGGCGGAGAGGAAGCGCGTCCGGCGGTCGCGGCGGCTGCGAGAAGTCGAACGCCGACAGCATCGGCGTCGCCCGGCGATCGCGGTTGGTGAGGAACGGGCGGAGGTTCCAGTTGTCCTCGATCAACCGGAGCACGCTCGAGAACTCCCCTTCCTCGTGGCTGACCTTCCCATCGATCGCGTACGGGCTGATCATGAGCAAGGGAACGCGGAAACCGAACCCCATCCGGTCGATGTCCGGCGGCGGAACGTGGTCGTAGAAGCCGCCGTAGTCGTCCCACGTGATGAAGATCGCCGTGTCCTTCCACATCTTCGACCGCATGATCGCGTCGACGACCTGGGTGCTCCAGTTCTCACCATGGCAGAACGAGTAGTCCGGGTGATCGGACAATTCGAATCGCGGCGTGACCCACGTCACGGGTGGGAGCTTGTTGGCGGCGATGTCGCCGAGCAACGAATCGACCGGGCGGATGTACCTCGCCCATTGCGCTGGATCGTTCCGGTACCGGTCGATCGCGGAGTACGCCGACCAGATGTAGCCGCGCTGTCGCTCCGTGGCGGCGTAGTACGCCCACGGGATGTGCGCTCCGTTGAGCAGGTCACCCTCGGTCCGGAAGTCGAAGCACGGAGGCACGAGCACGACGTTGCCCTCGGAGTCGTACACGGCGACCTTCTGTAGGGGCGGCGCATCGCATCCGAAGGTATTCGACATCGACTTCGGGGGACGACGCGGGTTATCGCGAGCACCGCCTGACTGCGCCGCGATCGTGTAGAGGTGGTTCGGGAACGAGGGGCCCCACGCCGAGGCGAAGAAATCGTCGAAGAGGACGTTCCGCTGCGCCCAAAGCCAGTAGTTGGGTAACTGGCTCCGGTGGAGCTGCGAGTACGCCAAGTTCCCGGTTGGCGGCTGATCGAATCCGTCCATCTTCCCGTGGTCCCACGCCTGGATGGAGCACTCGTAGCAGTGGGGGATGTCGGTGGGCAGGCGGCCGTCCGTTCCACGGATGAGCGGGCGCCGCGTGCCATGGTCCATCCCGAACGAGACGCCGTTCGCCCCAGGGAACGTCCCGAACAGGTCGTCGAAGGTCCGGTTCTCCTTGATGACGAACACCACGTGCTTGATGCGTGTTCGCGTTGCGAACGCGTCCGCGTTCACGATCCGTGGCGCGAGCGGCGAGACCGTCGGGGTGGCCGAGATGTCCAAGTGACCCGGCGGTGTGTCCGAGGCTCGAGCCGTGCAGGCCGCCAACAGTGCGAAGGCTATGGCCATGCAAACCGCCTGCCGGCGCAACGTCCCTCGTCTCCCGGGGGTCATGGAGATGGTGTGAGTACCTGGCAGATGTCTGCGCCGTTGGGTAGCGCCTCGGACGCGGGTGGCATCGGCGAGGGACACGCGATCAGAGGCGCCTGCCTCACGATGAGGCCGGGAGGCGGCGGCTCCACCGTGATGCCGGAGTTGAAACCGCTGTACGTGAATCCGACGGTGACCTCATCGCCGGCGAACTGCCCGTGGTACAGCAGCGTGTTGATGAATCCATCGTCGGTCAGTGTCGCAACGCCGGTCGTGGAGCCCTCGACTGGACCATATGGGATCGCTGGGAGATCGAACCGGTAGAGGTGCCCGTCAAGACGGACGTTCTCCGCATGCTCCAAGAGACGCAAGTACCCGAGCGTGTCGCTCGCCCCGATGCCACGGCCTTCGATCTTCCAGAAGTACCCCGGCCTGTCAGCCGTGAAATACAACGTGTCGCCGATCGAGATCGTTTCGGTCGCGTCATTTCCCGTCCCCGACCGTTCGTGCTCTCGGTCAGGTGCCTGATAATCGACCGTCCCGGGTCCCGGTCCGGACGACGTCTGAAACGAAGAGTCAGCGTGAAAGCTCTGGACCCCTAGCGTCCTGTCCGCGGCGGCGCGAAGGGCCACGGCCGCGCTCCCGTTGTCCGCGACTGAAGACGTTGCGGATGCGCAGCTAACCAGCAGGAGACCGGCAACCACAGTGCGGATGGCGCGATCCATGGAAGCAACTATCGTACGGGCTGGTGCCTGCCTCTTCATCGCAGCGGATGACGGACAAAGGCGAGCGGGCGATACCGTAGAGAAGATGAACGGATGGACGATCCGCCCAGCCCGACCCGGGGATGGCGCGGGGATCGCCCCCCTCCATGTGGCAGGGGGCAAGGACTACCTTGAGCTCGATCCGACCAGGTTCCGTATCCCCGATGAAGACGGCCTCGCCGAGTGGTTGGACGGCGATCTCGCATCCTCGGGTGGATCCTGGATCTGTTTCGTGGCTGAAGAAGATGGACGGATCGTCGGGCAGGTCGAGGCCAGGTTGCTCGCGCCGATGGATTCAGCCCGGTATCAGGTGGTCGCTGCGCTCGGTCAGGTGCGCGGCGAGGTGAACTCGCTCGGTGTGCTCAAGTCGCATCGTCGCCGCGGGATCGGTCGCGCGCTGATGGAGCAAGCAGAACGATGGCTCGCGGAACGAGGCGCCGTGATGATCGAGCTCGATACGCTCGCGGAAAGCCCTGAGAGCGTGCCCTTCTACGAGGCCATCGGGTACCGACCTCGCTCCATCATCTTCGAACGGAGGACGTGAAGGCGGCACGAGAAAGGACAGGAGAGATGAGGAAGCTGATGGTGAACACCTTCTTGACCCTCGACGGAGTCATGCAGGCCCCGGGCGGACCCGAAGAGGACGACAGCGGCGGCTTCGCGCTCGGTGGCTGGTCGGTGAACTACTGGGACGACATGATGGGTGAGGTCATGGGCGATGCGATGAGCGCGCCGTTCGACCTCCTCCTCGGACGCAAGACGTACGACATCTTTGCGGCCTATTGGCCGCACGCGACAGAGGAACTCGGCGCCAAGCCCTTGAACGACGCCACCAAGTACGTCGTGTCGCGGAGTCATCCGGCGCTGGAGTGGGGCCCCTCGGTCCTGATCGAAGGAGACGGGGCCAAAGGCATCGCGGCGCTCAAGAAGGAGGATGGACCGGACCTGCAGGTGCACGGCAGCGCGGACCTGATCCAGACGCTCTTGGGCCACAACCTCGTCGACCAGTACCGCTTGTGGGTCTTCCCGCTCGTCATCGGTTCAGGGAAGCGTTTGTTCTCGGACGGCACCATCCCTTCCGGGTTGAAGCTCGTCGACAACAAGGTCTCCACCACGGGAGTCGTGATCGGGACGTACGAGCCGGCTGGCGAGATCGTCACAGGGTCGTTCGCGCTGGACTGACCCGAAGTCCTTCTACCCTTCCGCTACTCGATTGGCTCGAGCACGAACACCGGGATCTGCCGATCGGTCTTCGTCTGGTACGACGCGTAGTCGGGCCATGCCTTGACCGCGCGGTCCCACCACACGGTCTTCTCGTCGCCGAAGACCTCGCGTGCGAGGTAGTCACGCTTGGTCCCGCGATCCTGCAGCTCCACGTGTGGGTTCTTCTTCAAGTTGTGGTACCAGACGGGATGCTTCGGGGCGCCGCCGAGCGACGCGACCACCGCGTAGACGCCGTCGTTCTCTACCCGCATGAGGGCGGTCTTCCGCAGCTTCCCGGTCCTCGCGCCGATCGAGGTCAGCACGATCACTGGGCGGCCCCGAAGGTCGCCGCCCTCCTCGCCGTTCGTCGCTTCGTAGAGCTCGGTCTGGTTCCGGGACCACGACGACGTGCTGGGAGCGTAATCACCTTGTAGCGGCACGCCCCGATGCTCCCACAGGGGACCGTGCCGCTACCAGATGCCCGGAATGAGTCGCGACGTCCGAGCCGCGTAGGCGTCGTAATCCGCACCCAGGGCCGTGCGGAGCGTTCGCTCCTCGTGACGGATCCGGATGAGCACCCTGATGAAGGGAACGACGACGAGCGCGAGGACGGCCGCAGCGCTTCCCAGCGCGACCCCGAGACCCGAGCAACCCCACCAGCCCGCCCGTGAAGCTCGGGTGGCGCACCCATCGATACGGTCCCGCCGTCACCACTCGGTGTCCAGGTTGGATCGTGACGTCGTCGGTGAAGAAGCGGCCGAGCGTCACGATCGCCCACGTCCGCAGGACCACGCCTGAAGAGGCGATCCCGAGCCCCACGGCGATGCTCGGCCAGCCGCCCCCCGAACATCCTCAGGCGATGTCCCGCAGCGCCGAACGCCAAAACGAAGCCGACGACGAGTGAGATCGCGACGAAGAGCCCTGTGGGATCGAACGAGCGATCGACCCGTTGGCGAAGTATCGGGATCTGGGAGATGAGTTCGATCGCCACCCACAGCCCGATGAAGCCTGCGAATACATCGCGGGCGGCCGCGGTGTCGATGACGAGCGGGTTCAACCCGCTCGGCCGGCTTCGAGCTCTCGCCCCCAACGCTCACGCCGAGATGCGAAGCGGCCTCGTGATCGCATCCCCCAACGCTCGCGATCGGATCGAAGAAGCCGGAGAATGCCGCCACGGAGAACACGGACGTCGTCCATGCTCGGAGTCTATGAACGTCTGCGGCCACCCTCGCCTGCCTGTCCTTTCCGCGCCATGTCCGGGTCCGGCTAGCAATCTTGCAGAGACAACCGTCGGGCGCGCATGATGACCTAGTGAGACGGCTCGTCACGCTCCGCGCGGCGGCCGCAATAGGGGCCGTCGCTCTGATCGCGTCATGCACCGCGCGATCGCAGGACATCCACCCTGCGATCCCGCCCACGAACGGCGACATCCCGCCCAGCATCACCACCGCCCCCAGCTCACAGATCCCGAGCTTGACGCGGATGCAACCTGGTCTACCGGCCGCGATCAGCCTTGTCACATCGGACAAGCACCACTTCCTCGCGCTGCCGAGCGGCCGGATCGAGCCGGCTGGTGAGCACAACGGCAGCGGGCAGATGCTTCCCCCCTCCGGCGCTTTTTGGGTCGATGGCCCTCGGACGTGGGTGCGTGTCGCTGGCGGGCATGTGGAGTTCGGCCAGGGACGAACCGTGGTGTGGCGTTCGCGCGGTACGTACAACATCGCGACCGCGGACGCGCTCTGGAGCGATGCCTACTCCCCTGCCGGGGCCGCGTTCCAGATCGGACGACGCGGACCGCTGTACGTAGCGCCGAGCGGTGGAGCTGAACGACGTGTTGCCCTCGGCGAGTGGGCCGACGGCTGGACGCGATCAGGAACCTTACTCACGCTCGCGAAGGAAGCCGATGGGTTCGCGATGCGCCTTCGCGCTGCGGACGGCTCGCTCGTGCGGACGCTCGCCACAGGCCTGACGACGAAGGAGATCGACGCGAGGACGGATGTCGGCAACAACGTGCTCTACCTCGCGCACGGCACGATCTGGCGAACCGACGGTCACACCGTCGGAGCGATGGCGAGTTTGTCCTCGCTAGGCTTCACATCTCAACCCAGCCTCTACGGCATCGGGGGCGGCCTCGTGGAGGTGCTCGGGCCAGACTGGCACGACGTGATCCTCCGGCGGGACGGCAGCGTGTTCGCCGAGCCCACGCCACCGCCGACGACGGGATACGCAGCGTTCGGCGTCAACCTCGCGAACGGCTCGGGAACGACGGTCGCCTACGAGATCGTCAACGAGTCCTCCTGGCGAGCGACCGTCTACCTTCTGCGGGAAGGGGAGACGAAGGGGACCCCGGTGCTGCGCGTCCCTCACGCCAACCCTTGTGACTCCCCCTTCTCCTGGCATGGATCGTGGCTCCTGTACCGAAGCCTCAACGGCAGCTCTTACGCGATCCCGTCGGACGGGACACGACCGCTAAGGCTGCCACCGCGGATCAACGGTGAACGTGTCTCGTCTGCCCGCTGGGCTTGACGCGCGGAGCTAGGATCGCACCTCGTGTTCACCGTTGAGCAGCGGGATGTTCTCCGCAAGCGCGTGCTGAGCCTCGCTGAGGAGGATGAGCGCGTCGTCGCCGGAGCCGCCGTGGGCTCGCTCGCCGTCGACAGCGGCGACCGCTTCTCCGACGTGGACCTCACCTTCGGCATCGCCGACCATGTGAAGATCGCCGACGTGCTCGACGACTGGACGCGGACGCTCATCGACGAGCTCGACGCGGTGCGCCTCGCCGATCTCAAGCGCGGGCCGACCACCTACCGCGTGTTCCTGCTGCCGGACGCGCTGCAGCTCGACCTCTCGATGACGCCGGCGGCCCGGTTCCGTCCCGCAGGGCCACGGTTTCGGCTCCTGTTCGGCGAGACGGCTGCGGGCGAGCCCGATCCTCCTGCGCCGCCGGTCGCAGGGGCCCTCTTCATCTCCACGCCGGCGGTCGCAGGGGACATCTTCGGCTGGGGCGTCATCTACGCCCTCCATGCGCGCGCGTGCATCGAGCGCGGGCGAGTCTGGCAGGCCGAGCATTACGTCGGCGCCGTGCGCGATCACGCGCTCTCGCTCGCCTGTCTCCGCCAGGGACTGCCCATGCAGGCGCGCGGCTACGACGACCTTCCCGCCGAGACGCTTGCTCGCTCCGAGGATACGCACGTGGGCGCGCTCGAACCCGGGGCGCTCCGGGCAGCTCTCGCCGCATCCGTTCTCGCGCTCATGCGCGAGGGCGAGGAGACGCGCCTACGGCATGCTCATCTCGTCGCGGAGCGTCTCGGTGACGTTCGCTGACATCGGAGTCGCTTGCCGTCTCCAAGGGGAACGGGCGAAGATGCGCCCGTGGAGGTGCTGCAGATCCGCATGCGAAGACGAGTGAAGGCGTCACGCCAGCACATGACATCCGAGGCGATCATCGCGGTGCCGCTCGAGTTCCCCCGCTCGTGACCGAGGAGACGATGGCCCCTTCTCGATCGCGCACCCGAGCCGGCGATTCGTGGATCGACAACGCGGCGGCACGGCTCGCCCGGTTAGGTTCGGATCCCGAGGACGACGACGAGCTCCGCCAGAAGAAGGCGCTCCTCGTGCTGCTCGCAGTGCTGATCTTGCCCGTCTCCGCTGTGTGGGGCGCTGCGTACCTCGCCTTCGGCTCGCCGGTAGGCATCGTTCCGTACATCTACCTCGCCGTCTCGATCGGTTCGTTGGTGCTCTTCGCTCGGACCCGGGACTTCCGGCTTCTCCTCGTCACTCAGCTTCTCGACATCCTCCTCACGACGACGGCCGGGCAGATGTTGGTGGGAGGGTTCCTTCCGTCCGGGGGGGTCGGGTTGTGGGGGATCCTGGCTCCGCTCGGAGCGCTCGTCTTCCTCGAGGTGCGCCGCGCCATCCGCTGGTTCGTTGCCTTCGTCCTCGTGTTTCTCCTCACGGGTGTCGCGGGCGAGGTCTTCTTCCCCGACGCGGACCTCCCGATCTGGTTCACCACCACGATGCTGGCGTTGAACGTCATCGGTGCCGGCGCCATCGCCTTCACGCTCCTCGCGTCTTTCGCGGATCAGCGCAATGCCGCGCTGGCGGCACTCCGGGTCGAGCAGGAGAAGTCCGAACTGCTCCTCATGAACATCCTGCCGGGCTCGATCGCCCAGCGACTCAAGGCCGCCAGCCAGACGATCGCGGACCACTTCGACTCGGCCTCCATCCTCTTCGCCGACGTCGTGGACTTCACGCCGCTCGCGCAGCGGCTCCCGCCGGCCGAGGTCGTCGGCATCCTCGATCAACTCTTCTCCCGCTTCGACACGCTCCTGGAGACGCACGGTCTCGAGAAGATCAAGACGATCGGCGATTGCTATATGGCCGCCGCGGGCGTGCCGGACCCGAGCCCCGATCACGCGCGCAGGGCCGCCCTCCTGGCGCTCGACATGCGGGAGGCGGTTGCCGCCTCGGCCGTCGGCGACGGGTTCGGGCTCGAGCTGAGGATCGGCATCAACTCCGGACCGGTCATCGCCGGGGTGATCGGCTCGAAGCGCTTCCTGTACGACCTCTGGGGCGACGCCGTCAATACGGCGAGCCGGATGGAGTCCCATGGCACGCCCGGAGAGATCCAGATCACGCGCGCGACGTACGAGCTGCTGAAGGATGAGTTCGTCTGCAGGCCACGGGGGACGATCGAGGTGAAGGGCAAGGGCCTGATGGAGACCTGGTACCTGGTGGGACCGCGATCGGACCACGGCCGAACGGACGGGGGCGTCAGCTCGGAAGAGCGGGAACCGTCGCTCGGCGGTCAGTCTGCTACTGGAGAGCGTCCTACGAAGAAGTAGATCCCAGGAGGGTCGGGCCCTGCTCGGAAGGACGCGGTCCTGTCAGCGACGCGAACAGTCGCGAGATCGCGGGTTCAGAACTTCTTGCTTGGCTCCAGTTTCGAGTTGCACGGCGGAGATAGACGGTGCGTCTGGAAGACACTCCGAGTAACTTCGCGTAGTGGGACTCCTACGTGTCCGCTTGCGTCGTTGGAACCTTGGCGGCGTCGCGAGGCTCAGCCTCGTGTTCGTGCTCGCGCCCTGCGGATCTAAGGGCCCCGCCGCGCCGAAAGGCGTCTTCCTTCCTCGCTTGACCGGTGGGCCACCGCACTATGGCGCGGCCGCGATCGAGGGAACGTTGGTCGAGAACCGCGGCTGCCTCGAACTGAAGAACCTGTACCTGTCGGCTGAGTTCGCGTCGCCGAGTCCCGGCGCGGTGGTGCTGCTCCTCTGGCCCGAAGGGTCGAAGGCGACGCGAACCGACGATGGAGAGCTCCGCGTGGACGCCCCGGATCTGCCCTTGGCGATGACGGGCAAGCGTCTCTTCATAGGCGGGGCGTTTACGCCCTCGCTCGCAGACGCCGAGCAGAAGGTCGGTGAACCGATACCTGCTAACTGCCGTGTTGGCTTGTACTGGGTCGCGACGCCCGTTCACTCCTGATAGGTCGCCCGTTGGGACACTGACTCCGATTTCGAAACGACCTATGGCCATCCCTTCAAACGCAAGACGGGATAGGAGATAGAGGCCGTTGACCGACTCAGTCGGTGTCCGAGAGACTGACTCCTCCCACTCTGAGCGAGCGACCCGATGGACGAACGAACCAGGTATTGGCGCCCCGCCGAGCCGAAGCCGTCCTACGACGTCGTGATCGTCGGCGGCGGGGGCCACGGCCTGTCCACCGCCTACTACCTGGCGAAGAACCACGGCATCACCGACGTGTGCGTGGTCGAGAAGGGGTGGCTCGCCGGCGGCAACATGGCGCGGAACACCACGATCATCCGTTCCAACTACCTCTGGGACGAGTCGGCCGCCATCTACGAGCACTCGCTGAAACTGTGGGAGGGACTGGAAGACGAGCTGGGCGCCGACCTGCAGTTCAGCCAGCGGGGCGTGATGAACCTGGCGCACGACCTGGGCGATGTGCGATCCAGCGTCCGGCGGGTCGAGGCCAACCGGCTGAACGGTGTGGACGCCGAATGGCTCACGTCCGAAGACGTCCAAGCCTTCTGCCCGATCGTGAACATCTCCCCCGACGTCCGCTACCCGGTGCTGGGAGCAACCCTGCAACGACGCGGAGGGGTCGCGCGCCACGACAAGGTGGCGTGGGCCTACGCGACCGCGGCCTCGAACCTCGGGGTCGACATCGTCGAGCACTCCGAAGTGACCGCGTTCGTCCGGGGTGCGGGCGGGCGCGTGGAAGGCGTCGAGACCACCCAGGGAACGATCCGCGCGAACACGACCGCCCTGGTGGCCGCGGGACACACGTCGGTGCTCGCGGCGATGGTCGGGCTTCGCCTGCCGCTGCAGTCGCACCCGTTGCAAGCGCTCGTGAGCGCGCTCTACGAGCCGATCCTCGACTGCGTCGTGATGTCCAACGCGGTGCATGTCTACGTATCGCAGGCCGACAAGGGCGAGCTGGTGATGGGAGCCGGGATCGACGCGTACAACGGCTACGCGCAACGCGGCTCGTTCCACGTGATCGAGCACCAGATGGCGGCGGCGCTCGAGCTGTTCCCCGTGTTCGAGCACGCCTCGCTGTTGCGCACGTGGGCCGGCATCGTGGACGTGTGCCCGGACGCGTCGCCGATCGTCGGACCGACACCGATCGACGGGCTGTATCTGAACTGCGGCTGGGGGACCGGCGGCTTCAAGGCCACGCCGGGGAGCGGGTGGGCGTTCGCCGAGCTGATCGCCACCGGCGCGAGCGAGCTCGCGCGCCCGTATGAGCTCGAGCGGTTCACGACCGGCGCCCTGATCGACGAGCACGGAGCCGCGGCGGTCGCGCATTGATGCGCGCGGATGGGATGGCGCACTGATGCGGAAGGACACCGTCCGCCAGTTCGCGCTCACGCTCCCGGAAGCCGAGGAACGGGAGACCTGGGACACGGCCACGTTCCGCGTGCGGAGCAAGATCTTCATGATGTTCTCCGAGGAAGAGCGGCACGCGTGGGTCAAGAGCACCCACGACGAACAGAGGGCGCTCGTGGCGCAGGATGCCGATACGTTCTTCGTTCCCCCGTACGTCGGGCCGAGCGGTTGGGTCGGGGTCGTGATTCATGACGTGGACCGCGAGGAGATGGAGGAGCTCGTGACCGAGGCATGGCGGCTGACGGCGCCCAAGCGGCTGCTGGCGGCGTTCGACGAGGCGGCCGGCTAGATGCTGCTGATCCGGTGCCCGTGGTGCGGGCCACGCGACGAGATCGAGTTCCGCTATGGGGGCCAGGCGGGACTGACGTATCCGCCGGACCCCGAGGCGGTCTCCGACGAGGAGTGGGCCGACTACCTCTTCATGCGCGATAACCCGAAGGGACCGTTCCGCGAACGTTGGTTCCACGCGGCGGGATGCCGGCGCTGGTTCAACGCCGTCCGCGACACGGCGACGCATCGCTTCATCTCGACGTACCGCTTGGACGAGGAGCCGCCGGCGTGACGGGTCGGCGGCTTCCGGAGGGCGGGACGTGGATCGACCGGTCGCGCCCGATCGGGTTCGCGTTCGACGGGCGCGAGCTCACGGGCTTCGAGGGGGACACGCTTTCGAGCGCGTTGCTGGCCAATGGCATCGACGTCGTGTGCCGTTCGCCGATCCTCGGCCGGCCGCGGGGCATCGTGTCGGCAGGGGTCGAGGAATCGAGCGGGTTCGTCGAGATCTCGCTGCCGTGGTTCGACCCGATCGTGGCCGCGACCATGGTCGACCTGGTCGATGGTCTTGTGGTGACCGGCCGGCCGGGGGTCGGCGTGCTGCCTGCCGACCGGCCGCCGACGAAGCCGAGCATGCATCGCCACGCTCATGTTGAGGTGTTGGTGATCGGCAGCGGCGACGGATGGCTCCCCGCCGTGGAGGAAGCCGCGGCGCACGGCGACCGCGTTCTCGTGGTCGAACGCGAGCCGCGGCTGGCCGCCTCCGGTGAGGGTGTGACCGTTCTGACGAACGCCACGGCGCTGGGGCTCTACGACGACGGGTACGCCGTCGTGCACGAGCGCGGACCCGAACGCGACACCCTGTGGCACGTGCGCGCCGGTCG
>VAYU01000089.1 GCA_005884925.1 Actinomycetota bacterium | reverse complement strand
ATCCGGTCCCCGACCAGGTCGTACATCGCCTGGGCGTCGAGGTTCTCGGCGAGCCCGCGCTGCACGTCGTTGATGAGCGCGAGCTCGGCGTTGCGCTGCCGGGTCTCCTCGAAAAGGCGGGCGTTCTCGAGCGCGACGCTCAGGCTGCCGGCCAGCGTGGTCAGCAGTCGGACGTCCGCATCGCCGAACGCATGCTCCCGGTCGATATTCTGCAGCGAGACCACGCCAGTCGCCGCGCCACCGACGACGAGCGGGACGTATAGGGCGGATCGCGGCGGCTCGCCTTGGATGAACCCTCCGCCGAACTCGGCGACGCGTTCTTCGAACCGTTCGTTGATGAGGAGGGGCTCTCGCGTCTCGAGCACGTGGGCGGTGGGCCCCGCCGTGATCGGGGTCGGGTCGTCCGGTTGTCGCTCACCCCGCTCGATGCTGTAGGGGTAGTGGACGATTCCGGCCTCGAGGTGGAGCACCGCGATGAAGATCGCCTGTGCGTCGAAGATCTCGCTGATCCGGTCCCCCACGAGGTCGTACATCGTCTGCATGTCGAGGTTCTCCGCCAGCCCACGCTGCACGTCGTTGATAAGCGCCAGCTCGGCGTTCCGCTGCCGGGTCTCCTCGATCGCCCGAGCCCGGCTGAGTGCGGAACCGACATGGCTCGCGACGAAGCTCAACAGATCTTTGTCCTGTTGGGAATGAGGTGGGTCTCCCTCGTAGCTTTGGACCACCATCGCGCCGACGATCCGGCCCTCCGAACGCAGAGGCACGCCGAGCCAGTCGACCCCTCGCGCACCGACCTGGTCGAACTCGCCTTGTTCGAGGAGAACATCAGCCTCGGCCTGCGGGAGCAACATCGGGGTCCCCTTCCGCAGGAGGTACGAGGTGATCCCGCGAGATTGACCCGTTCCCATGGGCTCCCAGACGTTCGGGTCGGGCCAGTCGGTGTCGACCTCGTCGACGAAGAACGGCCAGTTCATCATCCGCCGCTCCTCGTCGTAGAGGACGACGTAGAAGTTCTTCGCGTACATCAGCTCACCGACGATGCCGTGGATCGCCGCGTAGAACTCCTGCATGTCGTGCGCCGCGCCGGCCGTCTCGGCGATCCGGTAGAGGGCAGCTTGCACGTGCTCCGAGCGCCGGTGCTCGGACTCCAGGGCCTCGAGCTCATCGACCCGATCGCGGAGGGCACCGACGTCGACCGTCGGCTCCACGTCGGTCATGGCGACGGATCCTTCGACACGTCGGCGGTCCACAGCTCGATCCTCGACTGCTTGCCACGAATCTCGAACTCGTCGACGAACGTCAGGCCGTCGGATGGGCCCGTCATGTTCGTCCGCGTCTGGTCGGCGACGAGGATGGCATGCCCCGTCTTCTTCGTGAGCTGCTCGATCCGCGCGGCGGTGTTGACCGTGTCGCCGATCACCGCGTAGTCGATGCGGCGCTCCGAACCCAAGGTCCCCGACATCACGCGGCCGGAGTTGAGCCCGATCCCCATCCCGAAGCCATCGTGGACCCCCTCGGCGCGCAGCCAGCCGTTGAAGTCCGATAACCGGTCGCCCACCATGTCCCGCGCAGCGGCGACCGCGCGATCCGCGTGGTCGACGCTTTCGATCGGAGCGCCGAAGACCGCATAGAGGCCGTCACCGAGGTAGTCGACGAGGGTTCCGCCGTGGTCGAGCACGGCGTCCCCCATCGTCCCTTGGTACCGGTTCAGGACGATGACGACCTGCTCCACAGGCAAGGACTCGGAGAAGGTCGTGAAGCCGCGCAGATCGACGAACATCACGGTCGCCCACAGGCGCACGGGCCGGATCGACGGGTGGCCCTCGCTCCGCGCAAGCATCTCCGCCGCGATCGGCTCGGGCAGGAACCGTGTGAACACGGTGCGCACACGGTCCTGCTCCAGGTCGCTCAGGCGCTTCCGGTTGAGCCCGGCGCCGATCCGCGCTCTGAGGATCACCGGGTCGAACGGTTTCGGCAGGTAGTCCTCGGCCCCGGCCTCGAGGCAACGCACGATGCTCTCCGTATCGTCGACGCCAGAGATCATGATCACCGGGATGTGACGGAGCTCGGCGTTCGCCTTGATCCGCTCCAGCACCTCGATCCCATCCAGACCGGGCATCTCGATGTCGAGCAAGACGACGTCGGGAGGTTCGGTCTCGAGCGCCGAAAGTGCTGCGAAACCGTTGTCGACATCCGTCGTTCGGTGTCCGTCGCTATCGAGGTTCTTCGTCAGGAGACGGCGGTTCAGGGGATCGTCGTCGACGATGAGGATGTGTCCGGGACGTACCTGCATCTGATCTCCTGCCTCGGGCGCAACCGGGGGGCCAGTCGAAAGCGACGATGACCCGCCCAGCGCCGAGGGAGTCTCTCACGCGGTCCGAGGACGGAGCAACGTTGCGCGAGCGGGACGAGGCGTTGAAGCCTCGCCGAGAGACGCTCACTCAAGGCCGTTCCAACCCCAGCGAGGGATCGGCACGTCTGGTTTCACCTCCGAGCCCGGTGACGAATAGGAAAGGACGTCACCGACCGCCCACTTCATGTAGGCGTTGAAGCCAGCCCGGAAGTCGGGATCCTCGGGGAGGCCGGCGTCGTCGGCGGCTTGCACGAAGCAGGCGACGCAGCGGGCGCCCAGATCCTCATCGGCTCCCTGGCCGGCGTGGATCCCGAGCATCGCCGGATGGCCCCGAACGTCTCCGAGTACCGCCAAGGACCACCGAACACCACGGCCAGTAGTCAGCAAACCGCGTGACATGATCGGGGTTGCCCGGGTGAGAGAAGGGGTGTCTCAATACCGGATCCTCGAGGCAGCATTAGTGGTGCGCCTGGCAAGCGCGGCGAAAGCCGGCTCGCCGCCCGCGAACTCGAACATGGATCCTTTCGTCACCTTCCCACGGCTCCTTCGATCCTCACGCGCCGTCGAGGAACGGGATCACGGCTTCGGCAAGCGCCGGCACGAGGTTGATGTCGTAATGGGTCACGCCCGGCAGGATCGCGAGGCGATGGTGGGTCATCCCTGAGCGGTCGAAGCCGGCGTCCCGCTGACCTCCGCCGAGCAGCCCGAAGAACTCGACCGCATGCGACGGCGGGATCCCATCGGCGTCGCCGATCACGAGCATCGTCGGCGACGACAGACCGGGGATATCCGCCGACCAGTCGTAGGGGATCTTCACGACCTCAGAGACCTGCTGCACGAGCACCGGCCAGTCTTCGACGTTGGGCGCGACCTGCTCGTAGGCCGTGTACAAGGGGGTCTTCCTCATGAAGTCAGCGGTCTCCGGACCCATCGCATCCATACCGGCTCGCATCTCCGGATACCAGCCCTCCCGCTTGAACACCGTTGAGACGAGGACGAGACGCTCGACGACGTCCGGGTGTTGGATGGCCGTTCGCAACGCCACACCCCCGCCGAGCGAGAACCCCATGATCCCGGCACGCCGCAACCCGAGGCTGCGGATCAGTTCAGCCATGTCGTCAGCCATCGCCTCGAACGTCATCGGGCGATCGGCGGCCGGCGACCGCCCGTGCGACTGGAGGTCGACCCCGATCACCTGACGGCCGGCGGCGAGGAGCTCCACAGTCGGGCCGAACATCTCGAACGTCCCGAAGCCGCCGTGCAGGAGCACGAGCGGCGCACCGTCGCCGACGATCCGGTAGCCGAGTTCGATCCCATCGACCTTGGCGATCGTGGAGTCGTTCGGCGCCACCTACGCATCCCCTCTCCATAGCCTCCGAGCGCTTCTCCCCACCCTACGGCTCGGGACGCCCACGGTCCCCACTCGGGTCGTGATCCCTTGGACACGGCGGTCGGGTAAGTTCTCGGTCGGCGGCCTTGCTCATGCTCGATCCTGGCGCCGGATCTCGATGACGATCACCTTGATGGTCGCCGCTACCGGCAACGCGAGCAAGGCGCCCGCACGTCGGGGACGAGGTGATCCGACGTGACTCGATGGTTTGCCTCGTAACGGTACCGGGTACGGAACGGTCACGAGGAGGTGAACATCGTGGATCGGAGCGAGGGATCTCCCGACGACGCTTCGGACCTCTGGGCGGAAGCGCTCTGGGGAGCCGGGTTGCTCGGATCGGTGCTGCTCGTGGTCGCCTTGGTCAGTCTGGTGTTCCGTTGATCTCAGTGCACGTCGGCGTCCAGCCGGTCGTCGGCGAGCGCGTGTTCCTCCCGAGCTTGCTCATCGACCGAGGCGAGATCCGCACGCGTCGGGGGCGGCGGGACGAGGCTCCGAGGCCAGAGTCGTCGATGGAGGACGACGTTCGTTTCCGCCCCGATCAGGATCGCTTCCGCCGTCAGGTAGACCCACGATAGGAGCCCGATGACGAGGGCGAAGAACCCATAGACGTCGCTCGCCCCTTGGATCTGACGCGTGACGATCCACGAGCCCGCTGTCTGCAGAACGGCCCACAGGACGCTGGCGAGGATCGCGCCGGGAAGGCTCTCCCTCCATCCGGGACGGTCGCTCGGCAGCAGACGGAACGCAGCTGCGATCACGAGGATGTCGATCACGATCGCCAGGACCGGTGCGGCGGCGCGGAGCGCCGCCCCGTGCGACGTCGCGATCGACAGGAGCGTGCCGGTGCCGACGCCGCCGATCACGGACACGAGGAGCCACGTGAGGCCCAGCATGCGCCCGCGCCAAAGTGGCGCGCGACGGTGCCGTGGGACATCCCGGATGTCGTCCAGAGCGGTTCGCAGGGCATCCGAGACGGCCGCTCCAGCCCAGAGACAACCCGCGATGCCAAGCCCCAGGGCCAGCAGGTTACCGTTGAGGGCATGCACGTTCCCCTCGATGTTCGCCCCGACCACGGGGAACTGCGCGAGCGCCGAATGGATCAGCGCGGCTTGTCGATCGGGCCGGTTCCTGATGAAGAAGCCGGTCACCGTTGCCAGCACCACCAGCAACGGGAACAGAGAGAAGAACGTGTAATAGGAGATCAACGCGGCGAGCGACGAGCCGCGGTCGTCTCCGAACTTGCGCATGACCGCGATCGGGAACGCCAGCC
>VAYU01000088.1 GCA_005884925.1 Actinomycetota bacterium | reverse complement strand
CGACTCCTCACCCAGGTAGCGGATCTTCCCGACGCGCCAGCCGTGTTGGGCGAAGAATGCCTCACAGCTCACGGGATCGAAGCGGACGGGGACCCTGTGGAGCGGCTGATGCTTCTGGTAGTACCGGAGCAGCTGCGGTGAGAGGTACTCGGTCACCCACAGCTCGAAGGACGGCTGCGCGTGAAGGTCGTCCGCGAGAGCTCCCGCCTCGTCCACGCTCAGGTACGAGACGACGCCTTCGGTGAGCGCCATCGTTCTGGCTGAGGTCGCGCCCAGCCGGTCCAAGAGCTCCTGGCGAGCGACGCGCTCGGCAAGATCGAGGCCGAACCGCTCGACCGAGCACGCCGGCGCCTCTTCGCGGAGTTGAGCCTCCTTGCGCTCGATGAGGCTCGGGTGGTCGATCTCGATCCAGCGTAACGACGAGGGGAGATCCATCCGGAACGGCCGGGTATCCAGCCCGGCTCCGAGGTTCACGACCGTGTCGATCCCTGACGAGATCGCCGAGCGGAGGAACGCATCGATCACGACGGTTCGGATGGCGACGACCCACAACCCGTCCGGAAGAGTCCTCGCGATCTTGAAGCCGCGCTCGCCCGCCAGACGAGCGGCGATCGGATCGCGGAACAACGCGTCGGGTCGGCTGGATTCCAACGCCCGGCAGGCGGCAACCCACGGCGCCGTGTCGGTGATGTGCTGGATCTGCTCGCTGCTCACCTCGAACCTTTCCGCGCCGGTACGGCGGTGAAGATACGTGCCACACACTCGAGCGCGTACCTCCCCCGCGGCGATCCGTGGTCATCGCAGACCGAAGGATGTTGAGCACCCGGAGTTGAGGCCGGCTCTGAGCAGGCGCACACTCCAAAGATGGTGCGCCGGCGTCAGGACAGGCGCGGACTGACCACCCTTTTGTTCACGGATATCGTCGGCTCGACCGGGGTCGCCGTCGGGCTCGGCGACAAGCGGTGGCGACTCCTCCAGGCTCGCCACCATGCGGAGGTGCGCCGACAGCTGAAGCGCTACGGCGGCCATGAGGTCGACACGGCAGGCGACGGCTTCTTCGCGACATTCGAGTCTCCTGCATCGGGAGTGCGATGTGCGTTCGCGATCGTGAAGGCGGTGCGGGAGCTCGGCCTAGAGGTGAGGGCCGGGCTCCACTTCGGCGAGGCTGAGCTCACCGGCGAGAAGGTGGGCGGGATCGCGGTGACAACCGCGGCGCGCGTCTCCTCGATAGCCGGCCCGGGACAGGTGCTGGCCACAGACACGATCGTGCACCTCGTCGCTGGCTCAGGCCTCGAGTTCACCGATCTCGGATCACATGAGCTGAAAGGTGTCCCGGGGAGTCGGGAGCTCTTCGCCCTGGCTGCTGCGGACGGCCAACCGGTCGGCATCCCGCTCGACCCGAAAGATGCGGCCGAGGCGCGGGATCGTTCGAGCCCCCCTGAGACACCGAAGGGTCCCCCTCCGCGTTTGCTTCTTGCTGGTCTCGCCGCGTCGCTCGTTGCCGTGTCGGCTGTCGCTATCCTCTTGCTCAGCGACAAGTCGCGTCCGAGCAAGGCCCCGCAGACGTCAACTCCCCTCTCGGCGGCACTCGTCGGGCTCAACGATGGATCAGGTGACGAGGCCTTCCCTCGTGTTCCACTTGTCGGAGGAGGCGGCGTCGGTCCGATCGTGCTCACCCGCACTGCTGCGTCCACGGCATTCGCGTGGGTGCCGTCGGCGATCGGGAACGGAGGCCTGGCTGGTCCGAGCGTGGCGTTGATCAATCGGACGAGCGGCGTAGGGGTCGACCGATACCTCGCCGGCAGGGATGCGTGCTTGTGTCTCGCTGCAGCGGCGGGCCGGGTCTGGTACCCGATAGCCACGGGGAAGGTCTCACCCGACCTCAGCACAGCTGCCGGCATATCCGTGCGAGGCCGAAGCCTCAAAGGCACGCCCGATGAGGTCATCGTTGTCGATAGGAAGCTCGCAGGTGTTGGGGCGTTCGTCTCCGGTGCGGGATACCTCTGGGTCGCGAGCGCAACCAGTGACATCGTCTACCGAGTCGATCCCATAACAGAGGACGTGAAGAAGTTCCCCCTGCGTCAGAGTGCGGACGTCCTGGTGTTCGCAGACGGGAGCCTCTGGGTGCTCGACACCCTCGAGGGGAAGATCACACGAGTCGATCCCTCGACCGGTCAGTCCCATCGATCCGTCACGGTCTCGGGCGATCTTCATGGGATGGCGGTCGGGGGCGGGTATGTCTGGGTGACCGACGCCTCAGCGAACGGGATCCAGCGGATCTCCGAGGACCTTGGATCGGCCGCTACTCCGATACCGGTCGGTCAGTTCGCTGGTCGGCCCGAAGCCATCGCGTACGACGATGGTGCGATCTTGATCGGCTTCACGGGTGGGACCCTCGCGAAGATCAACCCCTCGAACCCGTCATCCCCGGCGGTGATCTGGACGCATGAGGCAGGCGTCGACGTTTCATCGATCACCGTCGACCGGAGCACCGTGTTGCTGGCCGGCGGTCCGCTCGAAGAGGGTTGATCTCGACACCCCCGGCCCCTTCCTATCCCATCAGTGCACGACGGGAGTACAGATAGCGAGCTGGAAACGCCGTAACCCGTGGACATACCTCCTCGCTCGGATCCTTGGACTCTGTCGTGGGCGGAGCAGGAAGCGCCGCCCTGTGAACAGCCAGACGCTCGTCCAAGTGGTCGTTGCTTGTTCCATCGCTTGAGGCTCGGAGATAGGGCACGGCCAAACGCCGCCCGCAACTCAAGGCTTCACCGCAGCGACTTCTCCCACACTTCGAAGCTACGGAGCTCGTGCATCCCGACGTCCTCGTACAGCTGTGTCGCACCCGACGGGTTGGCCGCATCCACGCCCAGTTCGACCGCTTCGCCTCCACGAGCATGGACGGCGTCGAAGGCGGTCAGCAACAGAGCGCGGCCGATGCCCCTACCGCGCCACGGCCGCCGTACGCCGAGCACGTCGACGCTCGCGGCGTCGGGCGATCTCGGTGTGCGTTCCCGGCAGCAGATCGCCCCGACGATCTCCTCGCGGTCGAGCGCGACGAACCAGAGTCCCGGGTCGAAGCCGGACCCCTCGCCGTCGACGAAGCGATGGATCCACTGATCGAATGGATCGAACGCCTGGCCCCAGTGATCCTCGAACGCTTCGGCCAGGGTTGCGTGCGCCGGGCGCGCGTCGCGATCGCGGATGAAGGGTCGGATCACGATGCCGTCGGGCGCGACCGGTGCCGCGGGAGGATCCACGAGCTCGATCCGCATCTCGTGGAAGGTCCTGACGCGCGCGTAGCCGAGCCCTTCGAAGAGACGGCCCGCGGCCTGGTTCGTCGACCAGCTTGAGACGCGCAGGCTCGCGGCTCCTGACGCGGGCGCCTTACGGACGGCGGCCCTGGCTCGCGCTTCCCCGACCTGCAGGAGCCACGTGTTCAACCCATGCCCCCATGCCGAGGGGCGAACGAAGGCCAGGTGGTGCCGCTCGGTCGGGGACTCAGGGTCGACTGACATCGTGAGGTACCCGACCGTCGTCCCGTCGTCCGCGACGAGGAGCATGTCGTTCTCGGGGTCGCGTCCCGGAGTCGTGAGCTCGTCCCGGATCTCGTCGGCGCTCGTCCACGGGAACCCGACCTCGGCGACGTTCACCTGATTGATCAGGTCGGCGAGGTCATCGGCATCCGCGGGGGAGGCGAGGCGCGTCGAGAAGCCATCCGGCACGTCGAGCGGGGACATCGCCGGATGATACGGCCGCCCAGCCGGGCAAGAAGAAGTGGTGCCGGGCTGTTGCCCTCAGTTCTGGCGGCGGTCTTTCACTGCGTCTGACTTCTCGGCCTGGAAGCGTCGCAATCATGGACAACCCCTCGCCGAAGGGTTATTCGCCTGGCGATCGTGTTCCCCGCGTTCCTGCGCGACCTCTCCTGGACCAAGCTCGCGCTCATGATCGCGGGCGGCCTCCTGTACTCGGGCGGCGCGCTCGTCCTGGCACTGCACGGCCCGAACCCATCTCCGCGGACGTTCGGCTACCACGAGATCTGGTACGCCGCGACGATCGGAGCGGCGGCCTGTCTCTACGGCGCGATCCTTTCCCTCTTCCTCTCGTCCTGACCATCAGCCGAGCAGCGCCGTGAGATCCGGGATCACGCGGTGGCCGTTCGTCGATGAGGCGAACCCCTCGGGCGGATGCGCGTCGGGCCTGATGATCAGCCGCGTATCGATCCCGAGCGTTCGGGCACCGTCGCAGTAGTCCGCTTGATCGTCCACGAAGATCGCATCCGCGGCCTCGCTCCCCACCGCGTCGAGCGCGGCGTGGTAGATCGCCGGCTGCGGCTTCCGCGCTCCCACCTCGAACGATAGGATCAGCGCGTCGAACTCCCGCTCCAGGTCGAGACGGGCGACGACGGGTCGCGTGTTATTCGAGCAGTTGCTGACGAGCACCGTCCTCACGCCGTCCGCTCGGAGCGCCCGCACGGTCGGGATCGAGTCCTCGAACAGGCGGATGCCGGTCGTCATGAACTCGCGTTCGATCCTGACCAGCTCCCGAACCTGTTCCTCATCGTGCGTGAGGCCAGCGGCCTCCAGTACCGCTCGCGTGTCCTCCTCTTCCGTGGCGAACGCCCCGACGCTCCGGTCGGGTCGCGTCTGGTCGAACGCGCGCCCGAGCGTCGTCGGATCCATACCCACGTGGCCCGCGAGCAGGTCCCGCCACAAGTGCCAATCGCTCGCGACAAGCGTGTCGTAGAGATCGATCAGGACGGCGCGAGGCATGCAGGAAGGATAGGGGCGTTCGACGAGGCCCCCGTTCCGCCTCCGTAGACTCGGGCCGATGGCTCGCGCGGCGACCCTGACCGACGTACAGGTGCGCCGAGCGAGGACCGTTGCCCAGCTCCTGCACCGACCCGGCAGACGCTCCGTGGTCGACCTCGTGTCCCATCTGACCGGTGTGCAGGCGCAGGTCCTCCCGGCCGCGAGCCTGGCGCTCCGAGCGCGTCGGGCGGGGCTCTCCGCAGCCGCCGTCGACCGGGCACGGATCCACGACCGCTCGATCGTCCTGTGCTGGGCGATGCGCGGCACACTCCATCTGATCGCCGCCGACGATCATGCGTGGCTGGTGCCGCTCGTGATTAAGCGGCGGATCGCCAACGCCCACCGGCGCCTCCGCCAGGAGGGCGTCACGGGGAGCCAAGCGACCAAGGCGGTCCGATCGATCGAGCGGATGCTGGAACACGAGGGGCCGCTCCTGCGCGCGGAGATCGCCGAGCGGCTCCGACGCCAGGGGATCCGCACCGAGGGCCAGGCGATCGCGCACCTCGTGTGGCTCGCGGGCGCAGAGGGCACGATCTGTTACGGACCCGACCGCGACGGAGAACGATGCTTCGTGCTCGTCCGCGACTGGCTCGGGCGAACGGCGA
>VAYU01000057.1 GCA_005884925.1 Actinomycetota bacterium | reverse complement strand
ATCTTCTCCGCGAAGGAGACATCGCCTTCGTTGAAGACGCGCTGGTTGAACTCGCGGCACGTGGCCATGTTCTGTTCCGGAGTGGGCATGTCTCATCCTCCCTTGCCCGATGGACGGACCTCGACCGTACGACAGGGTACGAGAACGCGCAACGCGGTGTTCCGCGGACGTCAGCTCTGACACTGCGGGCAGAAATAGCTGGTCCGCTGCTGAACCCTGACGGTCCGGATCGGCGTGCGACACCGCCGGCACGGCAGTCCTTCCCGGCCGTAGACCTTGAGCTCGTTCTGGTACTCCCCCGGCTTGCCGAACAGATCCACGTACGCCTCGTCCTCGAGGGTCGTCCCCCGCGCTTTGATCGCGTCCTGGAGGATCTCCTGGATCGCTCGATAGAGGCGGCGCACCTCTTGGGACGAGAGCGAGTCACTCATCCGGTCGTAGCGGATCCCCGCCGCGAACAGGACCTCGTCGGAGTAGATGTTGCCGAGCCCGCTGATGAATTTCTGATCCATCATCAGCTGCTTCATCTTCGTCGCGCGCTGTGCGAGCAGGTACTGGAACGTCGGCCACGTGAATACCTGGTCCAGCGGATCGATCGCGACGTGTTGGAGCTCCTTCACCTTGCCGAGCTCATCGGTCGACGCGACGAACATCTCCCCGAACGTCCGAGGATCGACGAACCGGAGATCGCCGCCCTGCTGGAAGGTGACCACGATGTGCGTGTGCGGGGCGAGAGCGATCCGTCCGTTCGCTCGGGTGAACCTGCCGCTCATCCCGAAATGCACGACCCAGACGTCGCCGCCGTCGAGCGAGAGCAAGACGTACTTGCCGCGACGCTCGGTCTTCATGATCTTGTGGCCCGACAAGCGCGACGCGAACTCTTTCCGCGTCTTGTGGCGACGGATCACGCGCATCGCGTTCTTCGACCCCTTGACCTCCACGTCCTTGATCTTCTTCCCCACGACGTCGCGTTCCAGATCGCGCCGCATCACCTCGACCTCAGGAAGCTCCATGCACGCTCCCTCCCATCGGTCGAGCGGCGCGTCGCTCCGAGATGCGCGCGTGCGCCTCTCGCGCGGCCTGCTGCTCCGCTTCCTTCTTCGAGCGCCCGACGCCCGTCCCCAGCGTCTCGCCGGCGATCACGACGGTCGCCGTGAACTCCTTCTGATGGTCGGGACCCCGGTCTTGGATCTGGTACACCGGCAGCGCGCGGAGCTCCTGCGACGCGAGCTCCTGGAGGATCGTCTTGTAGTCGCGGTCCCCTTCGCCCCGTACGTACGCCTCCATCCGGGGCTCGAACAGGCGCTCGATCAGCTCGCGAGCGGCATCGAGACCCAGGTCGATGTAGACGGCACCGAAAACGGCTTCCAACGCGTCGGCGAGGATGCTCGCCTTGTCGCGGCCGCCGGACTGCTCCTCGCCCTTGCCCAGCAGGACGACCGCCCCCAGGTCGAGGTCGCGTGCCACGTCCGCGAGCGCCGTCATGTTCACGATCGCCGCGCGGAGCTTCGCGAGATCTCCCTCGGGCATGCCCGGGTACATCCGGTACGCCAGATCGGTCACGACCAGGCCGAGCACCGAATCACCCAGGAACTCGAGCCGTTCGTTCGTGATCGTCAGATCGTGCTCGAACGCGAACGATCGGTGGGTGAGGGAAGCCTCACGCAGTTCGGGGTCGTGGAAGGAAACGCCGAGCGCGCGATCGAGTGCTTCGAGCCGGTGGTCGACGGACGCCTCGCTCACGCTGCTACTCGACCTCGACCGCTTGGCGGCCGGCGTAGTACCCGCAGTTCCCGCACACGCGGTGCGGAAGCTTCGGTTGTTTGCATTGCGGGCATGCGCTGTACGTCGGCGCTTCGCCTTTCCAGGTCGCACGACGCTTCGCGGTCCGCGTCTTGCTCTGCTTCTTCTTCGGGACGGCCATCGTGTGGGTTCCTTCCTTGTCTCGTCAGTCGAGGTTGGGCAGATCGGGGAACAGATCGGCGAGCACCGCGAACCGCTGATCGAGCTCGGCGTGGCCGGGACACTCCCCCAGGTTGCGGTTCCCGCCACACGTCGCGCAGAGCCCCTGGCAGTCCGAGCGACAGAGCGGGGAGAACGGCATCTCGACCCCGACCACATCGCGGATCATCTGGTCGGGTTCGAGCTGTCCGTCCGGACCCAGTGGGTAGGTGTCGGCTTCCTCGTCGGGATGGCTCACGAAGAGCTCATGGAGGTCCAGCCCGAACGGCTGGTCGAACTCGACGAGGCACCGGGCACATCGCAGGGTCCATCGACCTCGGACCTGGCCCGAAACGAGGATGCCCTCGATGACCGACTCCAGGAGGAGATCGGCCCGGATGGGCGCATCGTCGGGCACCCGCGCCAGCTCCGTCGCGAGGCCCTCGACCATCCCGACGACGGGCTCCTCCCGCGATGAACCCGGGTGCCCCACCAGATCTCGGACGTCGATCGCGCCCAGCATCAGCGCCGCTCCACCTCATCCGTCGCTCCGCGCTCGTCGTACAGCTCCGTTTCCGGCGGCCGCTCGTCGTGGGGCGCGAGCGCCTGATCGGCGGCGGTGCCCGGCGCGCGAAGGCGCTCGCGCCCCACCTCCACCTGGTCAAGGGTCTTCGCGACGCTCCGTGCGGACGACTGGGAATCCTCCAGGATCTTGCGGAGCGCGATCTCGAACTGCGCCAGTTTCGCGTCGACGTAATCCTCGGCCTCGCGTCGCATCGCGTCGGCCCGGTCGTGCGCGTCTTCCAGGATGTCGTGCGCCTCGGATCCAGCACGGCGCGCGACCTCTTCCTTGAGCGCCATCCGGCGCTGGTCCTCGTGCGCCTGCTCGACGATCCGCTCGCCCTCGGCCCGAGCCTTGCCCAGCAGATCCTCGCGATCCTTCACGATCCACCGAGCCTGTTTGACCTCCTCCGGGATGCTCTCTTGCATCTCCGAGATCATCTGCAGGAGCTCCTCCCGGCTCACGAGGACCGAGGAGGACAACGGCATCGATTTCGCCTCGAGCACCAGCTGCTCGAGTTGCTGGAGGCGCGCCGAGAGATCCATCAGGCATCCACCAGTCGGTCGATCAGCAGCTTCCGCACGTGGTCGGGGACGAGCCCCTCGACGTCTCCGCCGTAGCTCGCCACCTCCTTCACCAGCGAAGACGACAGGAAGGACCACTTGGGACTCGTGGCCATGAACAGGGTGTCGAGCTCCCCGATCCGCTGATTCATCTGTGCCATCTGGATCTCGTATTCGTAGTCGCTGATCGCCCGCAAGCCCTTCACGATGACCGAGGCCCCCTGCGCACGTGCATGGTCGACGAGCAGGCCTCGGAACGACCCCACCCTGACGTTCGAGAGATCCTTGACGGACTCCTCCAGCAGGCGCACACGCTCCTCGACGCTGAACAACGGGGTCTTGGAGGGGTTCTCCACGACCCCGACGATCACGGAATCGAACAGTTGTGCGGCTCGGCCGACGACGTCCAGATGCCCGTTGGTCACCGGGTCGAACGTCCCCGGACACAGGGCGGTCAAGCCCATCGATCCTCCCGGTACAGGGTCAGGAGGCTGTCTCCGTAACGAAGGTGCCTCCGAGTGGCCCAGTGTACCGGAACCGACGGGACCGAACTCTTGTGACCCCTGGTCAGCACGACCGTCCACCCCTCGGGGGCAAGCCATCCGGCGTCGAGGGCGGTCAGGTAGCCGCTCAGATGAGGCTCCGTGAGCCCGTACGGCGGGTCCAGGAACACGAGCTCGTACGGATGTTCGTCCTTCCGCCGTCGACGCAGGTAGACGCCAACATCGGCCGTCTGGACGATCGCTCGCCCCGACACGCGCGCGCGTTCCAGGTTGGACCGGATGGCAGCGGTCGCCTCACGGGCGGCATCGACGAACGTGCAGGATCCGGCTCCGCGTGAGAGCGCCTCGATGCCGACCGCCCCCGTGCCCGCGAACAGATCCAGGCAGCGCGCGTCCGAAACGTCGGGGCCGAGGCTCGCGAACAGACCCTCGCGAGCTCGATCCGAGAGCGGGCGCACCCCCGCCGGGACTGGGCCCAGGCGCGTCCCACGGGCCGAACCGGCGATCACCCGCACGGGCGGCAGCCTAGCCGTGCCTCGCGGTCCACCGGCGATCCAAGAGCACGACCCGCGCGACCCGCCCACCGCTCAGGATTGGAAGAGCCACTCGATCGATCGTTCGAATCGTCGCCGGAGCTCCTCCAGCAACACGGGGCGCGCGACGAGCTGCGGGTCGTCCTCCAGCTGGGCGAACGCGCGGGCTCGGGCACGCTTGACCAGATCCATGTCCTCGGCCAGTCGGGCGAGCTTGAGGTCGGGCATGCCGGATTGCTTCGTGTCGAACAGCGTGCCCTCCCCGCGCAGCCGCAGATCTTCATCAGCCAGGGCGAATCCGTCGGTGGTTCGCACCATCGCGTCGATGCGCGCCCTCGCCTCGGCGTTCGACTCCTCGGACTCGTCGAACAGCACGCAGTACGAGGCATCGGGTCCGCGGCCGATCCTCCCCCGGAGCTGGTGAAGCTGCGCCAGGCCGAACCGCTCCGCGTTCTCCACCAGCATCACGGTGGCGTTGGGCACATCGACCCCGACCTCGATCACGGTGGTCGAGATCAACACGTCCGCGGAGCCGGCCCGGAACGCGTCCATCGCCCGCTCCTTCTCCTTCGGCCGCATGCGTCCGTGCAGGAGCTCGACGCGGAGGTCGGGGAAGACCTCCGTCCGCAGACGGATCGCCTCCGCCTCCGCCGCCTTGACCTGGGTGCGGTTGGCCTCGTCGATCGCGGCGCAGACGACGAACGCTTGTCGCCCGGCACCGACCTCCTGCCGGACCAAGGTCTCCGCCGCGGTGCGCGCAGCAGCATCCCGTACGATGCGCGTCTGGATCGGCCCGCGCCCTCGGGGCATCTCGTCCACGACCACGACGTCGAGGTCCCCGTAATAGGTCAACGCGAGCGTCCGAGGGATCGGCGTCGCCGTCATGATCAACACGTCGATGTCGCCCGATCCCTTCCCCTTCAGGGCCATCCGCTGATGGAGCCCGAACCGATGCTGTTCGTCGATGACGGCGAGCGACAGGTCGCGGAACGTGACGCTTCCTTGCACGAGCGCGTGCGTGCCGATCACCAGATCGATCGTGCCGCCCTCGATCCCCTCCGAGACCCGGTCGCGTTCCTTGCCGGTCACGGATCCCGTCAACATCGCGAAACGCACGGTGGGTTCGACGATCGCCGGCGTCGATCCTTCGAAGAGGGAGCGCTGGCTGTCCGCTGCCGCCCGTGAAGGGGCCTCGAGCGCGTTCACGCCCCCCATCGGTCGCAACAGATCGGCGACCGAGCGGGCATGCTGGCCCGCAAGGACCTCGGTGGGGGCCATGATGGCCGCCTGGTGGCCGGACTGGACGGCCACGAGGCATGCGTGCAGCGCGACCAGCGTCTTCCCCGAGCCGACGTCGCCCTGGACTAGCACGTTCATGGGCTGCGGCGCAGCCATCTTCGCGTCGATCTGATCCATCGCTCCGTACTGAGCGCGGGTGGGTTCGAACGGGAGCGTCGACCCCAGCGCGCGCGTGAGGGGGCCATCGGGACCGTGAGCCACCCCGGCCCGCTCGGTGGCCAGACGCTGCTTCCGGAACGCCACGCCGAGCTCCAGCATGAAGAGCTCGTCGAACTTCAAGCGCTCCCGTGCGCTGGCGAGCTCGTGCTCGTCGGCTGGGAAATGGATCCGCCGGCATGCGGCGTCCCAGTCGCTCAACGATTCGGCCGCCACCAGGTCGCCCGGGAGCGGATCGGCTTGGCGCGGCAGCCGGTCGAGCGCCCGCCAGATCAGCTCACGGATCGTCTTGGCGCTGATCCCTTCGGATGCGGGGTGGACCGGGGTGATCCGAGCCGTATGCACGAGGTCCTGCCCATCCCCCCGAAGGACCTCGACCTCCTGGTTCGCGAGCTGCAACCGTCCCCGGTAGAGCTGGGCGACGCCGGAGACAGCGACCTCGGATCCCTCGCGGTAGAGCGACGCCGCCCACGGCTGGTTGAAGAACGTGAGGTCGAGGGCCCCCGTGCCATCGTGGAGCGTGACGGTCACCATCGACTGATGCCGTCTCGTCTGCCGCTTCGCGACCCGGCGAACCGTCGCGATCACGGTCGCGGAGACCCCCGGATGGAGCCCCCGGATGGTCTCGACGCGGGACCGGTCGATGTAGCGGCGCGGGTAGTGATGGAGGAGCTCCCCCACCGTGGTGATGTCGAACGCCTCTTCGAGCACCGTGTGCGCTTCCGGGCCCTTCGTGCGGAACCCGCCACGACGGAGGGCCAGCTTCCGATCGATCGCGACGATCGGAGAGGAGAGCGTCAACGGCACGGGCGGATCCTCACGCTGGACCCGGTTCTACCATGGACGCGTGACAGCCCCCCGGGTGGTGCTCGCTCCACTGGTCCTCGCCGCCGTCCTCTCGACCGGATGCGCCCACGACGCGGCGGCCACGGGGACCGTGCCGGCCGAGAACGCGACGACCGCGCCTGCGCTTCCCACCGTGGCCGACGAGCTCCCGGCGATGGACGCGGACGGGTTCCGGCAGTTGCTCCAGCAGCTCCGCGGGACGCCGGTCGTCGTGAACTACTGGGCGGCCTGGTGCCCGCCGTGTAAAGCGGAGACCCCGTTGCTCGTGGAGGCCCACCGCCGGCTCGGGCACGCTATCCAGTTCCTGGGTGTCGACCTGCAGGACTTCCGCGATGGCGCGAGGGCGTTCATGCACCAGCAGGGTGTGACGTATCCGAGCGTGTTCGACCCCGCGAACTCGATCGGCTTGTCCTTCAACCTCTTCTCGCCACCGATGACCCAGTTCTACGATGCGGACGGTCGCTTGGTCGCGACCGTGCGCGGACAGCTCTCCGAGGACGCCTTGCAAGCCAACCTGAACGCCATCGCGCGGTAGGGGCCTGGTACCCTCGTGGCGCGATGGCAGCCGTGTGCGATATCTGTGGGAAGAAGCCGTGGTTCGGGAAGTCCGTGACCTTCTCGCACAAGCGGATCAACCGGCGATGGGATCCCAACATCCAGCGCGTACGAGCCCTGGTGGACGGGACACCCCGGCGGATCCACGCCTGCACCAGCTGCATCAAGGCGGGGAAGGTCGTTCGGCCTTCGCGCGTCTGACGCGGGGCCCGGCCGCGATCAGCCGCCTGCCGCACCGGCGAACAGGAACCCCGCCTTCCCGCCCTGCTTCATGCGGTACATCGCTTCGTCCGCCCGTGAAACGAGCGAGGCCGCGGTCTCTCCGGGGCTTCCGAGCGCGATCCCGACGCTCGCCGTGACCGTCGCCACGCCCGAGGCCAACGGGATCGGCTTGCCGACGGCCTGAACGATGCGCGTCGCGATCTTCTCCGCATCGCTCGGCGCTGCCAGGTACTCGCAGAGCACGACGAATTCGTCACCGCCCATCCGCGCCACCATGTCGCCCGGACGAACCACCTCTTCGAGCCTCCGCGAGGTCTCCGAGAGCACGCGGTCTCCGGATTGGTGACCGAAAACGTCGTTCACATCCTTGAACCCGTCGAGATCGAGGTAGAGGAGGGCCACCGGCCGGCCGCTCCGATCGGCGCGGTACGTGGCACGCACCAGCAGCTCATCGAAGAGCGTGCGGTTGGCGAGGCCCGTGAGCGGGTCGTGCGTCGCCTGATGTTCGAGCTGGTCCTCGTAGAGCTTCCGCAGGGTCGCGTCACGCGCGATCAGGGTGAACATCTCTCGGCCGCCGATCGTGATCGACGACATCGACAGGTCGACGGGCAACCGTCCGCCATCCTTGCGGATCGCCTCCATCATCCGCTCGCTCGGACCCCAGTGCAGGTCGTCGAGCCCGTCGTGTTCGCCCGACAGCTCCAGCCCCGGCACGACGACGGCGATTGGTCGTCCGACGATCTCGGTCTCGAGCCAGCCGAAGAGGACCTCGGCGGCCGGATTCACGGATTCGACGTGCCCGACCGCGTCCGACGTGATGATCGCCTCGAGGGCGCTCTCCATGACAGCCTTGGCGCGGGCTTCGGAGGCGATCAGATCCTTCCCCAAGCGGGTGGCCAGGTCGAGCGCCTCGATGCGCGATCGACCCAGCACGAACAGGATCATCGCCATCACGATCGCGGGGACGAGCCCGGCGGCGAACGGCCGCCACGGGAAGGCGATGACCGTGGGGTCGTAGTCGCCCGTCGCCTCGACGTCGAGCATCCAATCGGTGCCCCCCGCGGTGACGGGCACCGACATCGACAGCATCGTTGGGCGATCGGCGGCGCCCTCTGGTCCGGCGGCGGCCCCGAGGACCTGGCCCTCCGTGCCCCAACGGAGCGACGCCCGGATCCCCGGCGGGACCTCCCCGATGGCCTGGGTCGCGAAGATCGCGGGATCGATCGAGGCTCCGACCCAGCGGGCCGACCCTTCCTCTTGGCTCACCGACCCGACCAACAACATGCGAAGGTGACGGAACACGTCGATCCGTGGCGGCATCATCATGACGCCTCCGTGCCGGGCGACGAGCGGGAGCGCTTCGCGGACCGAAGGGTCGTACGCGAGGTCGCGCCACAGCAGCCCGAGGGCGGCCGAGCGCGGGGCGACCATGTCGATCGGGTACGCGACGCGGGGTCCACCGGTCGTCTCGGGCCGAGCGCCGGCTCGGATCGATTCGATCGCCGTCAACGCAGGCGTCGAGTCCTTGAAGTCAAGCGAGCGTGCGAACGTGAGGAACTGCGGTCGCGTGGCGACGGGGTTCGCACGGAAGAAGCCCCGCGTCACCTGCAACGCGTGGATATAGGTGGAGACCGTCGAGCGCACGTTGCTCTCCAGCAGCTGTTCGTCCGCTCGGAACCGTTTGGCGGCCGCATCCTTCCGGTCGCTCCGCCAGGACACCGCGATCCCCATCGATAACGCACTCCCCACGATGAGCACCGCCACCGAGGCAGCGATCAGCACCCGCCCTCGCCGCCGGTGGAGCTGGCGCGACGCCTCGGAGTTCAGGTCCTTGCGCATCAGGATCGGCCTTTCCGCCTCGACCGCAGGGTGTTGCCTCGTACGTACAAGGTCGGCCCGGTGGTGGACCCGCTTGACGCCCCGCGGGGGCCATCTGGGATGGCCGAGCCGGGCTAGTCCCCGCCGGTCAGGAGGGTGGAGGCTCGGGGCGGTTCGCCCACATCGGGTCGACCGGACCGATGCCGCCGCCCAGCGTGAGGGCGTATCGGATCGCCTCTGTCACGAACGCTTTCGCGGCGCGGACCGCGTCGGGGACATCGTCCCCGAGCGCGAGCCGCGCCGCGATCGCGGCCGAGAGCGTGCATCCCGTCCCGTGGGTGTTCGGGGTGTCGATCCGTTCCACTTCCAGCCATCCCTCCCAAGACGCGCCGACGAACAGGTCCGACGAACGAGCAGGATCGTCGAGGTGGCCGCCCTTCACCAACACGGCGCCGGCGCCGAGCGCGAGGATCGCATCGGCCGCACGGCGCATCTGGTCGCGGGTCTCGACGGCGGATCCGGCGAGACCCGCGGCCTCCGGAAGGTTGGGTGTGACGATCGTCGCCAGCGGCAGGATGCGGGTACGGAGCGCTCCGACGGCGTCGTCCGCGAGGAGCACGTGGCCGTGCTTGGAGACGAACACCGGATCGACCACGAGGTTCGGGATCGCCGCCTCGGCCACGGCAGCCGCGACCGCCTCCACGATCGGCGCGTTCGCGAGCATCCCGGTCTTCGCGGCGTCCACCCCGATGTCGGACGCGACGGCGCGGATCTGATCTGCGACCGTTCCGGGTGAGATCGCCTCGAACCCCTGCACGCCCGTCGTGTTCTGAACGGTGACCGCCGTGACGGCCGTCAACCCGAAGACCCCGAGGGCCGAGAAGGTCTTCAGGTCGGCCTGGATACCCGCGCCCCCTCCCGAGTCGCTCCCGGCGATGGAGAGCGCGCGCGTTCTGGTGTTCGGGCCGCTCATGCGAAGTGGTCCCATCCGGACGGCTCGAGGGGATGCGTCGCTCCGGTGTCGTCGATCGTCTGGAGCCCGTCCACGGCGATCGTTCCGATCGGGGTGAGCAACGTCGCGAACACGTCGGCCAGCTCCCCCGCTGCGTCGGCAGCCGCAGCCGCCGATGGCATCGTGGCGAGGAGCTCGTAGTCTTCGCCGCCGCCGAGGGCTTCGCCCTCGGCGGCGGCCGCATGCCTCGGAACCTTGGCCGGGTCCAGCCGGACGCCGACGCCACTCGCCTCGCAGATCCGCACGAGATCGCGCGTGAGCCCGTCGGACACGTCGATCATCGACGTCGCGCCGTTGCGCGCCAGCACCGGCGCTTCCCCGACGCGCGGCGCGGGGCGCTCGTGACGGTGGATCGCATGGAGCTCGTCCTCGGTCCAAGGCGCCCCGCGCCGCGCCAGCCGACGACCCGCGGCCGCGCCGCCGAGCGTGCCGGTGACCACCACCACGTCCCCGGGCTCCGCGCCACTCCTGCGCACCACCGCACCGCGCGCGACCTCACCGGTCAGCGTGATCGCGACCGTGACCTCCGAGCCCCGGGCGAGGTTCCCGCCGACGAGGGCGCACGCGAACTCGTCAGTGGCTTCCCGCATCCCGCCGAACAGCTCCATCGTCCAGCCCGCGTCCACGTCGCCGGACAACGTCAAAGCGCAGAGCGCGTACCGCGGCGATCCCGCCATCGCCGCGATGTCGCTGAGGCTCACCGCGATCGCCTTGTACCCGATGTCGCGCGGCGTGCTCATCGTCCGATCGAAGTGCGTGCCCTCGACGAGGGCGTCCGTCGTGAGCACCAGATCCCCGGTGCCCCCTCGGACGACCGCCGCATCGTCGCCGACGGGCACGAGGACGTCGGGGCCCGTTCCGGAGAGCACCCGCCCGATGGCCGTGATGAGCTCGTCTTCGCTGATATCCACGGTCATCCCTCGTCATCGCGTCCCGCGGCCGCTCCCACGACCGAGAGCGCCCTTGACCGTCCGATAAACTCTAGGGCCGTTCCGCACTCCGTACGAACGTTTCTCCGTGTTCCGCACAGGCGAGGAGGGCCCACGTGGCGAAGGTGTTCGACAACCCGACCCCGGAAGAGCTCAGGACCTTCACCGAAGCCATGCCGGAAGCCCGTCTCACGGAGTTCGGCAACGTCAACGTCCAGACCACGGTCCTGTCTCGGAGTGCGGGCAGCACCTACGTCGTCGACCGAGCATCGAGCGGCAAGACCATGACGCGCGCCCACTACGACGAGGTCGCCGCCCTCCAGGACGCATACCTGGCCGAGAACGACGTGATCGTCGTCGACGGCTACATCGGCAACGATCCGGCGATGCAGACGGCCGCCCGACTCGTGATGGAGATGCGCTACGCGAACATCGCCGGGATGCAGCAGAAGCTCTACTTCGAGCGACGCGACGGCCGGGAGCCCGAGGTGCGGGTCATCTATACGCCGGGGCTGGCAGCGCCCGGATACCCGGACGATCGCGTGATCGCGGTCGACCTCGACAACTACGTCACCCGCGTCCTCAACTCGGATTACTTCGGGGAGTCCAAGAAGGGTGGGCTCCGGATGTGGAACGAGATCGTCTATGGCAAGGGCGGGCTCGCCTTGCACGCCGGACTCAAGGTCATCCCGACGGATGACGGCGACAAGGTGTTCATGATCATCGGGCTGTCGGGCACGGGCAAGACCACGACGACGTTCACGACGCAGAACGGCTCCCGCCCGATCCAGGACGACTTCGTAGGACTGATGCCCGGCGGCCACGCATACGGGACCGAGAACGGGTGTTTCGCGAAGACCTTCGGATTGGACGCGAGCTTCGAGCCGTCGATCCACGGTGCCGTCGTGAAGCCATCCGCGTACCTCGAGAACGTCTACCAAGACGAAGCCGGACGGGTCGACTTCTTCAACGAGCACTACACGAAGAACGGCCGAGCTGTCTTCGAGATGAGCGACCTGCTCGCCTTCGAGGACGCCCGCAACGTCGGTCCCGTCGACTACCTGCTGATCCTCAACCGGAACGAGAACATCATCCCGGCGGTCGCCAAGCTCACGCAGGAGCAGGGGGCGGCATACTTCATGCTGGGAGAGACGACCGGCACCTCGGCCGGCGGCGCCGCCGAGGACGGGAAGTTCCTCCGCGTCCCGGGAACCAACCCGTTCTTCCCGCTCCCCCACGGCCTCCAGGGCAATCGCCTGCTGGAGCTGCTCGCTACCCACCCGATCGAGACGTACGTGCTGAACACCGGCCGCGTCGGCGGCCCCGACGGCGACGACCGCTCGAAGAAGGTCAAGATCCCGCACACGTCGGCGTGCGTGAAGGGGATCGCCGAAGGAACGATCGTCTTCGAGACGGATCCCGACTTCGGCTACGGCGTCGCGAGCGAGGTGCCCGGGTTCGACGATCCCGAGCTGCTGCGGCCGCGTCGGCTGTACGAACGCCAGGGCCGGGCCGACACCTATGCCGCGATCGTCGACACGCTGAAGACCGATCGCGTGGCGCACCTGCAGCAGTTCACGCAGCTGTCGGAGGAGATCATCAAAGCGGTCGGCTGACGCGCGCCGTCACGGGGTCAGTCCGGGTCGTTGATCCTGCCCGTCGTCCTCGTCAGCTCCACCTCCATGACCGAGGAACCAGCCCGCGAGCAGCTGCAGCGCTCCCAGGACCGCGAACACGATGACGTACCACGCGTACTTCGACGGGTCGTCGACGACGAGCGCACCGGTGGTCGGATCGGGCGCAGGATCCGAGGCACCCGCGAACGCGAAGAGGAAGAACAGGCCCGCGAATGCGAACCACATGCCGACGCGCCCGGTCAGGTAGACGGCGTAGAGCAGCTGGTCGCGAGTCGCGGTCGACTCGAAGGGGCGCCGCGCCCAGTAGACGGCCGACCGGACGCCGAACCCGGTGAGCACCAGCGCGACCCCGAACTCGAACCGTCTCATGCGGCGGCCGCGAGCGCCGCGCGGACCTCGTCGTCGCTCACCTGGTCGAACCGGTCGTACCACTCGCCCACGGCCGAGAACCCGTACGGCGTCTGGAGCAGCACGACGGCGTCGCAGGTGGCGCCGAGCCGGGCCGCCGTCTCCGGCGGCCCGACCGGCGCCCCGAAGACGACGGCGGGCGCGCGCTGCGCGCGCGCCCACGCCACGGCCGCGAGGGCCGTCCCCCCCGTCGCGACGCCGTCGTCGACGATCACGGCGGTCCGCCCCTCCAACTCGACCGCCGGACGGTCACCCCGGTAGGCCGCGGTGCGGCGCACGATCTCTGCCTCCTCACGCGCGATCTCACCCTCCAGGTACTCCGTTGAGACACCGAGTCGCGCGATCAACGCGTCGTCCAGGACCCGCACCCCCGGCGCGACCGCCCCCAGACCCAGCTCCGGGTTGAACGGGGCGCCCACCTTCCTCGGCACCACCACGTCGAGTTGGGCCCGCAGGGTCTTGGCGACCGGGACCGCGACCACGACACCGCCGCGCGGGATCCCCAGGACGACCGCAGGGCCGGGTACGACGCGAACGATCTCGGCCGCGAGCTTCGTGCCGGCATCTTCCCGGTCGATGTAGCGCATGTCGTGATGATGCCAGGCTCAGGGAGCGCGTGGATCGCTTCTCGGGAACCCTCCGCGTTGCGCCGCTTCTGCGGCCGGGGCTAGCATGTGGCTCCGCTGCGACAGGAGGCCTCGACCGTGGTGAACGCGTACATCCTGATCCAGACCGAGGTGGGCAAGGCTGCATCCGTCGCGAACGCGGTGCGGGCGATCGCCGGCGTCGCCGAGGCGGAGGACGTGACCGGACCCTACGACGTCATCGTCCGCGCCGAGGCGAAGACGGTCGACGAGCTCGGGAAGCTGGTCGTCGCTCGGATCCAGGCCGTCGAAGGGATCACGCGGACCCTCACCTGCCCGGTCGTGCACCTATAGGAGCTCGCGGACGTTCGTGTCCTTCGTTCGATCGACCTCGTCGCGTTCGACCGCCAGTTCCAGGAGCCGCTCGACGAGCTCGGCGTAGGGAAGACCGCTGGCGTCCCAGAGCTTCGGGTACATCGAGATCGACGTGAAGCCCGGGATCGTGTTGATCTCGTTCAACCAGAGCTCGTCGTCCCCGCGCAGGAAGAAGTCCACGCGCGCCATCCCGGCGCACTCGATCGCCAAGAACGCACGGACGGACATCGACTGCACCCGTCCGAGCATCTCGTCGGAGATCGAGGCCGGGATCAGGAGCCGCGCGCCTTCGGCGTCGAGGTACTTCGCCGAGTAATCGTAGAACTCGTGTCCCTCCGGCATGATCTCGCCCGCGACCGACGCCACAGGATCGTCGTTGCCGAGCACCGCGCACTCGATCTCGCGGATCTGCTCGATCCCCTTCTCCACCAGGGCTTTCCGCGCATACCGGAACGCCTCCTCCATCCCCGCGTCCAGCTCGGCCGGATCGTGGGCCTTCGTGATGCCCACCGACGAGCCAAGGGTGGCGGGCTTCGTGAACACGGGGAACCTCATCCCTTCAGCGAGGGCGCGCACCCCCTCGGGATCCTCGCGCCAGCGTGGCTCGGTGACGACCTCATGAGGGACGACGGGTAATCCGGCGGCCGAGAACAGCACCTTCTGTATCGCCTTGTCCAGCCCCAGCGCCGAACCGAGCACCCCTGCGCCGACGCACGGAACGCCCGCCAGCTCGAAGAGGCCCTGGGTCGCACCGTCCTCGCCGAACGGTCCGTGCAGGACCGGGAAGGCGACGTCGATCGGCGCCCGCGATCCGTCCGCGAGCACCAGCTCGCGGCGCTTGCCATCCCCCTCCGCGAGCTCGGCCGCCGGGCCGGAGCCGTCCGTCACCTCGGGCATCCGACCGGTCTCGGAGGGCAACGCGGGCGGACCGGGCAGCAGGTGCCACCGCCCGTCGCGCGTGATCCCGATCGGGATGACCTCGTTCTGATCGGGGTCGAGAGCGTCCATCACCGATCGGGCCGAGATGCACGAGATCTCGTGCTCGGCCGAGCGGCCTCCGAAGAGCACCGCGACCCGGCGCTTGCGATCCGCCATCAGACCCTCTCCAGCGCACGGAGGATGTCCTCGAGGAGATCGTCGGCGTCCTCCAGCCCGACGCTCACACGGACCAAGCCGTCCGCGATCCCGGCGGCTCGCCGAGCGTCGGGCGCGTACTGGCGATGGGTCGTCGAGGCCGCGTGGCCGACGAGCGTGTGGGTCCCGCCGAGGCTCGTCGCCACCCACGCGAGCTCGAGCGCATCGCAGAACGCTTTCCCGCCTTCGACGCCACCGCTCACCTCGACGGCGATCATCCCGCCCGCGCCCTTCGGCAGGAGCCGTGACGCGATCTCGTGATCCGGGTGCGACGGGAGCCCGGGATAGTGCACCCGCTCGACCTTGGGGTGGTGCTCGATCTCGCTCGCGATCCGCAGCGCACTGGCCGAGTGGCGCTCCATCCGAAGCCCGAGCGTCATGATCCCGCGCATCGCGAGCCACGCTTCGAACGGGGCCATCGTCCCGCCCGTCTCGATCACCAGGTCGCGCAACGCCGAACGCCCCTCGTCGGTGCATGCGACTACGCCGCCCGTGTGATCGTGGTGCCCCCCGAGGTACTTCGTCGAGGAATGCAGAGCGAAATCGAAACCGAATCGAGCGGGGTTGCAGAGCGCCGGAGACGCGAACGTGTTGTCGACGGCGGCAGGCACGCCGTGCCGACGGCAGATCGCACCCAACGCCTCCAGGTCGGCGACCGCCATCGTCGGGTTCGCGATCGTCTCCGTGTAGAAGAGCGAGGCGCCCGGGAGCGCACGGTCGATCGCATCCAGATCCCGTCCGTCGATCAGATCCACCGTCACGCCGAACCGCGGCATGACGGTCGTCGCCAGAGCGAAGGCTCCGCCGTACAGGGCGTTCGTCGCGACGATCCGCTCGCCGGACCCGACGTGCGCGATCCACAACGTGTGGATCGCGGCCATACCGCTCGCGAACGACATCGCCGCCTCGGTCCGCTCGAGCGACGCGACCAGTCCCTCGAAAGCGTCGAGCGTCGGATTCCCGTAACCGCGCGTGTACGTGTACCCGGGCGCCTGGAACGCGATCGTGTCCGCATAGGCATCGGCATCGGCGAAGCGGAACGTGGATGTCTGGTACAGGGGGACGCTCGGCGTCTGCTGGTCGATCGGGGGCAGCGATGCCCCGTGGATCGCTCGGGTCTGGAACCCCCGCTCGCTCATCCCGCCAAGCCTAGCGGGCGTTGGCCCAGCGCTTGGGGTACCGGTCCCGGAGGTCGATGGTGAGCGCCGTGAGGACGTCCATCAGATCGGCGGTCATGCGGCGGACCGCCTCATAGTCATGGACCGCGTCGCGGTCGGCTCCGAGATCGATGGGATCTCCGATCGAGACCCACACCGGCCGGCCGGGCCACAAAGAGCCCGGACCCGACTTCTGCCAGACGGCAGCAGATCCCCAGCTGACCATGGGCGTGATGGGGATGCCGAGCGTGAGTGCGAGCCGGACCGTCCCGGTCTTGCCGGCCATGGGGAGACCGTCGGGCCTCGTCGTCACCGTCCCCTCTGGGTAGACCACGACGACCTCGCCTGCGGCGAGTGCTCGTTCAGCTCGCTCCAGCGGCGTGCGGTCGCCACTGCCGCGGCTCACCGGGATCTGCCCCGCGCCGGCGAGCGCGCGGCCAACGACGGGGATGTCGAAGAGGTCGTCCTTGGCGAGGAACCGGGGTCGCCGGCCGGCCTTGACCACGGCGTAGGCGTTCGCGATCGGATCGAGGTACGACGCGTGGTTGCAGGCGATCAGCGCGGGTCCTCGAGCAGGGATCCGTTCCAGATGCTCGAAACGCCACCGGAACCAGAGCCACGCGGGCGGGAGCGCGACGATCTTCGCAGCTTGGAACCAGGGCTCGGCCACGTACTCCCCTCGCACTCCCGATGAACCGCCCTCGAGCCCGACCCAGGGCCGTGAGCCTACCGGATGACCTGGTTAGGCTGAAGATCTGGTGCGAGCCATCGCGTTACCGGTGAAGTCGCTCGACGAGGCGAAGGGTCGGCTCGCGCCCGTCCTGTCCCCGCTCGAACGCGCCGCGCTCACGCTCGCGATGCTCGAGGACGTGCTGGACGCCACGTTGCTCCTCCCGGGGTGGGAGACCTGGGTCGTGTCGCCCGATGAGTCGGTCCTGGAGGTGGCTGCCGGACGGGGAGCGACACCGATGCCTGAGGAGCAGCCTCCCCTCGCGCAGGCGATCCGCCAGGCGGAGGACGAAGCGCTGTCGCGCGATCTGGATGCGTTCGCGGTCCTGCTGCCGGACACGCCGCTCGTGACCGCCGCGGCGCTCACGCGCGCGATCCACACGCTCGGTCCCGTCGTGCTCGCACCCGCCGTCGACGAAGCCGGGACGAACCTCCTGCTGCGCCGGCCGCCCATCGCGATCCCGTCGAGCTTC
>VAYU01000017.1 GCA_005884925.1 Actinomycetota bacterium | reverse complement strand
ATGTGCGCCGATGGGAGCTCCTCCGCACTCATCCCGGGACCACCTTGCCGAACAAGATGCCGCGCACCGGTACCCGAACCTCGGAGCCGTCCTTCTTCCGGACGAAGTAGGTCTCCGCCTCCTCGTCCCACCGCTCGAGGACCCCGACGGCCTCGGACAGGTACCCGTTCGGCAGCTCGAACTGGAACGACACGCGCTTGCCCAGGTCCTCCGGGGTCACGAGGTTCTCCCGCTTCATGCGGTGCGTAGCCTAGCGGAGCTTCGAGATGGTCCCCTCCGGCGGCGTGGGGTAGGAGTCCGGATGCACGGCCCACGCCAAGATCTCGAGCCCGTCGACGATCCTCGGCCCGGGTCTGGAGAAGTACGAGGTCGCATCGACCGCGTACACGTTGCCGTTGCGAACCGCCGGCGTGTCCGCGAATTCGGCTTGATCCAAGAAGCGGTCCGCTTCTTCCTCGGCCTCCTCCAGGTAGTACCCGCACGGCATGAACACGGTCACCTCCGGAGCCGCGACGCGGACCTCATGCCAGGCGACCTCACGGCTCGGCTGGCCCTTCTCCGCGAGGACCGGGGTCCCACCGACGATCTCGATCATGTCCGGGATCCAGTGCCCGGCGGCGAACGGTGGGTCGGACCATTCCAGCGCGAACACGCTGACCGTCGGGACGCGCTTGGCCTTGTCGCGGACCTTCGCGATCCGGTCGCGCATGGTCGCGGTGATCGAGGCGGCGCGGTCGGCGCGATCGAGCATCGCGCCGACCGCGTCGATCTGCTCGACCACCTCTTCGAACGTGTGGGGATCGAGCGAGATGACCTTCGCATCCGGCAGGCCGAGCTGGTCGAGCGCGCGCTTGACCTGGCCCGACGGAACGGCGCAGACGCGACAGAGGTCCTGCGTGAGGATCACGTCGGGCCGCTCTCGGCGCAGGAGGTCGGTGTCGAGGATGTAGAGCTGCCCTTGGGCTCCGGCACCTTGACCCACCTTGGCGCGCACCGCCTCGTCGATCTCGCGCGGGGTCTGGATGCGGCCCTGCGGGAGCGCGCTCCGTGAGATGACCGGCTTCGTGACGGCATCCGGCGGGTAGTCGCACTCGTCGGTCACGCCGATCAGGTCGTCGCCGAGCCCGAGCGCGTAGACGATCTCGGTCGCCGACGGGAGCAAGGACGCTATCTTCATCGCGGCAAGTCTCGCAAACGGTCGTCCGACTGCAACAGGTCGACCAGCTCCGTGAGGGCGCGGCCGGCCGCGGCGCCGTCCAGCACGCGGTGATCGAACGTGAGCGAGAGCGTCGCGGCCGGCCGCGCCACCACCTTGCCCTCGATCACGAGCGCACGCTCCGCGATCACGCCGATCGCCAGCGTCACGCTCGTGCCCGGCGACAGGATCGGCGTGCCCGCTTCGCTCCCGTAGGAGCCGGTGTTGGAGATGGCGATCGTGGCTCCGGAGAGGTCGTTCGCCGTAAGGGAGCCGGCGCGCGCGCCTTCGGCCAGCCGTGCGCTCTCCGCCGCGATCTCGGCGATCCCGAGGGTGTGCGCGTGCCGAACGACCGCCACGACGAGTCCTCGCTCGGTGTCGATCGCGAGCCCGGCGTTGACCGCGTTCGCGGCGAGGATCGCGTCGGAGGACCACCGGGCGTTGATCAACGGGTGCTCATGCGCGACGCGACAGAGGGCCGCGACGACGATCGGTAGCGGCGACACGCCCAGCTCCTCCCGGAACGACTTGAGGGCCGTGCAGTCCGCGGTTCGGAACGTCGTGACCTGGGGAACCGTCGCCTGGAGTTCGAGGTTCGCGGCGATCGCCCGCCGCACCGGCGTGAGCTCGATCCGCGTCACGTCCGTCGACCCTGCGGCGGCCGATCGAACGTCCTCCTCGCTCACCCGACTGTCCCGGCCTGTACCCCGGACGGTCTCGATGTCGACCCCGAGGTCCTTGGCGAGCTTCCGCACGGGAGGGGTCGTCGCGACCGAACCTGACGACGCCTTCTCGGTCGACCGCATGTCGGTGGAGGCGACCGCCCCTCCGGTGACCTCGAACGTGACGAGCGGCGCCCCCACCTTCACGTCCTCGCCTCCGGACCCGTGCAGGACCCGGATCTGCCCGGCGAACGGCGACGGGATATCAACCAGCGCTTTCGCGGTCTCGACCTCCACCAGAGGCTGGTTCAGCTCGACCGTGGCGCCCTCGGCGACCAGCCACCGCACGATCCTGCCCTCCTCGAGCCCTTCGCCGAGATCCGGCATCACGAACACCCGCTCCGCCATCTAGTACGCCACCACCTTGCGAGCCGCGTCGCAGATCCGTTCGACGCTGGGGAGGTACAGCGGTTCGAGCGACGCCGGCGGGTAGGGCGTGTCCCAGCCGGTCACCCGCGCCACGGGCGCCTGGAGGTGATCGAAGGCGAGCTCCATGATCCGAGCCGCCACCTCGGCGCCGAGGCCGACCGAACGCGGCGCCTCGTGTACGACGACGACGCGGCCCGTCTCGCGGGCGCACCGTTCGAGGACCCCATCGTCCAGCGGGGACAGGCTTCGCAGATCCACGACGCGGGCGGTGATCGCCTCCTCCGCCAGGACCGCCGCCGCATCCAGCACCCGGGTCACCATGGCGCCGTAGGCCACCAACGTCACGGTCTCGCCGTCCCGCAGCACGCGCGCGTCGCCGATCCCGGGACCGTCGTTCGCGAGCTCCCCCGATTCCTTCGACCAGTACCGTGCCTTCGGCTCGAGCACGATCACCGGGTCGGGATCCGCGATCGCCTGTCGCAACAACCGGTAGGCATCGAGGGCCGACGAGGGCGCCACGACCTTGAGCCCCGCCGTATGGGCGTAGTACGTCTCGGGGCTCTCCCCATGGTGCTCCTTCCCCTTGATGCCGCCGAACGCGGGGATCCGGAGCGTGATCGAGAGGTCGACGCGACCACGGACGCGCATCCGCATCTTCGCCACGTGATCCACCACCTGTTCCATCGCCGGATAGCTGAAGGCATCGAACTGCATCTCGACCACCGGCCGCCAACCGGCGAAGCACAGCCCGACGGCAGCGCCCGCGATGCCGGCTTCGCTGATCGGGGTGTCGAACACGCGAGCCTCCCCGTACTCGGCCTGGAGCCCGTCGGTCACCCGGAACACGCCACCGGAGCGCCCCACGTCCTCACCGAACACGAGGACGCGCGGATCCTCCGCGAGCGCGTCGTACAACGCCCGGTTGAGCGCGCCCGACATCGTCCACTCCTTCATCCGAGTGCCTCGGCACGCTGCCGCTCGAACGAGGATGGCGGGGCCGCGTACACCCAGTCGAACATCCAATCGGCGGGCGGAGCCGGCGTCGCGATCACACCCGCCCGGACCTCGAGCGCGTACGTCTCGGCCTCCTCGTCGCACGCCATCACGAATCGGTCGTCAGCGATGCCTGTCGCGAGCAGCCAGTTCCGGAACCGCATGATCGGATCCGTGACGCGAGCGTGCTCCACCTCGGCGTCGTCACGGTAACGGGACGCGTCGTCGGCGGTCGAGTGCGCTCCGATCCGATACGTCATCGCCTCGATCAACGTGGGTCCGTCGCCTCGCCGCGCGCGCTCGAGCGCCCGTTCCGTCGCCCGATGCACCGCGAGCACGTCGTTCCCGTCGACGCGGACGCCGGGGAACCCGTAGCCCTCCGCCCGGCGCCAGATCTCACCGGCCGTCTGCTCCGAGGACGGGAGGCTGATCGCCCATCCGTTGTTCTGGCAGAACAGGACCATCGGCAGCCGCCAGACGCCCGCCAGGTTCGCGGCTTCGTGGAAGTCGCCTTCGCTCGTCGATCCGTCGCCGAAGTACGCGATCGTGACCGCGTTCGTCCCGTCCAGCCGCTGCCCGAGCGCGTAGCCGGCGGCGTGGGGGAGTTGGGTCGCGATCGGGATGCAGATCGGTCCGAAGCGCGTGGCGCGCGGGTCGTACGGCCCCCCGTGCCACGTCCCGCGGTGGTACTGCAAGTACTGGACGGCGTCGACCCCCCGGACCAACGCGGCGGCGAGCTCGCGGAAGGTCGGCCAGACGAAATCGAGCTGCCCCAGGGCGAACGCGCTCCCGACCTGCGCCGCCTCCTGTCCCTCGAAGCCGGGGTAGACGGTCAGCTCGCCCTGGCGCTGGAGCGCGATGCATTCGCGGTCCAGGCGCCGGGCGAGGACCATCCAGCGCAGTAACGCCCTGAGCTCCTCCGGAGACAACCCGACGTCGGCGTCGCCGACCGGTGAGCCGTCGGGCGCGAGGATGCGCACGGGCTCGGTCCCGGCCCCATGCTCGGGTACGTCGGACATGCGTGAAGCTCCTTGCCGTAGATGCCGAGAGGATAGGGGAACGTCAGCTCGCTAGACTCGGGAGCGCTGTGGTCCCCTCCGCCTATCTCCGCGTGTTCCAGTCGCTCGATGCCTTCGAGCGCGACGAGCAGCTCCACTGGGAGCGGTACCTGGTCCAGCGGGTGGATCGGCGGCCGCAGACGCGCCGGTACGCCGACCGAGTGACCGCGGACGGGCTCGGGCTCCTTGCCCCGGCGGACGGCGAGCACGCAGAGGTTCGCGTGATCGACGGTCGGACCTACGTCTCTCCCCAACGGCTGCGGCTGCGGGTCCTGGAGGCGATGCTCGCGTTCCGCGGATCGGAGCCGATGGAGCTGTGGGACACGATGGTCCCGAAGAAGGAAGCTCGACGAGCTCGACGGCAGCTGGCGCGGCATCGGCGCCGCGACCCGCACGCGACCTCGTTCGTCCATCAGAGCCCGTGGCACGTCCCGATCCGCTGGTTCGCCCTGTTCCGGGACGACGAGCGTCGGATCGGCGAGGACGAGCACGGCCGCATGCGGATGCGGTACCGCGCCTCGACGCGTCGCGCGATGCGACGCGCCGAGGACGCGATCCCGGTGCTTCGCCGATCGGACCTCGGTCCGATCGGCGAACTCCTCCTGGACCTCCACCAGTGGATGGCTCTCTTCGACGGGCGCTCGGTGATCGAGCTCGACTACGGCGAGCTCTGCGACTTCATGACGTGGGACGAGCTCGACGACGATCACAGCGCCGCGGACCTCCGTGAGGCGCTTGACGCGCTCGAACGCCACGAGTACGGCCAGTCGGCCGACGTCTACCAGGGCGTGCTGACGCGCTGGGCCGAGGTCCGCAGCCGCGAGATCATGAACTGACCCGCGCTCAGCGCGCGAGGCGCAGCAGCAGCTCGTCCCACGCCGCCAGGTAGGCATCCACATCGTCGTCCGTCGCGGGGACCGGCACCACGGGACCGGCCCCCACGATCGCCTCCCAGACCCCGCGGTTCGCGAGCCACACGCGCATCAGTCGCGCCCAGGAGGTCGTCGGCGCACGCACGCCCCTCGGTCGCATTGCGCACCGGTTCGGGACGGAACGTGTAGCCCACTCGCGGACCGAGGCGGTGGATGTGCCAGGGGAGTCCGGCAGCGCGAACGCTGGCGGCCATACCGTCGGCCAGCTTCGCTCCGAGCCTCGCGGTGCTCGCGTACGCATCGTCCGTGAGGACCTCGAGCATCAGCACCTTGTCGCGGCCGGTGACGACGCGGGCGACCCGGATCGCTTCGGTGTTCGCCTGCGTCGCGGAGAGGGTGAACTGCCACATCGGCAAGCCGAACCTCCGACGGAGCTCCTCGGCAACGATGATCGCGTCCTCCGTCGGGAGGAGGAATGGTTGCCGCTCGCCATACGCTCGGCCACGGCTCGGACGACGGGCTCCGGCGCGTACCCGCAGAACATCGAGATGTCCGCGATGATGAAATCCGAGTGGGTGAACACGTCGACGTCGGTGAAGCGCGCACCGCGGCCCTCGCCGACCCAGAGCGGCGCGTGGTGGTAGCTCCCTCGGTGCCAGGCCATCGGCACGCCGTTCGGCATCACTTTCCAAGCACGGGCCCAGAGCTCGGCCGAGCGGGGTCGCTCGGCGTGGAACCGGGCGTCCTCGGCGTCCTTCAGCTCGCGGACGAGGGCGTGATCGACCGTGGGCGCGCGAGACACGCGCGGAGTGTACGGGGGGTGGCCAGGGGCAGGATCGAACTGCCGACACCGCGGTTTTCAGCCGCGTGCTCTACCAACTGAGCTACCTGGCCCAGGCTGATGGAAACCCGGCAGAACTCACCATCGAGGTCGTCACCAGCGCGTCCGAGTGTAGCGATTGGAAGCGGGTCCGGGCCCTGATGACGCGACATGGCATCATCGGTGCCGTGAGCGACGACGACGAAGACGTCGAACTCTGGGTCGCGCGAACGGACGAAGCCGGCAACCTCGTCCAGGTCTCGCAGACGTCCGCGAAGAAGGCCGGGCGGCGGTCCATGCTGGACCGTCGGCGTGATGAGGTCCGCTTCCGCTCCGCGCCGTTCCCTCTTTACGGTCTGCCGCCCTCGTGGGACGGCGCAAGGTTTCTCGGCGGCGGCTGGTGGGAGGGTATGCCGGGCCGGAAGCGAACGAAAGCACTGTCGCTCGTCCACGGGACCCTCGTCCAGGGCGAAGGTCCGGTCCTCACCGTGGAGACGGCTTCCGAGTTCTCGATCGGTGGCGGCGGACTGCTGAACGCGGCCGGGATGGTGTGGGAGCACCGGTCACCGAGCATCGAGGAGGCGTTCGAAGAGCTGACGCGAGACGATCCGCACGGGGACCTCCCCGGCGCGTTCCCCGTTCGGACAGAGCTCTTGATCAACATCGACGCGGTCCCCGTTTCGTTCGATGCGTTCGTCGACGGCGGACGATGGGTAGCGCGTGCAGAGGTCGGCTCCAACTTCGTGACCGTCGAAGGTTTCTCGTTTGACCCTGATGACGTCGCGCTCGTGGAGATCGCCGATGTCGGGCCCTACGTCCTCGGCACTCGGCGGTTCTACGAACGGCGTTGAACGGGCGTGGTTCGTTGCACCCGTTGTTCGGGCTCTCGATGACTGGTGCGAAGTTCGTACGTCTGAGGATCCGGCCCCACCCTCGATTCCGCTCGACGGGCAGGATCTGCGTCGAGGGCGGACGGCGCTATCGTTGGATCTGGTCATGAGTTGTCGAAGATGGACCAGGCCATGTTCCACTTGATTGCCGATGGAGCGCGTGCCAGCCAGAGGCGGCGGTCTCGGGGCGCGCGTCTGATGACGATATCCCTCGCCCTCGTTGTCTCGGCTGGCGCCTTGGCAGGCCTGTGGCTTGCGTTCAGGCCTTACCGAAGCCCCGTTCGAACGACTCGCTCCCCTCAGTCGCCGGCGACACTCAGTCCTCATATCGGTGCCAACGTTCCCGTTGGCCCGTTCCCTCAAGCGATCGCCGTCGGCGATGGTGACGTGTGGGTGAGCATGCCCTCCCAGGATCCCTCTACTCCCGACGAACTGATCCGGGTCGACCCGTCTACCGATAGGGTCGACGCGACGATCGCCGTCCCTGGACCGATCGACGGATTGATCACGGGCTATGGAGCTGTTTGGGCGAGCGCTTTCGAGCGGGGGATCGGAGGCGTGGTTCTCCGTATCGATCCACAGACGGATCGGATCGAAGCGACGATCCCTGGGGCGGGCGGTCACTTCGCGGTCGGGGACGGATCTGTGTGGACGTCCGGGTCGAACGACAAGCAGGGGCGCACGAGCGAACTCTCCCGGATCGACCCGTCCACGAACCGGATCGTTCGAACGATCTCCCTCGATCTGCCCGCGCCATACATCACGTTCGGGGAGGGCGCCGTGTGGGGCACGGTTCCCACCCTCCGTCCGAACAGTACCGTAGGATCCGGCGACCTCATCCGGATCGACCCGACCACGAACGATGTCGCGGCCACCATCCATGTGAACGCTTCCCCAGGGGCGCTGGCGGTGGGCGATGGCCTCGTGTGGGTGTGGGGCTCCGTCTCCTCCACCGAGGGTGTCGTGAGGATCGACGCGCGCACCGACGATATCGTGGGGCAAGTCCTACAGCTCAGCGAAGGTTTCGATCCCATCGGCGCGGATCAGACTGGCGTGTGGTTCCTGACGGGGGGAAAGATCGGCACGCTCGAGCACTTGAACGGTCGATCGCTCCGGGTCGACGCCGCGATGCCGCTCGCTCAGGTGCCGGCCTTCAGATTCCCGCCAACCGCCGCCCTCGATCCGCGGGATGCCGTCATATGGGTTGCCAACTACCGGCGCTCCGTCACCAGGATCGATCTTGAACCGTAAGTACGTCTTACGTGCCGCCCAGCGCGCCTGACGGGCTTCGATCCCGCGATCTTCGCCTTGACAGGGCGATGAGGACGACCGGACTCCTCCACAGGCGCAGATATGTGGTTGTGCGTTGGCGCCGAAGCACCTTCGCGTGCCCCCAACGGGATTCGAACCCGTGCTTCCGCCTTGAAAGGGCGGCGTCCTAGGCCTCTAGACGATGGGGACCGAGGTTCCGTCGGGGCCCGGGCAGTATAGCGACGCGCATGGAGCGTCGGTAGGCTCCGACCCCATGGACGTCGAAGCGGTCCAGGGCTGGATGGAGGCTTACCGGGCAGCCTGGATCTCGAACGTTCCCAGCGAAGTCGCAGCCCTGTTCACCGAGGACGCCGTCTACGCGGTGTCGCCCTTCGCAGAGCTGTGGACCGGCCGCGAAGAGATCGTCCGGCGTTGGGTGGCCGGGATCCGGCAGGACGTCGAGATGACGTACGAGGTGCTCTCCGTCCAGGAGGACCAGGCCATCATCCATTGGCATGTCTTCACCCGGAACGTCGGGGATCCGGTCAGGGTCGAGTACGACGGCGTCTTGGTGCTTCGCTTCGCGCCCGACGGCCGGTGCTCGGAGCATCGCGAGTGGTACTTCCGACGCGAGCTCCCGGGGTGAACCTCCGGCCCTGTCCCGGCGCGACCTCGAGCACGGCGCGGACGCGGGGTCGCGGCAGGAGCACACGGTTCGGCGGCAGGCGAACAACCCCGATGACGCGGTCATCCCGGTCGAGGAGCACGGCGTCGATGGGGAACCGCATCCCGAAGGTATGGACCGACCGCGAATGTTCCAGCAAGAGACCCTCGTTCGGCTCGAGTCCCGACCGGCCGAGGAGCCCGCGCGCCCGCTCTCGCCACGTCTTAGGGATCCAGATGACCCACGGACCGATGCTCACCCGGTGCACGCCAGCAGCCTAACGGCGACGTCGGACACCTCTGCCGATGTCGCGGGCTCGAACCCGCCAGGGAGGGGCCCCGGCGCATCGCGCCGGGGCCCCTCCCGTGCGGTGGGCGGGTTCGAACGCGATCAGGCGTTGGATCCGTTCGACGCCATCGATCCGCCCGCGCCGAAGCCGGCGTCGATGCTCGTCACGCTGAAGCTGTCGTCGATCTTCACGGTGACGATGCACCCGTTCGACTTCCGGACGTGCGCCTCGTAAGGGGAGCCTGCTGAGTCCGTCTCGACCCGGATGATCGTGCCCCGGGATCGCCGCGAGCGCCGCCGGCTTCACCTTGGAGGCCGTGCCGTCCTCCTCGCGGAGCTCTCTGAGGGCCGCGGCCTCGAACGTTTCGCCCTCGTTTCGCCAGCCACCCAGCGTGACCCAGAACGGCGCCCGGAACGTCGGCTCCAGGCGCAGCAGCAGGACACGTCCGGTCGGAGAGGTAACGAGCAGCCGCGAGGCCTCGCGTTCGACGACCCGTATGCTCAGAGTCGTATCGCCGGCATCCTATGTTTCGGGATGCCACTTCTTCCAGGCTTCCAGCTCACGGTTGCGGTGGAACCTCGGAAAGACCCACCGGAACAGACTGAGTCCAGGCGTCTTGCACCAGCAGTCCGGATCGCAGTCGCACGTGTAAGCCCCGGCTGCTTCCCGTGCTCGCGTGATGAGTGCGAGGAGCACGTAACCGAGCACGAGCGACCAGACGACCCGTCTCATCGCCCAAACGTAGGCCGCGAGCCAGGTCGCGTCAAAGCATGGAGCCGTTCCAGGCCCCAGGCGGCGCAGAGTCGAGGAAGACCAGCACGATGGGGGCTGCCAGGAACACGAGCGCGCCTCGTAGGAGTGAGGAGCAGATCGGGGCGAAAAGGAGCACGCTTGCGGGATCGGGGGCCGGGCGGGATTCGAACCCGCGACACGAGGGTTAAAAGCCCCCTGCTCTAACCTGGCTGAGCTACCGGCCCTGCGCACATGGTAGGGAACCGCATCCGGTCAGCCCGGGTAGCGGTTCGTGATCGGGAGACGTCGGTCGCGTCCGAACGCCTTCGGCGTGATCTTGACGCCGGGCGCCGCCTGGCGGCGCTTGTACTCGGCTCGATCGATCATCGCGGCGACGCGCCTGACCGTCTCCCGTTCGCCGATCCCACGCTCCACGATCTCGTCGACGCCGAGGTCGTCCTCCACGTACGCCTCGATGATCGGATCCAGGACGTCGTAGGAAGGCAGTGTGTCCGTGTCCAGCTGTTCGGCGCGGAGCTCGGCCGTCGGCGGCTTGTCGATCACGCTCTGCGGGATCGGAGGCGTCTCGCCCCGCTCGGCGGCACGAGCGTTGCGCCACTCGGACAGCTCGTACACGAGCGTCTTCGGTACGTCCTTGATCGGCGCGAACCCGCCCGACATGTCCCCGTAGAGCGTCGCATACCCCACCGCGTACTCCGACTTGTTCCCGGTCGCGAGCACCATCGAGCCGAACTTGTTCGAGCGGGCCATGAGGAGGTTGCCGCGGATCCTCGCCTGGAGGTTCTCCTCCGCGACGCCTTCCGCGGTCCCGGCGAACGTGTCGGCGAGCGCCCGACGGTACGCCTCGAAGACCTCGTCGATCGCGATCGTGTCGAGCCGGATCCCCAGGCGTTCGGCGACGTCGATCGCGTCCGTGACCGATGCGGAGCTCGAATACGGCGAGGGCATCGCGAGGGCGCGGACGGCCTCGGGTCCGAGGGCGTCCGCGGCGAGCGTCGCGACGAGCGCCGAGTCGATCCCGCCCGAGAGCCCCAGCGTGACCTCCCGGAAGCCGTTCTTGCGGACGTAGTCGCCGACGCCGAGCTCGAGCGCGCGGTAGACCTCCTCCGGTCCCTCCGGCCAGGTCGCGCGCGCCGCGGCCTGGGACGCGACGTCCTCGAGCGTGATCACCACAAGGTCCTCGTCGAAGCGGGCGGCCCAGCACGTGATCGTGCCGTCGGGAGCCATCACGAGCGAGCCGCCGTCGAACACGAGCTCGTCCTGGCCGCCGACGGCGTTCACGTAGACGATCCACGCGCCCGTCTCCTGAGCGCGGTCGCGGAGCACGTGGGTTCGTTCGTGCGCCTTGCCCACATCGAAGGGCGAGCCGTTGATGTTCGCGACGAGGGCCACCCCGCCGTACGCGTCGAACGGCGGACCCGGCAGCCACGCGTCCTCGCAGACGGAGAGGCCCATCTCGCTGCCGCCGATCGTCACCCTCGCGCTCGAGGTGCCCGGGACGAAGTAGCGCTTCTCGTCGAACACGCCGTAGTTCGGGAGCTTGTTCTTCGCGTAACGCGCAGCGATCGTCCCGTCCCGAAGGAGCGCGGCGGCGTTGTGCAGCCCGGCCTCAGTCCGGTCGACGAACCCGACGATCACGTCGCATCCCGCGGCCGTTTCCTTCGCCAGGCGTTGCAGGGCCGCCAGGTTGTCCTCGACGAACTCGGGACGCAGGACCAGGTCTTCGGGCGGGTAGCCGGTGATCGCGAGCTCCGGGAAGAGCACGACGTCGGCGCCCTCGTGCGTGGCGCGAGCCGTCCAGTCGGCCATGCGCGCCACGTTCCCGTCGAGGTCACCGACGGTCGTGTTCAGCTGCCCGAGCGCGATCCGAACCACGTTCGGAAGCGTACGGGAACGGCGACGCCGAGGAGCCGGGCGCTACTCGATGCCGCCGATGTCCACGTTGTAGGCCTCCCACACGAGGTCGGCTCCGCGCTGACGATGGCGGATCACCGAGCCCATGAACCGCTGGAGGTCGTCGCGCGCTTCCTCGAGTGGCCAGGTGTCCTCGCCGATCTCGACCTGCTCCAGGCGGGCGATCGTGTCGTCGATCCGCTGGACGATCTCGGGGTGCTCCTCGCGGAGCCGGCGGACGTTGGTCTCGAGCCTCGGGGCTCGCTCGAGGATCTCGTCGTAGAGGCCGTCGGGCTTCTCGGTGACCATCACGTGCTGGCCGAACGCGTCGCGGACCTCGGTCATCTCCTTGAGCACGCTCGCCGTCCAGTCGGGGATCCTCCCGGCCGCCGGCGAGGAGATGGACTTCTCGAGGTGCACGATCGCATCGTGGAGCGTCTTGCGGCGTTGGCGCGCTTCGCTCAGCGCCTGGCTGATCTCCTCGTTGGGTTCCATCTCGGGCACGCTAGCCGGTCGGGTGTTCCGGAAGCAAACGAGGTGATCGTCTCTCTACTCCGGCCTCGGCGCCGGCATATAGACTCCTGGCGCCCACCCGCGTCAGGGAGCCGCATCGTGGCGTCGACCCCGCACGCATCATCGACCGCAGATGCAGCCGTTCGAGGACTGCTCAAGCCCTACGTGCCAAGGCTGATGATCGAGTGGCTACAGGATGCGCCCGACGTCCCGTTCCGCCAGATCGCGGGCTCCATCGCATTCGTCGATATCTCCGGATTCACCAAGATGACCGAGCGCCTTGCCCGCAAGGGGAAGGTGGGCCTCGAAGAGGTCAACGACATTCTCGACGTGACCTTCGCCGAGCTCCTCGCGGTCGCCTACGAGGACGGCGCGGGTCTGATCAAGTGGGGCGGCGACGCCGTCCTGCTGCTGTTCGACGGGGAGGACCATGCGGCGAGGGCCGCTCGGGCGGCGGCGAGGATGCGTCGGTCGCTCCAGCGGGTCGGCAAGACGACGTCGACGGCGGGGAAGGTGAACCTGCGGATGTCGGTCGGGATCCACAGCGGCCTGTTCGACTTCTTCCTGGGTGGGGACCTGCATCACGAACTGATGATCTGCGGCCCGGCCGCCTCCCGAACGGTCGAGATGGAGGGGGCAGCAGAGGCGGGCGACGTGCTGCTCAGTCCCGAAGCAGCGAGGCTGGTCGACCCCGCCTGCCTCGGTTCACCGAAAGGCGGCGGCACGCTCTTGCGCCGGATCCCGGACGTTCCGTTCCTCCGAGCCCAGCCCGCTCCCGATGCCGACGGGGACGTCTTCGCATCATGCCTCCCGCTGCGCATCCGGGAGCATCTGCTCTCGGGCAATGAAGAAGCCGAGCACCGGTCGGTCGCGGTGGCGTTCGTCGAAGTTCGAGGTACGGACCAGCTCTTGGCGAAGGAAGGCGCCCCCGCGCTCGCGACGGCGCTTGACGACACGATGCGGAAGATCCAGCACGCGTGTGCTGGCATGGGCGTGACCTTCCTCGAGACGGACATCAGCTTCGACGGGTTCAAAGTGCTCCTCGTCGCCGGCACGCCCACGTCCTTGGGCGACGAGGCTGCGGCGATGCTCGGCGCGACGCGGAAGATCCAGGACGGTGCCGGGCGGCTCCCTCTGCGGATCGGTGTGAACGTGGGACGCGTGTTCGCCGGGGTGTTCGGTCCGCCGTTCCGGCGAACCTTCTCGATCAAGGGCGACGCCGTGAACCTGGCGGCGCGCGTGATGGGGAAGGCGCAGCCCGGGCAGGTGCTCGCGACGGCCGACGTCGTCAACGCCAGCTCCGTCGCGTTCCGGGTGGCGGCGCTCCAGCCGTTCATGGTCAAGGGGAAGCGGGATCCTGTGCGCGCGTTCGACGTGGGCGGCGTGCTCGCTCGATCGGCGCTCGAGGCCGCGATCCACTTCCCCTTGGTCGGCCGCGACGACGAGGTGTCGAGATTGGGCGGAACGCTGGACGAGGCGAGACGCGGCCACGGGCGGCTGGTCGAGGTCGTGGGTCCGGCCGGGATCGGCAAGACCCGCCTGCTCGACGAGCTGCGCGCGATCGCGACGGACGACGACGTGCTGACCGCGATGTGCGATCTCTACCGGTCCTCGGTCCCGTTCTCTCCGTGGCAGACCGTACTGCGTGCGATCCTCGGCGTCGGCGACGACGAGGCCGGTGACGTGGTCATCGCGCGACTGGCCGAAGTCGTGTGCGATATCGCGCCCGATCTGCAGCCGTGGTTGCCGCTGCTGGGCTCGGTCCTTGACATCGAGGTGCCGTCGACACCGGAGGTGGAGCAGCTCGACGATCGCTTCCGGAAGACGCGCGTGGAGGAGGCCGTCGAACGGTTCCTCGACGCTTCGCTCCGCCGTCCGACGTTGCTGGAGTTCGAAGACGTCCACTGGATGGACGAGCTATCTGTCGATCTCCTGCGTCGCGTGGCGTCTGACCTCGAAGGCCGGCCGTGGCTTATCTGCGTGTCCCGTCGCGCGGAGCCCACGGGATTCGTCCCCGAGGAGGGGACGGCCGTCAGCGTGCGGCCGCATCCACTAGACACGCGCGAGTCCACGAAGTTCCTCGAGCTGGCGACGGAAGACGCTCCCCTGCGCGATGACGAGCTCACGGCGCTCGTCGAACGGGCCGACGGCAATCCGTTGTTCCTGAAGGAGCTCGCGTCCATCATCCACGCGGAAGGCGGATCCGATCAACTCCCCGATTCGATCGAACGGATGGTCGCGGTCCAGATCGACGGCCTCAACCGAAGCGATCGCCGGCTCCTGCGCGCTGCCTCGGTGCTCGGGATGCGGTTCGCCGATGACGTGCTCATCCAGGTGCTCGCGGCGGAGGGGTGGTCGATCGACCCGAGTGCGTGGGGACGGCTCGAGGAGTTCGTGATCGAGGACGACCCGGGGGCGCGCCGGTTCCGCCACGCGCTGATGCGGGACTCCGCCTACGAGGGGCTTCCCTATCGACGTCGCCGGGAGCTGCATGCGCGCGCCGGCGAGGCGATCGCCTCGTCGGCGCGCGCCCCCGAGGAGCAAGCCGAGCTGCTCTCGCTCCATTTCTACAGCGCGCAACGGTTCGATGACGCGTGGCGCTACTCGCGGGTCGCCGGCGATCGTGCGAGTGAGCGATACGCGAACGCGAGCGCTGCGTCGTTCTATCGGCGAGCCCTTCTGTCGGGCAAGCAGATCGGTGTGGGGCCGAGCGATCGTGCTTCGGTACTCGAGGCCCTCGGCGACGTGCAGTGGCGGATCGGCGCGTTCCGCGATGCGGCAGCTTCCTTCGCCGCGGCGAGGTTGGCGGTCCCCGACGACCCGATCCGCCAGGCGGGGATCCTCCTGAAGGAAGCGAAGATCCCGTACGGAGGCGGGCGCTACGCACACGCGATCCGCGTGATCCGGCGGGGTCTACGGATGCTGGATCAGGCCGGTTTCCCGGAGGGCGAACGGTTGCAGATCCAGATGAAGGCGCTCGCCGCCGCGATCCGCAGCGACCAGGGTCGACTCTCCGAGGCGGAGCGGCTGAGCATGGAGGTGGTCGCTCAGTCGACGACGCCGGAGCTTTCGCCCTCCTTGGCCCACGCGTACCAGGTCCTCGACTTCGTGTATCTCCAACAGGGCCGGCCGGATCTCGCGATCTATGCGCCGCTCGCCCTCGCGATCCAGGAGGAGCGTGGAGACCTCTACGTCCAGGCGGAGATCCTCAACATCATGGGGATCAACGCCTATTACCAGGGCCGGTGGAGGGAAGCGATCGACCTCTACGAACGCTCCCGGGACCTCAGGCTGCGGGTAGGCGACGGCGAGGGTGCGGCCTTGGCCCTCAACAACATCGCCGAGATCATCTCGGACCAGGGACGGCCCATCGAGGCGGAGGGGCTCTTCCGCGAGGCTCTGCGGGCGTTCCGCGCGGCCGGCTCGGGCATGATGACGGGACTGGCGATCGGCAACCTCGGTCGTGTCGCTTCGCGCGAAGGTCGGTTCGACGAGGCGTTGCCGCTGCTCCAGCGGTCCGTCGAGCTCCTCCGCGAGGTCGGCGACCTCGCTCAGTCATTCGAGAGCGAGACCCGGATCGCAGAGCTCTTCCTCTTCGAGGGCCGATGGAGCGAAGCGCTCGTCGCCGCGCGCCAGACGCTCGTGAAGTCGGAGGGGCTCGAGGGCGTGAGCCCGCAGGTGCCGGCGCTGCGCCGCATCATCGGGTACGCCCTCGCCGGACAAGGGCAGATGGCCGAAGCGCGGACCGCGCTGCAGGCGAGCCTTGAGGCCGGCGGTGCGCGTGACGCCGGTTACGAGATCGCGATGACGCTCCGGGCGCTCTCGGAGCTTTTCCCTCGTGACGACTCGTGGGACGCCTGGCGGAGAGAGGCTGAGGCGATGTTCCGGGAGCTCGGGGTCGAGTCTTCCCGCGCGGTGCCGTTCGTTTCCCTCCCGGAGACGGCCGAGACCTCGAGACCGTAGACGGTTACCCGGTCGTCCGTTTCCCCGGGTCGCCGGTCATGTACTCCTGCCACTGGATGTCGTTGTTGCCGTTGCCGGTCGACTTGTTCAGCCACTGCGCCTTGAACACGCATGGCAGGTACTGGAAGTTCGGGAACTTCCCGACACACCACGGACGGACCTGGCTGAAGTAGGTCGTGCTACTGAATGTGAAGGTGATCTGTCTTGTAGTGCAACCAGTCAGGTTCACAGCATCGGTGCACTTTTCGACAAACTTGATTCCCTGGTGAACCGATCCTCCGATGATGATCGGTTGGCCGCAGAAGTCGCCGGTCGTGCACTTCGTCGCCCTCACCGACGGCGGGGCGAAGTCGTTCGGATGCAGATCGTAGCCCGGGATGTTCCCCACGGACGGGATGTCCACCACGGAGTAGTAGAGGTAAGCGCACGGATTGGTCTTCGTCCAACCGGTGGACGGGACGGTCTCCGGGCATTCGGGCATCGGCTGCCCGTTCGACAGCTTCGGGTTGAGACAGCTCCAGTGACCGTCCGGGTCGACGATCACCGCGCCGTTGCGATGGGGGTCGGTGATGGTGTTCGCTCGTAGGTCTGTCCGTAGCTGGAGGCACGGAGCACCGAGCGTAAGGGTCGACACGGTCGCGTCCTGCTGGGTGATCTCCAGGTGCGGCGTCGTCAGGGTCGCCTTGGTCGTCGGATAGGTCGACAGGACCGCTTTGTTCGCGACGACGTTGCAATCGTCCGGGCTAACGATGGACGCGGTCGTGAAGTCGACCTCGTAGCAGGGACCGGTCGGGGTCGAAGTCGACGTCAAGGCGAAGTTGCGCGCGGCGACGAAGCTAATCGCCGACTGGATCGACTGGGCGTTCGGAACCGTGCTGAGACCGAAGAGGGAGCCTGCGTCGCTTGGCGCGCTGAGCGAGTACTGCCCCACGATGTCCTTGCAGTTCGGCGACGAGGGGTCGACGCCCGTGGCACAGGGTTGCGCTCCACCCGCGAGGCCCGTGTCGACCGTCGCAGAGCCGGTCGCCGGGATGATGTTGTTCGCGGCGGAGACGCTCGGTGTCAGGAACACCGTCGCTGGGTCGCTGTCGCCGACGTCGTTGGTCGCGAACACGTTGAACTGATACGTCGTGCCAGCCGTGAGGCCACTGATGATGTAGCTGAACGCCGGCGCCCCACCGATGGAAGCGTTCGGCACGTTGTTGTTCGTCACAACGGTGCACGACGGGCCCCCGCTCGGACACGGCGAGGCGACGACGTGGTAGGTCTGGATTGGCTGTCCACCGTCGCCCGTCGGTGCGGTCCACTCCACACCTGCGCTCGTCTGTCCGGTCGTCGTGAACTGGATGGCGGGAGAACCTGGCACGGTATCGATCGTGGTGGAGACGTCGGCAGTCTGAAGGAATGGGTGGGCCGACGGATTGTTCGCCGTGTCGTCCGTCCGCAAGGTGCTCGAGGAGACCGAAGCCCGGTTCACGTTCGGGAATGGCCCGTTCCGTAGCTCCGGTTTCGCGTGGGCCGTGATCCAGTACTCGACGGTTCCGGGAGGAAAGGTCCCTTCGTTGATCGTCCCTGAGTAATCGCCGAGCGATGGACAGGTCGTATCAGGAAGGACCTTGCAGTACGTAGCGTTCTCCACCTGGTTCGCGTCCAACGTGTCCGTGACCACTACGTTCTGAGCGTCCGATGGGCCGCTATTCGTCAGCTTCACCGAATACACGATGGCGTTCTGCGTGGCATCCATGTTCGCATACACGCACGGGACTGGCTGGTCCGGACACGTCAGAGCCGTCATCCGAGCCGTACTCCTGTCCTTCGCGATCGAGAGGTCGGCTCGTGCAAGGACCGTTGTTGTCCCCGTGGTCGTGTTGTTCGGGTTGGGGTCAGCCACCGAACCCGTGGCAGTGATCGTTGCCGAGGCGGTCAGCTGAGTATTGTCGGGCTCGGACGCTGGCACCGTTCCGGTGATCTCGAATATCGCGTCGGGTTGCCCGGTTTGAGGATCTGTGACACCTAAACTTGAGCCCGTGCACTCCAGCATCTGCTGCGAGGCGTTGCCTGTGATGGACCCGCACGAGACGTTGTTCGTGACCTCGGTCACGGTCAGGTTGGGCAGATCGGTGGTGCCGGGGAGAGTGACAGCGACGTTGTAGCCATCGTTGGGGTCAGGGCCGTTGTTCGAGACGGTGAACTTGTAATCCACCCCATGGTTCGGATCCCCCGCGATGGCAGTGTTCCGACTCGCGTTTCCGATCTGAAGGTCGGCCTGCGCGACTCCGCTCGCAACGGCCGTGCAATCGGAGAACTCCGAAGTGTCGTTCGTGCTTTGGTCGGTTGCGGTCGCCGTGACCTTGACGCCACCTGGAACGTGGCGTGCCCGCTGCCGTCAGTGGAGATGGTGTCGAGTCCTAGGAAGTTCTCGACATCGCCGTTGCAAGGCCCCGCGCCACTGGAGGCGAAGACCTCGATCAGGTACCCATGGTTAGCTTTGCTGTCGAGGTGACCGTCGACCGTCGTCATCCCAGAAGCGGCCGCCGTGGAGTCGATCGCCGGGTAGTTCTGAAGGTTGTTCGGGCCCGTGTCGATGTCGAGCGCGTCGTTCTCCGTGGCCCGATGCCCTCCTAGATCGATGTCAGGCGCGCTACCGCTATTACCCAGCAAGACGTTGTGGGAGATCCTGTTCCCGACGTTGTCAGTCGTGGCGTCGTCGATCTTTACCCCGGGACCGGCGTTGTTCTCGATAACGTTCTGGTGGATCGTGTTGTTACTCGTTCCGTTTCCCGCGATCTCGATACCTGGCCCGGCATTGATCAGAGGGGGGCCACTGCCGATCTGGTTGCTGTCGATCGACACGTTGGTCGCTCCGCCCCTCAGGAAGATGCCCTGCGCCCCGTTGCCGCTGATCGTGTTACCCGCGCCGTTCGCGGTGCCCCCGATAGTGACGAGGCCTGCCCCTTGGTCGTCGATCCCGGAGTTGGCGTTACCGATCGCGGTCGTCCCGGTGGCGTTGGTCCCGATCGAGTTCCCCTGGATGGTGGCGCTGGCGCTCTGGTTGATGAAGTTGGCGAACTCGACGCCCTCGGAGTTCCCCGAGATGATGTTCCCCGCGCCGGGGGCGCCGATCGTCGTGGTCCCGGTAACGCCGTTGATCAGGATCCCGTTGATCGCGTTGCCCATCGCCGCGGTTCCGCTCGCGTTGGTGCCGATGTAGTTGTTCTCGATGGTCGTGTTCGTCGGCGAGCCGTTGATGCTGATCCCGGTATGGCCGTTACCGGAGATGACGTTCCTATCGGAAGATGTGCTGCCGCCGATCATCGTCCCGGTGACGGACCCCTGGATGCCGATGCCGAAGATGCGGTTCCCTATAGCCGCGTTCCCGGCCGCGTTCGTCCCGATGAGGTTCGCTCGGACGAGGTTGTTACTCCCCGCGGCGATGTAGATCCCGTACCCAGACCCACAGCACCCCTGGAACTCACCATTGCCAGAGATGACGTTGTTCTGAATCGTGTTGTCTGAGTGGGACACCACGATGCCGAACTCGTTGTTCCCCAGGTCGGCTGTCCCGTTCGTGCCGATATAGTTCGACTCGATCGTGGCTCCGACAGAACCGTCGTTCTCAATCCCGGTAGCGAATCCCTGATTCGCCGGAGGGGGGACAGGGGTATTCGAGTTGATGATGCTGAGCCCTTCGATGACCGACGAAGCACCGGAAGAGACGTTCAGGGCTAGCGCGACGACATTGCCTGTTGTGATGTTCCTTCCGTCGAGAACCACGATCGGCGTGCTTACGTACCCAGGCTGGCTCGAACCTTCGATCGCCACTGGGGCCGTGATGGCGGGAAGTGCTGAGTTCGGGGCGATCGTGAAGAGAGATGGCACGGCGAACTTGATGGTGCTGTCGATGCCGTCGGCATCGGACTCCTCGATCGCAGCCCTTAGCGTGCAGATGCCGTTCCCGGCGCCCGTCTCGCAGATCCCGTTCCCGTGAGTGATGTCGGGCTGGTCACCGAGATCGTTCACCGTATAGGTGTTGGCGGCGTGAGCCGCCGTCGTGGTCAACCCATACGTGAGCATTGTGGCGACCGCGAGGGTGAGGAGCTTCGCGCGCAGAGGTCGGGGCCGACGGACAGCAAACATGGCCTGTTCCCATCCCTGTTCGATGAACTCGCCGATCGAGCTTCCCTCTCACGCGCCAGTCCTGTCAAACGTTAGACCTACGTCGAACGCCGCATGGATGCCGGGCCTTTCTTCACACGCGTTCGTCGGCTTGGCAACGGTCTTCGTCCCGCGATCCCTTACGAGGGAACGCTCGGCTCCTCGGCGACGGATCCGAGCGAGGCGAGCCGTCTCTGAGTTCGCTCCGCGGGGACCAACATGCCCTTCTGCTCGAACTTCCCGATCGCCTGGGTGAGGGCTCTGGCGGCTCCCTCCCGATCACCGGCCATCGAGAGGACCTCGGCCAGGTCGAGCAGGGCGTTCCCCTGCGCCTCAGGGGCATCGGCCGACTCGCTCATCTGAACGGCGCTGCGCGCCATCGTTTCGGCTTCGGCGTGCTCGTTCGCTCTGGCCAGGATCATCGCGTGAACGCCTCGCAAGAGGACCTGGGAGGTCACGTCATCGTCCGCCGCCAGCTCACGGCTGACGTCCACGAACGTGCGGGCCTCGCCGTACCGTCCTTGTTCGTAGACCGCGCGGGCCAGGAGGGCGGCCGTCGTCGAGATGTAGTTCTTCTCGCCCATGCGCTCGAGCGTCTGGTAGTCCCGAGCGAGCTCCGACTCCGCAGCCCTGGGGTCGCCCGCGAGCAGCTCGACGGGACCCGAGTCGAACGACGTCTGCGCCGCGTGGAAGCTCCAGCCCAGCTCCTCGAGGGTCGCACGGCTCGCACGATAGAGATCACGCGCCTCGGGGAAGTTGCCTTGCATCGCCTCGAGGTGAGAGATCGCGGCCATGAGCAGCGCCTCTGCCTTCCGGTCCCCGCGAACCTCGTCGAGCAGGATCCGGCAGCGGCCGATCGCCTCCGGGACCGGAGTCGGTCCGTTCAGCGCACAGTAGCCGAGCGACGGGATCGCCCGGATCTCCAACAGGCGATGTCCGGCCGAACGAGCATGCTCCAGCGTCTTCACGGCGGCCGCCTCGGCGTCGCCCCAGCGGAGCGCCATCTCGTGCACGAACATCAGCAACCGCCATGCCCGAGCGAGCCCCTCGTGGTTCCCCAGCGACTCGAGCTCGGGGATCATCCGTTCCACGCGCTCGACGAGGGTATCTTCGACCTCCTCCGGGGCGGTCGTGTACGCCAGCTCGAGACCCAGGATCCGCGCCGTGAGCTCCAAGCTGCGGTTCCCGAGCGCTGCTGCTTCGTCGATCGTCGTCTGGATCGTGTCGTCGGCTTCGGTGAAGGCCCCCTGCTCGATCAGCGCCTCCGCGGCGACCAACAGCAACTTGGGGCGTTCTGGATGGTCGGGAGGAAGCAGAGCCGCGGCCCTTCGCAGCAGGGTGGCGGCCGCCGGGACGTCGCTCCGTGCCATGGCTCGCCGGCCCGCCGAGCCGAGGTGGTCGGCCGCACGCTCGCCCAACGGTCCCAACGCGTCGCTCGGCGTCCCGATCTCGATGCGGATCTTGTACGCCTGCTCAAGGTGGTAGCCGCGGATCTCCTCGAACTCGCGGAGGCGATCGGGAGCGACCTGCTCGACCCAGTCGACGAATGCCTCATGCAGGTCGGCGCGTGTCCGCTTGAGCATCCCCTCGTATGCGACGTCGCGGATGAGCACGTGCTGGAACCGATAGATGGGCAAGCCCACGAACAGGTCCCCGGTCGAATGCACGAGCTCCTTCGTCTCGAGCGAATCGAGGCTTGCGCTGACGAGCGGCCGGACCGGCTCCGGAGAGAGCGCCTCGACGCCGCCGCGGAAGAACGACTGCCCCATGACCGAGCCCCGCTCGATCACGGTCCGATCGGTCGGGCCGAGTCGATCTAGACGGGATGCCAGCAGCGACGTGATCGTCGCCGGGACCTCCAGCTCCTGGAGCGGCTTAACCGCGACCCACCTTCCGTCCTCCTGACGTACGGCGTCGTCTTCGACGAGCATCGAGATCAGCTGCTCGAGGAACAGCGGGTTCCCCTCGGCTGCGGCCGTCAGCCACCCGGCGACGGCTGGATCGACCGCTCCGGTCCCCAGCAAGCTCCCGAGGACGAGGTTGCTCTCGTCTTGCGACAACGGCGACAGTTCCATCACCCGTGCGCGCTCGCCGTCCTTGGGCCACTCCGGGTGGTCGTCGAAGAGATCTCGTCGCGTGCCGCACAGGAGCAGGAGCGGCGCCTCGACCGTCTCCACCAGCTCCTTCGCGAGGTCGAGCAGTGTCTGCTCCGCCCAGTGGATGTCATCGAGGAGCATGATCACGGGGTCTCGCGTCGCGAGCGACTCCACGAGCCGGCGTACCCCCCACGCGACCTCCTCGGCCGGGAACACGTCGTCGGTGAGCCCGATCACCGATGCAACACGCCGGCCCGCGTCGGGGATGTCCGCGAACAAGGCCTCCACCCGTTCGGCCACGACCTCGGCCGGATCGTCTTCGAGCACGTGCGCCAACCCGCGGACCGCTTCTGCGATCGGCCAGTAGGTGATCCCTTCGCCGTAAGGGAGGCATCGGCCGACGAGCGAGGTCAGTTCTCTCCCGCGCCCGTCGAGGAACCCGTGGAGGAGTCGTGACTTGCCCGTGCCCGCAGGCGCAACGACCGTGACCAAGTGAGGGCGAGAGGTTTCGCGGACCTCGTCGAGGATGTCGGACAACGCGATCAGCTGCTCCGCCCGTCCGACGAGCGGGAGGTCGACCCTCCGGACACGCCCCTCGCCGGCCCCGGCGTGCAGGAGCTGGAAGGCGGGGACCCGCTCGGCCTTGCCCTTGAGCTCGAGCGGCTCGACCGCCTCGACCTCGACCGCGTCGCGCACGAGCTCGTAGGTCGGCTGGCCGATCAGCACCTCGCATGCAGGCGCGGCCTGCTCCAGCCGAGCGGCCACGTTCACGGTGTCGCCGGTGACCAGCCGTTGGCCGGTCGTGATGTCGCCGGCGACGACCTCGCCCGTGTAAACGCCGGTGCGATTCTCCAGACGGACGCCGTAGTCCGCCTGGAGGCGTTCGTTGACGATCTCGAGGGTCGCGCGCATCTCGACGGCCGCCCGGACCGCGCGAAGGGCGTCGTCCTCGTGGAGCCGCGGCAGCCCGAAGACGGCCATGATGGCGTCACCGATGTACTTCTCGATCGTGCCACCGTGGCGAACGAGCACCGCGCTCATCGCCTCGAAATAGATCGCGAGGACCGCTCGAAGCGCCTCGCTATCGAGCCGCTCCCCGAGCGATGTCGAGCCCTTCAGGTCGCTGAAGACGATCGTGACGACGCGCCGGTTCTCCTGCGGCGGAGCTTCGGGCTGCAGTGAGGCACCGCAGTACCCACACAGCCGGAACCGATCCGGGTTCTCCTCACCGCATGTCGGACAGATCAGCACGCCAGGAGTCTACGCCCGGCTATGCCGGGCGTAGACCCTGTTTCCGCAGGTTGCAGCCTTGTATCAGGTGCGGCGGGGCGGGTCTCCGCCGGGGAGCCACCCGGTCGTGATGCTGCCTCCAGTACCATCCGGGTTCTGGTTCGCGATGCAGGGTGCCGATCCGGACGGGTTCGAGACGGGGCAGTTCGGCGCGAGGGCGACGTACAGGTCAAGCACGCCGTTTCCATCCGTGTCGAGTTGCCGGTAACTGGCTCCGTTCGCGATCCACGGGCCGGGATCGACCAGCCCGATACACCAGTCGGCGTGGGCCTGGCTTGTTCGAAGACGCCCGCCAGTCATCGCTGGTGATGTGGGTCGAGAGCCGAACCGGGGCAAGTGGGGCATTTCCGGTGGTCGCGTACGAGAAGACGGTGTTCGAGAAGATCGCCTTCTGCTTGAGGCACGTCAGGCCGGGGAGGACCCCCGTCAGCTGGCTTGCCCCTAATGACCCCGCGGCTCCCAGCGTGTACTGCTCGTTCCCGCCCCGGAGGCTTGCAACGCACGTGTCGGCGCCTCCCGTGCACGCCTCGCCGTCCTCCCAGATGTCGAACCCGTTCGAGGCCGGGCCGGTGATCAGTGCTCCCTTCGTCGTTACGGGCACGAGGGCGTAGTCGGTGAATTGAGGCTCGTTCTTCGTGCCGATCGAAAGGGTCCCTTCGCCGAAAGTCGCGATGCCGCTGTCGTCCGTCATCTGCGGGACGACGGTCAACGTGCCGCTCGCGAAGCCGGTTCCGGTCGCGAGCTTGAAGCCGACGAGGACCCCCTTGGTCGCGACGGGGTTCCCGGATGCGTCCGTGAGCTGGACCTCAACGAAGGCGGCCGTGTCATTGAGATCGGCGGCCCTGATCGTGTGGTCCAGTTCCGCGTCGCGCGGCTGGTGCCCCGGGACGAACACCAACTGGAACTTCGTGGCGCCCAGCGCCATGGTGGAGAACAGCCCAACCATCGCGAGCGTCAGCGTCACGACGGCAGCAATCGAACGAAGCTTCGTGCCTTTCACAGATCCACCTCCGGCGGTCGCCGATTCATTCCGGGAGGCCCGGCGCGCCCCAGACCAGAACCCGCATCATCCCCCGGTTGCCCTATGGCGTCAACAGGACAGGACTAGGTCAGAAGAACTAGAGGATCGGAAGGTAGCGCTCCAGCTCGTAAGGCGTCACGTAGGACTTGTAGGCGTCCCATTCCTCGCGCTTGTTGCGGATCAGGAACTCGTGGACGTGCTCACCGAGCACATCCCGGAGGACCTGGGACCGCTCGGCCAACGCGATCGCGTCCGGGAGATCCTCGGGAAGGGAGGCGATCCCGGCGGTCTCTCGCTCCTCCGGGGTCATCTCGTAGATGTTGTTCGAGGCTTCCGGAGGAAGGTCGATCTCTGCCTCGATCCCGGCGAGCCCGGCCGCCAGCATGGCGGCGAAGGCCAGGTAGGGGTTGCACGCCGGGTCGGGCGACCGGTATTCGATCCTCGTGGCTTCCTCCTTGCCGGGCTTGTACTGGGGGACGCGGACGAGGGCACTGCGGTTGCGCCGGGCCCAGCAGACATACACCGGGGCCTCGAACCCCGGCACCAGCCGCTTGTACGAGTTGACCCACTGGTTAGTGACAAGGGTGATCTCCGGTGCGTGCTGCAAGAGCCCCCCGATGTAGTGCTTCGCGGTCTTCGTCAGGTGGTACTCGTCGGTGTCGTCGAAGAAGGCGTTGCGGTCTCCCTCGAAGAGGGACTGATGCGTGTGCATCCCGCTGCCGTTGACGCCCGCGACCGGCTTCGGCATGAACGTCGCGTAGATCCCGAACTCCTCGGCGACCTCCTTCACCGTGATCCGGTACGTCATCACGTTGTCGGCCATCGTGAGCGCGTCGGCGTAACGCAGATCGATCTCGTGCTGGGAGGGGGCGACCTCGTGGTGGACGTACTCGACCGGGATGCCCATGGACTCGAGGTACACAACCGTGCGCTTGCGGTAGTCGGTTGCGACGTCCAGGGGCGTCTCGTCGAAGTACCCCCCCTTGTCGAGGAACGTTGGATCGTCCTCGGCCTTGAAGTAGAAGTACTCGAGCTCGGGACCGACGTAGAAGGTGAAGCCCAGATCGGCGGCGCGTTGGAGCTGGCGCTTGAGCACGCCGCGAGGATCGCCGTCGAACGGTGAGCCGTCCGGTTCGTAGACGTCGCAGAACATCCGTGCGACCGGCTGCTCGGTCGTCCACGGGATCAGCTGGAAGGTCGCGGCGTCGGGGACGGCGATCATGTCGGATTCCTGGATCCGGCTGAACCCCTCGATCGAGGACCCGTCGAACCCCATCCCGTCGGCGAAGGCTCCTTCGAGCTCCTGCGAGGTGATCGTGAAGGACTTGAGGAAGCCAAGGACGTCCGTGAACCACAGCCGGACGAACCGGATCCCTCGTTCCTCGACGGTGCGCAGGACGTACTCAGCTTCGGCGCTCGGCATGGAAGTCACCGTACCTACGCCTGGTGGGGACGCGGTTACGCGACGGTTAACTCCGCCTGCGCCGGTAGGCGACCGCCCGGTGACGGATGGCCCGAACGATCACGCGAGCGCTCCTGCCCTTGCTCTCGATCGTGTACAGGATCCGGTAGTTCCCCACTCGGCACGACCACAGACCTCGGAGGCGACCCCGCAGCTCCTTCCCGAGTTCCTCGGGTCGGATCTCCAACAGCGCCAAGGTGTCGAGGATGGCCTCCTGGAAGAGGCGAGGAAGGGCTTCGAGATCCTGGCGTGCTCGCCTGGTGAGGAGCAGCTCAGCCAAGGCCGAGTTCGCGTCTCATCTCTTTGAGCGTCGTAAGGCGACCGCTCTTCACGTCCTCATCGCTGTCATGGAGAGCCTGAAGGAGTTCCTCGTCTTGGAGGATCTCGAGGGTCTCCTCCAAGACCTCTTGTTCGTCGGCGGAGACGAGGACTGCGGCCGGTCGGCCGTTCCGCGTGATGATCACGTGCTCGTGTTGCGTCTCGAGCTCGTCGAGGAGGTCGCTGAGCTTCGCCCGCGCTTCGGTGAAGGGCACCGTCTTCGTCATCGCCGCAAGTGTACAGAATCCTGGTCAGGCTTTCAACGCCTGATCTTCGTCATAGGCTCGGGCAAACTCTGCGAGGAGGCGTGATGCGAACGGTCGGGATCGCGGGATGGGTGGTCATCGTGGCGGCCTTCCTCGTGTGGCAGGGGCTCGCGCTCGTCTACGCGCCGACGTGGCCGACGATGTCGGAGATCTTCCGGTCGGCGATGCGGCCGCTCCTGGGACGTTCGATCGTGTTCGGCGTGTGGCTGTGGATCGGGTGGCATCTGTTCGTCCGCGGCTGGAGCTTCTTCTTGCGAACGTGATGGTTCCTGCCGGAGAGATCTGGCGGCGGATCATCCCGCCGCTCGTCACGACGAACGCTGAGCCGACGGGACCCCCGCTGTCGCGCTTCCCATGGCCCGCGTTCATCCGCTACCTGGCCGCGACGGCTGCGGCGGGCTACGGGATGTTCCTCGCGATCGTCCTCGTGTTCCACGTATGGCTGGCGCGCGACCACGCGGCGCTGCGGAGCGCGGCGGCTGGTGGCGCGGCGCTGCTCGCGATCGTGCTCCTCGCATTCATGCTGATGGAGTGGCTCGCCCGGCGGCGACCAGGGCAGTCGTGAACGAGGGCGAGGTGCTGGACGAGCGGTTCGTGCTCGCACCCGACCCCGAGCTCGCGCGGGTCGCGTGGGAGCGCGTGCGCGACGCCGGCGTCGAGTTGCACAGCGAAGAAGTGATCCGGCTGCTCGGCTTCTCCACGGCGGCAGGCGACTTCCTCGTGCGGCACCCGGACGAAGCGGCGGCGGTCGCCGATCCGTCCGAACGGGATCGGCCTGCGCTCGACCGCGAGATCGCGGCCGACGTCGAGCGTCTCGGCATCACCGCCGGGCTGCGACGCTTCCGGCGTCGCGCGATCCTCCGGGTGGCGGCACGCGACCTGGCGGGTGCGGCCGTCGACGACGTCGTCCGCGAGATCAGCGACATCGCCGATGCCTGCGTGCAGGCCGCGTGTCCAGAGAACCTTGCGGTGATCGCGCTCGGGAAATGGGGCGGCCGCGAGCTGAACTACGCGTCCGACATCGACCTGCTGCTCGTGCACGGGGCCGACGACCCGGGCGCGACGCAGCTGGTCCGGACGCTCTCCGAACAGACCGAGGACGGGATCGCGTTCAAGGTGGATGCGGCGCTGCGGCCGGGAGGCCGCAGCGCCGCATTGAGCCGGTCGCTCGAGGCGACCCTGGCGTACTACGAGCGCGAGTCCGCCACCTGGGAGCGCCAGGCGATGATCAAGGCCCGAGCGGCCGCGGGCGACCTCGCGCTCGGCGAGGTCTTCGTCGCCGGGGTCGAGCCGTTCGTCTATCCCGATCATCTGGAGCTCGCGGCGATCGACGAGGTTCGAAGGACGAAGGTTCGGCTGGAGGAGTATGTCCGGCAGCGCGGCAAGGAGCTGACCGAGGTAAAGCGCGGCCGGGGCGGGATCCGCGACGTCGAGTTCGCGGTGCAGCTGCTGCAGATCGTCCACGGGCGGCGCGACCCGTCGCTGCGCTCGCCGAACACGCTCGCGGCGCTCGCGGCGCTTTCGGCCGAGGGATACGTCGCAGCGCCCGACGCGGCGGCGCTGGCCGACGCCTACCGCTTCCTCCGGCGGCTGGAGCACCGGCTCCAGATGGTCCGCGATCTGCAGACGCACGACCTTCCGCCCGGCGGCCCGGCACGCACGGCGCTCGCGCGTTCGCTCGGTCTCTCCGACGCCGCCGCGCTGCAGCGTGAGTACGACCGGACGACGACGTTGGTCCGCGGGATCCACGAGCGGCTCTTCTATCGGCCACTGCTGGAGGCGTTCGCGGGCCCCGCGCACCCACGACCGGGGATCGACCGCGCCGCGACCGAGGAGCTCCTCGAAGGGCTGGGCTTCGCCGAGCCGTCGCGGAGCTACGACGTGCTCGCCCGCGTCGTGGACGCCGACACGCGGCTGGGCAAGGTCGTTCGCAACGTCTTCCCGGTCATGGCGCCCGCGTTGGCGCTCGCGGCCGACCCCGGCGCCGCGCTCGTCCGGTTGGAGCGCGTCGGCGAGGCGGTGGGCGCTCGCCGGGGCCCGGCCGACGCCCTGGCCACCGACCCCGGCGCGGCACGCCGGCTGGCTCACGTGGTCGGCGCGTCGCGGTTCGCGACGGATCTGCTCGTCGCCGACCCCGAGCGGCTCCGCGCGCTCGCGGATGATGCGGTGTACGCCGACGACGCGGATGCCGCGCTCGTACGCGTGGTGGCCCGCTACGCCGCGCGCGAGCTCACGCCGCGCGCGACCGGCGACGCGATCACCGAGGTCGCCGACCGCGTCCTTGCGGACGCGGTCGACCGCGCCGCGCCGACCGTGCCCTTCGCCGTGATCGGCTTGGGCAAGCTCGGCGCCCGCGAGCTGAACTTCGCGAGCGACCTGGACGTCATGTTCGTCTACGAGGGTGAGGGGCCCGACGACCTGGCTCACGGCGTGGCGGCGGGGGAGCGGGTGATGCAGCTCGTCCGCGATGCCGGATGGGAGATCGACGCCGACCTCCGGCCGGAGGGCCGCAACGGCCCGCTCGCGCGTTCGATCGCCGGGTTCCTGGAGTACTGGGAGCGCTACGCCGAGCCGTGGGAATCCCAGGCGCTCCTCCGGACGCGCGCCGTCGCGGGCGACCGCGCGCTCGGGCGGCGGTTCGAGTCGGCCGCGGCCGATGTCGCGTACCCGCCCGACGGCGTCACGGTCGACCGAGCGGTCGAGATGCGCCGGATGCGCGAACGGATCGAGCGCGAGCGCGTGAAGCCGCCCGAGGCCGACCGGTTCCATTTCAAGCTCGGATATGGCTCCCTCGCCGACGTGCAGTTCGCGGCCGAGTTGCTGCTGCTCCGCTACGCGGGTGCGGACCAGGATCTGCGCACGCCCCGGACGCTGGAGGCGATCGAGCGGCTCGCCGAACGACGCCTGGTCGAGCAGACGGTCGCGCGGGACCTGGGGGAGGCGTTCGTGTTCCTCGCCGACGTGAAGAACGCGCTCGAGGTGGACCGGCGGGTGCACGCGGAGGCGGTGCCTGCGGCGCCGGACCAGCAGACGGCGCTCGCCCGGCGCCTGGGGTACGAGGAGTACCCCCGCCAGGCGTTCATCGATGACTACTTGCGCATCACGAGGAGATGCCGCCGCGCGATGGAACGCGTATTCCAAGAAGAACTTGCTTGAACCGGTTGGCCGGCCCGTCGGTACTACCTTGGTGATAACGACGGAAAGGAGATCCGCCATGCGGAGCTCGATCAGCGTGCGAACGATCCTCGTTGCGACCCTCGCGTTCGGGGTCCTCGCCGCGGCCTGCTCGAAGGGAACCAGCACGTCGGCGGGCGGGGGCGCCCCGACCCTGACGATCTCGTCGCCTGCGGACGGCGCGAACGTGAGCGAGCCCTTCACCGTGAAGCTGGACGCGAGCGTTCCCCTCGGCGACCCGAGCACCGGCGAGGATCACGTCCATCTTTGCTTCGACGGTGCGAGCTGCGACAGCGGCGGGTATCAGCTGGTGTACAGCGACTCGGCGCAGGTCCAGGGCCTCTCGTCGGGGCAGCACACGATCGAAGCCTCGCTCCGGCACGCCGACCATTCCGCGGTCGGGCCCACCGCCACGATCACGGTGACGGTGACTGGCGGTGCGACCTCGAGCGGCTCGCCGAGCATGGCTCCTTCGAGCCCAAGTTCGAGCAGTGTCCCCGGGTACTGAACGGATCGAGCGCTACGGACGCCGCACCCGGTGGCTGCACGCAGCGGTCTACCTGACGACGCTGCTGTTGCTGGCCACCGGCCTGTGGCTGCTCGTGGGACGCGAAGGCCAGCCGAGCATCCTCGCCCGTGCCACCGGGGTGGCCGACACGAGGTTGCACCTCTGGCTCGGGTGGGCCCTCGCCGGGATAGCGGTGCTGGGCCTGGTCGCCGGCATTCGAGCCGTCCCCACCTTCCTCCGGGAGACGGTCCGGCACGACCGCGGCGACCTCCGATGGTTCCTGCGATGGCCTCAGGCTGTGTTCACCGGTCGGTTCGCGCGACACGAAGGTGAGTGGGACCCTGGTCAACGCATCGCGAACGTGGTGATCGTCATCGGGTTGCTCGTGCTGATCGTCACGGGCATCGGTCTGGCGGTGCTGCACGGCGGGCATCTGTTCGCGTGGTTCGCGAAGGTCCACAAATGGACCGCGATCGTGATGACGCCGGTGTTGCTCGGGCACATCTTGATCGCGGCCGGCGTGCTCCCCGGTTATAGGGGTGTGTGGCGCTCGATGCACCTCGGTGGACGTCTGCACGAGGAGACGGCAGAACGACTGTGGCCGGCGTGGACGGAGGAGAGGACGGCCTTCCCCACTCACGCTTCTCACGGATCGAAGAACCTCGTGGATCGGACGTAACCAGAGAGATAGGAGGCGCTCGCGTCGCGGCCGAACCCCCCCGGCTGAGCTACCTTGCGTCACGTGCCGGATCCGAACGTTCGATCGTTCCGTAGGGACCTCTCCCGATGGGGTCGGGAGAACCGGCGGTCATTCCCCTGGCGCGAGACCGGTGACCCGTTCCGGATCCTCGTCGCGGAGGTATTGCTGCAGCGCTCACGTGGCAAGACGGTGGCGAGGGTTTACGAGCGTTTGTTCGCGCGCTGGCCGGACGCAGCCTCGCTCGCGCGCGCCCGCGTCGACACGATAGGGACGGTGATCCGTCCGCTCGGCCTGACGCGGCGAGCGGGGACGCTCAAAGAGATGGCCGCTGTGGTTGACGGTCTGGGTGAGGTGCCTTCGACCCTCGATGGATTGCTCGCTCTACCGGGCGTCGGCCCTTATGCCGCCGGTGCGACACTGGCTGTCGCGTTCGACAAGCCAGCCCCAGTCGTCGATGGCGTCACCGCCCGCGTCTATCGCCGCTACTTCGGACTGGATCCGGCAGTGCCCGCATCATCAGATCCCGAGCTCTGGCGTGTGGTCGCCGAGGCTTCGCCGGCACGGAACAATAAGGAGTGGAACTGGGCCGTTCTGGATCTGGCCTCGTCGGTCTGCCTGCCGAAGGTCCCGCGGTGTCACTTATGTCCACTCGAGGCGCATTGTCGCTGGTCACAGGCCCACGGTTGATCGACGTCGCCTACCCGTGTTAGGCTCCCGCCGTCGGATCACAGGGATGTGATCCTTAGCGTGTTCCTCCCCAGGGGGTGGGGGTGAAGAAGCCGAAGGATGCGCGCCCGGGGAGCGCGGGAACCATGGTGGAGCTCTTCGCTGGCGTGGGTGGGTTTCGCGCAGCCCTCGAGCCGCTCGGCTGGCGAACCGTCTGGGCGAACCAATGGGAGCCGTCTACGAAGACCCAACACGCAGCGGACTGCTACTGGCGCCACTGGAACGATGGGTCGCTGGTGAACGAGGACATCAACTCGGTCGTCGATCGGCTCGAGCGCGATAACGATGCGATCCCCGCGCACGACCTCCTCGTCGGAGGTTTCCCGTGCCAGGACTACTCCGTTGCGAAGACCCTGAACCAGGCCCACGGCATCGAGGGGAAGAAGGGCGTCCTGTGGTGGTCGATCTATCGGCTCATCGAGGCGAAGCAGCCGAAGCTCGTCTTCCTCGAGAACGTGGATCGACTGCTGAAGTCACCAGCCACACAACGGGGCCGTGATTTCGCGATCATCCTCGCGTGTCTCTCCGACCTCGGTTATCTCGTGGAATGGCGCGTGGTGAACGCAGCCCATTACGGCTTCCCACAGCGGAGGCGGCGGGCTCTCATCATCGCTCGCCGGATGGTTCAAGCCAGCCCCGAAGCGCCGCTCGCGTGGCTCTACGAGCGGGGGGCATTGGCCCAAGCACTGCCGGTATGGCCGGTCGAGGATGTCCAACCGAGCCTGCCCGCGCGTCAAGCCGACATCATCCTCAAGGGGCACCCCGCGCAGATCACGCAGGAGTTCGGTTGGACGAATCCGATGACACCGTTCCGCTCGGCCGGCGTGATGTGGGACCGGAAGGTCTGGACTCGAGACGTCGACCCCATATTCGACGGGAAGCAGCAGACCCTTGGCGAGGTGCTCGTCCCCGACGAGGACGTGCCGCATGAGTTCTTCGTCCCCGAAGATCAGGTCGCTCGGTGGGCGTATCTCAAAGGGCCGAAGAGCGAGGAGCGGACCGCGGCGAACGGTCACCGATACTTCTATTCGGAGGGCGGGATCGCCTTTCCCGATCGTACGGACATCCCTTCGAGAACGGTCCTGACGGGAGAAGGCGGAACCTCCCCCTCTCGCTTCAAGCATGTCGTGCGCGCGAAGGATGGAAGGCTTCGTCGGCTGACACCGGTTGAGTTGGAGCGTCTGAACGGGTTCGCGCCCGGATGGACCGAGGGCATGCCCGATGGACGCCGCGCCTTCATGATGGGGAACGCCCTGGTCGTTGGTTTGGTGAAGCAGGTAGGGCAGGAACTATCGGCCAGTAGCACCGGGGCGCTACAGGTCGTCAGCTGACGATTCGGCTGTTGGGACGAACGCTTCTTCGACGCCGATCCTCGCGCCAAAGGCGGTGTCGAAACTGTGACACTCCAAACCATTCTCTCGACACAGGTTCGCCATCTCCTCGTAACGCTCACCGATCTCGGAGAAGTCGGTCGGTTCGATGCCGATGATCCAGATGGGCATCTGTATGCCGATCGCCATGAAAGGCAGAAGCCGTTGCGCAGCTTCTAGGCTTGAAACGCCCGAATCGAAGAACTTCGCGAGACGCTCTGTCGTCGTGACGAGGATGCCCACGTCGCCGGTGCGCGCCCGGTTGGCGATCTGGAACTTGAACAGATCGCGGAACATGCTGGCGATATTCCCGAACTCCACTTCCACGAAGACCTTATTGCGAACGAAGTCACCCTTGAGGCCTGACGGGGCCTCGGCGGCGAAACTCCCCGAAGCGATCGGTTGCGTCGTCCATCCATCGGATCGAAGCGCGGACTCGATCGACTTGTTCATAGCCGCTTGGTCCACTGGAAGAAGGAATGGCTTCTTGGCGCCACCGATGGTCCGAGCATGCCGCTTCGGGCGGAGTGGCCGTCCAGTCGAGCTGAAAGGGCCGGCCGCGCGAAGCGGGATATCGAGGCCACCGAGTACGCCCAGAAGCGAGTCGTGCTCTTCCGGAAAGGAATGTTCGGCGATCACCTCACCATGCAGGTGGCTATCGGATTCGATCCTCAACGCGTCCCTGCCATTGTCTGAGCGCCGTGTCGTCGTTCGCGGACTTCCATCGTGAGGAAACAGTAGGGCATCTGGTGGGTCTAGCTGAACTCGCCTCGTACCCCCAGCAGCCTCACCGGTCGATCGAGCTCAAACCTGGCGAGCGCACGCTGCGCGCCCTCCTCGATCACCGCGTCATCCTCGGTCGGTTCCGCCAGCTTCACCGCGTGCTGCCGCGTGAAGAACGGGACGAACCGCACCTTCACCGTCACGCGGATCACGGGGCGGCCCTCAGCTCGCACGTCCTCCATCAGCTCGTGCGCGAGCCGCGAGACCTCGCGCCGGATCTCCTCGGGATCTGTCAGATCCTGCTGGAACGTGCGCTCGCGGCCGTGTCCGCGCGCAACATGAGGCGCATCGCTGACCTCGGCGTCGTCCTCGCCGGTCCCCAGTCGTCGGATCCACGGTCCGGTGTTCGGCCCGAACTCCGCGGCCATCATCGCGTCGTCCGCAGCCGCCAGCTGCTCCACGCGGCGGATCCCCAACGCCTCGAGCTTCCGCGAGGTCTTCGCGCCGATGCCCCACAGCGCCTGGGTGGGCTGCGGGCCCATGACCTCCGTCCAGTTGGACGCCGTGAGCACGAAGACGCCGCGCGGTTTCGCGAAGCCGCTCGCGAGCTTCGCCCGGTGCTTCGAGTCGCCGACGCCGATCGAACACCAGAGCTTCGTCCGCTCCAGCACCCGCGCCTGCACCTCATGTGCAAGCGCCTCCGGGTCGTCCGCAGTCACGCCCATGAACGCCTCGTCCCACCCGAGCACCTGCACGACGGCGGGGAAGGAGCGCAGCACGTCCATCACGCCCCCCGACGCCTCCAGGTACGCCGGCGCGTCCACGGGCAGGAACACGGCCTCGGGGACCCGCTTGAACGCCGTCCGGAGCGGCATCGCCGAGCCGACCCCGAACCGGCGCGCGACGTAGTTGGCGGTCGAAACGACCCCGCGTTTCGTCGGGTCGCCGTCGCCACCGACGATCACCGGCTTGTCGGCGAGCTCCGGATGGCGGAGCACCTCGACGGCCGCGATGAACTCGTCCAGGTCGACATGTAGCACCCAGCGGGCCACGAGCTCAGCAGGTCAGGTGCAGCGCGGCAGCGGTCTCTGCAGGATCCAGCTCGGCGAAGCGGGCCACCGCCCGATCCGTCGGCAGGCACTCGACCTCGACACCTCGCTCCTGCAAGCGGCCTAGCACGTCCGGATCCGGCCGCATCCGCTGGTCCGCACCAGTCCCGACGACCAGCCGGCTGGGGAGCTCGTCGGCCACGTCCTCCAGGTCGACCCAGGCCAGCTCGTGGCCCTCGCGCCGCCACCAGTTCTCGATCACGCGGGTAGGGAGCACGATCACGTCGCTCGTGAGCTCTCGATCGTCCACCAGGACGTGACCGAAGCGATATCCAGCGATCGTGCTCATCGGGACCCAACAAGCGTAGCGAGTGAACGGTGTGCCGTGCGAGGGGGAGGGCCGGGGCCTCTTCGAGGCCCCGGCCCTCCGGGGGAAGGGGGCGTTGCAGCGGTGGCTTACAGGTCGTAGTAGAGGGCGAACTCGTGCGGATGCGGACGCAGCCGCACGGCGTCCAGTTCGTGCGTTCGCTTGTACTCGATCCAGGTGTCGATCACGTCCTGGGTGAACACCCCGCCCTCGAGCAGCCACTGATGGTCGGCCTCGAGCGCGTCCAGGACCTCCTCCAGGGAGCCCGGGACCTGTTTCACGTGCGCCTTCTCCTCGGGCGGCAGGTCGTAGAGATCCTTGTCCATGGGCTCGGGCGGCTCGAGCTTGTTCTTGATGCCGTCGAGACCCGCCAGGAGCATGGCGCTGAACGCGAGGTACGGGTTGCACGTCGGGTCGGGTGTCCGGAACTCCAGTCGCTTCGTGGCCGGATGCTTGCTGAAGACGGGGATCCGGATGCAGGCCGAGCGGTTCCGCTGGGAGTACACGAGGTTGATCGGCGCTTCGTAGCCCGGCACCAGCCGGCGGTACGAGTTCGTCGTCGGGTTCGTGAACGCGAGCAACGAGTTCGCGTGCGCGAGGAGCCCGCCGATGTACCAGCGCGCCATGTCGCTGATCCCCGCGTAGTTGACCTCGTCCCAGAACAGGTTCTCGTCATCGGCCCACAGGGACTGGTGCGTGTGCATGCCTGAGCCGTTGTCCATGAACAGCGGCTTCGGCATGAACGTCACGGTCTTGCCCGCGGCGTAGGCCGTGTTCTTGACGACGTACTTGTACTTGAGCACGTTGTCCGCGGTCTTGAGCAGCGTGTCGAACCGCATGTCGATCTCGGCCTGGCCGGCCGTGCCGACCTCGTGGTGGTGCACCTCGATCTTGATGCCGACCTTCTCGAGGTTCAGCACCATCTCCGAGCGCAGGTCCTGGTACTTGTCCATCGGAGGGACGGGGAAGTAGCCCTCCTTGTAGCGAGGCTTGTAGCCGAGATTCGGCGCGTCGCCGTCCCGCTCGCGGCCCGAGTTCCACACACCTTCGATCGCATCGATGTGGTAGTAGCCCTCGTGCTGGTTCTGATCGAAGCGGATCGAGTCGAAGATGTAGAACTCGGCCTCGGGACCCCAGAACGAGGTGTCCGCGATCCCCGTCTGCTTCAGGTAGAGCTCCGCCTTCTTCGCGATGTAGCGAGGGTCGCGGCTGTACATCTCGCCGGTGACTGGGTCTTTCACGAAGCAGTTGATGTTGATCGTCGCGTGCTTCGTGAACGGATCCATGTACGCGGTATCCGGATCGGGCACGAGGAGCATGTCCGATTCCTGGATCTCCTGGAAGCCGCGGATCGAGGATCCGTCGAACCCGATCCCTTCCTCGAAGACCGACTCCGTCAGCTCGGCCATCGGGACCGAGAAGTGCTGCATCAGCCCCGGCAGGTCGCAGAACCGGAGATCGACGATCTCGGTTCCGGCCTCCTTGGCCATGGCGATGACGTCCTTGGCTGTCGCCACTGTCCCTTCCCCCTTGCTGCTCGACGACCGGCAGAGCGTAGGACGCCGAACGGCGTCTTCGGTTCCGGTGGGGTTAACTCTTCGTTACGTGGGGCGGCCCCGGCGCCTGAGGCGCCGGGGCCGCGACCCGGGGGGGATGGGGTATGGAGTTACCGGCGCGCACCGGCCCCTCGCGCGGTGCCCTCTCCGAAGCGCCGCACGGTGACCGGTACGAGCCGACTGAACGGCTGGAGGACCCAGGAACCGAGGGGGATGAGTCCCGCGAGGGGGACGAGCACCGAGATCCTCAGCAGTCCGTTCATGGCGAAGTCATCGGCGGTGTGGCCCGTTCCGGCGCAGAGCCCGTCGGAGTCATTTCCACACTGACGCCTCCGTGCTAGGTCTTGCGGTCTCGGGGGAGAGGTAGGCCGAAGGGCCGTGACGCTCGGCGTTCGCTCAGTCGTCGTCGCTCGCGCGGTAGCCAACGCCGCGAACGGTCTGGATCAGGTGCTCGTACTCGGGTCCGAGCTTCGCCCGCAGCCGACGAACGTGGACATCGACCGTGCGCGTGCCCCCATAGAAGTCGTAGCCCCAGACCTCCCTGAGCAGGCCGGGACGCGTGTAGACCCTCCCGGCGTGTTGCGCCAGGAACCGGAGCAGCTCGAACTCCTTGAAGGTCAGATCGAGCGGACGGCCGTCGGCGGTGACCCGGTAGGTCTCGGTGTCGATCGCGAGCGACCCCAGGCGAACGACGGCGCCGTCCCCCGCGCCGGCGCGGCGCCTGAGCATCGCAAGCCGGACCGTGAGCTCGGCTACCGGCGCGCCGGGGAAGACGAACTCGTCCGCGACCTCGTGCCACGGATAGCGTTCGAGGTGATCTCGGTCGACGATCACGACGGCGGGGAGACGGGTCTTCCGCTCGTGGAGCTCCGAGAGGACGGACCACGCCTGGCCCGGGTTCTCGACCGCGTCGACGAACACCGCGAGGGCGTCGATCTGCAGGACGTGCGTGAGCGACAGGACGGTCAGCGGCTCGTGCTTGAGGTCGACAGAGAGATCCGCCAGCGCCGGAAGCGCGCGGTCGAGGGAACGATCGGAAAGCAGCGCCCACACGGCCATCGGGATGTCCTCACGATACCGGGTCGGCACGGTCGCCGGTACGCTTGACCTGGGATGACGATCCAGGTCCGGCTGTTCGCGGCGCTGCGGGAGCTGGCGGGCGCCTCGCGCGTGGACGGTGCCGGCCGTAACGCCGGCGAGGTGGCCGACGGCCTGGCCGCGACGTACGGCGAGCGCTTCGCGGCGATCGCCGCGGTCTCGTCGTTCGTGGTGAACGGGGAACGAGCGGCTCGCGACACGCCGGTCGCCGAGGGCGACGAGGTCGCGATCCTGCCGCCGGTCAGTGGGGGGTGATCGTGTGCGCCTCTGGCTGCTCCGTCACGCGAAGTCGAGTTGGGACGACCGGGACATGCAGGACGTGGATCGGCCGCTCGCGCCCCGTGGGGCGCGAGCGGCCGATCGGATGCGCGACTACCTCGACGTCGAGGAGATCCGCCCCGAGCTGGTGCTGTGCTCTTCGGCGCTCCGCACCCGCGAGACGCTCGCACGGATCCTTCCGGGGCTCGGGTCCGAGCTGACGATCCGGATCGAGTCGTCGGTCTATTCGTTCGAAGCGGGCGAGCTGCTCGATCGGCTCCGCGAGGTCCCCGCGGACGCCGGGTCGGTGATGCTGGTCGGTCACAACCCGGCGATGCAGGAGCTCGCGTCCCTGCTTGCCGCCGACGGGTATCGGCTCGACGACCTTCGGAAAGCCTTCCCGACCGCAGCGTTGGCCGAGCTGGTTGTCCCCATCGGCTCGTGGGCCGACCTGGCCCCGGGTTCGGGACGGCTCGAGCGGTTCGTCGTCCCGCGCGAGCTCGGCTCGCGATGAGGCCTCACCAGAGGTTCGGCTTCCAGACCATCAGGAAGACGATCACGACGGTCAGGGCCGTCACGACGATGCCGTACATCGTGGACGTGCGGGCGGCGACAGCGTATGCGCCGACGGCCTCACCGTTCGACGGGTCCGCGGCCACCGCCTCCGCGAGCGCCTGCTGTCGTTGGAACGCCGGCGCGTACGCCGCGATGGCGGTCACGACCATCGCGATGTAGAGCGCGACGCCGATCACCAGCCATCCGGTCGAGAAGAAGCTCCACCCTCGCAGCCAGATCAGGAACACACCGGTCGCCGCCTGCGCGATGAACGCCGGGGTGGGGAGCCGTGCGTCCAGAGCCGAGATCGATCGCAGGACGAACGCGCGAATGCCAGCGTCGGCCTTCTCCGCAACGGATATCCAGATCCGGTACGTGAGGGTCGGTCCGAGCGCCGCGATGGCGCCCATGACATGCAGGAACAAGAAGACCTTGCCCCAGAAGAGCTTGTCCATCCGGACACCTTATGCGCATCGGGATCCGTCGCATGATTCGCGTCCGTGGCGAACGCCTGCGATACTGCCCGAACCGCATGCGATTCCACCGGCTCCTCCTCGTCGTGAACCCGGTCGCACGGACCGTGTCCAAGCCCACACTTGCCGTCATCGAGAAGGCGTTGTCCGCGGACTTCCTGCTGGAGGTCGCGGAGACGAAGGGGAAGGGTCACGCGAGCGAGCTCGCGGCGCAGGCCGTCGCGAACGGGATCGACCTCGTCGTGGTGTTCAGCGGCGACGGGACGATCAACGAGGCCGTGAACGCGCTCGCCGGCACCGAGGTCGCGCTCGGCGTTTTACCCGGCGGGGCAACGAACGTCCTGGTCCGGGCGCTCGGACTCCCCACCGATCCCGTCGAGTGCACGGGGCTGCTGATCGCGAGGGCGCTCGACGACGGCTCGACGAAGCTGCACCTCGGCCGCGCCGACGGACGCTACTTCGCGGTGAACTGCGGCGCCGGCATCGATGCCTCCGCGATGCAGCGGCTGGAGAAGAAGTTCCCGTCCACGAAGGCGAAGTACGACCGCGTCGCGTTCCGGGCGGTCGCCTGGGAGCTGATGGTCGGGTACGCAGGGAAGAAGCCGGACCTGGAGGTGGTGATCGACGGCGCGAGACCGTTCCCGTCCCTGTCCGTGATGGTGGGACGGACCGATCCGTACACCTTCTACAAGGGTCACGGCCTGCGGATGACCCCCGACGCGTCCCTCGACTCCGGGCTCGACGTGCTGTCGGTGCGCAAGCTGAGCCGGCGCAACATCCCGAGGATCGCCTGGCAGGTCTTCGGCTCCGCTCGCCACGTGCACGGCAGGGACATCGATTACGTCCACGATGCGTCGCAGGTCGTCGTGACCTCATCCGACCCGTTCCCGGTCCAGGTGGACGGGGACCCACTGGGTGATCACCGACGGCTCCAGATCGACATGGCCCGCGAGGCCCTCTGGGTCGTGGCGTAGCTCGGTCGGCTGACGGTCGCGTTCCGTATCCTGCACCAGCACGGTCCGCGCTCGAGCACTCCGGAAGAGGGGATCCATGTCGAACGATGTCGCCCCCATCGCGCCGCACGGCGGCACGCTGGTGAACCTGCAGGTCACGGGTTCGGACGCCGTCGCACTCAGGAACGAGGCCGCCAACATCCCGAGCGTCGCGATCAGCGAGCGCGAGCTCTCGGACCTGGAGATGCTCGCCACCGGTGCCCTGAGCCCGCTCACCGGGTTCCAGACCGAGGACGACTACCACGCGGTGCTCGAGACGATGCATCTGTCGAACGGGCTCGCCTGGGCGATCCCGGTCGTCCTCGGCTTGTCGGACACCGATGCCCACCGGATCGGCGGCGCCTCCTCGATCGGGCTCACCCCGGGTCCCGACGCGCCGCCGGTCGCGGTGCTCCGCGTCACGGAGCGCTTCAAGCGCGACAAGCCGAAGGAGGCGATCGCCGTCTACCGGACGGATGACCTCGAGCACCCGGGGGTGAAGGCGTTGTTCGACGCCGGCGACACGTGCGTCGGAGGTTCGCTCCAAGTGCTCGCGCTCCCACAGCATGCCGACTTCACGAACTATCGCCTGACGCCCGCCGAGACCCGCGAGGCCTTCCGACAGCGCGGGTGGAAGACCGTCGTCGGCTTCCAGACCCGCAACCCCATCCATCGGGCGCACGAGTACATCCAGAAATGCGCCCTGGAGATCGTGGACGGGCTGCTGGTCCATCCGCTGATGGGCGCCACGAAGTCCGACGACGTACCGCCCGACGTCCGGATGCGCTGCTACGAGGTGTTGTTCGGCAGCTACTACCCGCATGACCGCGCGATGATCAGCATCTTCCCGGCCGCGATGCGCTACGCAGGGCCGCGCGAGGCGATCTGGCACGCGATCGCGCGCAAGAACTACGGCTGCACGCATTTCATCGTGGGTCGCGACCACGCGGGGGTCGGCAGCTATTACGGCACGTACGACGCCCAGAAGATCTTCGAGGAGTTCGAGCCCGGTGAGCTCGGCATCACCCCGCTGATGTTCGAGCACTCGTTCTTCTGCGTTCGGTGTGAGGGGATGGGCTCGCCCAAGACGTGCCCCCACGAGGACGACGATCGCGTGATCCTATCGGGGACGAAGGTGCGCGAGATACTCCGGACGGGTGAGCGGCCCCCGATCGAGTTCTCACGTCCCGAAGTGGCGGACGTCCTTATCGCGGCGATGCGCGATCAGGACGAGGTGTAGCATCCGCCTCGTGGAGGACCACCCAGCGTACCGTCGCATCGATCGTATCCGCGATCCGGCTTTCGTCGAGGGGTTGCCCGACCTGTCGCTCGACGACCTGCGCGAACGTCGGGATGAATGCATGGCGGAACGTGAATACCTCTCCCTGTTGCGGCGCCTGCTGCAGGGCCGCGCGGAGATCCTCCAGGCGGAGCTCGAAGGGCGCGGCGAGGGCGGCGATCGCACGGCCCTCGTCGAACGGCTCACGACCATCTTGAGCGCCGACGACCACATCATGACCTCTCGGGGCGAGGCCGTCCGGATCGGGGTGCCCGAGGAGGAGATGCTGCTGGCTCGCCGCCGGGTGGAGCGGCTCGCGTCCGACTCGGGGATATCGGATCCCACCACGCTCGACGACGGCGCGCTCGCCGATGCGATCCATTCATTGGCGGTCGAGGAACACGAGGTCTCCGAGGCGAGACGCGCGGTGATCACGATCCTCGACACCGTGCAGGACGAGCTCAAGCGCCGCTACAAGGACGACCCCAGCCTCGCGCTCCACTGATCCGCACCGATGGCTGCCCGGTCCGCGCCGCTCGTCCGAGTGGTCCGTTCGGGTCTCGAAGAATCCGTCCATCTGGGCGATGTGGCGGTCTGCGACGCGGCCGGTCGTCTGATCGCCTCCGTCGGTGATCCGAACCGGTTGGTCTTCGTGCGGTCGTGCACGAAGCCCGTTCAGGCCGCGGTGGCCGTCGACGCCATCGGACTCGAGCTCTCTGACCGTCTCGTCGCGATCATGACTGCCTCGCACAACGGGGAGCCGGTGCACATCCGCGCCGTCCGCGACGTGCTCCGCCGAGGCGGGCTCACCGAGACCGACCTGCAGACGCCGCCCGACCGGCCGCTCGACGGAGCGAGCGCAAGGCGGGTTCGCGAGCCTCGACCCCTGTATCACAACTGCTCGGGCAAGCACGCGGGCATGCTGCTCGCGTCGACCCGCGCGGGATGGCCGACCGCGACCTACCGCCGCCGCTCCCATCCGCTCCAGCGCCGGATCCTCCGCGCCGTCGAACGGTTGAGTGGCTCCGACGACGTGGCGCTGGGGATCGACGGCTGTGGCGTCCCCGTCCACGGGATCGGGCTGCGGGCGGTGGCGACGATGTACGCGCGGCTCTCCTACCCCGATCGGCAGGGCCCGCTGGCGCCCGCCGTCGAGCGCGTCGTCGCGGCGATGCGCACCGAACCGTACCTGGTCGGCGGGCGGAACCGGATCGACACCGAGGTGATGCGCGCCGCTCCCAGGGTCCTCGCGAAGGAAGGCGCCGAGGCCCTGAACTGCGCGGTGGCGTTGGGTGACGGGCTCGGGATCGCGGTCAAGGTGGCCGACGGCGGCTACCGGGCCGCGGGGCCGGCGCTCATCTCGGTGCTCGAACAGCTCGGTCTGCTCGGGGCGGGCGCCCGCCGCCGGCTCGCCAAGCGCGCCAGCCCGCCGGTGTTCGGCGGCGGGCGCCCGGTCGGACGGCTGGAGCCGGTCGTCCGGCTGCGTGGTCCTCGCTGAGCCGACGCCCCCTCCCTTTCGTACGGGGGCTCGTAGCATCGAAGGGAGAGGGGTCCGGTTGGGCCCCAAGGGGTGAAGGCATGGGGAAGGGTTCCGGTCCGACGGGCGACGCGCCCCGGGTCGCCGTGCTCTCGGTTCACACCTCGCCCGTCGATCAGCCGGGGATCGGGGATTCGGGTGGCATGAACGTCTACATCCTCGAGGTGGCGGGCCGTCTCGCCGCGCAGGGGGTGCACGTGGACGTCTTCGCGCGATGCCGAGGCGGGACCGATCACGAGGTGAAAGAGGTCGCGACCGGTGCTCGGGTCATCCCGATCAAGGCGGGGCCGTGCTCGCCGGTGCCGAAGTCGGACCTGCCCCGGTACCTGCCCGAGTTCCTCGGAGGGGTCCTCCACGATGCCCGGTTCCACGGCATCCCGTACGACGTCGTTCACAGCCACTACTGGTTGTCGGGCTGGGTCGGCCGAGCAGCCAAGCAGGTATGGGGCGCGCCGCTCGTGGCCTCGTTCCACACGCTCGGCAAGGTCAAGAACTACTCGCTCGCGAGGGACGAGCGGCCCGAGTCGGCCGTCCGTCTGGAGGGCGAGCAGCGGGTGATCGGCGCGGCGGACCGGATCTTGGCCGCGACGCCGCTGGAGGCGGGCCAGCTGGTCGGTCTGTACCGAGCCGACCCCGATCACGTCCGCCTGGTCCCGCCGGGCGTCGACCACATGCTCTTCTCCCCGCGTGACCGGATGGCCGCGCGCGAGCGGCTCCATCTGACGCACCTGCGGTTCGCCTTGTACGTGGGGCGGTTGCAGTCGCACAAAGGTCCCGACGTCGCGATCCGCACGGTGGCCGAGGCCGTCGCGCGTGATCCTGAGACCACGCGCGACCTGGTGCTCGGGATCGTCGGCGGACCGAGTGGAGGCGACGGCGAGGCCGACCGGTTGCTCGCGCTCGCCCACGCTCTCGGCGTGGCCGAGCGCGTCGTCCTGTTCCCGCCGCAGACCCAGCGGAGGCTCTCGGACTTCTACGCGGCGGCCGACGTCGTGCTCGTTCCGTCGCGCTCCGAATCGTTCGGGTTGGTCGCGCTGGAAGCGGCGGCGTGTGGAACGCCGGTGGTCGCGGCGTCCGTCGGCGGCCTCCGCTACGTGGTCGAGGACGGCAGGACCGGGTTCCTCGTGGAGGGACACGACCCGGGGGATCACGCCGACCGGATGCTCCAGGTGCTGCGCGACGGGGCCTTGCAAGCTTCGATCGGAGCGGAGGCATCGCGTCGCGCGCTGCGGTTCACGTGGGACGTCACGGCGAACGAAGTGCTTCGCGTCTATCACGACGTCGTTCGCGCGGCGTGATCTGCCGTCCGTCAGTAACCGCTCCGGCGCAGACCTTTTGTCACTCTTTATCGCGACCCTTTGACCTGCGGTTATGACCGCTGACCTGCAGGAAGGTCGGCTTGACCCGTGTTGGGGCCGCCGATACATTCCGCAACGCTCCGAGCGGTCCGAGTGACCGGGAGGAGAGACCGGACGAAGCGCCGGGGGCCCCGACGGAGGGCGGAAACGTCCACCGGAGGATCCAGGCGCACCGGGAACACCTGCAGGGCGGAGAGGCCGCAAGGTCACTCAGCCGGAGGGAGTTCTCGACGCAGGCGAAGGCCGCAAGGCTCAGCCAGCGGCCCGCAGGGACGTCGCGAGACGGACCGGCGGTGGTCCGTCGCCCGGGACCGACCGAGAGCCGCGAGGCCCGAGGCAGGTCCACCGGGACCGCGGAACGGCCGCAAGGCCGAACGGCGGATCCGGGGCGGCGAAGGCGGAAGGGCGCCGCGAGGCGAACCATCCGCCGGCGATCCGGACTCTCGGCCCAGCGCAGAGGCAGCTCGGGGCAACTGAGCCCGAGGAACCGACGGGAGCCGAACGCTTCGGCGGGAGGCGAGCGAAGGTCCCTCGGGCTCTTTTTCATGCGCTACCGTCTGACTCCGATGACCGAGGGTCGGGTCAAGCGATCGGCGGAAGCGGACGAGCGGAGGAGCCGCATCATCGAGGCCGCGATGAGCAAGTTCTCCGAGCACGGCTACCGGGGGACGCACGTCGAGGACGTCGCGCGCGAGGTCGGTGTCGCGAAGGGGACCGTGTTCCTCGACTTCGGTTCCAAGGAGGGCCTGTTCCTCGCGGCCTACCAGCACGCCGTCCAGATGCTCCCGGCGTGGCTGGACGCTCCCGAGGAGGTCGTCCGCCAAGGCTTCTGGGAGACGCTGGACTGGTGGCTCCAGAGCACCGAGGAGTCGGTCAACTCCGATCCCGTCCCGAACCGGCTCGCGTTGATCGGGCGCTACGACACGGAGCTCGGGCTTCGTGGCCCGATCGACCGGTTCATGCGAAGCGAGGATCCCTACGGAACCCTGGAGTTCGTGGAGTTCGGCGTTCGGCACGGCGAGATCCGCGACGACGTGGATCCCGAGATGATCGCGTCGATGCTGGATTGGGCCGCGCAGCGGTTCCAGGACGCGCTGGTCTCGGAGGACCTCGATCCGGGGCTGATCCATCGCCGCCCCGA
>VAYU01000079.1 GCA_005884925.1 Actinomycetota bacterium | reverse complement strand
CTCCGCGGGTTCGAGCGCGAGATGAACACACGCATCGAGCCGGCGATGGACGGCGTCGCCCATCCCTACAACGTGAACATCGGAGCGTTCCGCTCCGGCGACTGGCCGTCGAGCGTCCCCGCCGCGGCGACCATGCGGATCCGCGTCGGGCATCCCTCGGCATGGAGCGCCGAGGAGGCCGGGGCACGCGTCGGTGCAGCGATCCTGTCCGCGGGCGAGGACGAGCCGTGGCTCTACGACCATCCCCCGGCGATCGATGCCTCCGGGTTCAAGGCGCAAGGCTACGCGCTCCCCTCCGATCATCCGCTCGCGCGGCGCGTGGCGGCCGCGCACGAGGCCGCGCACGGCGCCCGGCCGAGCGCAAGGCCGATGGCCAGTACGACCGACGCGCGCATCTACCTCAACGGCTTCGGGGTGCCCGCCCTCTGCTACGGACCCGTCGCGCACGACATCCACGGGATCGACGAATCGGTGGAGCTCTCCTCGATCGTCGACGGCGCCCGCACCCTGGCCCGCTTCATCGGAGCGTGGTACGCGGATCCACCGGAGGACCGATGATGGCGGTCCCGAGCCTCTCCATCCTGGAGCCGGTCAAACTCCGCAGCGGCGGCGAGCATGTGGCGGACCGGCTGGTGACCGCGATCGCCCTCGGCGAGTTCGTGCCCGGCCAGCGCCTCCCGTCCGAACGCGAGCTGGCCGCCACGCTCGGCGTCAGCCGGACGACCGTGCGAGAGGCGATCCAGCGGCTCTCCGCGCTCGGCTACCTCGAGGTCAGGCGCGGCCGCACGGGGGGCGCATACGTACTCCAGGGCATGGGCCCCGAGGCCAACGAGATGATCCGGCGGACGCTGCTCCCGGAGTGGTCGAACCTCGAGCGCGTGCTCGACTTCCGCCAGTTGGTCGAGCCGTTGATCGCGCGAACGGCGGCCGAGCGGATCGTCGACGACGATGTCGGCCCGATCCGCGCGGCGCTCGAGGGCTACCTCGCGGCGGGGAGCGACCGTGAAGCATCACGCGCTGCCGACGAAGCCGTGCACGAGACGATCGCGAAGGCGACCGGCAACCCCTACCTCGCGAGCCTCAGCGCGCAGATCCGGCGGCAGATCAGTCTGGGTTTCGGAGCCGAGCCGTACAGCGCGGAGATCCGCGCGCGCGCCATCAAGGACCACACCGCGCTCGCGGAGGCCGTGATCGGCCGGCGCCCGGCCCCGGCGGCGCGGGTCGCCGCGCGTCACTTCCGCTTGACGGAGACGGTGCTGCGCGAGCTGGTCTCGAGGATCAGCGCCCGGGCAGGTGAGGCATGAGTCCGCGGGGGCGGTTCATCGTCCGCCGGTTGCTCCTGGCGATCCCCGTGATCCTCGTGATGAGCGTCTTCGTCTTCCTGATGATCCACCTGGTTCCGGGCGATCCGGTGCAGACGATGCTGGGCTTCCGCGCGACACCCCGCAACGTGGCGACCGTCCGCGAGCAGTTGGGTCTGGACCGGCCGCTCCTCGCCCAATACATCACGTGGGCGAGCGGCCTGCTGCACGGCAACTTCGGCCAGGACTTCATCAGCCATGCGCCCGTCTCGACGCTGCTCGCGCAACGCCTGCCGGTCACGATCGAACTGACGGTTCTGTCCATGACGCTCGCGGTGCTCGTCGGGGTGCCGCTCGGCGTCCGGGCCGCTGCGCGGCCCGGTGCCGTGCGGCACCTCAGCGAGGGCTTGGTCATCGCCGGGATCGCGATCGCCGACTTCTGGTTGGGGATCATGCTCGTGCTGCTCTTCGCCGGCATCTGGCAGGTGCTTCCGCCGTCGGGCTACGTCCCGTTGCTGAAGGATCCGATCCAGAACCTGCGGTACCTGGCGCTCCCGGTGGTCGCGCTCGCGTTCGGCGAGACCGCGTACATCCTGCGGACGACGCGCGGCGCGATGGATGAGGTACTCGACACGCAGTACATCTCGTTCCTGCGGGCGAAGGGGATCGCGGAACGCCGGATCGTCTACCGGCACGCGTTGCGCAACGCGGCCGCCCCGATCGTGACCGTGATCGGGATCCAGTTCGGCGTGCTCCTCGGCGGAGCGATCGTGATCGAGAGCCTGTTCGCACTGCCGGGTGTCGGCCGCCTGATCGTGACCTCGATCCAGCAGCGCAACTACGTGGTGGTCCAGGGCGGGGTCCTCGTCGTCGCCGCGCTCTTCATCCTGGTGACGCTCCTCACCGACGTGCTCGTCGGCTGGCTCGATCCGCGGATCGAAGAGGGGGCGGCGGCATGAGCGTCGCCATCCCCAACGTGCCGGCAAGGACGAGCCGGCGCCAGGGCATCCTGGCCTCCCGGAAGGGACGCGTGGGGTTCGCGATCCTCGTCGCCCTCATCGCGATCGCGGTCTTCGCGCCGCTGATCGCCCCGCACGACCCGAACGCGATCGATGCCTCGCGCATCCTCGCTGGCCCGGACCTGGCCCACCCGTTCGGCTCGGATGCGCTCGGCCGCGATGTGCTCTCGCGCGTGATCTACGCGTACCGCGTGTCGCTGGGGGTGGCCGTGGGTTCGACACTGCTGGCGTTCCTGTTCGGCGTCCCGCTCGGGATGTACGCCGGCTATCACGGTGGGTGGGTGGACACCCTGATCATGCGTCCGATCGACATGGTGCTGGCGCTCCCCGCGCTCCTGCTTGCGGTCGCGCTGATCGCGATCATCGGCCCCGGCAGCGACGTCGCGCTCCTGGCGATCGCCGTGATCTACCTGCCGATCCTGGCGCGCGTGGTGCGCAGCTCGACGCTGGTCGTGGCGTCGCAGACCTACGTCGAGGCGGCGCGGGCCCGGGGGACGCCCTCGAGGAGGATCATCACCCGCCACGTCCTGCCGAACGCGATCGGGCCGGCGATCGTGCAGGCGACGATCCTGATGGGCTTCGCGCTGCAGATCGAAGCGGCCCTGTCGTTCCTGGGGCTCGGCGCGCAGCCACCGACCTCGTCGCTCGGCGTGATGCTGGCAGACGGGCGCGACTTCCTCACGCAGGCGCCGTGGATCGAGATCTTCCCCGGCGTCGCGATCGCGATCACGGTCCTCGCGTTCAACTTCTTCGGCGACGGACTGCGGGCGCGGTTGGATCCGCGAGGCGTCACGCGATGAGCGACGCGATCTTGACCCTCGAGCACGTCGACGTGGGGTTCGCCACGGACGACGGGACCGTGTCCGCGGTGAGCGACGTGTCCCTGTCCGTCGCCTCAGGTGAGATCTTCGGACTGGTCGGTGAGTCCGGGTGCGGCAAGACGACGTTGGCGATGGCGACGATGGGTCTGCTGCCGGCGAGCGCCACCGTCAGCGGAAGCGTCCGCTTCCAGGGACGGGAGCTCGTGGGGCTCGCGCCCGAGGACCTCCGTCGCTTGCGCGGCGACCGGATCAGCATGGTGTTCCAGGACCCGATGACCTCGCTCGATCCGGCGTTCTCGATCGGCGAGCAGATCGCCGAGACGATCACGGCGCATCGAAACGTGCAGCGGGGCCAAGCGCGCGACCGTGCGCTGGCGTTGCTCGCCGACGTGGGGATCCCTGAGCCCGAGCGACGATACGGGGATGCGCCCCATCGGCTGTCGGGTGGCATGCGCCAGCGGGTCGTCATCGCGACGGCGCTCGCGAACGAGCCGGCGCTGATGCTTGCCGACGAGCCGACGACCGCGCTCGACGTGACGATCCAGTCGCAGATCCTCGATCTGCTGCGCGATCTGCGCCAGCGGCTTCGGACCACGATCGTGCTGATCACGCACGACCTCGGGGTGATCGCACAGCTCTGTGACCGGGTCGGCGTGATGTACGCGGGGCAGTTGGTCGAGATCGCGACCGTCGCCGAGATCTTCCGCGCGCCTCGCCACCCGTACACGCAGGCGCTCCTCGCCGCGCTCCCCACGCAGCACCAGGAGCCCGGCTCGCTCCGCGTGATCCCTGGGCGCGTGCCGAACCTCATCGACCCGCCGCCGGGTTGCCGGTTCGCATCGCGATGTCCGTACGTGATGGACGAGTGCACGATCGTGCCGCCGCTCGCGCACGAGAGCGCGGATCACCTGATCGCGTGCTGGTTGTCGGAGGCGACGCGGGCGGCAGCCCACCCGGCCGGAGCCGCGACGGGAGGCGCCGCGTGAGCGGGCAGGTTGTGGTCTCCGACGAGGTCGCGCCGGTGCAGCTCGGCCCGCCGATCCTCGAGGTCGCCGGCCTCGTGAAGCATTTCTCGACCGACCGCGGCCTGTTCGGGGGCGGCGCGAAGCTCCACGCCGTGGACGGGGTCGACCTCCAGATCTTCCCGGGCGAGGTCCTCGCCGTCGTCGGCGAGTCCGGCTCCGGGAAGAGCACGCTCGCGCGCTGCATCCTGCGCTTGATCGATCCGACGGAGGGCCGGATCGTCTTCGCCGGGCAGGACGTGCTTGCGCTGAAGGGGCGCCGTCTGGCCGGCTTCCGCCAGCAGGTCCAACCCGTGTTCCAGGATCCGTTCAGCTCGATCGATCCGCGCTGGCGGGTGGGCACCAGCGTGGCCGAGGCGCTCGACGCCTTCGCGATCGGCACGAAGGCGGAGCGGCGGGCCCGTGTCCTGGACCTCCTGGATCGCGTCGGGCTGGACCCCTCGCTCGTGGGCCGGCGTCCGCATGAGCTCTCGGGAGGGCAGCGCCAGCGCGTCGGCATCGCCGCCGCGCTGGCTCCCTCCCCCCGACTCATCGTCGCCGATGAGCCGGTCTCCGCCCTCGACGTGTCGGTTCAGGCACAGGTCCTGAACCTGCTGGCGGACCTCCAGCGCGACCTTCGGCTCGCGATCTTGTTCGTCGCGCACGACCTGGCGGTCGTCGAGCACATCAGCCACCGCGTCGCCGTGATGTATCTGGGGAAGATCGTCGAGACCGGCCCGACCGAAGCGGTGTTCCGCGACCCGCGCCACCCGTACACGAAGGCCCTGCTTGAGGCGATCCCCCGCCCCGATCCGGACCGGCGTATGCAGGAATCCGTGCTCCGAGGCGAGATCCCGAGCCCCATCGCACCGCCGTCGGGATGCCGGTTCCGCACCCGATGCCCGGTCGCGATCGAGCGGTGCGTCACCGAGGAGCCCGAGATGACCCTGTTCGGCGAGGGCCACACCGCCGCGTGTCACGTTGCCCGCGCCGAGCTGCAGAAGCAAGACCACCAGCGACGTCAGTAGGAGCTTAGGAAGGAGCGAGCATGCCGACGGCGAGCGTCAACGGGATCGACATCAACTACAAGCTCGAGGGCGACGGGCCCGGGACGGTCGTGCTGATCAACGGCCTGGCCGACGACCTGGAGACCTGGGTGCTCCAGATGGACGACCTTCTCGGTGCGGGCTACCGGATCCTGCGGTTCGACAACCGGGGCGTGGGGCAGACGAGCGTGCCGCCCGGCCCCTACACGAGCCGGATGATGGCCGACGACACCAAGGCGCTCGTCGATTCGCTGGGCATCTCGGGCTTCCACCTTCTGGGGACATCGATGGGAGGGATGATCGCGCAGGAATACGCGATCAACCACGGATCCGACCTGAAGAGCGCGACGTTCTCCAGCACGTATGCCGCGCCGGGGCCGTTCTGCTCTCGGATGTTCTCGATGTGGCAGGACATGGCACCGGTGAACGGTGCGCCGTTCATCATGCGCGACGTGACCCTCTGGGCGTTCACGGTTCCGTTCTTCGAGGACCGCGAGGACGAGATGGCCGCGCTTCCGATGTCGGTCGAGGCGTACCTCGCGCAGCTCAGCGTGATCCAGACGCATGACACGACCGACCGGCTGGCCACGATCCAGGGCTTCCCCGTCCTGGTCATGGCCGGCGAAGAGGACATCTTGATCCCCGTCCGTCTCTCCAAGCGCCTGCAGGAGGGCATCCCCCGGGCGGATTGGAAGACGTCGAAAGGGGGGCACGCCTGCATGTGGGAGCACCCGGCGGAGTTCAACCGGACATACCTGGGATGGCTCGCCGATCACGCGTGAGCCGCATACGGAGGAGGGGGAGGACATGAACGGGAACGAAGAGCAGCGAGCCGAGGCGTTGGCACGTCGATCCCTAGGTGGGGATCTGTCTCGGCGGTCGTTCCTGCGGCGCGCGGGCGGGTTCGGCGTGGCCGCGCTGAGCGCCACGAGTCTGGGCGCGGTGCTGGCGGCCTGCACGAAGTCCAGTGGATCGGC
>VAYU01000085.1 GCA_005884925.1 Actinomycetota bacterium | reverse complement strand
CGCGCCGCCCGCGTTCGAGGTATCGCTCCTGAGCTGGTTCGCCGCATCCTCGCTCTTCATCAGGGCATCCTCGCTCTCCCAGAGACTGATCCCTACCATCCTCCCGGAGGCTCGATCGGCCAGCGCGAGCATCCCTTTGAAACCTGGCATCCCCTTCGCGGCGGGGATGACCTGCTCCTGGACCGCCTTGATGCCTTCCTCAACCTGGTCGGGAGAACCCTGCACGGTACTTACCCGAGCGAACATCCGATCTCTCCCATCTGCCGCAGGGCTCGGGAGCCTACCCCTGCGTTCGGGTGCCGAGCAACGTCGGGCTGTCTGAGTCGCCTGCCTTCGGCGATGCCGATAGACTGCGATCAGAGTCCGAGGCCGCGGAGGCGTCGCTGGAAACGGAGGAGAGCCCTTATGCATGCTCTCGTGGTACAGGTGCGTATAGAGCCCGGTCATGATGAGGAAGGCCGGGCTCAGCTCGAAACCAGCGTGGTCCCTCGCGTGAAGCAGGCCCCCGGGGTTGTGGCTGGATACTGGTCGCAATCCCCTGAAGGCGATCACGGGTACTCGATGGTCATCTTCGAGAACGAGGAAAATGCGAAGGCGGCTGCCGAGATGGCTCAGAGCGTCCCCAGGCCAGACTTCGTCACCTTCGACAAGGTCGAGGTGTGCGAGGTCGTCGCGCAGATCTGACCGACGCGAAGTAGTCGGACTGTTTGGCGAGGGGTGTCGGACAAGGCGATCACCCGTCTGCTGTCTGTCGCGGAACGTATGGTGGAAGCGCAGGTGACCCAAATCTTCCAGAGACTCGGACTGACCGCAGCAGCCGATCAACACCGGCGTGTGGTGGCTGTCTCACCTTCATTCGGACATGAATGCCCGGCGGAAGGTCCCCTTGCTCACATCCTGCTCACGACAGGACGACATACGCGGCACAGGACGACACCGGATGACACAGGACGGCACGTAGAACGCGATCTCGTGCGTAGCGCGAGCAACCTTAGGATCCGGTGGTCGAGAGGCCGTGGGAGTTCGAGTTCCCCGCGCTGCTGTAACCCTTAAGCAACACCTTCCTGGGCCGAGACCGGGTCTAGCTGGGATCCGTCACCAGCGTTAGCCTCCTCCTATGCGTTTCCTCGTCCTCGGACCTCTCGAGGTCGCGGAGGCAGGCGGGGAGCCGTTGCCGATCGCCGGATCGAAGGAGCGAACGATCCTCGCCTGCCTTATCACACGCGCGGGTCGGGTCGTGCCCGTCGACGATCTCATCGAGGAGCTTTGGGGCGACCGTCCCCCAAGGAATCCGGAGAAGGCGCTGATCTCGTACGTCTCGAGGCTCCGTCGAGCGCTCCGGCCCGGAAGGCTGTCCGACACGGACCCCGAGCTGATCTTCTTCCGCGGAGACGGGTACGTACTCGAGGCAGACGGGCACCTGGTCGACGCGATCAGGTTCGAGCAGCTCGCCGGTGAGGGCCACCGACTCCTCGATACCGGGCGCTCTGCAGAGGCCGATCCAGTGCTCGAAGAGGCGCTCGGTCTGTGGCGAGGCGCCGCCTACCAGGGCTACCGATACACGGGCTTCGGCGCAGCCGAAGGCGAGCGGCTCGACGAACTCCGACGAGCAGCTACCGAGGACCTCATCGACTCGAGGCTCGCAGGCGAGGATCCAGGCCGGCTCGTCCCGGAGCTCGAGGCGATGGTTCGAGAAGAACCGCTCCGGGAGCGGCGGTGGGGCCAGCTGATGGTCGCCCTGTACCGAGCCGGGCGTCAAGCGGAGGGTCTCCGAGCCTTCACGCGAGCCCGGGAGGTGCTGGTCGGCGAACTGGGGATCGAGCCGGGTCCCGAGCTCCAACGACTCCAGGAGGCGATCCTCTCCCACGACCGAGGGCTGGAACGCGGCCAGCCGGTGCGAGCGGAGCCCATAGGTCCAACCGACGTGTGTCCGTACAAAGGGCTCGCACGGTTCGAGACGGTCGATGCGGAGTTCTTCTTCGGTCGGGAGCAGGTGGTCGCCGAGGCCGTTGGTCATCTCGCCGAGGGGAGGTTCCTCGCGCTCGTCGGACCCTCGGGGAGCGGAAAGTCCTCCCTGCTGCGTGCGGGCCTCATGCATGCACTCGGATCGGGCGCGCTGCCGGGCAGCGATCGGTGGGCTTGCTCGGTGATCCGCCCGGGCGATCGCCCGCTCGATGCGCTGTCTCATTCGCTGGATGAGAAGCGGGAGCACTCGATGCTGGCCGTCGACCAGTTCGAAGAGGTGTTCACGGCGTGCTCAGACGTTGCCGACCGAACCGCGTTCCTCGATGCCCTCACGGAGGCGGCTACGGCGCCCGACGGCGCCACCACGATCGTCATCGCGATGCGAGCGGACTTCTACGGGCGTTGCGCCGAACACCGCGGGCTCGCATCGCTGCTGGCCTCCCACCAGATCCTGGTCGGGCCGATGGACGCGGACGAGCTACGGAGGGCGATCGAACTCCCCGCCCAACGCGCGGCCCTCACCGTCGAGGAGCCGCTCACCGATTCACTGGTGTCGGACACCGTCGGACAGCCGGGCGGCCTCCCTCTCCTCTCGACGGCGCTTCTCGAGCTGTGGACCCACCGTCGGGATCGGACCCTTCGTCTGGACGACTACCTGCGTGCCGGAGGCGTCGAGGGGGCCGTCGCACGGTTGGCGGAGGAAGCCTTCGACCGGCTCGATGCCGACGGACAGGCGGCGGCCAAGCGCATCCTGCTTCGCTTGGCGGCACCGGGCGAGGGGGCGGAGGTGGTCCGACGTCGCGCGCCGCTCTCGGAGTTCGACCTGGACCGCGACGCCGACGCGTCGCGCGCGATGGCGGTCTTCACCGACGCCCGCCTCGTCAGCGTCGCCGAAGGGACGGCCGAGGTCGCCCACGAGGCGCTGCTCCATGAATGGCCGCGGCTTCGGACCTGGCTCGAGGACGATGCGGAGGGTCGCAAGCTCCATCGTCACGTCACGGAGTCGTCGCACACGTGGGACGAAGGGGGGCGTGACCCGGCTGACCTCTACCGGGGCGCTCGATCGACCGCGGCGTGGGAGTGGGCCGAACCGCATCAGGCGGATCTGAACGACCTCGAACGGGAGTTCCTCCGAGCGAGCCGCACCGCATCTGAGGGCGAGGCCGTTCGCGCTCGTCGAACGAACCGCCGGTTGCGGGCACTCCTCGCCGGCGTCGCCGTGCTGCTTGCGGCGTCGCTCGTGATCGGCGATCTGGCGCTCACGCAGCGCGACGGGGCCCGCAGCGCCGCTGCGATCGCGGATGCGGGACGCCTCGCCTCCCGCTCGCTCGTCGAGAAAGATCCCGGACTCGCACTCATCCTGGCGAGAGAGGCGGTCAACATCCACGATTCGGCCGAGACGCGGAGCGCGCTCTTCACTGCGCTGGAACGCACCCCCGCGATCACGAACAGGATCTACGCCCCGGGAGGCCCGTCGCCCACGGCGGGTGAGACACAGTGGATCGCGATCTCTCCGGATGGGAAGACGCTCGCGACCGGCGGCAAGGGACCGGTGATCGACTTCTTCGATGCAGCTCGGTACTCGTTCATCGGCGGCTTCCAGGTGGGATCGGGAACCGAACGTGCAACGTTCAGTCCCGATGGTCGGAGCCTCGTGGCCGTCACCTCGAACAACGAGATCGTATCGGTGGACGTTGCGACTCGGACCAAGCGCGGCCAGGCCCCGGCCGAGGGCTCGGTAGACGTGATCGCGTTCAGCCCGGATGGAACGAGACTCGTCACGGCCGAGAACTTGCACGCTCGGGAGTTCCTCGTTGAGCGCGACCCGGTTACGCTCGGATCGACCGCTCCGAAACGGGTAACGCCGTGGCGCCAAGACCACACCGGCGCGATCCCACGATTCCCGTTCTTCTCCATGGCCTTCACCCCCGATGGCCGATCGCTTGTAACGACGAGCCCTACGGGGCCAACCGTGCTCTGGAACGCGGGGGGCCTCACGGAGGTTCACCTTTTCGAGATCCCGGGATCGGGTGTCGCGGTGAGTCCCGACGGCGCCGTGGCTACGATCATCGTGAACCATGACCGGAACTTCGAAGGCGACGTGTCGTTCCTGAACCTTCGAACGGGCAAGGTGCGAGCCGGATCGGGCGGTCACCACGGACCGTTCAGAACGCAGTACGAGGCTACCGGGCTCACGTTCACTCCGGACGGACGATCTGTTATCACCGTGGGGAACGACTCCCGGCTCGTGGTTTGGAACGTCGCCTCTGCATCGGTTCGGGAGACGCTCGAGAGCGCCAGCGGCCTACCCCTGCGAGGACCGGCGATGTCGCCCGACGGGGCCACCGCCTTCACGACCGACCAGACCGGAGCGCTCGTCGCGTGGGATCTCTCCGGCAACCGTCGGATAGGACGGTCGTTCATCGCGGGCTCGGGAGCCACGCTGGGGCCGAGCGGTGGATGGCCGTTCTTCGCCATGAGCCCGGACGGTCGGTTGCTCGCAGTGATCAGCTGGCCTCGCGCTCAGGCCGGCACCATCGAGCTGATCGACACCTCCGATCTCCACGTGGACAAGCGCATCCGGTATCCGAAGAGCACGCCGGAAGGCTTGGCTTTCAGTCCGGACTCCACGACGCTAGCCGTCGGCTCAGTCACCTACCCGGACGACAGGACACACATTCAGAGCCACGTGAGGCTCTGGGACGTCGACTCGGGAAGACCGATGACATCGGATCTCCCGGGTATCCCGCCTGGGGTGGAGTTGTGGGTGGTGGCGTACGCCCCGGACGGAAATACGCTCGCGGGTGGCGGTCCGGTGTACCCGACGAAGGACGCGAGCCTCGACGAGGCTAGCGGGCGCGTCTATCTGTGGAGCACCGTGGCGCCGGGGCAACTTGCGGATAGCTTCGAGACACCGGTTGGGCGGCCAGTCGCCGGGCCCCTCAGCTTCACGCCGGACGGCTCGCGGCTCATCGTTCCAACGGGATTCGACGATGGCGCCATCTCCATCTGGGACACCAGAGCGCGCGCGATCGTGAGGACCGCCCCCTCGGTCGATGGGGGGATATACGCGTCCGACATCTCGAACGACGGCCGGACGTTGGTGACCGGCGCGACGGACGGCATCGTCCATCTCTGGGATGTCGCGTCGGGCACCCCGATAGGCACGCCGCTGACCGGCCTGAAGCCTTTCACGCTCACCGTGGACATGAGTCCCGACGGGAGCACGGTCGTTGGCGCGGACGCATTGGGCGACGTCCTGCTCTGGGACGTCACGACCGGCACGGTCATCGCAGGTCTCCTTCCTGGCCCGAGCTCGAAGGAGGCTGTCGCCGCTTCGTTCACGCCGGACGGCCACAGCGTCATCGTCGTGTCGGATTCGGGGTCGGGATGGATCTGGGACGTGGATCCGTCGGACTGGGAGACGCGGGCCTGCGAAGTTGCCGGACGGAGCCTGACACACGAGGAGTGGCAGGAGTTCCTGCCCGACCGGGCGTACCACGCGACCTGCGGTTCTTGACGGATCTCCGACCCGTAGCCGTTCCGTAGCCGTTTCCGCAACCGTTCCGAAATGGGCCCGGAGCACCCTCCCTGAGGAGCGGGCGAACGTCCCGCACAACGAAGGAGGGGTGGTCATGGCTACCCAGGTGATCGGTGGGGAGAGTCGATCTCGGATGAGCGTGGCTCTCATCGCGCTGGCTCTCGTGTTCGCGGTCTTCGTGATGGCGACGCAAGCCAGCTCGATCTGGTCGACGAGAACCGTTTCCCAAATCAAGCCACTGCCGGTGCACGTCTCTCTGAGCGCGATGGACCTGAAGGAGCTCGCGAAAGGTGCCCATCTCCCCGCTGGCTGCCGGGTCAAATATGGTTGCGGGGACCAAGGAAGAGTGACGAACACAAGTCCTCCGAAGATCGGCCACATCCGCGATGGCTGCCGCGTCAAGTTCGGGTGCGAGTACAAGGGAAGCACCACGGCGCGGCCATAGCTGGGCGAGGTCGAAGCCAAGTGGTCGGGCTGTCGG
>VAYU01000086.1 GCA_005884925.1 Actinomycetota bacterium | reverse complement strand
CGACCTGGATCCTTCGAACACGTTCTACGGGCAGCTGGCCACCGCGTGGAACGCCACCGATGAGAAGACCTGGGTCTTCGACCTGGTGGACTCGGCGACGTTCCACAACGGAGAGAAGTTCGGTCCCGCCGACGTCGTCTACACGTTCGAGCGGATCTTGGACCCGAAAACGGCAAGCTCGTATGCACCTCTGTACAACGCGATCAGCAAGGTCGAGGCCACGGGTCCGACGCAGGTCACGTTCCACCTCAAGACGCCGTTCGGCCCGTTCCTTTCGAACCTCGCGAACAACGGCGAGATCGTGAACCAGAAAGCGATCGAGTCGAAGGACCCGGCGCGCAACGCGGTCGGCACCGGGCCGTTCGAGTTCGTCGAGTGGGTGCAGGGCGATCACCTCACGCTCAAGAAGAACGACAACTACTTCCTGTCGGGCAAGCCGTACCTGGACGGGATCGAGTTCCAGTTCCTTCCGGTGAACCAGAGCCGCGTGGACGCGCTCCGGTCCGGCGACCTCGATTGGTCGGACGCCGTCCCGCTCCAACAGCTGAACACCCTCATGGGCGACCCGTCGTTCAACTACGTCACCTCGGCGACGGCGGGGATCCCCGACTACATCGCGATGAACACGGCCAAGCCACCCTTCGACGACAAGCTGGTGCGCCAGGCCGTCTACTGGGCGCTCAACCGAGACGAGATCCGGACGGTGGCCTACTTCGGCGCCGGCGAATCCGGCATCGAGGAGGTGCCGACCGGCTCGAGCTGGTACGACGGGACCTCGCTCGTCGCGCCAGACACCGCCAAGGCGCAGCAGCTCCTGCAGCAGGCCGGCATCTCGGGGACGCTCGACGTCGAGTACCTCGGCCTGCCGCAGTATCCGGAGCTCCTGAAGACCGGCGAAGTGATGCAGCAGCAGCTCAAGGCGATCGGCATCAACATGACGATCAAGCAGGTGGAGGTGGGTGTCTGGTTCGACGCGTTCGTCAAAGGCAACTACCAGATCACGTCCGCGTATCAGGAGCGGACGATCGATCCGGACAACTTCTACGCCCTGGTGATCCATACCGGCGGCGACATCAACACGACGGGGTACTCGAACCCGGCCGCCGACCAGCTGATCGACCAGGCGCGGACGGAGACCGACGAGCAGAAGCGGTTCGACCTCTACAAGCAGGTCCGCCAGATCGTGTTCGAGGACTCGCCGATCGTGTTCGCTCATTACGAAACGATCAACTACCTGATGCAGAAGAACGTGGTCGGGTCGACGGTCAACCCGACCCTCGAACTTCGGATGCAGGAGGTGGGATTCACGACGCCCTCGTAGCGGAAGTTCTTGGGCGCCTCTCAGGTACTTCCCAGATTCCGTGGGTAGCTTGATGGCATGACCGACGAAGTGACCCCCCTAGGGTCCGAACCCTGGACAGGGTCCGAACCCTGGACCGGTTACCAAGCAGGGATGCCCGCACCCCCGCCCGGGCAGCCGGGCGGCCGCGGCCCCCACCGAGCGCGCGGCTGGATCGCCCTCCTCGCGGCCCTGGTGGTATCGCTCGCCCTCGTGGGGAGCGTTCTCGCGTTCCGCGGTGGTCCGCAGAGAGCCGCTTCCACGCTCCCGTCCACGGGCCCCATCGTTCCCTCCTCTCCGTCGCCCGGCCGCTCGTCCGGTGCCACGGTCGGCACGATCGTCGACATCAACACTTCCCAGCAGGTGCTGGGCGCCGACGGGCTCCGCCCGTTGGGGGCCGGCACCGGGATGGTCCTCACCGCCGACGGCGAGATCCTCACGAACAACCACGTGGTCGAGGGCGCTTCCAGCATCCAGGTCACGATCCCGGGGCACGGCTCCTCGACGGCAACGGTCGTCGGGGTCGACCCGACGGACGACGTGGCCCTCCTGCAGCTGACCAGCGCGGCCGGCCTGCCGACGGTCACGGTCGGTGATTCCTCGACCGTTCAGGTCGGGGACCCGATCACCGCGATCGGCAACGCCTTCGGCCGGGGCGGGCAGCCGACCGCGACGACCGGCACCGTCGCGGCCGTGCACCGTTCGATCACCGCGCGCGATCCCTCCGGCACCAGCTCCGAGCGGTTGAACGACGTGATCCAGCTCGCAGCCGATGTCCACCCCGGAGACTCCGGCGGCGCCGTCCTGAACGCGCAGGGGCAGGTCGTCGGGATCATCACCGCGGGCCCGAGCCAGTCCAGCGGCAACGGCACCGGGTTCGCGATCCCGATCAACGCCGCGATCGGGATCGTGAACGAGATCCGCGCGGGCCACGGCAGCTCGACGATCCTCTTGGGCGAGCGAGGCTTCATGGGTGTGGCGGTGCAACCCGTGGACCCGGCCACCGCGGCGCAGCTCGGGCTGAGCGACACGGCCGGCATCCTCGTGGCCGGTGTTCAGCCGGGGAGCCCGGCCGCGAAGGTGGGGATGACGGCCCCCGCCGTCATCCGCACCATCGACGGCCGGGCGGTCAACACCCTGGACGAGCTCGGCGGCGCGATCCATTCGAAGGTCCCGGGTCAACAGATCCAGGTCACCTGGATCGACCAGCAGGGCCAGCACACGGCCACGGTCACGCTGGCGTCGGGCCCAGCCGTCTGAGGACCCGGCTCGCGCAGTAAGGTTGGTTCTCCTCCCCCGACATCCACCCGACGACAGGAGGTCAACCATGCCGCAGAAGAAGAAGCCCGTCGCCAGGAAGAGGCCCGCCGCGACGAAGACCTCGGCCGCGACGAAGCCCGTCGCGATGATGAAGCCCGCTGCGAAGAAGGACGCGGGGAAGAAGCAGGCGACGAGCAAGGCGATGGCGCCCGGCGCGCCGACAACGGCACGCAAAGGGGATCTGATCGTGATCGATTCCTCGAAGGTCGGTTCCCCACCCCGCGAGGGCGAGGTGCTCGAAGTGATCCAGGGTGCGATCAGCGTGAGCTACCGCGTGCAGTGGCCGGACGGCCATCAGAGCCTGATCGCACCGGGCCTCGGCAGCGCCCGGGTGGTGCCGGCGTCGACCAGGCGGCGCCCCGCCATCAGCTGAGTCCGTTCGCTCGAGCGGCCCAGCCGGTCACGCGGTCGACCTGGATCGCGATGATCGGCCCCGAGGGCGGGTGCTCGGCGTACGGCGGGTACTTCGCGGCCAACGCGGCGAGCGCACGTTCCCCTTCCTCGACCGCCGTCACCTCGCGTGCGAGACCCGACGCGCGCACCCACCACAGCTCCGTCCAATCGTCGTCGTAGCGGTTCACCTCGACCTCGACCGCCGGATGCGCGCGGATGTTCACGAGACGCTGGAGCTCGCGGCTCCGTTTCGGTTTGTCGTCAACGCACCAGTAGATCCGTAGCGCGTCGTCTTCATCGAGCGCGGCGAACACGAAAGGCACGACGTGCGGCGATCCGTCGGGCCGGACGGTCGCGATGCTGCCGACCTTCGCTCCGGTCAGCCGGCGGACCGCTTCGTCACGATCCATCGCACCACCGTATCGGCGGTCTCGCCGTATCGTGGCATGCGCGATGCCGCACTTCGGGCTCCAGCTGCCGAGCTTCACGTTCCCGGACGTTCCGGACGCCCAGCTGTTCGAGCGGATCGCGGCGATCGCCGGAGCCGCGGAGGACGCGGGGTTCGACTCGTTCTGGGTGATGGATCACTACCACCAGATCCGGAACATCGGACCACCGAGCGACCCGATGCTCGAGGCCTACACCGTGCTCTCGGGCGTGGCGGCGCGCACGTCGCGGATCTCCCTCGGCGCGCTGGTGACGGGCGTGACCTATCGGAACCCGGCGTTCCTGGCGAAGGTCGTGACGACCCTCGACATCGTGTCGTCGGGGCGGGCGATCCTGGGGATCGGCGCCGCCTGGAACGAGGAGGAGTCTCGCGCGTACGGCTACGAGTTCCCGAGCACGGCCGAGCGCTTCGACCGGCTGGAGGACGCCTTGCAGATCTGTCGGTCGATGTTCACGCAGCCCCAGAGCACGGTCCACGGGAAGGTCGCGCGCGTCGACGGCGCGTGGAACGTCCCGCAACCGGTCCAGCCCGAAGGACCGAGGATCCTGATCGGTGGTGGCGGCGAGCGGAAGACGCTCCGCCTGACCGCGAGCTACGCCGACATGTGGAACGGGTTCGGCGATGCGGCGACGATCCAGCACAAGCTCGAGGTCTTGCGCGAGCACTGCGATGCCGTTGGCAGGGATCCGAGGCAGATCGTGACGACCCGTCTGGGGACGTTGATCGTCGCCGAGACCATGGCCGAGGCCGAGCGACGTAGGCGGGTCTGGCAGGAGCAACGCGGCGTCCCGGACGAGTCGGTCGGGGCCCGGCTGTGGTGGGGCGACCCGGACGCGGTCAGCGGGCAGGCGAAGGCGATGCTGGACGTCGGTCTCGGTGGGTTGCTCTTCAACATGCCGGCGGGGTCGTCGCCGGACGACGTCCGGCTGGCCGGGGAAGCCCTGACGGCGCTCCGCTGATCAGGTCGGCCATACGACCCCTGCCCACGGGTCGTAGTCGACCTCGAGCGCTTGCTGGGCCGGCCGCTCGTCCTCCGGCACGTGCCGGAGGTTCACGCGGATCCGCGTCCACGTCGTGCTCCGCCCGCGCATCGAGTCGACCATGACGTCGGCGGGCTCCAGGTGGGGAACGACGTCAGGATGTTTCGCCTTCCATCGCTCCAATCCCTCCAGCGCCTCCTGCTCGGTCGCGGCCCGCGCGATCTCGATGAGCGGCATCCTCGTGCGACGGCGGCCGGTCGGACCGACCGTCTTGCCGGGCGCCGGCGGCGGCACGATCCCCTCGGGCGTCGGCGGGCCTCCGCGCTTCTTCGAGGGCTGGACCCGCGGCGGCTCGTTCGCTTGCTTCTCGTACTGCGGCGGCCAGGGGGCATCGGCGAAGCCGGCGGCCTCGTGCTGCTCCGCCAGCTCCAGGAGCGGCTCGAGCGAGCCCGCGGCGTCGTCGATCCCGGCCCACGGGTCGCCCTCGCGCTCGAACCGTTCGGGGACCGTCCGGATCGTGAAGGCGTCCGGTTCGCAGTTCGGCACCTCGTCCCAGCCGAGTGGGGTAGACACGCGGCCGTCCGGGGTCGGTCGCACCGAGTACGCCGAGGCGACGGTCCGGTCCTTCGCGTTCTGGTTGTAGTCGAGGAACACGCCGTGACGCTCCTCCTTCCACCACTTGCTGGTCGCGAGATGTGGCTCGCGCCGCTCGACCTCGCGCGCGAGCGCGACGGCCGCGCGGCGCACCTCTGGGAACGTCCACCTCGGCTCGAGCCGGGCGTAGACGTGCACGCCGCGCGAGCCCGACGTCTTCGGCCACGCCGTGAGCCCGAACTCCTCGAGGACCTCCCTCGTCGCGAGCGCCACCTCCAGGATCTGGCCCCAACCCACGCCGGGGACCGGATCGAGGTCCACGCGGAACTCGTCGGGATGATCCAGATCGTCGGCGCGCACCGGATGCGGGTTCAGATCGATGCACCCGAGGTTCACGATCCACGTGAGCTGTGCCGCGTCGCTCACCACGATCTCGTGCGCGGTCCGGCCGCTCGGGAACCTCAGCTCGACCGTTTCGATCCAGTCGGGTCGCGAGCTCGGCGCTCGCTTCTGGAAGAAGAACTCACCGTCGGCGCCGTTCACGAACCGCTTGAGGGCCATCGGGCGGCCGTCGACCCCTCGCAGCGCGCCCTCGGCGACGGCGAGGTAGTACCGGACCAGATCGATCTTCGTGAGGCCGAGCTCCGGGAAGAAGATCTTGTCCGGGTTCGAGACCGCCACCTCGCGCCCGGCGACCTCCAGGATCTCCTTGCGAGCCGGCATGACGGACACGATAAGCGGGCTTCTAGCGTGACGGGCGTCACCTCGCGCTGAAGCTCACACGCGTAGCATCGAACATATGTGGGAACTATCCCCTTGACGTAGGTACCCCTTCGGGGCTACACTTCCTTCCTCCGAGGCCGACAAAGCCTGTTCCTTGACCCCCTGAGCAGGCTGAACCCATAATCGGCCTCCGTCGAAGGAAGACTGGTGGCCATGCCGGAAAGGAAGAGGAAGGTTCCCAACCCGATGAATCCGGGGGAAATCGTCGATGGCACCGAGTT
>VAYU01000016.1:1162-49912 GCA_005884925.1 Actinomycetota bacterium | reverse complement strand
GCCGCGTCATCGTCGGGACGCTCGTGACGCTTCTCGGGGTCGCGTCGTTGGCCGCCGGGTTGTTCGGTGGGGTCTCGAACGCCGGCTACTTGGTTGGCCTGGGCGCGGGGCTCACCTTCGTCGGAGTAGCGATGCTATCCCCGCTCGTCGCGCGGCCGATCGCATCGACGCTGGGTCGACCGTTCCGTCGACGCATCTCGGGCAGGTTGGGCGGAGAGAACGCGAACCGCAACCCGAGACGGACCGCGTCCACCGCCGCGGCGCTCATGATCGGGCTCGGGCTCGTGACGTTCGTGGCCGTGTTCGCGGCGTCTCTCAAGTCCTCGGTGACGGCGGTCCTCGACCGGACGCTCCGGTCGGATCTGATGCTGACCGCGTCGCAGTTCTCGCCGTTCTCGCCGCAGCTCGCCAGGGGTCTGTCGTCCGACCCGGACTTCTCGGCGGTGTCCCCGCTCCGACAGGGCGCCGAGGCGAAGGTGAGATCGTCGACGACCTTCCCCGTGGGGATCGATCCGGCGACGATCACGGAAGTCGCCAACATCGAGATGACCGCAGGAACGATCACGGGGCTCTCGGAGCCGAACAGCGTCGCCGTTTCACGCACGGAGGCCGACGCGAAGCACGTCACCGTGGGTGGCACCCTGGAGATGCAGTTCGCGCGCACGGGGTCACAGACGCTCACCGTGGTCGGGATCTTCGAGCCGAACGCCCTGTTGAACGACTATGCCCTCTCGCTGGATACGTACGACGCGAACGTCGCGCAGCAGCTCGATTCGGTCGTGTTCTTGAAGTACGCGCCGGGGGTCGACCAGGCGACCGCCAGAGCCAACGTCGAGGCGCTCGTCGCCCGTGACTATCCGAGCGTCGAGGTGAACGACCAGGCGCAGACCAAGCAGACGTACGTGAAACAGGTCGACCAGTTCTTCGCGATCGTCTATGTGCTCCTGGTCCTGTCGGTATTCATCTCGGCGTTCGGCATCGTCAACACGCTCGGGCTGTCGATCTACGAGCGCATCCGCGAGCTGGGGCTGCTCCGCGCGGTGGGGATGAGCCGCCGACAGGTCAAGAGGATGATCCGGGTCGAGGCGGTCATCATCGCCGTACTCGGGGCGCTGCTGGGACTCGTGGTCGGCATCCTGTTCGGATGGGCGATGCAGCGGGCGCTCTCCAGCGTGGGGATCGACCGGCTCGCTATCCCGTTCGGCCAGCTCGTCTTCATGCTGATCGTGGCAGCCCTGATCGGGGTGCTCGCCGCGATCTGGCCGGCGCGCCGCGCGGCGAAGCTCAACGTGCTCGAGGCCATCAGCTACGAGTGAGCGCGGCGCGCCGGGCGCGCTGAGGCCGTCGGCTATCCTCAACCGCATGCCTCGTCTGACCCTGCCCGACGGCACCCATCCGGAGCTTCCCGAGGGGGAGCCGGTGGGTGGCGTGCTCGGGCCGGACGCGATCGCGGCGAGGGTGGACGGGGAGCTGAGAGATCTCTCCTTCGTGCCGACCGGGGATGTCGCCGTCGAGCCCGTGGGCGCGGTTTCGGACGACGGCCTGCACGTCCTTCGCCATTCCGCCGCGCACGTCCTTGCCCAGGCCGTCTGCAGGTTGTGGCCCGGAACGAGATACGCGATCGGGCCCGCGATCGACGACGGCTTCTACTACGACCTCGCGATCGCCGCGCACGTGTCCGCCGATGACCTCCCTCGGATCGAGGACGAGATGCGCGCGATCGTCGCTGAGGATCAACCGTTCATCCGCGAGGAGGTCTCGCGGTCCGAAGCCCTCGCCCGGTTGGCGGGCCAGGACTTCAAGCGGGAGATCATCGAAGACCTCGCGGGGGAGGAGGGCGAGGTCGGACCTGGAGACACCGTCACCCTCTACCGCAACGACCACTGGGTCGACCTCTGCCTCGGGCCGCACGTCCCCTCCACCGGTCGGATCGGCGCGTTCACGCTGACGTCGATCTCCGGCGCGTACTGGCGGGGGGACGAGAAGAACCCGCAGCTCACCAGGATCTACGGGACCGCCTGGGCGACCCGAGCGGACCTGGAAGCGCATCTGCACCGCCTCGAAGAGGCCGAACGGCGTGACCACCGCCTGCTGGGCCGCCAACTCGACCTCTTCTCTTCCCCCGAGGAACTCGGTCCCGGCCTGTGGGTGTGGCATCCGCGCGGCGGTGTCTTCCGCAAGCAGCTCGAGGACTGGGTGCGTGACCTGCATCTGGCACGCGGCTACGACCTGGTGGTCACCCCCCACATCGCGCGATCGGTGTTGTGGGAGACCTCCGGCCACCTCGCGAAGTACGCCGACAACATGTATCCGCCGATGCAGACCGACACCGGCGATTACTACGTCAAACCGATGAACTGCCCGTTCCACGTGCTGATCTACAAGTCGCAGGTCAGGTCGTATCGAGAGCTGCCGATGCGGCTATCGGAGCTGGGCACGATCTACCGTCATGAGCGGCTGGGGTCATTGCACGGGCTTCTTCGCATCCGCGGCGGCACCCAGGACGATTCGCATATCATCTGCCGGCCCGATCAGTTGGTGGACGAGATCGTGGCGGTGTTCGATCTCACCCTCGAGATCCACCGGACCTTCGGGTTCGGTGACCCCGTCGTCAACCTTTCGACCCTTCCCGGGCAGACGATCCTCGAGCCGGAGATGGCGGCTCGCGCGACGGAGACCCTCGTGACCGCGCTGGAGCGGTACGGGCTGCCCTACACCGAGGCCGAAGGTGAGGGCACCTTCTACGGGCCGAAGGTCGATTTCCACTTCCGCGACGCGATCGGACGCCTGTGGCAGCTCACGACCGTGCAATGCGACTTCGCGCTCCCGGAGCGGTTCGACATGGAGTACACGGGTGAAGACAACAAGCGGCACCGTCCGGTCATGATCCATCGCGCGATCCTGGGCACGCTCGAGCGGTTCAGCGCGGTCTTGATCGAGCACTACGGCGGGGCGTTCCCGCTCTGGCTGTCGCCCGAGCAGATCCGATTCGTGCCGGTGGCCGATCGCCACGTCGAGCATTGCCGGACGCTCGCCGACACGTCGCGCGCCTCCGGCCTGCGCCCGTTCATCGACGACGCGAAGGAGTCGGTCGGCAAGAAGATCCGGTCGGCACAACTGATGAAGGTGCCGTACATCGTCGTCGTCGGGGACCGTGACATCGAGGCCGGGACGTACACCGTTCGCGATCGCGAGGGCATCGAGACACCTGGGGTCCCGTTCGACCAGATCATCACCGCGCTCGGGGACGAGATCGCCGAGCGGAGCCTCGAGCAGACCCGTTTCGGGGGCTGAGAGGCGTGGAGCGTCTCTGGAGCCCGTGGCGGATGGAATACATCCAGGCGAGCAAGGACGTCGTCGAGGACCGGTGCGTGTTCTGCGCCCTGCTGGAAGAGGGTGATCCCGACGGGCAGAGGATCCTCCGTCGAGAACCGCTGGTCTTCGTGGCGCTCGCGAAGTATCCCTATGCTCCCGGCCACCTCCTCGTCCTGCCCACCCGCCACGTCGCCGACATCGAAGGGTTGACGGACGACGAGCACTCGGCCATCGCGCGGCTCCTGCGGACCTCAGTTCGCATCTTGCGCGAGGCATCCGAACCCCACGGGTTCAACATCGGCCTCAACCTGGGTCGGGCGGCGGGCGCCGGCATCCCGGAGCATCTCCATTGGCACGTCGTTCCTCGCTGGGGTGGCGATACCAACTTCATGCCGGTGATCGGACACACGCGGGTGATGCCCGAGCTGCTCGATGAGACGTACGCGAAGCTTCGACCTCGGTTCGAGGAAGACTGAAGCGGTGCGATCGGGATCGGTCGAGCTCGCCGACGGCGGCCGACTCGCGTTCGATGTCGACGGCGAGGGACCCGACGTGGTGCTCCTGCACCCCGGTCTGTGGGACCGGCGGACCTGGGACCGGCAGATGACGACGTTCCCCGCAGCCGGGTTCCGCGTCACGCGATACGACGCGAGAGGCTACGGCGCATCCACACGCCCGGACGCACGGCCGTACTCGCACGTCCGCGATCTGGAGGCGCTCATGGACGCCCTGGGCATCGTCGCGGCCGCGCTGGTCGGTTGCTCGATGGGCGGTGGCATCGGGATCGACTTCGCGCTCGAGTATCCGGAGCGCGTGTGGGCGCTGGTTCCGGTGGCAGCGGGCCTCGGGGGGTTCGAGCCGCTCGAGGAGGAAGAGGACTGGTGGGCGATCGCGACCGCGCCGATCGACGAAGCGCTCGAAGCGGGCGATCTGGAGCGAGCGGAGGACGCCCGGCTCGCGATCTGGGCGCCGCTCGGCGCGGACGATCCGGCGGGTGCGCGGATCCGCGAGCTCGCCTTCGAGAACATCCACGAGCTGACCATGGATGAGAGCGCCCACGAGGATCTCGATCCGCCGGCCGCAACGCGGCTCGGCGAGATCGATGTACCGACGCTCGTGGTCGAGGCGGACCAGGATCCGCCGTTCAGCCGGCGCGAGAGCCATCTGATCGCGACGGGGATCCTGGACGCGCAGCGCGTCACCGTGGAGGGGGCCGATCACGTCGTGAACCTCCGGCAGCCCGAACGCTTCGATGACGCCGTGCTCGGGTTCCTGACCGCGGTCCGGCCGGAGCTCTGAGCGGGACCGCTCAGCGCTTGTGCGCTTCTTCCCGGGAACGCTGGTACTCCTCGATCACCTTCGACGCGAGGTGTGACGGCATCTCCTCGTAGTGGGAGAACGTCATCGTGAACGCACCGCGGCCGCCGGTCATCGAGCGAAGATCGATCACGTACCGGGCGACCTCGGCCTGCGGGACCAACGCGTTGATCCGTTGCTTGCCGCCGCCGATCTGCTCCACCCCCTGGATCTTGCCCCGTTTGGCGTTCAGATCTCCCATGATGTCCCCGGTGAAGCTCTCCGGGACCACGACCGAGAGCTGCACGATCGGCTCCAGCAGGACGACGCCCGCCTTCTCTACCGCCTCCTTAAGCGCGAGCGACCCGGCGATCTGGAAGGCCATGTCTGAGGAGTCGACCGTGTGGAACTTGCCATCCACGAGCGTGACCTTGATGTCCACCATCGGGTTCCCGCTGATCACACCTTCGGCCATCGTCTTGACGATGCCTTTCTCGATCGACGGGATGAACTGCTGCGGGATCGCGCCGCCGGTGATCTTGTCCTCGTAGACGAATCCCTCGCCGCGGGGGAGGGGTTCGAGCTCGATGCTGCAGATCGCGTACTGCCCGTGCCCGCCCGTCTGCTTCACGTGTCGACCCTGCGCCGCGGCCTTGCCCCGCACGGTCTCGCGGAACGCGATCTTCGCCGGGGTGTGATGGACGTCCACGCCGAACTTGGCTTTGAGCCGGCTCATCTGCACATCGAGGTGCGCCTCGCCCATGCCGTAGATCACCAGCTCGTGGGTCTCTTCGTTGCGCGCGACGTGGAACGAGGGATCTTCCTCGCGGAGCCGGGCGAGTCCGGTGGCGAGCTTGTCCTCGTCGCCCTTGGTGGCGGGCGAGATGGCATACGCGAGCAGCGGCTCGGGGAGCTCCACCGGTTGGAGCTGGACGGGGTCGTCCTTCGTCGACCACGTGTCGCCCGTGTGAGAGGCCTGCAGCTTGGCGACCGCGCCGATGTCCCCGGCGGGCACCTCGGCGATCGTCTCGTGCTCCTTCCCCTTCTGGGTGAAGAGCTGACCGAGCCGCTCCTCCGTGTTCTGGGTGGCGTTGTAGATCGAGCTGTCCGGCCGGATGCGCCCGCTGAGCACCCGGAACATCGTGACGTGGCCGACGAACGGATCCGAGACAGTCTTGAACACGAACGCGGTGGTGGTGCCGGCCGGATCGGACGGACGTTCCTTCGCCTCGCCCCCCTTCCCGATCACCGTGATCGGGCCGCGATCGAGCGGTGAGGGGAACTCCTCGACGATGAAGTCGAGCAGCCGGTCGATCCCGATCGCCTTTGAGGCCGACCCAACGAGCACGGGGGCCAGGCGAGCGGCGGCGAACCCGGCCTTCGCGCCGCTCACGATGTGCTCCTCGGGGAGGGTCCCCTGCTCCAGGTACTCCTCGATCAACGCGTCGTCGGACTCGGCGACGGCCTCGACGAGCTTCTCGCGCGCCGGATCGGCCATGGCGTGGATGTCGTCGGGCCACTCGGATTCCTCTGCCATCGGTCCGTTCGGATAGAGATCCGCCTTCTCGTGGAGCAGGTCGGCGACCCCCCCGAACTCGTGCTCCTTACCGATCGGGAGCTCGAAGGGCGCGACCTGGGTCCCGAAGGACGACACCAGCTGGTCGAGGGTGCTCTGGAAGTCGGCGCGCTCGCGGTCGAGCTTGTTCACGAAGATCGCGCGCGGCAGGCCCTCATCGACGGCGAGCTCCCACGCGTACTCCGTCTGGACCTCGACGCCGTCGACCGCGCTAACGACGATGATCACGGCGTCCGCCGCGCGGATCGCGTTGCGCAGGTCGCCGACGAAGTCGGCGGTCCCCGGCGCATCGAGGGCATTGATCTTGACGCCCTTCCACTCGATCGGTGCCATGGCGAGCGACACGGAGATACCCCGCCGTTGCTCATCCGGATCGTGGTCGGAGACGGTGTTGCCGTCCTCCACAGTCCCCATCCGTGTGATGCCTCCGGACGCGAAGAGCAGTGCTTCGAGGAGCGTGGTCTTGCCCGCTCCACCATGGCCGACCAGCAGGACGTTTCGGATGTCCTTCGCGTCGTACGTTTTCAACGCGGCTCCTTCCGATAGCTGGCCGGATGTGCGCGGACCCCGGTGGAGGGTCCCGGCATCCTATCGAGTTGGAACGTTCAGGCGTCTCGTCTACCAGCGGGAACGGGAAACGCCCTGCTCAGCCGCTAGGCATGGAGGACATGAGGGACACGAAAGTACCTCGCGGACACAAGGACGGTGCCAAGGTGGTGCTACGACGAACCGTTCAGCAACCCGCAGACTTCGTCGCCATCCTCGGCGATGAAGCAGTTTGAGGGGATGCTTGGTCCGCGGGCCTGGTACGCCCAGCTGGCGAACACGAACGCCAACATGAGCGCCACCGTGAGCATCCCTGCGACCGTCCAACGCCTCATGGTTGCCCGAAGGATGACTCCTCGGGCTGGCCTCGTCCAGCGTCCTGCGACCTAGCCCAAGGCGGCTACCGCGAGCTCGTGGGTCCGTCAGTCGGTCGGCGCGTGCGGGTTTCGCCAAACGAGGTAGATGCCTGGTGCGTCCGCGACGCCGGTCGACATAGGCGGTAGGGCTGGATGCGGCCACCTGAAGTAGAAGCTCATCGTCAGGTGGCAGTAGTAGCTCGGGAGCGTGCGCCCGTTGACCCATCCGCTGACGGTTGCCTCTGATACGTCCAGGTGCCGAGCCAGGTTCTTTTGGCTCCATCCGACCTGTCGGAGTGCGTCGCGGATCGCGTCGGCGCTCCGCTGGTAGATCCAATCGTGATGCTGCATGTGGGGCTCCTCTTCTCCCCGGTATGCCTCCGGGATGCGGCCCCTCCCAGTAGCAAGATACCAGCCGGGGTGACACGAGTTACACACCTGTCATTCGTCAGATTTCGGGACCGCCATGTCCAGGATCGGAGGGTTCTCGCCGAACGCCCACGCGATCTTGATGATGGCCGGCAGTCCCGGAACCGACTTGTCGCGCTCGTACTTGCTTAGCTCGCTCTGACCGAGCCCAGTTCTCATCGTCAAGGCGAGCTGGGTCCACCCGCGCTCGAGGCGCCGGCTGCGGAGATACGACCCGTACGTCATGGGGGAGGTCGGTGCTTCCTGGATCACGTCGGGACCCCTTTCGGTCGACTGTCCCGACCCTCAGTGTGGATAGCGCCTCTGACCGCGGCAAACTGTTGTCCTTGGAAGCTACCCTCACCCGCAGTCGTTCCTGGCGAGGTCCCGCTCCAGCGTCGTGATCCCCTGCCGTAGGTTCAGGGCGCGTTGCCTCGCGTTCGGCAGGTACCACTTCGGCCATTGATCGTGAACGAAGCTGTCGGCTTGCTCGAGAGAGTCGACGTATACGCCGACCCCTGTGTACCCGCTCACGTACTGCACGTAGTTCTGCGTCTCGTCCGTCAGGAGCCGATGAGTCGTGTCGCAGTGCGCGAGTCTCGTCAGCTCAGAATCGACCGACGATGACGTCGCGCCGCAGGCGACCGCTCCGAAGAGGACGAGAGCGGCCAGGGTCCGAATCACGGCGCCCATCATGCCGCATCCCGTTTGAGCCCGAATCGGCCAGGGAGCCCCTCGTGCTCGTCCCCCACTCGTCCTAGGCTCTGTGCTCGTGTCAGCTTTCCCAGAGATGCTTCGACGTGATCGCGAACGTTGGGGGATGCGCGAGTGCCAGGCCGCCTGGCGCTTCGGTTTGAGCGTTAGGGAATACCGAGAACTCGAGGCGGGCGAACGGTGGCCCGACTCCGTGACCTGGGACCGGATCTGCGAGCTGTACGGGTGTCCGAAGACGTTCGTTGGTGGCCGGCTACGTGTCGTCTCGTGTCAGGCCGCTCGGAGCTCGATCCCTCGATGCTCCCGCCGCATCCCGGCGGGAGAGTAAGAGATAGGTCTGCATCCTGTCCTTCCCTTTCACCTCGATCGGACCGCGCAGTTCGCAGACGAAGCGGTCCTTGATCAGTTCGTAGCTGGTCGCGCTGATCTGGATCGATCCTGGGATGCCCTCGGACTCCATGCGGCTGGCGGTGTTCACCGTGTCGCCCCAAAGGTCGTACGAGAACTTGTGCGTTCCGATGACCCCCGCCGTCAGCGGGCCGGAGTTGATGCCGATCCGGAGGGAGATGCGGTGACCCTTGATCGGGTTCGCCGCAACGTGGTCGCGAATGCGCAGCGCAAGCTCCGCGATCGCGTCGGCGTGATCGGCTCGGGCCTGCGGAACGCCGGCAGCGGCCATGTACGCATCGCCCACCGTCTTGATCTTCTCCAGCCCGAGATGGGTCACCAACCTGTCGAACACCGTGAAGAGCTCGTCCAAGACCCCGACGAGCTCAGACGCTGACATCGAGGCGGACATCGGCGTGAAGCCCACCACGTCGGCGAACAGCACGGACGCGGACGGCACGTCATCGGCGATGGTGCCCGGCTCATCCTTGAGCTGCGCCGCGATTTGGTCCGGCAAGATCGCGTGCAGTAGGTCGTCAGACCGCTGCTGAGCGCGGTCTCGCTGACGTACGAAGTAGATCATGACGGCCATCGTGACGATGCCGGTCGTGATGAGGTTGATAGCGGCGTCGCCCGTCGGATCCTCGAGGGCGTAGATCGGATCGATCCAGTGGGGAACCGCGAGCGCGTACACGACGGACAGCACGAAAATGCCGAACCAGACGAGGCCTGCCCGAAGGTCGATCGCTAGCAGGGCTCCGAGTGCGACGACCAGACCGAAGCTCACGAGCAGTCCGGAGGGAAGGAGCCCTCCGAACATCGCCGTGTCCAGCATGGGACCCACCATGCTCGCGGCGAATATCGCGTGGAGGCAGGCCGTGTAGCTCGTCGGGCGGATCGCGATCACGACGATCAGGACGACGGAGAGCAAGAGCGAGACGAGATCCACGACACCGACCCACGTGTAGCCCTGGGTGAACCTCGCGATGACCACCGGGGTGCCGAGCAGGGTCGCGATGATGAACGCGAGCATGAAGACCCTGCGGCCGCTGCGACGGCTGTCCGACTCCTCCGGGGTCCTCCCGATCGACAGAATGCCCTCCAGGAGGCGCTTCGACAGAGGGAGGGTCGCCATCCGCGGAACGTACCCCAAACCGTCAAACCTGCTGGCGGCGGTGAGGACGACGACCTCCGGGCCCTCCTCGAAACGCTCGACCCTCACGGCCGCGACACGCTCCGGCGCGTCCTGATCCGCGACCAGCTCGACCGAGACGCGATCGCTTCGCAGCTACTCCGGTATCGGGACGAACGCGGGACCGCCTCGGCCAACCTCGTGGATCAGCTCTCGCTTAACCCTGAGCTCCGACGCAAGTACCGTCAGGTTGCTAGGAGAGCTGGAAGCGTCGCCGTGATGAGGTCCGTCCTAGGCTGAGCCCGAGGGCGGGCCTAGCGGCCTGACCGCGGATGGCAGGTTCACTCCCATGTCGCCTGTCTGGCCCGTCCTTTCTCATCACAGAATGCAGGCAACCGATGGATACGGGTATGACTCGGGCAGAGAAGAGACCCCCGATCCGAAGGTCGGGGGCCTTCTTCCGTGCTTCCGCGGGCAGCTTCAGCGGAGCACGCCGGTCCGCGTCGGGGCTAGCGAGTGCTGATGCTTCTCTCGAGGCCGCGGATCCACTCTCGGAGCACGTCCCGCTCCTCCATCGGACGCTTCAGTGCGTCCTTCGCCTTGCGTCCCCAACCGGAGCGTTGTTGGAAAGGCCGCCGTTCCTCGTGGATCGCGCATGTGCAGGGTCGGATCGAGGTCAACCCCGCGAGGGGCATCGAGGTCTCGCCCGTCAAGAAGCGCAAGGCGATCGCGCTTGACGCAGCTCAACTGCACGCGCTGGCCGATGCCGTCGATCCCCGGTACCGCGCGCTCGTCCTGCTCCTCGGCTACGGCGGCCTCCGGATCGGTGAGGCGTGTGCCTTGCGCGTGTCCGACGTTGGCCTCGACGGAAAGGTGAACGTCGACAAGGCTGTGAACGTCGTGAACAATCGCACGATGGCCGGCGAACCGAAGACCGACGCTGGCCGGCGAGAGGTGTTCCTGCCCGAGGGGGTGCGCCTCGAGCTGACCCAGCACGTCGCTCGGTACTGCCGTCGCGACGACCTGGGCAACGTCGACCTCGCGGGCCTCCTGTTCGCGGACGAGGAAGGGGAGTGGGTCAATCGCAACGCCTTCCTCAAGTACGTGCTCAAGCCGGCCGCGAAGAAGGTGGGCCTGGATCCGGCGCTCAGGACGCACGACCTGCGTCACACCGCGGCGAGCCTGATGGGTTCCGCGGGCTACTCCTTAGTGGAGGCCCAGGCGGAGCTCGGGCACACCGCGAGCACGATGACCGCCCACTACTCCCACGCCTACGACGCCGGCCGCCGGCGGAAGGCGGCCGAGCTCGATCGCGTCTTCCGTGAGGCCGCCGGGGACTCCGCGAGGTCCTCTACCGGAGGCCAGGCCCGTTGACCGTCGAGTGCCTGCACGGCATGAACGCGGCAACGTGCGCGATCTGCAACCCGACCCCGAAGCCCGCGCGCGTCCTGACTGAGTACGTCGAGCAAGAGCAGGACGCGATCGCGCGGTTTGTCCGCGCGAACGCCCGCGACATGCTGGACCCGCAACGCCACAACGACTGGGAAGGGTCGGTCTCGTTCACCGCGCTCTGCGACGCAATCCCGCGTCACTCGCCGGAGTCCATCGCGCTGCAAGTCCGGTCGATGTCGTCGATGATCGGGCTGGGGCGAGGAATGAACGTCCAGACCTGGATGGCGGCGGCTTGGGAACGGACGGCATGAGAGGCGACCCAGTACCGGCGGTTCGGGATCGTGGTGCTCAAATGGTGCTACTCCGAACCCCCTGCATGCGTCTGACCAGCACAGAAAGGCTCCGGGCAGCGTAGCGAGTTGCTACGCTCGCGCCCGTTCCGATGGTGCGCTTCCAGCGACAGCCGCCGGGGACGGCGCTCACGCGGGCCGCCCTCTTGTCGGGCGCCGGATTCGCGGCCGGCGCCGGCTGGTTCGTCGTCGTCGGCCAGCTCACCCGCGCGGGCGCCTTCGCGGGAGCCGGTGCGGCGCTGCTGCTGTTCGGCGGGCACCGGGCGAACCACGGCGAGGGCGGTCCGGTCGATCGGATGCTCACCGAGCTGCTCGATCGCGGATGGGACGCTGCCGTGCTGGGGCCGATCGCGTGGGTCTCTCGGAGCGCGTCGCCCGGCGTGGCGATCGGCGCGATCGTCGCCCTCTGTGCCAGCTTCTTGTCCTCCTACGTCCGGGCACGTGGGGCGGCGCTGGGTTACTCCCTCGAAGAGAGCCACGTCTCGCGCGGCCTCCGGTATGCGCTCGTGACCACGGGCCTGCTGGTCGACGGTCTTGGCTGGGCCGTCTGGGCCGCGGCCGCGACGTCGGTCCTCGCGGCCGCGGTCCGAACGGGACAGGTCGCGCGCGAGGGCCGGACGTGAGCCAGGCGGCCTCCCCGAGTCCTCGCGAGCGGATCGCGTACCGCGCTTTCGCGACGGTCGGCTGGCTCGGCCGAACCCTGCCGACGCATACCGGCAGGATGCTGTTCCGCTGGGCCGGGTCGCTCGCGTACCACGTGGCACCCCGTGTCCGATCGATCGTGGCCGCCAACCAGGCGATGGTGCTGGGCCGATCGGTCGAGGATCCGCTCGTCCAAGCGGCGACGAAGGAGGCGTTCCGCCGCTATGCGCGCTACTGGTTCGATGCGTTCGATGTCGTCGATTGGTCCGACGATCGGATCGATGCCGCCTTCGTGTGGAACGGGATCGAGCACCTGGCCGATCCGGTCGCCGCCGGGACGGGCGTGATCGCCGTCCTGCCGCACATGGGGAACTGGGACGCCGCCGGCCGGGCGATGCTGCAGCGAGGTCTGCCCGTCGTCTCCGTTGCCGAGCGGCTCCGGCCCGACGAGCTGTTCCGGTTGTTCCTCGAACACCGTCAGGCGCTCGGTATGACGATCATCGGTCTCGACCAGGACGGTCGCGTCGGCAGGGCGCTCACCACGGCGCTGGGGGAGAGTCGCGTGGTGGCGCTGGTCGCCGACCGCGACCTCACCGGACGCGGCGTCGAGGTCGAGATGTTCGGCGGGCGCCGCAAGCTGCCGGCCGGTCCGGCGCTGCTCGCGCTGTCGAGCGATGCGCCGATCGTGGTGGCGTCGATCTATGAGACGCCGACCGGCTGGCGCTGCGTCCTGCACCCGCTCGAGGAGGTGCCGAGGACCGGGAGCCGTCGCGAGGACGCGACGGCGATCACCCGTGAGATCGCCCGCGCGTTCGAGCGGGCGATCTCGGCGTCCCCGCCGGATTGGCACCTGTTCCAGCCCGGCTGGTCCGACCGGGTCGGAACGTGAGGGTCGCGCTCGCCTGTCCGTACGCGTGGGACGACGCAGGCGGCGTGCAGGTGCAGGTGCGCGAGCTCGCGGAGCGGCTGCTCTCCCGGGGACACGACGTCATCGTCCTGACCCCGGCACGACGGCCCCCGCCCGAGCCACACGTCGTCCGCGTCGGCCGGCCGGTCGACATCCCGTACAACGCCTCCACCGCACCGATCGATCCGCGGCCATGGTCACGGGGCCGGATCCGCGCCCTGCTCCGCGCGTTCGGGCCCGATGTCGTTCACGCTCATCAGCCGACCGCTCCGTCCACCGGGATGTGGGCGACCCTCGAGGCGCGCGTGCCCGTGGTGGGCACCTTCCATTCCGGCGCCACGCGCGCGCGCCTCTACGACCTGTCCGCGCCGCTGATCCGCCGGGTCGCCCGCCGGCTCGCGATCCGGATCGCCGTGTCCGAGCGGGCGGCGGCGTTCGAACGCTCGCGCATCGGCGGGTCGTTCGAGATCGTCCCGAACGGGGTCGACACGGCCCTGTTCGCTGAGGCGATCCCCGCCGACCTGGGTCCGGGGACGAAGGTGCTCTTCGTAGGGCGTCTGGATGAACGCAAGGGGTTCCCCGTCGCGGTGGATGCGTTCCGACGGCTGGGCTCGTCGCGCGAGGATCTCCGCTTGATCGTCGCCGGGGATGGACCCCAACGCGACGTCGTCGATCGACTACGCGTTGTGGACCGGGAACGGGTGCGGATGCTCGGCACGGTCTCGCATGCCGACCTCCCGGCGCTGGCGGCGGCGTGCGACCTCTACCTGGGCCCGGCGGTCGGGGGCGAATCGTTCGGCGTCGTCCTGGTCGAGGCGATGGCGGCCGGGCTGCCCGTCGTCGCGAGCGACATCCCCGGCTACGACGAGGTCGTCCGGGACGGGGCCGACGGGCTGCTCGTCCCGCCTCGGGACCCCGCCGCCCTCGCGGCCGCGGCCGGGCGCGTCCTCGGCGATCCGTCGTTGGCCGAGCGGCTGGTCGCGGCCGGCCGCGACCGCGCGACGGCCTTCGACTGGTCGTTCGTGGTCGAGCGGATCGAGGACGCGTACGGCCGAGCCATGCAGGCCGGTCCACCTTCGCTACGCTAGGCCCGTGCTGGCGGTGTGGATCGTCCTCGGGATCGTCGTCCTGGCACTCCTGTGGACCGTGCTCGCGTACAACCGGCTGGTCACGTACCGGAACCGGGCAGAGGAGGGATGGTCGCAGATCGACGTCCAGCTCCGCCGGCGCTACGACCTGATCCCGAACCTCGTCGAGACCGTGAAGGGATACGCGGCCCACGAACGCGAGCTGTTCGAGGAGGTAGCCCGGGCTCGCTCGGCCGCGATCGGGGCCACCGGAGCCGCCGAGCAGGCCTCGGCCGAGAACGCGATCACCTCCGGACTCCGCAAGCTCCTGGCCGTGGCGGAGAACTACCCGGATCTGAAGGCCTCGGCGAACTTCCTGGCACTGCAGGAGGAGCTCACCGGGACCGAGTCGAAGATCGCGTACGCGCGCCAGTACTACAACGAACAGGTGCGATTGTTGAACACCCGGATCCAGTCGTTCCCATCGAGCGTGATCGCCACGCTCTCCCACTTCGAGCGTCGCGAGTTCTTCGACATCGAGGACTCGGCCCGAGGGCCGGTGCGCGTCGACCTCGGGAGCACAACCACGGAGCCGTAGTGCACGAGCAGATCGCGGCGAACAAGCGCAAGACGGTGCTGCTGTTCGTCGTCGCGATCGCGTTCACCGCATTGATCGGCTACGCGATCGGGTTCCTCTTCTTCCGCGGCGGCGTGGCGGGAGTCGTGATCGCGACCGTCCTCGCGGTGGTCCTGTCGCTCGGGTCCTACTTCGCCGGCGATCGGATCGTGCTGGCATCCACCGGTGCGCGCGAGGTGACCGCCGAGCAGGAACCGAGGTTGCACAACATCGTGGAGGGGATCGCGATCGCCGCGGGGGTCCCCAAGCCGCGCGTCTACGTGGTGCCCGAGCAGGCGCCGAACGCGTTCGCGACGGGCCGGGACCCGCAGCATTCCTCGATCGCGGTGACGCAGGGGCTCATCGATATCATGAACCGCGTCGAGCTGGAGGGCGTGATCGGCCACGAGATGTCCCACGTGCTCGATCGCGACATCCTCGTTGGGACGGTGGTCGCGACCGTGGTCGGCGCGGCCGTGCTGATGTCCGAGTTCTTCATGCGGTCGTGGTTCTGGAGCGGCGGACGGATGGGCGGGCGCCGTGACGGCGGCGACGGGGGCGGCATCATCACGCTGGTCCTGTTCGCGGTCGGCATCGTGCTGTTGATCCTGGCGCCGCTCGCCGGACAGCTGATCAAGCTGTCGGTGTCCCGGAACCGTGAGTACCTCGCCGATGCGCAGGGGGTGCTGTTGACGCGGTACCCACCGGGGTTGATCAGCGCCCTCGAGAAGATCCGCGACGCGCCGCACGCGATGCGGTCGGCGAACAACGCCACCGCGCATCTCTGGCTCGAGCAGCCATCGCGCGTTCCCGGCCAGGAGACCAGCACGATGGAGAAGCTCTTCTCGACGCACCCGCCGATCGAAGAGCGGATCCAGCGTCTCAAGGAGATGTGAAGCTAAGCCTGCACGTTGAAGACGTACAGCGCGTGACGCAGCGGATCGCCCTTGGCCCGGCCGTCGTATCCATCGAGGATGTAGAACTGGCCGTTGATCATCTCCACGGCTCGGCTATCCCGGATACCGAACGAGGTCAGGGTGAACGTCCAGCCCGGGACCAGCGTCTTCGTCCCCCAGTCGACGACGGAGAACTGGGCATTCCCGGAGCTGTCGTGATGTGCGACGTACAGCTGCTGGCCGTTGGACGAGAAGCTCATCCCCAGGATCGCGCGCAGGGTCGGCACCTGGAAGGTCGGCCCCGGCGAGTTCGTCGCGTAGTCGTAGCTCCGGAAGTCCTTGTGAACCCCGACGTAGAGCTTGCCATCCGCGGGGTTCCACCCCGATGCCGTGAAGTCGCTCCCGGTCGGAAGCGGCTGATACGACTCGACCTGGAACACGCCCTTCGCGTCGCGGAGCATCCGGAACGCCGTCGGCTGAGACGAGCCGCTGCAGCAGATCCCGGAGAACGCGTACAGGGCGTCCCTCCCGGCGTCGTAGGCCATGCTCTCGATGTCCTGGTCGCGGGTGGAACCTGCGACCTGGCCGCCTCCGAACCTGGGCGTCGCCTGGAAGGTCGCGGTTCCGATCATCCTCTTGAGGTTGCCGTTGGTCGGATCGACCTCGTAGATCGCCCGGCCGTTGTCATCGGCGAGCCAGATCGAGTTGTCCTGCGGCACGTAGGCGCTGCCCTCGGCGTCCTTCATCGAGATCGTCGAGTTCACGAACGGCGACGTACGGATCGTGCGGACCAGTTGGAGACTGGGACTCGAGGTGGCTGCGTTCACCGGGGCAGCGAGCCAGAGCACGGCCACGAAGAGCACAGAGCCAACGGTGACAGCGCGATACGGCGAACTTGTCGGGTGCATGATCGACGGCCCTCCCGGCACGGATGAGTCGTTCCCCGGAGCGACGGTACCTCACGCGACACCGCCGGAACTGAGACGTCCGTCGTAGTTCGCGTGGTCCGATCGTCGTGGTTCGTCCCCGATCCGGCGGTTCGGGCCTCGGCTACACTGGTCGGGGTCCATCGACGAGGAGGCGATCCCGTGCAGCGCGAGACCGGCACGTTCACCGTGAAGTCCGGGCTGGCGGAGATGCTCAAGGGCGGCGTCATCATGGACGTCACCACGGCGGAGCAGGCGAAGATCGCTGAGGACGCCGGCGCGTGCGCCGTGATGGCTCTCGAGCGCGTCCCCGCCGACATCCGGAAGGAAGGCGGGGTCGCCCGCATGGCGGACCCCACGAAGATCGAGGAGATCAAGGCCGCCGTGTCGGTGCCCGTGATGGCGAAGGCTCGGATCGGGCACTTCGTCGAGGCACAGGTCCTCCAAGCCCTCGGCGTCGATTACATCGACGAATCCGAGGTGCTGACGCCGGCCGACGAGGAGTACCACATCGACAAGTGGGCGTTCACGGTCCCGTTCGTGTGCGGCTGCCGGAACCTCGGCGAGGCGCTGCGCAGGATCGCCGAGGGCGCCGCGATGATCCGCACGAAGGGCGAGGCCGGGACCGGCAACGTGGTCGAGGCCGTGCGACACGAGCGAGCGCTGCTCAGCCAGATCGCGGAGTGCACCCAGCTTCGTCCGGAGCAGCACGTCACGAAGGCGAAGGAGCTGGGCGCTCCGGTCGAGTTGGTCCGGATGGTCGCCGAGACGGGGCGGCTGCCCGTCGTGAACTTCTCGGCCGGCGGGATCGCGACACCGGCGGACGCCGCCCTGATGATGCAGCTCGGCGTCGACGGCGTCTTCGTCGGCTCCGGCATCTTCAAGTCCGAGGAACCCGCGACCATGGCGCGCGCGATCGTCGAGGCGACGACCCACTTCCAGGATCCCGATGTGCTGGCGAAGGTCTCCCATGGCCTGGGCGAGCCGATGCATGGGCTCGAGATCGAGACGCTCCAGACGCGGTTGCAAGACCGCGGCTGGTAGTCGCGGAGCTCCTCGATGAAAGCGGGGGTCCTGGCGCTCCAGGGTGATTTCCGCGAACACGCTCACGTGTTCGCGGAAGCCGGCGCCACGCCCGTCGAGGTCCGCCTGCCGGCGGACCTCGACGGCGTCGACTGCCTGGCGATCCCCGGCGGAGAATCCACCACGATCGGCAAGCTCGCCCGGGCGTACGGCTTGGTCGACCCGATCCGGGAGCGAGCGAGAGCGGGGATGCCGATCCTCGGCACGTGCGCGGGGATGATCGTCCTCGCGCGCGAGGTCGAGGGTGGCGAAGCGCTGTTCGGGCTGATGGACATCTCCGTGCGCCGGAACGCCTATGGGCGGCAGGTGGACTCGTTCGAGGCGGACCTCGACGTGCGCGGGATCGAGCATCGCGTCCGCGGTGTGTTCATCCGAGCGCCGTGGATCGAGCGGATCGGAGATGGGGTCGCCGTGCTGGCCGAGTTCGAGGGTCGGCCCGTCGTCCTGGAGCAGGGGAACCTCCTCGCGACGTCGTTCCACCCCGAGCTCGTGCGCGAGACCGGGCTCCACGAGTACCTCCTGCGGAAGGCGTGATCCGTGTCCGGCCATTCGAAGTGGGCGACGATCAAGCGCAAGAAGGGGGCGGCGGACGCCAAGCGCTCAAACATGTTCGCGAAGCTGCTCCGTGCGGTGGAGGTCGCGGCGAGGGAAGGCGGCGGGAGCATCGAGGGGAACATGACGCTCGCGTCGGCCGTCGAGAAGGCCCGAAGCTTCTCCGTTCCGAGCGAGAACATCGACCGGGCGATCAAGCGCGGGACCGGTGAGCTCGAGGGCGGAGCCAGGTACGAGGAGATCACCTACGAGGGGTACGCGCCCGGTGGGATCGCGCTCGTCGTCGAAGCCTTGACGGACAACCGCAACCGGACCGCGCAGGAGGTGCGTCACGCGTTCACCCGGAACGGGGGGAACCTGGGGGAGAGCGGGTCGACCCTGTGGATGTTCCAACGCAAGGGCCTGATCGTGGTTGACAAGGCGGTCGCGCCGGATGAGGAAGTATTGCTCGACCTTGCGTTGCAAGGGGGGGCCGAGGACCTGGCCGACTCCGAGTCGTCGTGGGACATCGTCACGGATCCTCAGGACTTCAAGGCGGTGGAGGCCGCCTTGCGTGGGGCGGGGGTCCCGGCGTCGTCCGCCGAGATCTCGATGGTCCCCACCACCTCGATCCCCGTCGACGGCGGTGAGGCTCGCCACGTGCTGCAGCTTATCGACGCGTTGGAGGAGCTCGACGACGTTCAGAACGTCTACGCCAACTTCGACATCCCGGAAGAGGTCATGGCGTCCCTCTAGGGGCGCTCCCGGCCGACCGCCCCTCGCAAGAGGCCCACGAGCGGTGTACCGTCGAGCATCGGCATGCGAACGTTCCGTTGGCTCCTCGCGGTGTCCTTCCTGGTGGGCGCGTGCACCCAGGGGTCACCGAGCGCTCCGCCCACGGCGCCGCCCGCCACCTCCCCCGCAACGTCCGGTGGGACACCCGCGCCCGTCGCGGCGATCCTCGCCGACGGGACCCCGCTCCCGAGCGGCTGTCCCGGTCCGTCGCTCGCTTCGCAGACCGTTGCCTTCGTGTCCGCAGGACGCGCGTGGGCGCTCGATCCGGTGAGGGACACGCTCAGCTGTCTGTTCCGAGTACGGGACCCCGGTCCGTTCGCCTGGGGCCCCCTGGGCGATCGGGTCCTCCTCGGCGGGTTCCGCGTTCACGGACTGAACGCGGATGCGCCCGATCTGCCGGGGATCGCCGCCGAACCCACGACGTTCGATTGGGGGCATCCCATCGGGCTCGCTGTCGTGTTCGCCGGCGCGGCGGGGGAGCCCGAGAAGCGTTTCATGGACGACGGCCGGGTCGAACGGCTGACCGCGCTCCCGTCCGGCACCTATCTCCACGTGGCGTACCACCCGAGTGGATTGGCACTGGCGTTCGTGGTGGAAAAGGACGGGATGCAGGCGATCTGGTTCTCGACGAACGAGGGGACCGATGCCACCCGGCTCGTGTTCGGTCGGGGCGGCACGCGGTTCACGTCGATCGCCTTCAGTCCCGACGGCCAGCGACTGTGGTGGGTCGCCCAGCACGGCGGAGGGTATCCGATGCTCCACTGGATGGATCTGGGCCATCGCTCGAGCTTCACGGACGTCTGGCGAGGGAGCGACGGCACCTTCGCCCGGGATCTCCAACTCGCGCCGGCGGGCTCGCTCAAGTCGGTGGACACGGGCACCGTGTGCGACGACCGGCAGGCGTTGATCATCGAAGGCGGGTCGGCGACGCCGGCCATGCCGTTCGAGGATCGGCCGACGGCGGCGCTCGGGTGGCTCGATCGGACGCACCTGCTCGTGGAAGCCGGCGGATGCGCAAGCCCCACGGAGTTGTACTCGGTGGACGCCGGCGGCGGTCAGCCGGTCGCGCTCCTCACCGGCGCCGAACTGGCCTCCCCGCGTACCGTGCTCCGCAACGCGCCGGACACCGTGCCCGCACCGAACTCGGCGGCGGGGCAACCGCCGCTCGGCGGCCTGGGGTGATGAGCCCGCTCGGCGGCCGGTCGGCCGCCAGCCCTGGACCGCGATCCACCCCCGCCCGCCCGGTCGTTGCTCGGGGCAGGTCCGGACCCTAGACTGCGCGAACAGATGTTCGATTCTTGTGTGCTCGGCATCGATCCGGGGGTCGCGAACGTGGGGCTCGCGGTGGTCGCTCGCGCCGATCGGAAGGTCTCCCTGGTATGGGCGACGACCGTCCGGACGCCGCCCGATCTCGCCGGAGCCACGCGGCTCCGCCGGCTCGCCGATGAGGTCGACGCGGCGATCGGGTTGCACGGCCCGGACGCGGTCGCGATCGAACGTCTCGCGTGGAACCGCAACCAGGTGAGCGCCCTCCAGGTAGCGCGGGCGACGGGTGCCGTCATGGTCGTCGCGGACCGTGCGGGCCTGCTGGTCGAAGAGTACGGACCGAACGAGGTGAAGATCGCGATCACGGGCGCCGGCGATGCCGACAAGCACCAGGTCCGCGATGCACTCGTGCGGATCCACGGGCTCCGGGACTGCCCGGTCCAAGCCGACGCCGTCGATGCCGTGGCGATCGCGCTCACGCACCTGATGGGCTCGCGGATGCGGGCGGCCTCACGCGTTCCGGGCCCCATCCGGTCGCGGGCGGTGACGCGATGATCGCGTTCCTCGAAGGCGAGGTCGTCGAGAAGTCCGCGACACAGGTGGTCCTTTCGGTCGGGGGCATCGGATACGCCGTCGCCGTCCCGACCGCGGTCGTCGCCGCCCTCCCACCGGTCGGCGGCGTCGCGCGGATCCATACGCGGATGGTTGTGCGCGAGGACTCGATGACGCTGTACGGTTTCTCCTCGGTCGACGAGCGCGAGCTATTCGATCGACTGACCGGGGTGACCGGGGTCGGACCCAAGGTGGCGCTCAGCTTCCTGTCCGCCCTGCGACCGGACGCGATCCGCCGGGCCGTCGTGGCAGGTGACGCGGCGACGCTCACGGTCGTTCCCGGCGTCGGGAGGAAGGTCGCACAGCGGGTCGTCCTCGATCTCCGAGACGAGCTCGGTGGCGAGTCCGAGCTCGTCGCGGAAGGCCCGCTTGCAGACGTCCGGGACGCCCTCCTGCAGCTCGGTCTGACGCCGGTCGAGGCCTCCGAGGCGCTACGTGGCATGGATGTCGACGGGAAGCCGGTCGAGGAACTCCTCCGCGTGGCGCTCCAGCAGGTGGGACGATGAGCGAGGTGGTGGATCTCACGGGCCCGGACCCCGAACGCTCCGATGATCGCGTGACCGAGGCTGCCGTCCTGTCTCCGGAAGACCACGAGCTCGACATCGCGCTGCGACCGCGCTCGCTCGCGGAGTTCGTGGGGCAAGATCGTGTGAAGGAGCAGCTAGCGGTCCTCCTCCAGGCGGCGCGGGAACGCGTGGAGCCCGTCGACCATCTCCTGTTCAGCGGTCCTCCGGGGCTCGGCAAGACGACGCTCGCCCAGATCGTCGCCCACGAGATGTCGGCCGGGTTCCAACCGACCTCGGGACCGGCGCTCGAGCGCCCGAGCGATCTCGCGGCGATCCTCACGAACCTGGGTGAGGGCGACGTGCTCTTCGTCGATGAGGTCCACCGCATGCCGCGTTCCGTCGAGGAGGTGCTGTATCCCGCACTCGAGGACTTCAGCCTCGACGTGGTGCTCGGCAAGGGCCCGACTGCGCGCTCGATCCGACTGGATCTGCCGCGCTTCACCCTGATCGGCGCGACCACCCGCCCGGGCCGGATCACGCTGCCGCTCCGCGAACGGTTCGGGTTCAGCCCGCGCCTGGACTACTACGACGTGGACGACCTGGAGCAGATCGTGCTGCGGAGCGCGGGGATCCTCCAGGTGGGCGCCGACGCGGACGGGGCCCACGAGATCGCGCGGCGATCCCGTGGGACCCCGCGGATCGCCAACCGTCTCCTGCGCCGTGTGCGCGACGTGGCCGAGGTCCGCCACGACGGGCGGGTGACCGGCGACATCGCGCGCTCCGGCCTGGCGGTGTTCGAGGTCGACGAGCTCGGTCTGGACCGGCTGGATCACGCCGTCCTCGACGTCCTGATCGAGAAGTTCTCGGGGGGACCGATCGGTCTGACGACGCTCGCGGCCGCCGTCGGCGAAGAGCCGGACACGGTCGAGGACGTCGTGGAGCCCTACCTGATCCAGCTCGGGTTCATCCAGCGGACGCCGCGCGGTCGCCTCGCGACCGAGCGGGCGTACGCGCACGTCGGCCGCGCGCCGCGCGGCCGCCTGCCCATCTGACCCGCCGCGCGGCCGACCCCGCAGGTAGACTCGGTCCTCGTCGCACCGCGACGACGTCGAACCCATCCCGGACGTGAAAGGAACCCCATGCACTCCCTCCTCGCGCAGGGCTCTTCGGGCGGAGGCAGCTTCTTCACCCTTCTCATCTTCGCGCTCCCGCTCGGGTTGCTCTTCGTGTTCATGCGCAACCAGCAGAAGCGGGTCCGGACCCAGCAAGCCCTCCAGCAGGCGGCGGAGATCGGTGACGAGGTCCTGACGACGTCGGGGATCTTCGGCACGATCGTCGACGAGGACGAGGACGAGGGCACCGTCACCGTGGAGATCGCGGCGGGGACGCGCGTGAAGATGCTGCGTGCTGGGATCGCACGCCGGCTCACCGAGGACGACATCGACGATGACGACGAGGTCGATGACGAGGACGATGACGACGCCGGGGAGGTCGCCCCGCCCCCCGACGATGGGCCCGATGAGAACGCGGCGGGCCCGATCCGATCGTGAGCGAGCCCGACGCCATCGGAACACCCGAGGGCGCGCCCGTTCCTGAGGTCCCCGCCCCGGAGCCCGCCCCACCGGACGTCGCGAGCATCACCCTCGAGGATGTCCAGAACGATCCCGAGCTCTCGTTGTACATCGCGTCGGCGGACCGCGTGATGGATGCGATGGGGTACACCGAGCACGGCTTCCGGCACGCCAACCTCGTCGGCAAGATCGGATACCAGGTCCTGCATCGGCTCGGCTTCACCGAGCGTGAGGCGCAGCTCGCCTGCGTCGCCGGTTACCTGCACGACGTGGGGAACGCCCTCGCTCGTGACGCCCATGGGCAGACCGGCGGGGTCCTGGTCTACCAGAGCCTGCGTGACCGGGTGCAGGGGGCCGATCTGATGCCGATCATCGCCGCGATCGCCAATCACGAGGAGGCCGAGGGGACGGCGGTCTCACCGATCTCCGCAGCCGTGATCCTGGCGGACAAATCCGACGTGCACCGCAGCCGCGTACGCAAAGCGGTGAACGTCGACCGAGACATCCACGACCGCGTGAACTACGCCGTCGAACAGAGCTTCCTGCGGGTAGACTCCGACGCCCGCACGGTCAGCCTCGAGCTGACGATCGACACCACCATCAGCCAGGTCATGGAGTACTTCGAGATCTTCCTCGGACGCATGCAGATGTGCCGCTTCGCGGCCGAAGCGGTCGAGGCCCGGTTCCGTCTGGTGATCAACGGACAGGAGCTGTTGGCGTGAAGCGCAGCCGCGGCTTGTGGATCTCCGTGATCTTCATCGCGATCTTGGTCGTGGCGTCCGCGTTCTCGTTCGCCTTCGGGGTCTTCAAGCCCGTGCTCGGGCTCGATCTCGAGGGCGGACTCGCCGTGATCCTGTCGGCGCCGCCGGGCACCGACCAGGGCACCATGAACCAGGCGCTCGAGAACATCCGGAATCGTGTGGACGCCTTCGGGGTCGGCGAGCCCGACATCTTCCTGTCGGGCAACACCATCGAGATCCAGATCCCGGGTCTGTCGAACAGCACCGTGCGGCAGCAGGCGACAGACAGCTATTGCATCGAGGATCCCAAGCAGAACAGCTACGGGTGCTCGGCCGACCAGTCGGTCGCCCAGGAGGCGCTCAGCGGATTCACGGTGGGGTCACAGGCAACGCAGGTCTGTCTGCTGGACGGGAACGGCGACCAGCTGCAGTGCTACGCCTCCCAACAGGAAGCCGATGCCGCGAAAGGCGGCATCACATCGGCTCCCAAGCAGAGCGCGACGCCGTCGGCCAGCACCTCCGCCTCCGCGTCGGCATCATCGGCAGCGTCGGGATCGGCGTCCCCAACCGTCGGACCTCCGCAGGGTGCGTCGCAGTACTGTCTGACGGACATCGGGAACACCGAGCTGAAGTGCTACCCCTCGCGTGCGGACGCGGAGGCGGCCCGCACGGGCATCACGTCGAAGGTCACCAAGACGTCGTGGTGCATCGAGACCCCGTCGTCGTCGAGCCCCAGCGCGACACCGACGCCGAGCGCGTCCGCGTCCCCTTCGAGGAAGGCGAAGGCGAGCGCGTCCGCAAGCGCATCGGCGTCGCCCGCTCCGGCCACCGCGTACGGGAAGCTCGACGTGAGCAGCGCCCAGCCTTTGCCCTGCGATCTCGCATCGAAGCAGGCGGCACAGACTGCGCTCGCCGGCTACACCACGCCGCACGTCACGACCCAATGGTGCGTGTACAGCTCGCAGAACCAGAGCTTCGGCTGTTTCGCGACGCAGGCCGCGGCCGCGCAGCGCCAGCGGGAGACCGGGCAGCAAGCTCTGCTCAACCTGATCGGGAAGACGGCGCGGCTCGAGGAACGGCCGACCCTCCAGATCGTCGCGCCAACCGACCCCAGCTACGCGTCGATCCAACTGACGTGTTCCACGCCGCAGGAGCAAGCGACGAAGGATTGCCAGGGCGCTACGCAGGATCAGAACGACGTCTGGTACCTGTCGAGAGCGGCCGGATCGGCTCCCGACTCGAAGATGCATCTCGGTCCCGTCGTGATCATCGGGAGCAACATCACGAAGGCCTCGGCCCAGCTGACCGGCGGAACCCAGACCGACCCGATCACGCAATGGGCCGTGGCGTTCACCCTCGACGGCTCGGGGTCCAGCAAGTTCGCGGCCGCGACGACGGCCGCCGCCCCGACGCATAGCCAGATCGCGATCGCGGTCGACCGGACGGTCATCTCCAACCCTCAGGTGCAGAGCGCGATCACCGCCGGCAACGGCATCATCACCGGGAACTTCACCGAGCAGGAAGCCAAGGACCTCGCATCCCTCCTCAACGCGGGCGCTCTGCCGGTGGAGCTCACCCGTCAATCGGTCCGCACGGTGAGCCCGACGCTCGGCTCGGAGTCCCTCAAGGAGGGGATCATCGCCGGTGTCGCCGGGCTGATCCTGCTGTTCATCTACCTCTTGCTCTACTACCGGCTGCTCGGGATCGTCGCATGGTTCGGGATGTCCATCTGGGCGATCCTCGCCCTCGCCCTGATCTCGATCGCCGGGAAGAGCTACGGGTACACGCTCTCGCTGGCCGGTGTCGCCGGGTTGGTGATCTCCCTCGGGGTCACGGCGGACTCCTACATCGTGTTCTTCGAACGATTGAAGGACGAGGTCCGCGCGGGCCGCTCGCCGAGGGCGGCCGTCCAACCGGCGTTCAAACGGGCCTTCCGCACGATCGTGGCGGCCGACATCGTGACGGCGATCGCGGCCGCGGTCCTCTATCTGACGGCCGTGAGCTCCGTGCGCGGATTCGCGCTCACGCTGGGGGTCGCGACCGCGCTCGACCTTTTCGTCGTGTACTTCTTCAAGCGCCCGACCGTGTTCCTGATCTCCAAGACGACCAAGCTCGTCGAGATGCGCGGCTTCGGGTTGACGTCCGCGACGGCCGCCGACCACACGGCGCTCGATACCACGATGGAGCCGGACGCATGAGGGTGCGGGAGTTCTTCGACGTCTACCGCGGGTACCGGATCCCTCGGTTCAAGCTGATCGAGCACCGGAACTGGTGGTTCACGTTCTCCGGCGTCCTGATCGTCCTCTCGCTGGTCGGGATCGCGGTCCGCGGGTTCAATTACTCGATCGACTTCGAGGGAGGCGCGCAGATCTCCTACCCACTGCACACCGGGGCCACCGTCCAAGACATCGAGGCCACCCTCGCGAAGTACGGGCTCACCGGGGCGGTTCAGGTCGTGAGCGGTGACTCGGTTGCGATCCGGACCGAGAGCCTGACCGGTCTCCCGGACTCGACCAAGATCCTCAACGATCTGGCCTCGCAGGCGGGGATCTCGAGCCAGGACATCAACGTCGAGGACATCGGTCCCACGTGGGGGTCGGAGATCTCGAAGAAGGCCGTCCGTGGGTTGGTCCTGGTACTGATCGCGATCACTTTGTACATCGCGTTCCGTTTCGAATGGACGATGGCCGCGGGCGCCATGATCGCCCTCGTCCACGACGTGACGATCACGGCCGGCGTCTACGCGCTGACCGGACGGCTCGTCACCCCGGAGACGGTGATCGCGATCCTCACGATCCTCGGGTTCAGCCTCTACGACACGGTGGTGATCTACGACAAGGTCAAGGAGAACACGGAGTCGGCGGCGCTACTCGCACGCATGGGATACACGAAGGTCGTCGACCTGTCGCTCAACCAGACCGTGATGCGGTCGGTGAATACCTCGCTCGTCGTGCTGCTCCCGATCCTGTCGCTGCTGCTGTTCGGCGGCGAGACGCTGAAGAACTTCGCGTTCGCGATGTTCGTCGGTGTCGCGATCGGGGCTTACTCGTCGATCTTCATCGCGGCCCCGGCGCTCGTGATCCTCAAGAGTCGCCAGATGGCCAAGCGGGCGCCGCAGCGGGTCCCCGGCCGGCCGGGCGCGCCGCGCCCGCGGCCGGCCCGGGTCCCGGCGGCCGACGGGGCCCAGGTCGCGGTCGCGTCCGACGCCGCGGCGCGGAGCGCGACCGCGAGACAGGGCGGAGACGCGCGACCGCGCGCGGGTCAGAAGCGACGCCCGCCGGCCAAGCGCAAACGGAGGTAGGGCGTGGAGATCGAACAGATCAAGTCCCTGATCCGGGACGTGCCCGACTTCCCCGAGTCGGGCATCGTCTTCAAGGACATCACGCCGGTGCTCGCTGACCCGATCGCGTTCTCCACCATCGTCGACCTGATCGTCGTGCACTTCGGCCGGGGCAACGTCGATAAGGTCGTCGGGATCGAGGCGCGCGGGTTCATCCTGGCGGCCCCGGTCGCGTACCACTTCGGGGCGGGGATCATCCCGGTCCGGAAGAAGGGCAAGCTCCCCTCCGAGACGATCGGTCAGGAGTACGCCCTGGAGTACGGCACGGCATCCCTCGAGATCCACAAGGATGCCGTCCGTCCGGGCGAGCGCGTCCTCGTGGTGGACGACGTCCTCGCGACCGGCGGAACCGCGCGAGCCGCGGCCTCGCTGGTGGAAGCCATCGGCGGCAAGGTCTGTGGTATCGCGTGCCTGATCGAGCTGGACTTCCTCCACGGACGTGACAAGGTGCGGGATTACGACCTCCTGACGTTGATCCGCTTCTGACCCGCCTGAGGATCCGCCGCGTGCACTCGCCGTACACTGGCGGTGTCCGTGGACAGCAAGGAAGATCTCCAGCTCGAGACACCGCCGTCGCCTCCGCCGCAGAAGCGAAGCGGACGGCTTCCCATCCCACGCCTGCGTCGCGGCGACACCGCGCCGCCCGCCGGGCTCCCCACCCTGCTGAAGAACGTGCGCTCGTACAACCCGAAAGGGGACATGCGTGGGCTGGAGCAGGCCTACCATGTCGCCGAGAAGGCGCACGAGGGCCAGGTCCGGAAGTCGGGCGAGCCCTTCATCGAACATCCGCTGGCGGTCGCCGAGATCCTCGCCGACCTGCGGCTGGACACCACCACGCTCACGGCCGCACTCCTGCACGACACGGTCGAGGACACCGAGATCACGCTCACCCGGATCCGGGACGAGTTCGGCGACGACGTTGCCCGTATCGTCGACGGGCTGACGAAGCTCGACCGGCTGGAGTTCCGGACCCGGGAGCTGGCGCAGGCCGAGAACGTCCGGAAGATGATCGTGGCGATGGCGGGCGACATCCGCGTCCTGCTGATCAAGCTCGCCGACCGGCTCCACAACATGCGGACCGTCGAGGCGCTCTCGGAGGGGAGGCAGCGGCGGATGGCGACCGAGACGCTCGAGATCTATGCCCCGCTGGCGAACCGCCTCGGCGTGCAAGAGGTGAAGTGGGAGCTCGAGGATCTGTCGTTCAAGACGCTGCATCCGGGGCCGTACAAGGAGATCGCCCGATTGGTCGAGGCCCGCCGCGACGAGCGTCGCGCGCTGATCGAGGAGCTCACCGGGTCCATCCGTCAGAAGTTGAAGGAGCTCGGGGTCAAGGCGGACGTGGAGGGTCGGCCGAAGCACCTCTACTCGATCTACGAGAAGATGGTGATCCGCGGCAAGGAGTTCGAGGAGATCTACGACCTGGTCGGGATCCGGATCCTGGCCGGCTCGCTCCGTGATTGCTACGCGGCGCTCGGCGCTGTCCATTCGCTCTGGAAGCCGATCCCCGGACGGTTCAAGGACTACGTCGCGATGCCCAAGTCCAACATGTACCAGTCGTTGCACACGACGGTCGTCGGACCGAACGGGACGCCGCTCGAGATCCAGATCCGCACCCGGGACATGCACCGGACCGCGCAGTACGGCATCGCGGCGCACTGGCGGTACAAGGAGGGCGCGAAGCAGTCGAAGGACACCGCCGACCTTGCGTGGCTCGGACAGATGATGGACTGGCTGAAGGACATGGCCGATCCGCGGGAGTTCATGGAGGGCCTGCGGATCGACCTGTCCGGTGGACGGGTGTTCGTCTTCACACCGAAGGGCGACGTGATCAACCTGCCTCACGGGGCGACACCGGTCGATTTCTCCTACGCGATCCACACCGAGGTCGGGCATCGGACGATCGGCGCGAAGGTGAACGGCAAGCTCGTCCCGCTGGACTACGAGCTCCGCACGGGGGACTCCGTCGACGTCCTCACCTCGAAGGCGCAGGGGGAGGGGCCGTCGCAGGACTGGCTCCAGTTCGTCGCGACGCCGCGCGCCCGGAACAAGATCCGGCAGTGGTTCGCACGGGGACGCCGCGAGGATGCGCTCGACCAGGGGAAGGATCTCCTCCAGCGACAGATGCGCAAGCAGAACCTCTCCTTCAAGCGACTGACCACCGAGGCGGCGCTGGAGCAGGTCGCCACCGATCTCAAACACCCCGACCTCGATGCCCTGTACGTCGCGGTCGGGGAAGGGCATGTCTCGCCGCAATCGGTCGTCGCTCGGTTGTCGCGACAGCTGAGCGGCAGCGCGGAGGAGGACGTCACCGACGTCCCGCTCGCGCGACCCGTCCGGATCACCCAACCCGATGTCGCCAAGGGGGTCATGGTCAAGGGGCTCGGCGACGTCTGGGTGCGGCTCGGCCGGTGCTGCACGCCGGTCCCGGGCGATCAGATCGTGGGGTTCGTGACGCGCGGGCAAGGGGTCTCCGTGCACCGGGCCGACTGCCCGAACGTCAAGACCCTCCGGCGTGAACCGGAGCGCATGATCGAGGTCTCGTGGGCGGAGGGGAAATCCACGTCGTTCGTCGTGGCGATCCAGGTCGAGGCGCTCGACCGGACGCGGCTGCTCTCGGACATCGCCACGATGCTGTCGGACCAGCACGTCAACATCCTCGCGGCCAACTCGACCACCGGACGCGATCGCATCACGAGGCTCCGGTTCAGCTTCGAGCTCGCGGACATCACGCACCTGTCATCCCTGCTCGCGTCGGTCAAGCGTGTCGAGAGCGTGTACGACGCGTACCGCGTGGTCCCCAGCTAGATGCGCGTCCTGCTGCAGCGGGTGTCCCGCGCAGCGGTCTCGGTCGGGGGCGAGGTCAGGTCGTCGATCGGCCTCGGCTACGTGCTCCTCGTGGGTGTCGGGCGTGGTGACGAAGCGTCACAGGTCGACCGGCTGGCCGAGAAGATCGTCGGGCTGAGGATCTTCCGCGACGCCGATGGCAAGACGAACCGGTCGATCGCGGACGTGGATGGGGAGGCCCTCGTCGTGTCCCAGTTCACGCTGTACGCCGATACCCGCAAAGGTCGGAGACCGTCGTTCGTGTACGCGGCCGACCCGGAGGTGGCGGCCGAGCTCGTGGAGGCGTTCGCCGAAGCCCTGGAGGCGCGCGGCCTGAAGGTGGGCCGAGGTATCTTCGGGGCCGAGATGGAGGTCGAGCTGGTGAACGACGGACCCTTCACGATGTGGCTCGACGCGGAGATGGCATGACGGACGATCGACGGCAGGTCTCATCGGGCTCCCCCTATGAGGCGACCATCGGGTTCAGCCGCGCGGTCCGGGTCGGCGATCGCGTGGTCGTGTCGGGGACCGCGCCGATCATGCCGGACGACAGCGTCGATCCCGACCCGGCGGCACAGGCGCACCGGTGCTTCGAGATCGTCGCCCGAGCCCTGGCCGAGGCCGGCGCCACGGTCGCCGACGTGGTGCGGACCAGGGTGTACCTCGTCGACCGCGCGGACGCCCAGGCGATCGGGGCGGTCCACGGGTCGATCTTCGGCGACGTGCGACCGGCGTCGACGATGATCGTCGTCGGCGGGTTCCTCGACCCGCGCTGGAAGGTGGAGGTGGAGGTCGAAGCGGTCGTGCCCTGAGCGGAGGCCGCGGCCGAGGGCCGCGCGAACCCCTCCGGTAGCATGGCCACTCGATGTTCCTCGACGTCTTCGATCGCAACCCGTACGGGACCGATTGCTGGCTGCTCGCGGCCGACGGCGCGGACCAGGCCATCGTGGTCGACCCCGGGTTCGAGCCGGACGCCGTCCATGCGCTCCTCGCTGCCGCGGGCAAGACGCCCGCCGCCGTCCTCCTCACGCACGCGCACCTGGATCACGCGGGAACCGCCGGCGTCTTCGCCGGCGACGAGATCCCGGTGTTCTGCCACCCGGCGGACGCACTCGCGTTCACGGATCCGGTGGCGTGGGGACGCGATGCGTTCCCCAACCCGCTGGAACCCGTCAAGGATCTCCGTGCGTTCGAGGACGGCGACGTCCTCCGCCTGGCGGGCCTCGACGTCACGGTCTGGCACACCCCCGGCCACACCCCGGGTCATTGCATCTTCCGCGTGGGCGACGATGTGCTGGTGTTCTCGGGCGATCTGGTCTTCGCCGGGTCGATCGGACGGTCGGACTTCGCGAACTCGGACCCGACGCAGATGCGCCGGAGCCTCGCCCGCTTCCTGACCCTTCCCGACGGATCGCGGGTCCTTCCCGGTCACGGTCCGGAGACGACCGTCGGGCGCGAGCGGGCGACGAACCCGTACCTGCGGGAGCTGCGCTGATGTCCTTCCAGCCGCCCCGAGGGACGCAGGACATCCTGCTCGACGAGGCCGATCAGCTGCTGGCGCTCTACGACGTGTCGCATGCGACGGCGCGTCTGTTCGGGTTCCGCTACGTGGAGACGCCCACCTTCGAGCACACGGAGCTGTACGTGCGCACGTCCGGGGACACGTCCGACGTCGTGACGAAGGAGATGTACACGTTCCAGGACAAGGGCGGACGATCGGTCACGCTCCGGCCCGAGAGCACCGCGGGGGTCGTGCGCGCGTACCTGGCGCACGCGCACGATCTGCCGACGCCTGTCAAGACCTACTACGTCGGGCGCCACTTCCGGCACGGCAGGCCGCAGGCGGGCCGGCTGCGCGAGTTCCGTCAGTTCGGGGTCGAGATCGTCGGCGTCGCGGGCCCCGAGGCGGACGTGGAGGTCCTGGTGCTGGGGGAGCGGTTCGCTCGGGAGCGCGGCATCCGCGAGTACGCCCTCCATCTGAACTCGATCGGAGACGGGCAGTGCCGCCCCGCGTACCGCGAGGAACTGACCCGCTACTTCGAGCCGTACATCGACCAGCTGGACGAGGATTGCCGCGTGCGGCTCGCGAAGAATCCGCTCCGCGTGTTCGACTGCAAGGTCGACGGCCGGAAGGACTTCGTCCTGGCCGCGCCGACGATCGCCGACCGCTTGTGCGGCCCGTGCTCGGAGCACTTCGGCGCGGTCCGGGCCGGGCTCGAGGATGCGGGCGTCCGGTACGAACTGGATCCGCGGCTCGTCCGCGGCCTCGATTACTACACCCGCACGGCCTTCGAATGGATCTCGACGAACGAGGCCTCCGTGCAAGCCGCGACGTTCAACGCCGGTGGCCGCTACGACGGACTGGCCGAGATCCTCGGTGGCCCGGCGACCCCGGGCGTCGGTTTCGCGCTGGGGCTCGATCGCATGCGGCTGGCGATGGACCGTGAGGGGGTCCCGCGGGCGGCCGCGCGCGCGACTCGGTGCTTCGTGGTCGCGGTGGGCGAGGGCGACGCGCGCGCGGCCGCCCGCCGCCTGGTCGACGAACTCCGCGACGCCGGCGTGCCGGCGGAGCGTTCGTACGAGGATCGGCCGCTGAAGGCCCAGCTCAAGATGGCCGACCACGCCGGCGCAGCGTTCGCGGCGATCCTGGGGGAGCGCGAGCTCGCCGATGGGGTCGTGACCCTCCGGCGACTCGCCGACGGCGAGCAGGAGACCGTCGCCGCGGGTGCGCTGGCGGCCCGGCTCCTCCAGGAGGGTCGATGACGGATCCATCGGTGATGGTCACGGCCATGCGGACGCACCTGTGCGGCGAGCTCCGCCTGGCGCACGCCGGTGACCAGGTGACCTTGTGCGGTTGGGTCGCCCACCGCCGCGACCACGGCGGCGTGACGTTCGTCGACCTGCGCGACCGCGAGGGCGTGGTGCAGATCGTGTTCCATCCGGACGACGCTCCCGAGGCGCACGCTACGGCGCAGGAGCTGCGCGGCGAGTGGGTCGTGCGGGTCACGGGCTCCGTCCGCGAGCGACCTCCCGGCATGGCGAACGTGGATCTCGCGACCGGGGCGGTGGAGGTGGTTGTGACGTCCGTGGAGGTGCTCAACCGCGCGGAGACGCCGCCGTTCGTGATCGAAGACCGGATCGAGGCCGACGAGCTGCTCCGGCTCGAGTACCGGTACCTCGACCTGCGACGGCCCGAGATGACCCGCGCGCTGCGCCTGCGTCACGAGATCAACCGGACGATCCGTGAGCACATGGATCCGCTCGGGTTCCTCGAGGTGGAGACCCCGGTCCTGACGACCGCCACGCCCGAGGGCGCACGCGACTTCCTGGTGCCCTCGCGGATGTTCCCCGGGTCGTTCTATGCCCTCCCGCAGTCCCCGCAGCAGCTCAAGCAGCTGCTGATGGTCGCAGGACAGGACCGCTACTACCAGATCGTGCGATGCCTCCGGGACGAGAAGCCGCGCGCCGACCGCGGCCTCGAGTTCACGCAGCTCGACGTCGAGATGTCGTTCGCCGACGAGGAGGACATCGTGTCGGTGATCGAGCCGCTCTACGCACGGGTCGTCCGGGAGACGCAGGGGGTCGACGTGACCACGCCCTTCCGTCGCATGTCCTACGACGAGATGCTCGAGCGGTACGGCTCGGACAAGCCCGACCTCCGCTACGGGATGGAGCTCTCGACGCTCACCGACCTCTTCGAGGGCTCGGGGTTCGCGGCGTTCGCGAAGGTCGCCGCCGACGGTGGCGTGATCAAGGGGCTCACCGCCCCGCGCGGCGCCGCGGTCCTCTCGCGGAAGGAGCTCGACAAGCTCGTCGAGGACGCGAAGGGCCGCGGCGCCGCCGGGCTCGTCTGGATCGCGGTCGAGGATGGACGAGCCCTCCGCTCGCCGGTGGACAAGTTCCTGAGCGACGAGGAGCGGAACGGGATCCTCGACCGCACCGGCGCCGTCCCCGGAGATCTGGTCTGTCTGGTCGGCGACCGGGTCGATCGTGCCAACGTCGCGCTCGACGGGCTCCGGCGGGATCTGGCCGCTCGGCTCGATCTGATCTCGGACGAGCGCTGGGAGTTCGTCTGGTACTTCGAGCCGCCGCTGTTCGATTGGAGCGACGACGAGAACAAGTGGGTCTCGAACCACCACCCGTTCACGGCGCCCCTCACCGACGACCTCGAGCCCCGGACGGCGAAGGCCCGCGCCTACGACCTGATCCTGAACGGGTCCGAGCTGGGCGGCGGCTCGATCCGGATCCACGATCCGCAGATCCAGGAGCGTGTCTTCGAGGTCCTCGGGTTGTCGCACGAGGAGATCGAGTCGAAGTTCGGTCATCTGATCCGCGCGTTCCGCTACGGAGCCCCGCCCCACGGCGGGATCGCGATGGGCCTGGACCGGTTGGCGATGCTCATGGCGGGGAAGGATGCGATCCGTGACGTCCAGGCGTTCCCCAAGGCTCAGTCGGGGGCAGATCCGTTGATGGGTGGCCCCTCGCCCGTCGATCCCGCGCAGCTCCAGGAGCTGGGGATCAGAGTCATCGAACCCGCGCGCTCCGAAGGCGGGCGATGATGGCCTCGCTCGAGCCCGACGACCTCGAGCTGCTCAGGGGACAGAACTACGCCTGGGTCGTGACCCTCGATCCCGATGGCTCGCCCGTCGCGTCGATCACCTGGGTGGATGCGGACGAACGCCACGTCCTCGTGAACACCGCGGAGGGCCGGCGCAAGGATCGGAACGCCGCGCGTGACCCGCGCGTGGTCGTGGCCGTCCAGGCGTTCGACGACGCGTACCGGTGGATCTCCGTCGAGGGTGTCGTCGAGGAGCGGGTCACCGGTCCCGAGGCGGAGGCGCACATCGACGCGTTGAGCCGTCGGTACGACCACGAGCCGTGGACGCCCACGCCGGGTCAGGTCCGCGTGCTCTTCCGGATCCGTCCCAAGAAGATCGTCCGATACGACTGAGGCCATGGCCGAGGTTCCCCTCGCCGCCCGGATGCGTCCACGCACGCCGGCGGAGTTCGTCGGGCAGACCCATCTGGTCGGACCCGGGCGGGCGCTCACGAAGCTGATCGAGAAGGGCGCGTTGCCCTCGCTCATCCTGTGGGGGCCGGCCGGCTCCGGGAAGACCACCTTGGCCCATCTGTTGGCCGTCGCGGTCGGTGCCCATCTCATGCAGCTCTCCGCCGTCAACAGCGGCGTTGCCGACGCCCGCAAGGTGATGGACGGTGCCCGCGGGGGTCTGTTCAAGACCGTGTTGTTCGTCGACGAGGTGCATCGGTGGTCCAAGGCGCAGCAGGACGTGTTGCTGCCGGCGGTCGAAGAGGGAACCGTGACGCTGATCGGTGCGACGACGGAGAACCCGTACTTCTCGTTGAACACCCCCTTGCTCTCGCGGTGCTTGTTGATGCGGTTGGAGCCCTTGTCCCCCGACGACGTGGCGGAGCTCGTCCGGCGAGCGTTGGACGACACCGAGCGAGGCCTCGGCGGGCGGGGCCTTTCGATCGACGACGACGCGCTGGAGCACCTGGTTACGATCGCCGGCGGGGATGCGCGGATGGCGCTGATGGGGCTCGAGGCCGCCGCGCTCGCGGCCGAGGCCGCGGGTGAGACCGGCATCAGCCTGGAGCTCGCCGCCGACGCCGTGCAACGGAAAGCGATCGTGTACGACCGGCAGGGCGATGCCCACTACGACGTGATCTCGGCGTTCATCAAGTCGATCCGTGGGTCGGACCCGGACGCCGCGCTGTTCTGGCTCGCCCGGATGATCGAGGCCGGGGAGGATCCTCGCTTCATCGCGCGTCGGTTGATCGTGCACGCGTCCGAGGACATCGGGCTCGCCGATCCCATGGCGCTCCTGCAAGCCGTGGCCGCTGCCCAGGCCGTCGAGCACGTCGGGCTCCCCGAGGCACGGCTGAACCTCGCCCAGGCGACGATCTACCTCGCGCGTGCCGCGAAATCGAACAGCGTCTACACGGCGATCGCGGGGGCGTCCGAGGACGCGGTGTCGGCCGACCCGGTCCCGGCCCATCTCCGCGACGCGTCCTACCCAGGCGCGAAGAAGCTCGGCCACGGGAAGGGCTACGTGTACCCCCATGACGAACCCGGTCATTGGACCGATCAGGACTACCGTCCCGTCCGCTACCGAGGGAACCGGTACTACGAGCCCTCGGGCATGGGCGAGGACACGAAGGACTGGACGCCCGGGAGCGGCCCGGCGGGACCCTCCCGGCGCGATCCCTCGACCGGGTAGGCTACGAAGCTCCGGCCAGGCACCCAGGAGGACCGAAGCATGATCGCGACCGCAGGCGACACCGCCCTCATCATCGTGGCCGCCGTGTGGGGGGTGCTCGTCCTGTTCCTGTGTCTCGTTCTGGCGAACACGTTCCGCGTCCTGGAGAGCACGAAGATGACGATCGACGCGATGCGCGAGGAGACCGTGCCGCTCCTGCGCGAGGTCAAGACCTCGATCGAGAAGACCAACCGCGAGATCGATCGGGTGGACATCGTCCTCGAGTCGGCGGGATCGATCGTCGGACGGGTCGAACGCGTCTCCGCGCTGATCGAGGAAGCGGCGACGAACCCGATCGTCAAGCTGATCGCATTTGGAGCGGGGGTGCGCAAGGGCTTCGCCAGGGCAGCCAAGAAGGCCAAGAAGTAGGAACGGATAGACGTGCGCCGACCGCTCTGGCTCGCCCTGGGTGTCGGTTTCGGCGCGGCGAGCGCCATCATGGCCTCGCGCTGGACCCGGCGGCAGATGCAACGCGCCAAGCCCACGGCGATCGCTCGGGAAGCACGGGGCGGGCTGCTGGACTTCTCCAGGCTCGTCGCCGAATCCCTGGAGGAGGGCAAGCGCGCCGCCGACGAGCGCGAGCGAGAGCTCCGCGCGAAGCACGACGTGCCTCCTCCGGCGCCGTCTGACCCGCCGGTAGACTCCTCCCGTGGAGGGCAACCGGATCCGTGAGCTGTTCCTTTCGTTCTTCGAGGAACGTGCGCACGTCCGCGTCCGCTCGTCGTCGTTGATCCCGCCGCCCGAGTCCGGCCTGCTCCTCACGAACGCAGGGATGAACCAGTTCATCCCGTATTTCCTGGGGCAGGCCGAGCCGCCCTATCGGCGAGCGACCACCGCGCAGAAGGTCATGCGTACCAACGACATCGAGAACGTCGGCCGGGACGCGCGGCACCTCACGTTCTTCGAGATGCTCGGCAACTTCTCGTTCGCCGACTACTTCAAGGTCGAAGCCATCCGGTGGGCCCACGAACTGATCACGGTGGGCTACGGGATCGAACACGACCGCCTCTGGGTCACCGTGTTCGAAGACGACGAAGAGGCGGCGACGGCATGGGTCGAGGCCACCGGCCTCTCCCCGGAACGGATCGTTCGTCGTGGGATGTTCGACGCCCAGGGCGAGCCCGCCAACTACTGGTCGACGCACGCGGCCGGCCCCGCCGGCCCGTGCAGCGAGATCTTCGTGGACCGCGGATCGAAGTACGGACCCGACGGCGGCCCCGACGTCGACGAGGAGCGCTTCATGGAGATCTGGAACCTCGTGTTCATCCAGGACCAGGTCGACGCCGATCTGCACATCCTGGCGCCGCTCCCGGGCAAGAACGTAGACACCGGCTCGTCGCTCGAACGGGTGGCGACGGTGCTGCAAAGCGTCGACAACGTCTTCGAGACCGATCTGTTCCGTCCGACGCTGGAGGTCGCCGAGCGGCTGTCCGGACGGAAGCACGGGCAGGATCCCCGCGACGACGTCTCGCTCAAGGTCATCACCGAGCACGGGCGGGCGGCGACGTTCCTGATCGCCGATGGCGTCCAGCCGTCGAACACCGGCCGCGGCTACATCTTGCGCCGGATGCTCCGGCGGGTCGTCTCGCACGCACGCCGTCTGGGGATCCAGCGCGGTGTCCTCGACGAGGTGATCACGAGCGTGATCCAGGGGTTCGGTGACGCCTACCCCGAGCTCCGTGAGAACGAGGCGTTCGTGCGCCAGGTCGCGGACTCCGAGGAAGAGCGGTTCGCGGCCACGCTGCGTCAGGGGATGACCCTGTTCGACGACGCGAAGGCGCAGGCCGAGCACGGGAGGATCTCCGGCGACGCCGCGTTCAAGTTGCACGACACGTTCGGGTTCCCGATCGAGTTGCTCCAGGAGATCGCGGCGGACGAGGGTCTCTCGGTCGACACCGACCGGTTCGCGGCACTCCTGGAGGAGCAGCGGAACCGCGCGCGTGCGGCCGCCAAGAAGGTCGAGATCGGTCTGGAAGCCGGAGCGGTGCCGGCCACGGAGTTCGTCGGGTACCGCGAGCACGAGGCCGAGTCGCCGGTCAGTCTCCTCCTCGGCGAGGACAACGCCGAGCTGACGGTCGCGGAGGAGGGCGAGCGGGTTCGGGTCTTCCTCGAGCGCACGCCGTTCTACGCGGAGGGCGGGGGACAGGTCGGGGATCAGGGGACGATCCGGACGGACACGGGTTCGGTCCGCGTCGTCGACACCGTCCAGGCAGGTGAACGCGGGATCGTGCACGAAGGCATCGTTGCCGCCGGTGAGGTGCGCGCGCACCAACCGGCGATCGCCGCGATCGACGTGCCGCGGCGCGAAGCCACCACCCGTGCGCACACGTCGACCCACCTGGTGCACTGGACGCTGAAGCACCTCCTGGGGGAGCACGCTCGGCAGGCGGGCTCGCTCGTCGAGCCCGGTCGGCTCCGCTTCGACTTCCCCAACCCCGGCCCGGTCGGGACCGACCTGCTCGAAGAAGCGGAGCTGGAGGCGAACCGCCGGTTGGCGGCCGACGACCCCGTCAAGATCTTCGAGACGACGATGGAAGAGGCGAAGTCGCTGGGGGCGGTCGGTCTGTTCGGCGAGAAGTACGGGGACCTGGTCCGCGTCGTCGAGATCGGTGACTACTCGCGCGAGCTCTGCGGTGGGACGCACGTCCATCGGACCGGGAGCGTGGCGGTGATCCGGCTCCTCCGCGAGGGGTCGATCGGCGCCGGGATGCGCCGGGTCGAGGCGCTCGTCGGACCGGACGCGCTCCGCGAGATCAATGCCGAGCGTGCGCTCCTGCGAGGCCTCGTCGAGGCGCTCGAGGCGAAGGACCCTCAGGGCGCGATCGAACGCGCCCGCCGGGTCCTGGAGGACAACAAGCGGCTCCGGAATGAGCTCGGGTCGCTGCGCGCCGGCGACCGCGACGCGTTGATCGCGTCGCTGGTTGCCGGCGCGCACGACGTGGACGGCGTCGCCCTCGTGGTCTCCGAGGTCCCCGGTGAGGACCCGAGCGGTCTGAAGGATCTGGCCCGGAAGGTGCGCGATCGGCTGAGCGCCGGCCCGGGCGTCGTCGTCGTCGGCAGCGGTGCCGGCGGCAAGGCGATGCTCGTGGCAGCGGCGACCGCGGCTGCCGTCGAGCGCGGGGTCACCGCGCCGGCCCTTCTAGAGCCGGCGGCGCGATCGATCGGCGGCGGGGCGGGCGGCAAGGACATCCTCGCGAACGCCGGCGGCACGGATGCGGCGAAGGTGCCGGAGGCGCTCGGCGCGATCCCGTCGCGCCTGCGCGAGCTGCTGGACGGGCGCTGAGGCGATGAACGCACCCGGCCGCGTGCTGGGACTGGATCTCGGTGATGTCCGGATCGGTGTCGCGATCTCCGATGATGCCCGACGGCTTGCCGTGCCGCTGGGAACGGTGCAGGTGGGGCGCCCGCCCGGGGAGCTGAAGGCGATCGCCGCGATCGTCGCAGAGCATGGCGTGACGCTCGTCGTCCTGGGTCTGCCGCTTTCGCTGGACGGATCGCACGGGCCGCGAGCCAGGCATGCCGAGTCGTTCGCGGAGACCCTGCGGATGGCGCTTCCCGTCCCCGTCGCGATGCAGGACGAGCGGTTCACGACGGTCGAGGCCGACCGGGGGCTCCGTGACGCCGCCGTGAGGGGACCCGAGCGGCGTTCGGTCGTCGATGCGGAAGCCGCGAGGATCGCGCTCCAGGCATGGCTCGATGCTCGCCGGAGCGGCGCCTCCACGGGCTGAGCACGGCCCGACCGGTATCCTCGTCGCCCGATGGACACCGCGACGCCGCACGCGGCGATGGACACGAGGGGCCCCGCGGGTCGGCGGCGGCGACGCGTCCGCCTCGTCGTGCTCCTCGTCGTGTTCTTCCTGGTCACCGGCGCGGTCTCCGCGGCGGTCGCGAAGTACCGAGGGTGCCAGGAGCCACCCCCTGCCACGGGAAGCTCGGTCGCGTTCCCGATCCCGTCGGGAGCGACCGGCCAGGACGTCGTCGCCGCCCTCGATCAACGCGGGCTGATCCGATGCGGTGGGTTCGTCGGCAACCTCCTCCTGCGGAAGACGGGGAAGGCCGGGAAGATCCTCGCCGGCACCTACGACCTCCGGGTCGGGATGTCGCTCGAGGAGATCGTCGGCGTCATCACGACGCCGCCGCCGAAGGTACCGACCGTTCGACTCACCGTTCCCGAGGGCCTCAGGATCTCCACCACCTATCCGGGAGAGCGGAGCATCTCGAGCGTGGTGGCCGACCAGACCGGGCTCTCGGCCAAGGCCTTCGCATCGCTCGCCGACAGCGGCCGGTACCGCCTGCCGCCCTTCCTCCCGCGGCGTGCGGGGACCGCGGAAGGGTTCCTGTTCCCCGACACGTACCAACTGGTGAAGAAGGGGCTGACGGCCGACGGCGTGATCCGTCGGATGCTGTCGCAATTCAAGACCGAAGCCCAGAGCCTCGACCTGGCGGGCGGCGCCGAGCGGCTCGGGTTCTCGCCGTACCAGGTCGTCATCGTCGCGTCCATGATCGAGCGTGAGGCCCAGGTCGAGAGCGACCGGAGCAAGATCGCGAGCGTGATCTACAACCGCTTGGCGCACGGGATGTCGCTCGGGATCGACGCAACGCTCCTGTACGACGACCCCACGCCGGACGGCAAGCTGTCCACGTCGGACCTCACGACCGATACCGCGTACAACTCGAGGCTCAACGCCGGCCTGCCACCGACGCCCATCGCGAGTCCGGGCGCCGCGTCGCTCGATGCGGCGCTGCATCCAGCGGACACCGGATACCTCTATTACGTGCTCTGCCCGCCCGACGGCGACGGGGTGCACCGGTTCGCGACGACGTACGCCGAGCACCTCCGGAACATCAAGCAGTGCCTCGGATGACCACGGTGCCGGCGCCCTCGAGGATCCACGGCGGGACGCGGACGGTCGGCATCATCGGCTGGCCCGTCTCCCACAGCCTCTCGCCGGCGATCCACAACGCCGCATTCGCGGCCCTCGACCTGGACTGGACGTACGTTCCGCTCCCGGTGGCGCCCGGCGACGGCCGCGGGGCGGTGGCCGGGCTGCGCACGCTGGGGTTCGCGGGGGCGAACGTGACGATGCCGCACAAGACCGATGCTGCCGAGGTCGTGGACGCGCTGACCGATGACGTCCGGCGTCTCCGTGCGGTGAACACGATCGTGGTCGGGGAGGGCCTGACGACCGGGCACAACACCGATACGCCGGGCTTCGACCGATTCCTCCGGCGTGACGCCGGTTTCGACCCCGCGGGCAGGAGCGCGTTGATCTTCGGTGCGGGGGGGGCGGCGCGCGCGTGCGCCCTGGCGCTCGCGCGCGCCGCCGCGTCCCGGATCACGGTCGTGGCCCGCGATCCGGCCTCCACCGCGGACCTACGGCAGGCGCTCGACGGGCTGTCGACGGAGCTCATGATCACGGGGTTCGACGACGCGGCCGCGGATCCGGCCGACCTCGTCGTCAACGCGACCCCGCTCGGTGCCGACGGCGAGCAGCTCCCGTTGCCGCCGGTCGACGGCTCGACACTCGTCGTCGACCTCCTGTACCACCCGGCCGTCACCCCGATGCAGACGACCGCGCGCGAGCGCGGCGCGACGGCCTTCGGGGGGCTCGGGCTCCTCCTGCACCAGGCCGCGCTCTCGTTCGAGCTGTGGACGGGGCATCCCGCACCCCTCGAGGTGATGTCCGCGGCCGCGGTCGCGTCGATCGCCGAACGATCCTGATCGGTCCGGGACGGCCGCAACCCCGCGAACCTCAAGGGCGCGCGGCCTCCCGACGATGTCTCCGACAGAAGGATGGATGAATACGCCGCGCTCGCGCAGCGCGTCGTCCTCACCATGGATGACGTGCGTGGCTGTCTCGTGCTGTCTCGCGACGGCATGGTCCTCGGCGCCTATCCGGAGGAAGACGAGCAGACGTTCAAGCCCGCATGGCTGAGGTTCGTGCACGTCGGCGAGGCCAGGCGTGGTTTCGTCGAGTTCTCCGATCAGCTCTGGGCGTACGTGCATCGGGGACCGTACGCGGCGTTCGTGATCTCCGGCACCGGCGTCCGTCCGGGCGTCCTGTTGGACCAGCTGGAGCAGGCCGTCTTGGCGGCCGAGGAAGCGAGGGCCAAGAAGGGAGAGACGCTCAAGGTACCCGATGCCTTGAGCGCTCCCTCCGGCCGCCCCCGGACCTCGTTGCATCCGGCGGAGACGAAGGCCGCCCCGGAGCCTGCCCCGGAGCCGGTCGCCAGCGCGCCCCCGGCCGATCAGCGAGCGTGGAACGGGCGCAGTCCCGGAGAAGCATCCGCGGCCCGGCGACCGCTCGAGGACACGGGATCGGCTGCCGGTGAACCGCCGACCGTCGATGCGCCCGAACGGCTCCGACCAGCGACGTCCTCCGAGCCCGAGCCCGTGACGCCGGCTGGTCGGCCGGCGGCGTTCGCGACGGAAGGCTCGCCCTTCTCCCGTCTGGAGGCGGAGCAGGCCGCGTCGTCGCTGCCCGCGGTTGCGCCGCTCGAAGCGGCACCCCTGGTGGTCGAGAGCCCCACCGCAACGGAACCAACGCCCGGCGCGCCGGACGAGACGCCTGCCGGCGAGGGCGACCGGGCGACCCCGTTCCGGCGCGAGCCGCAGCGTCTGGTATCCGCCGAACGGGCCCCCGACGAGCCCGAGAAGGTGACGGAAGAACCGACCGAGGTCGACCGGGTCATGCTGGCCAAAGAGTTCTCGGGATTGCTTCAGCTGAACGAGGACGGTGACGAAGACAACAGCTGAGACCCAGCCAACGACCTAGCCCGAACGGGCCTCGGGAGCATCGATGACGACGGTCAAGCGGAAGTCGAAGCAGCTCGGCCAGATCCTCATCGAGCTCGGCTTCATCACCCCCGAACAGCTCGAAACCGCCCTCGAGGAGCATCGCAAGACCCCGAAATCGCTCGGTCGCGTCTTGATCGACCTCGGCATGATCAAAGAGGCCGACCTGGTGCGGGCGCTTGCGGAACAGGTCGGGTTGGAGTTCGTCGATCTCAACGAGTTCCCGATCGATGCAACGTCGACCGTTCTGCTGCCCGAAGCGCTGTCGCGCAGGTACCGAGCGATCCCGATCGGGGAGCGAGACGGCCGACTGCTGGTCGCGATGTCGGATCCCGCCAACGTCTACGCCCTCGACGACATCCGGACGATCACGGGGCGCGACGTCCAACCGGTCGTCGCGACGGCCAACGACGTCGAAGAGGCGATCCAGAAGTTCTCCGGCATGGACTCGCAGGTCGAGGCGATGGCGAGCATCGCCGCCGAGGCCGCCGACGAGACCACCGCGGACCTCGAGGAGGCCCTCGAGGACGCGCCGATCGTGAAGCTCGTGAACGCGATCATGACGCAGGCGGTCGGCGACCGGGCCTCGGACGTCCACCTCGAGCCCGCGGAGTTCAACGTTCGGATCCGGTTCCGCGTCGACGGCGTCTTGCACGAGCCGATGCCGCCGGCGCCGAAGAACATCCAGGGCGGACTGATCAGCCGGCTCAAGGTCATGGCGGACCTGAACATCGCCGAACGCCGCGTGCCGCAGGACGGCCGGATCTCGATGAAGGTGGGCGGGAGGGCCCTGGACCTGCGGGTCGCCACCCTTCCCACGGTGTACGGCGAGAAGGTCGTGATCCGTGTGTTGGACAAGTCCAACGCGCTGCTCCGGCTCGAGGATCTGGGGTTCCTCGAGAACGCCTACGACCGGTTCTCGGAGTCGTTCAGGAAGCCCTACGGCGCGATCCTGGTGACCGGCCCAACCGGTTCGGGCAAGTCGACCACCATGTACTCCACCCTCAACATCCTCAACGAAGAGTCCAAGAACATCATCACGGTGGAGGACCCGGTGGAGTACCGGCTCGCCGGGGTGAACCAGATCCAGGTGAACCCCAAGGCCGGGCTCACGTTCGCGAGCGCGCTCCGGTCGATCCTCCGCGCCGACCCCGACATCGTGCTGATCGGTGAGATCCGTGACAAGGAGACAGCCACGATCGCGATCGAGGCCGCCCTGACCGGGCACCTCGTGCTCTCGTCATTGCACACGAACGACGCGCCCTCGGCCATCTCGCGTCTCGTCGAGATGGACGTCGAGACCTTCCTGGTCGCCTCGGCGATCGACGCCGTGGTGGCTCAGCGCCTGGCGCGCAAGCTGTGCGAGCGGTGCCGCGTCGCCTACCAGCCCGAGCAGGCAGAGCTGGAGGCGGCGGGGTTCCCGGAATGGCTCTGGCCCGAGATCCCGCAACTCTTCAAGGCGCAGGGGTGCCCGGCGTGTGCCAACACGGGCTACCGCGGCCGGATCGGCCTGTATGAGGTGATGCAGATGAGCGAAGAGATCGAACGGCTCACGGTGGAGCGAGCTTCTGCCGATGCGATAAGGAACGTCGCCGTGCAGCAGGGGATGATGACGCTTCGCGACGACGGGCTAGAGAAGGCGCGCATGGGCATCACATCGCTGGACGAAGTCGCAAGGGTGGTGAAATGACGATGAGCACGGTTGCCCCTCCTGATGAGGACATCCAGGTCCCCGTTCCCGAACTGCTCGGCAGGCTCCTCGATCTGAACGGGTCGGACCTTCACCTGACGGCGGGCACCCCGCCCACCGTCCGGATCCACGGTGAGCTCGAGCGGCTCGAGGACTATCCACCGCTCGCCCCCCGCTCCCTCCAGGGGATGATCTACGCGATCCTCCCGCAGAAGATGCGCGAGCGGTTCGAGCAGGAGCTCGAACTGGACATGTCGTATTCCTTGCCAGGTCGTGCACGGTTCCGCGTGAACGTCTTCATGCAGCGCGACGCGGTCGGCGCGGTCTTCCGCGTGATCCCGTTCGACATCAAGAACATCGTGGACCTCGGCCTTCCGCCCGTTGCGGCCGACCTGGCTCGTTTCCCGCGCGGCTTCGTGGTCGTGACGGGACCGACCGGTTCCGGGAAGTCGACGACGCTCGCGGCGATGGTCGACGTCGTCAACACGGAGCGGTCGGGGCACATCATGACCGTGGAGGACCCGATCGAGTTCCTGCACAAGCACAAGAAGTGCGTGGTGAACCAGCGTGAGATCGGGGCGGACACGCACAGTTTCGCTTCCGCCCTCAAACACGTCTTGCGTCAAGACCCCGACGTGATCCTCGTCGGCGAGATGCGGGACCTGGAAACGATCTCGACCGCGATCACCGCCGCCGAGACCGGGCACCTCGTCTTCGCCACCCTGCACACGCAGGACGCGCCGCAGACGATCGACCGCATCATCGATGTCTTCCCTCCCCACCAACAGCAGCAGGTGCGGGTGCAGCTGTCGACCACGCTCCAGGGCGTCGTGACGCAGCAGCTGATCCCCACGGTCGACGGCCAGGGCCGGGTTGCAGCGGCCGAGGTGATGATCGCCACCCCCGGGATCCGCAACCTGGTCCGAGAGGGCAAGGTGCACCAGATCTACTCCGCGATGCAGGCGGGCGGTCGCTACGGGATGCAAACGATGGACATGTCCCTCGCGTCGCACGTCAAGGCCGGGCGCATCACTCAGCAGATGGCCTTCGAACGGTGCCATGACCCCGAGGAGCTCCAACGCTTGGTCGGTTCCTCGGGCGGGTTGTCCGCGTTCTCCTCGGGCGGCTCATCGCTCGGCGGAGACGATGCCAGCTCGTGGGCGACGGGGTCGTTCGGAACGTCGGACGGATTCGGGTCCAGCGGCTCCACGGGCGGGATGTGAGGGGATAGGCCATGCCCGACACGTACGCATACAAGGTCCGCGACCGCGGCGGGAACCTCATCAGCGGCACACTCGTCGCGGACAACGAGGGCCTGGTCCTGCAGCGGCTCCGCGAGCAGGGACTCACGCCGCTCGAGGTCGGCAAGCAGGGCCGAGGCTTCAACATCGACCTGACGAAGAAGAAGGTCAAGCTCAAGGAGCTGTCGGTCTTCTCGCGGCAGTTCGCGACCATGATCAACTCCGGGCTCCCGATCCTGCGCGCCCTTTCGATCCTGTCCGATCAGACGAACAACAAGGAGCTCGCCCGGGTGCTCGGCGAGTGCCGGATGGACATCGAGCAGGGGTCGTCGCTGTCTGCGGCGATCCAGAAGCACCCGAAGGTCTTCAACAACCTCTTCGTGTCGATGGTCAAGTCGGGCGAGACCGGTGGCTCCCTCGACAGCGTCCTGCTCCGGCTCGCGGACATGATCGAGAACGAAGTGAAGCTGCGCGGCAAGATCAAGTCGGCGATGACCTACCCCATCGCTGTCGTCGCGCTGGTGTCCTTGATCCTGTCGGGGATGCTGTTGTTCGTCGTTCCGCAGTTCAAGAGCATCTACACGCAGCTGGGCGGGAGTCTCCCGCTCCCCACGCGGGTGCTGCTGATGGTCTCCGACGTCTTCAAGAAGTACTGGTACATCGTGATCATCGCCGTCTTCGGTGGACGGTTCTTCCTGCGCCGGTGGAAGGCGACGCCGGCGGGGCGGGAAGCGATCGACGCCTTCAAACTGCGCGTGCCGGTCTTCGGTTCGCTCTTCCACAAGACCGCACTCGCTCGGTTCGCGGGAACGCTGTCCATGCTGCTCCGCTCGGGCGTGCCGATCCTGCAGGCCCTCGACATCGTGAGCGACACGGTGAACAACAAGGTCATCTCGAAGGCGGTCAACGACGTACAGGCGAGCGTCCGTGAGGGCGAGTCGATGGCCAAGCCACTGGGGAAGCACAAGGTCTTCCCGCCGATGGTCGTGCAGATGCTGGCGGTCGGTGAGGAGACGGGGCAGGTCGACGTGATGCTCGAGAAGGTGTCGATGTTCTACAACCAGGAGGTGGAAGCCTCCGTCGACGCGTTGACCTCGCTGATCGAGCCCCTCCTGATCGCGGTCATCGGCGGAGCGGTCGGCGCGGCCGTCATCGCCCTGTACATGCCGATGTTCAATATCATCAAGCTGATCAAGTAGTCCGTGATCGGCGAGGATCCGACGAGAGGTGTGGCTCGGCCCTCTTCCTCGGCATCTGCCTTGCGGGGAAGGCTCTTGCGCATTTCCCTGATTTCGCTTCAGGTAGGCATCGACTGCGCCGACACCTCTAGAGAACGCGCACCGTAGGGGTGCGCTCTGCTCAAAAGGAAGGAGGCGAAGGCAGATGCTCAAGGGTCTTACGAAGCGCGTCCGTGAGGACGAAGGCTTCACCCTTATCGAGCTGATGGTGGTCGTTCTGATCATCGGCATCCTGATCGCCATCGCTCTGCCGACGTTCCTGGGCGCCCGGAACCGGGCGAACGACAAGGCGGCCCAATCGGGCCTCCGGAACGCGCTCGCGGCCGCGAAGACATGCTTCACGGACCACGACACGTACGACGACACGACCGGATCCGGCCAGGTCTGCGACGCGGCGACCCTCGGCACGATCGAGACGTCACTGCAGTTCGTCGACTCGACGAGCCCCGGCTCGGACGGTCCGAACAAGATCAGCGTCGACGTTCCCTCGGGCACCATCTGGGACGCTGCTGCCTGGTCGAAGTCCGGAACGTGCTACTACATCCAGGATGACTCGCAGAACGGCACGACCTACGGGAGCCTGGCTGTAGCCACCGGTGGCGACTGCCTTGGTAGCGACGCCAACGGCGTCTCAGGGCCCAGCTGGTAGATCCATCGATCTGCGAAGCTCGGAAACGGGCGACCCCTCAGGGGTCGCCCGTTCCGTTTCCCCCGAACGGCCGACACAGGCTCAAGCAGTGCCCGCAACCAGCCGAACCCTATGAGGATGAGCAACTCATCCCCTTTCCGTGCGCGCCGGTTCCGGGCCCAGCTGGCTCGTCTCGATGACGAAGCGGGATTCTCGCTGGTCGAGGCGATGGCGGCGATCACGATCTTGGCGGTCGGCATCTTCGCGGTGGCGCAGGCTCTCACCTTCGGTTTGGGATCGACCGGGTTGTCGCGCCAGAAGCTCGCAGCTCGCGCAGCGCTCGATCAGCAGATGGAGGAGGCGCGAGCGCTCAACTACGACAACCTCGTCCTGTCGGACGCATCGCCGTTGACCCACGCGACCTCGACGACCGACCCGGACTACTGGGTCAACCAGACGGCGCAGACCTACGACCCGGACGGATCGGGTCCGCTCTCGCCGGAACCTCTCGTCCGGGTCGCCGGTGCGTCACCCGCGCTCCAGCACTACCAGAACCCGCTTTTCCAGGGCAGCACGACGTACACCGTCTACCGCTACGTGACGTGGGTGGACTCGCCGACGGACGGAACCGGCGTCTCGGATGCCGCGGACGGGAACAACGACGGCGTGAGCGATGCGAACGGACACGATGAGAAGCGGGTGACGGTCGTGGTGACCTACAACGACGAGCTGGGCCGAGGGCTCACCAGCCAGAGCCAGACGTCTCTCTTCACCGACGGGAAGGTCGTCTACAAGGCGCCGGCACTCAACGCCCCGCCGACGGTCGCCTGCCCGACCGTGACATCCATCAGCGACAAGACCGTGACGTTCTCCGGGGTCGCGTCGGATTCGGACGGCACGATCGCGAGCGTGGGCTGGACCTTCAAGAACGGCTCCACGGTGCTCGGCACGGCCAGCGGAACGACCGCGACGTTCACGTTCCCCGGATACGCTTCGTACTCGATCGTGAACACCGTCGTCGACAACGGCGGTGGCACCGCGACCAACAGCTCGCTGAACTGCACCGTCACGACCGTCGACCCCTAC
>VAYU01000016.1:0-1064 GCA_005884925.1 Actinomycetota bacterium | reverse complement strand
GCAGTTCTCGAACGATGGGACGACCTGGGCGGCGAAGGTCGCGTACAGCACTTCGGCCAGCTGGACGATCCTCAGCGGCGACGGCACCAAGACGGTCTACGCCCGGTTCTACGATGCGGCCGGACTCTACAGCGCCGTCATGACGGACACGATCGTCCTCGACACGACCCCTCCCGGCGCGCCGACGGTGCTTCACATCTCGACGTCCTCGATCTCGGGTGCGAACAAGACCCTGACGCTGGCCTGGACGGCGCCGACCGGTGTCACCGATCTGGGCGGCTACCGCCTGTGGCGCCGGATCATCACGTCCACCGGCGCTTTCACCCTCGTCTGTGACACGTCGAGCACCTCGTGCAACGACACCCACAAGAAGACGGACAGCTATGAATACTACGTGCAGGCATATGACCTCGCGGGCAACCAGAGCGCGCAGAGCAACCACATCACCGGCTGATGGCGAGGCCGGCTTCACGCTGGTCGAGTTGCTAGTCACGATGATGGTGATGGGGATCATCGCGTCCTCGGTGATGATGGTGGCGCTCCGCACGTTCACGACGACCGCGACCATCACGAACCGTCGTGACGTCTTCGCCGACGGCAGGGTCGCGTTGGACCAGCTCTCGAAGCAGCTGCGCCAGGGGGAGTCGATCGACCAAGCCGCGAGCACCGCGTCGTCGATCACCTTCTCCAGCTACATCGCCGGCACCCCGGAGACGATCATCTGGCGGGTGACCGGGACCGCGGCGCCGTACGCCCTGGAACAATCGCGCGACGACGGGGCGCATTTCGCGCCGGTCGTCTCCTCGCTCACCAACAACACGCCGTTCACGTACACGAGCCATGGCGGGATCGTCGACCAGGTGACCGTGAGCCTGTCGCTCGGCACGACGACCTCGACCGTCCTGATCGCCACCGACGTGCAGCTCCGGAACGCCCAACAGGACTGAGGAGAGGATCGAGATGATGGTGACCCTGATGCGTCGGCTGCGCCGGGAGGAGGAAGGCTACTCCCTCGTCATCGCGATGCTCCTGTTGGCGATCATGGCCGTCCTGCTCGTGGTCGG
>VAYU01000087.1 GCA_005884925.1 Actinomycetota bacterium | reverse complement strand
GGTGCGGGACGAACTTCCTCATCATCGTGATGATCATCACCATCTTCGTGTTCACGTTGTTCGGGACGCCCGGGCTGTTGTGGCGGCTGCTTTCCCGCGTGATCGCGATCCCGGTCATCGCCGGGATCGCCTACGAGGCCCTCCGTCTCGGCGCTCGGTTCCCTCGCTCAGCGGCGATGCGGGTGATGATGGCGCCGGGGATCTGGCTCCAGAAGATCACGACCCGTGAGCCCGATGTCGGGCAGATCGAGGTCGCCGTGTCCTCTTTCAAAGAGGTGCTCCGTCGGGAAGCTGAGGCGGCCGGCACCGCCTGAGGCCTACGCCCCACGGTCATTGCATCCAACGCCCACTGCGAAGAAGATGGCGTGTCGGATGGACCGGCCGGTCGAGCGTTGCCCGAACGGCCTCGGAGTTACGTGATAGCGGGAGGTGCCCCATGAAGAACGACCTCGACATGCCCCTGCTGCCGAGCGCGGAGCAGATCCGCCGGCGGGAGTTCGCGACCGTTCGCCGTGGCTACGACCCGGACCAGGTCCGCGAGTACCTCCAGGGGGTCGCGGGCCAGGTAGAGACGCTCGAGCGCGAGTTGCGCGATCAGCGCAAGGGAGCGAAGGCGCAGCCGCCGACACCGGGCGAGTCCCTCGCCGCGTCGGTCATGGCCGGCCAGGTCATGACCCCGGTCACCTCGGCGCCGACGCCGGCGCCCACCCCCGCGCCGACCCCGGCGGAGGACCCGTACGAGGCGATCGCCAAGCGATTCGCCGGTGTGCTCGCAACCGCGGACAAGGAGGCCACGACTGCCCTCGTTGAGGCGAAGGGCGAGGCGGACCGGATCTTGCAGGAGGCTCGCTCCGAGGCCGACCGGATCAAGCTCGACGCCCAGGCGCGGGCGGAGTCAGCCAAGCAGCAAGGGACCGATTCCCTCGCGGAAGCCAAGCGCGAAGCCGAACGGATCCTGGGCTCGCTCACGGAGCGCCGTGAGGTCCTCGTCACCCAGATGCACGACATGCAGTCGAAGCTGCTCTCGGTCGCGAAGGAGCTGGAGGCATCGATCGACGCGCCCGAGGGGAACGATCCCGGGCCCGCTCCGAGCGAGGGTGGAGCCGCCGACGACATCGTCGATCCCCGGTACGAGGACATGTGGGCGATCCCGAAGGGCAAGAAGACGGTCGACATCCCGGACCTCGGCTCGCTCGACGTGGACTTCGAGGACGAGCACCCGCGCGACTGACGGAGCCGCTTTCGGTCGCTCGGCGTGTGCGCCTGCGACCATAGGACGCATGGCGCCCGGCATCGAAACGAAGCTCGAGGAGATCGAGGAGAGCTACGAGCAGGTTGCGGCCGAGCTCGCCGCCCCGGACGTCGCGGCCGATCCCGACCGGCTGCGTGACCTCGGCAAACGGTTCGCCGAGCTGCAGGACGTCGTGGTCCCGTACCGCGAGTACAAAGCGCTCTCGACGCAGGCGCGGGAGGCACGGGAGCTCGCGAAGGGTGAGGCCGACCCGGAGATGGCCGCCTACTTCCACGACGAAGCCGAGCGGCTCGACGCGCGGGTCGCCGAGCTCCGGGGGCGGCTCGAGCTGCTCCTCGTTCCCACGGATCCGGACGAAGGAAAGGACCTGATCCTCGAGATCCGGGCGGGCGCCGGCGGCCAGGAAGCGGCGCTGTGGGCGGGCGACCTCCTCGAGATGTATCGGCGGCTCGCCGACCGCCACCGGTGGAAGACCGACGTCATCGCGTCCTCGCCGTCGGACCTCGGCGGGTTCAAGGAGGTCTCGCTCGAGGTCCGCGGACCCGATGCGTACGGACGGCTCAGGTACGAGGCCGGCGTGCACCGGGTCCAACGGGTCCCGGTCACCGAGTCGCAGGGCAGGATCCACACCTCCACCGCCACGGTGGCCGTCATGCCGGAAGCCGAGGAGGTGGAGGTCGACCTGAAGCCGGACGATCTGAAGATCGAGGTGTACCGCTCGAGCGGACCCGGCGGGCAATCGGTCAACACCACCGATTCGGCGGTACGCATCGTCCACAAGCCGACCGGGATCAAGATCGAGATGCAGGAGGAGCGCAGCCAGCTCCAGAACCGGGAGAAGGCGATGCGCTACCTCCGGGCGCGTCTGTACCAGCTGGCCCTCGACGAGGCCCACGCGAAGGAGGCCGCGGTCCGCCGCGCGCAGCTGGGGACGGGGGAGCGCTCCGAGAAGATCCGCACCTACAACTACGCCGAGGGCCGGGTCACCGATCATCGGATCAAGCACACGTCGCATCAGCTGCAGGACGTGCTCGCGGGCGGCGAGGAGCTGGACGGCTTCGCCGACCGGCTCCTCGCCGCCGAGCGCGCAGCGCAGTTGTCCCGGGACGGGGGATCGTGATGCGGCCGGCCGAGGTCGTGCGACGGGGTTCGGGGTACCTCGAACGCCACGGGGTCGAGGCCCCCGAGGTGAGCGCCGAGGCGCTGATGATGCGGGTCCTCGCCGTCGATCGTGCCGCCCTGTACGCCCGCGACCGAGGACTCAGCGCCGCCGAGGCCCGTGCGTACGGCCGCGCCCTCTGTCTGCGCTGCACCGGGACGCCGCTGCAGCACCTGATGGGAGAGCAGGGGTTCCGCCGCCTGGTCCTGACCGTACGGCCCGGGGTGTTCGTCCCCCGGCCGGAGACCGAGGTCCTCGTGGGGGTGGCGCTCGAGCTCCTCGAGGGCACCGAGGGTCCGCGCGTGGTGGATCTCTGCACGGGGTCGGGCGCCGTCGCGCTCGCGATCGCCGACGAGCGCCCCGACGCCCGCGTCATGGCGACGGACATCTCCGAGGCCGCCGTGGCCCTCGCCCGCGAGAACGCCGAGCGGCTCGGGCTCGCGGTCGACGTCCGTGCCGGCGATCTGTTCGAGCCCCTGCCCGCCGCGTGCCGAGGCGAGATCGATCTGGTGGTGGCGAACCCTCCCTACCTCCCGGTCGAGCTCGCGGCGGATCTCCCGCCGGAGGTCCGAGCCGATCCGCCGGAGGCGCTGTTCGGGGGGCTCGAGCTGATGCGTCGCCTGTTCACCGAGACGATGGCGTGGCTCCGCCCGGGCGGCGCGTTGGCGGTCGAGTGTGACGAGCGCGCCGCGGCCGCCGTCGCGGCCGCGGCGCGCGAAGCCGGCTTCCACGAGGTGTTCGTGCGGCGTGACCTCAACGGACGCGACCGGGTCGTCGGCGCGCGGCGGCCATGACGGCGATCGGGACGGTCGAGGCCGCCGCGGCCGCCGCGCGCCGCGGAGCCTTGGTCGTGTTCCCGACGGACACGGTCTACGCGATCGGCACCCGTCCGGACGACCCGGCCGCGACGGCCCGCCTGTTCGCAGCGAAGCGCCGTCCGCGGGGCCTGACGCTCCCGGTGCTGGTCGCGACGCCCGAGGACGCACGCCGCGTCGCCGTCTTCGACGAGCGCGCGGCGCGCGTCGCCGGCGCGTGCTGGCCGGGCGCGCTCACGCTGGTCCTCGCGAGAACGGACGTCTCCCGAGGGTGGGACCTCGGCGGCGAGGGGACCACGATCGGGGTGCGGGTACCCGATCACCCGGTCGCGAGATCGTTGCTCGGGCGCACGGGAGCGCTGGCGGCGACGAGCGCCAATCGATCGGGCGACCGGCCCGGGCGGGATCACGACGAGCTGCTCGCGATGTTCGGTCCGGCGGTCGCCGTATACCTGTGCGCCGAGCGGCCGCTCGCGGGTGCCGCATCCACCGTGATGGACATGACGGGGCCGGAGCCGGTGATCCTCCGTCGAGGGGATGTCGATCCCGAGCTCGTGATGGGTCTGGCGGTAGCGCGGTGAGCCGAGCGATCCGGCCGGAAGAACCCTCACTGTTAGACTCCGGCCTCCTGAGATGACCGCCGTCATCGTCGTATGCACCGGCAACGTGTGCCGCTCCCCGATCGCCGAGGGGCTGCTGCGACGCGCGACGGAGCACCGAGCGAACGGCGCTCCGATCACGGTGTCGTCGGCGGGGACCGCCGGCTGGGAGGGGTCGCCGGCCATGCCGGAAGCGGTCGAAGCCGCCGCCGAGCGCGGCGTCGATATCTCCGGGCACGTGGCGACCCGGCTGCGCCCTGGCATGGCCGCCGACGCCGACCTCGTGCTCTGCATGGCGGGGGAACATCGAGAGCTGATCACCCGAGACGAGCCCGAGGCCGCGGACAGGACCTTCACGCTGAAGGAGCTGGTTCGGCTCCTCGAGGGCGGCGCCCGGGCCGCCACGACGCCCGCTGCGCGGATCGCCGCGGCGACCCGCGCCCCCCACGCCGCACCGAGCATCGCTGATCCCGAGGAGGACATCCCCGACCCGTTGGGGTTGCCGCTCGAGGGATACCGGGCGATCGTGTCGGAGCTCGACGGTTGGATCCAGCGGCTGGTGTCGGCGCTCTTCGATCCTGTCTCCGCCGCGTTGGTCACGGGAGAGACGTGACGTGCGGATCGTCCTGGCGAGCGACCATGCGGGCTTCCCGTTGAAGGAAGCGCTCAAGCCCTTGCTGGCATCCGGTGGTCACGACGTCACCGATGTGGGCACCCACTCCACCGAACCGGTCGACTACCCGGGGTTCTGCGCGGCCGCGGCCCACGTCGTTGCGACCGGCGACGCCGATCGCGCGATCGTGCTCGGCGGATCCGGTCAGGGCGAACAGATGGCGGCGAACAAGGTGGACGGCATCCGAGCCGCACTGTGCCACGACGTCACCCTCGCGCGGCTGTCACGCGAGCACAACGACGCGAACGTGCTGAGCATGGGAGCGCGGATCATCGCACCGGCCTACGCGGAGGAGATCGTCCGGATCTGGCTGTCCACGCCCTTCGCTGGAGGGCGGCACGTGCCGCGGATCCAGCAGATCGCGGCGATCGAACGAGGGGAGCTCTGAGCATGCGCGAGTACGCGGCGGACTGGGAGGCGTTGAAGGCAACCGATCCGGAGGTCGCCGAGGCGATCGCCGGCGAGCTGGAGCGAGAGCGCACGACGCTGCGGCTGATCGCGTCGGAGAACTATGCGAGCCCGGCGGTGCTCGCGGCCGTCGGTTCCACCCTCAGCGACAAGTACGCGGAGGGGTATCCGGGGCGGCGCTATTACGGCGGGTGCCGGTACGTCGATGTGGTCGAACAGCTCGCGATCGATCGCGCGAAGGAGCTCTTCGGCGCGGAGCATGCCAACGTGCAACCTCATTCGGGCGCAACCGCGAACATGGCCGTGTTCGGCGCGTTCCTCCAGCCTCGCGATCCCGCGTCGACGGTGTTGGGCATGAAGCTCGCGCACGGCGGGCACCTGACGCATGGGTCACCGGTCAACGTCTCCGGGATGTGGTTCAACTTCATCGGGTACGAGGTCGACCGCGAGACGGAACAGCTCGATATGGATCGGATCCGTGACCAGGCGCTCGCGGAGCGCCCACGCGTGATCCTCGCCGGGTATACCGCCTACCCTCGGACGATCGATTTCGAAGCGTTCCGTCAGATCGCGGACGAGGTGGGGGCGCTCTTCTGGGTCGACGCGGCACACTTCATCGGCCTCGTGGCCGGCGGCGCGTTCCCGAGCCCGGTTCCCTACGCCGACGTGGTCACGTTCACGACGCACAAGGCGCTCCGCGGTCCACGGGGCGCGATGATCCTGTGCCGGGAGGAGCACGCGAAGGCCATCGACAAGGCCGTGTTCCCGATGATGCAAGGCGGGCCGATCGAGAACAACATCGCCGGGAAGGCCGTCGCGCTGAATGAGGCGATGACGCCCGCGTTCCGCGGATACGCCGAGCGAACGGTGCGCGATGCCCGCGCGCTGGCGTCGGGTCTCGCCGACGAGGGGCTCCGCGTCGTGTCGGGCGGCACCGATTCGCATCTGGCGCTGGTCGACGTCCGTCCCCTCGGGGTCGACGGCAAGTCCGCCGAGACGCTGTGCGACGAGGTCGGGATCACGCTCAACAAGAACCAGATCCCTTACGACCCGAACCCGCCGTCCGCACCATCGGGGATCCGCGTCGGCACGCCGGCCTGCTCGACCCTCGGCATGGACGAACCGGAGATGCGTGAGGTCGCCGGGATCATCGGCGACGTCCTTCTTCATCCCGAGGACGCCGGCACGAAGGAGAAGGCGCGTGCCCAGGTCCGCGATCTGATGCAGCGGTTCCCGCTCTATCCGTAACGCGAGGGTTGCCGCCCGGCCGTCCGGGCGCACACACTGCTCGGGTCGTGGACGCGTACCTGGCGGTCTTCCTCACCACTGGGCTCCGCGCGTACGCGAAGGTCTTCGGCTTGGCTGCAGGGGTCACGTTCGTGGCGACGCCGCTCGTTCGAACGTTCGCGGTCAGGGCGGGGGTGATCGATCAGCCGTCCGATCGGCGGGTGCACCCGAAGGCAACGCCGACGATGGGCGGCCTGGCGATGTACGTGGGGTTCCTCGCGGCGCTCGGGCTCTCCCGGGTGGTCCCGTTCTTCCACGACGTGAACGCCGCCAACCCGGAGCCCCTCGCCGCGCTGGTCGGCTGCACCTTGATGGTCGGGTTGGGCGCGATCGACGACACGCGTGGCACAACCGCGCTCTCCAAACTGACGGCGCAGATCTTCGTCGCCAGCGTCGTGTTCCTGTTCGGAGAGCGACTCGCGTACTCGTGGCTGCCCGGGAGCGGCATCGTCATCCTTTCGGGCGACCTGCCGGTGATCCTCACGATCGTGTTCATCGTGTCCGTCGCGAACGCGGTCAACCTGGTCGACGGGTTGGACGGCCTCGCCGCCGGGATGGTGGCGATCGCGGCGGGCGCCTTCTTCATCTACATGGTCCGGAGTCCCAGCCCGTTCGGTGACGCATCCCCGGCCGCTCTGCTCTCCGCGATCACGGCGGGGATCTGTCTGGGTTTCCTGCCGTGGAACTTCTTCCCCGCGAGGATCTTCATGGGCGACACAGGCTCGATGCTGCTCGGCATGCTCCTCGCGATCGCGACCATCTCGGGCGTGGGGCGCAACCCACGCCCCCCGAGTCCGGGCGAACTGGCCGCTCCGCTCGCGCTCGTCGTCGTCCCACTGCTGGTGCTCGCGGTCCCGATCCTCGATGTCGTGCTCGCCATCATCCGGCGCACCTGGCGCGGACAGGGCATCGGCCACGCGGACAAGGAGCATCTGCATCACCGGCTGATGGAGATCGGCCACGGCCATCGCCAAGCCGTCTTGCTGATGTATCTCTGGAGCGCGCTGATCTCCGGATGCGGTCTCGCGATCGGGCTGATCGATGGACGGTTCGTGGTCGGCTTGATCCTGATCGGAGCGGCCGCGTTGTTCTCGGCGACGGCGTTCCCTCGTCTGGCTCGCCGACGCAACGGAGAGCACGGCGGTCCTGCTCAGGACAACGGATCGAAGCGACACGAGCCGGTCATGGGACCCGTCGTGGCAGCCGGGCCGGATCGACCTCGAGAACCGGCGCCCGGGCGCCCGCCCGACGCCACCGGCGGTCTCCCTCCCGCGGCGTCATGAGAACCTCCACGTTCTCCAACCCGTACAAGGGGTCGAGGGAAGGTTCCCGTTGAAGGCTGTTCAAGGCCGCCGTGATCATGTGATGATCGCCGCCGCCCGGCCGACCAGGCGACGGCACCGGACGGACCCCTCGAGGAGGTGGAAGTGACCGAGATCGACGTTCGGCTGGAACGAGTCTCCAAGTTCTTCGGGGACGTCCCGGCCGTCGACGACCTGTCCCTCGACATCGCGGAGGGAGAGTTCTTCAGCTTGCTCGGGCCGTCCGGCTGCGGGAAGACCACCACGCTGCGCATGATCGGCGGATTCGAGGATCCTTCCCTCGGAACGGTCTACCTGGGCGGGCGTGACGTGACCGACCTCCCGCCGTATCGCCGCGACGTCAACACCGTCTTCCAGTCCTACGCGCTGTTCCCGCACCTCGACGTGTTCGAGAACGTTGCCTTCGGTCTGCGACGCAAGAAGGTGGGCGGGAAGGACATCGGGCAACGCGTTCGCGACGCGATGAGCCTGGTGGACCTCGAGGGGTTCGAGAGTCGCAAGCCTTCGCAGATGTCCGGAGGACAGCAGCAGCGGGTCGCGCTCGCGCGTGCGTTGGTCAACCGCCCCAAGGTCCTGTTGCTCGACGAGCCGCTGGGCGCGCTCGATCTGAAGCTCCGCAAGCAGATGCAACTGGAGCTGAAGCGGATCCAGGAGGAGGTCGGCATCACGTTCATCTACGTGACGCACGACCAGGAAGAGGCCATGACGATGTCGGATCGTCTGGCCGTGATGCGCCACGGCCAGATCGAGCAGATCGGCGCGCCCGAGTTGGTCTACGAATCCCCCGCGACCGAGTTCGTGGCCGGGTTCCTGGGAGCCTCCAACCTCCTCGACGGGGAGCTCGTCCGGAACCAGAGCGACGTCGCCACGGTCCGCCTGAGCAGCGGCCAGGACATCCACCTCCCCGCATCGAAGATCCCGTCGGATATCGACACGGTGGTCAAGGCGGGGGTGCGGCCGGAGAAGATCAGCATCGAGGCGGACGAGGGGGAGCCACCGGCAGGGACGAACTGGGTCTCCGGCCTGCTCCGGATCTCGACGTACATCGGGGTGAGTCACCAGTACAAGGTCGAGGGACCGGGTGGGACCGAGCTGACCGTCTACGTGCAGAACCTGGGCGCCGACGATGTGCCGACGCCCGGCAGGAAGGTCCGACTCACCTGGCGCCCCGAACACACCTTCATCGTGAAACCATCCGCAGCGCTTTCTCCCGAGGAGGTAGAGGAATGACGGATCAGCCGCAGCCCGGCATCGATCCCGCGCTCTGGCGCGGCCTCACGCAGTCACGGACATCGCGGCGAGGGTTCCTCCGCGCCGCGGGTGTGGGCGCGGGCGCGCTGAGCCTCTCCTCGATCCTCGCGGCGTGCGGGACCGCCGGAGTGAGCACGTCGAGCGCCGCCGCCAACGGCGTGGGTTCGGCCGACTGGTGGAGCCAACAGCAGGAGACGAAGACGCTCAACTACGCGAACTGGCCCTACTACATCGACACGGCGCATGGGAAGCATCCTTCGATCGAGCAGTTCCAACAGACGACGGGCATCACCGTCGACTACACGGAGCCGATCAACGACAACACCTCGTTCTTCACGAAGATCCGTCCCGATCTGCAAGCCGGCAACTACATCGGTTACGACGTGATCGTCCTCACCAACAGCGATCCGCCCTTGAGCGAGATGATCGGGTTCGGATGGGCGGTCCCGCTCGATCAGTCTCGGATGGTCAACTTCAAGAAGTACGCCAGCCCGCTCGTCACCGACCCGTCGTGGGATCCGGGGAACGTTCACACCATGGCGTGGCAGTCCGGATACACGTGCATCGGCTACAACACGAAGTACATCACCGAGGACATCCATTCGATCCAGTCGCTCTTCGATCCCAAGTACAAGGGAAAGATCGGCATGATGGGGATCTCGACCGAACTCGGGAGCGCGGGGCTGCTGGCGATCGGCGTGGATCCCGCCGCGTCGACTCCCGATGATTGGGCGAAGGCGGCTG
>VAYU01000084.1 GCA_005884925.1 Actinomycetota bacterium | reverse complement strand
ATGCCTCCACCGTCTCGTCGAACTTCGCTCCCGGGATCGACCTCACGATGCCGATCGCCTCGGCCGGCGTGTGCTCCTCGGCATGGTCGAAGGTGGTGATGGCCTCGCGGTACCGCTTGCCGTGGACCGTGGTCATGCCTCGACCTCCACGCCCATGCTCCTCGCGGTCCCAGCGATGATCCTCGCCGCCATCTCGACATCGTTGGCGTTGAGGTCCGCCATCTTCTTGTGGGCGATGTCGATGACCTGTGCGTGGGTGAGCGACGCGACCTTGTCCCGGTTCGGCACGCCCGAGCCCTTCTCGATGCCCGCCGCCTGCTTGATCAGCTCCGCGGCGGGCGGCTGCTTGAGGATGAACGAGAACGTCCGGTCTTCGTAGATGGTGAGCACGGCCGGGATCACCTGGCCCGCCATCGCCTGGGTCTGCTCGTTGTATCGCTTGCAGAACTCCATGATGTTCACGCCGTGCTGACCGAGCGCGGTGCCCACCGGCGGCGCCGGGGTCGCCTGACCCGCCCTGATCTGCAGGGTGACCGTCGCCAGTACCTTCTTCTTCTTCGGCGGCACGTTGCCTCACGCCTTCCTGCGGTTCGAACGGCCGGGTCCGACCGGCCTCCCGCTCGCCTCGTGTCTGCGGTCTTTCAGACCTTCGCTACCTGGTCGAAGGACAGCTCGACCGGGGTCTCCCGGTCGAAGATGTTGACCAACACCTTGAGCTTTGCCTGGTCGGGGTTGATCTCGCTGATCGTGCCGTTGAAGTCCGCGAACGGACCGCTGACGATGCGCACGACATCGCCTTCCTCGAAGCCGAGTCTGACCTGTGGCTTCTGCTCTTCCTTCTTCACCACGAGGATCTTCTCGACCTCACGCTTGGACAGGGGCGTGGGCTTGGAGCCGGTCCCCGCCGACACGAATCCCGTGACGCCGGGCGTGTTGCGCACGACGTACCACGAGTCGTTGTCATAGAGCATCTTCACCAGGAGGTACCCGGGGAAGACCTTCTTCTGCACGACCTGCTTCTTGCCCGACTTGATCTCCATCACGTCTTCCATCGGGATGTGGACGCGGAAGATCTTGTCCTCCATCTGCATGGTGTGGATCCGGGATTCGAGGTTGGCCTTGACCTTGTTCTCGTAGCCGGCGTACGTGTGCACCACGTACCAGTCGCCCGGGCCTCGGAACGGGTCCCTTCTGCCTGCATCGGGTTCCGCCGGAGCCTCGGGCACCGCGTCGGGAACGACCACCACCTCTTCCTCCGCTGGGACGGCATCATCGGCCGGCATGACGAACTCCGTATCGACGATCTCCTCGGCGGTCTCGGCCTCCGCGACCGCCTCGTCGATGAGCTCCGAGATGACCTCGTCGGCCTCCTGATCGATCCGCTCGGCCGCTGCGAAGTCGCCCTCCGCGACGGCCTGATCCTCCGCGGCCTCGGCCGCGTCGGCGACCTGGGTCGCGACCTCGATGCGGCGGGCGGCGTCGTCGTCGAGAACGGCGGCGGCCTCCAGCGCGTCGCGCAGCTCTTCGTCGTTCGGGTTCTGTTCGTCGGTCACGATGGATCCTCTACGTTTCCGTTCCGGGGAGCGGGCCGGGACAGGCCGCGGAGGGCAGCGGGAGGAGCCCCCGGAGCGGCCGTGCGGCGCGCTCGCGCCCAGCGTCGGACCAGTATAGGTGGGCGGCGGAAGACCCGGCAAAAGGCGGCCGGTCGCAGGGTAAGGGGCCGTCAGTCGAGCAGGTGGAAGATCAGCTTCGCGAAGACCCAGTCGATCGCGAACACGAACGACGTGATGACCGTGATCGTGACGAGGACGACGATGGTGTAGGTGATGAGCTCCTTGCGGGTCGGCCAGTCGACCTTCTTGAGCTCGAGGCGGACCTCGCGGAGGAACTGGCGGGCGCCTGTGCGCTTGCGCTTCTCCTGCTGCGCCGCACGGCGGGTGGTGGTCGGCGGTGCCGCGCGCCGGTCGACGCCGGACCCCTTCTGGAGGCGTTCGGCCTTCTCCTGCGCTCGCTTCATCTGTCGGTTCATGCTGCTCCCTTTGCAGGCGCGGAGGGACTCGAACCCCCAACCCCCGGTTTTGGAGACCGGTGCTCTGCCAGTTGAGCTACGCGCCTTCGGCGCCGGTCCCCCGAGGTCGGGGCCCCGGGCGCCTCAGTATAGCCCTGCCGGGTGGTCGCCACGCCCCCCGTCCCCCGCACGCATTTCCCCATGTCGGCTACGTGAGTCCGCTCGATCGCGGCCCTATGCTTCGGCGGACGACGACCGCGCGCGGCCCCAGACAAGCGAGGCGTCCGATGAGTACGAGCGGTTCTTCCCCCTCCGCCGAGGAGCCGGGGCTCCTGCGGCGCGGGTTCTTCCCCCGTCGCGAGCCGGTGCACACCGAACCGGTGATCAGCGAACCGGAGGCTCGGCTCGCCGAGCTCTTGCAGCGCGCGGTCGACGATCGTCTGGATGAGGGCATCCGGGCGATCGAGGAGCAGGCGACCGGGCTCATGCGGGAGGTTGCCGGTGAGGTGTGGCGCGCTTCCGCGAAGGACGTGCGTCCCGAGCAGGAGCGCATCGTGTCGATCCTCTCTCGCGATCAAGCGATCCGGTCGTTGATCGCCTCCTCGGACGAACGGTTCCAAGCGCTCGCCGTTCGAAGCGCGAGCCTCGAGGATCACCTCCAGGAACTCACCGACTCCGAGCGCCGGACGAGGGCGGCGATGGAGGCCACCGCTCACGCGGTCCGCGAGATCGCCGACTCCCCAACGCTGCACGGCGTGGAGGGGGTCCGGACGCAGCTCGAGATGGTGGAGCGACACATCGCCGAGGCGTTCGCGCATTTCGACCAGCGCGACGAAGCGATCGCGACCGAGGTCCTGGGTCAGGTCCGCGACCACGGCGAGTTGATGACGCGCGAGACCACCCGGATCGTCGAGTCGATGCAGGCCTACGTGCAAGGGGGCACGGAAACGGTCGGGCGGCTCGCCCAACGCATCGAGGAGCACGCCAAGCTCTTCGTGTTGCAGGATCACAACATCGTGCAGCACGTCCGTGAGGTCGTCGACGAGCACGCGTCGGAGCTGACCGAGCAGATCGCGATGGTCCGCGAGAAGGTGGGCCTCCACGGTCGCGATCAAGGGCACCTGCAAGCATCGCTCGAGCGGGCGATCGACGCCCGTATGCGGGGGCTCGCCGAGCTGATCCGCTCGGATTCGACGGCACTTCGCGGCCTGATCCAGGACCGAGCCGGCATGAGCGACAACGGTGGCGATGCCGTTGACGCGGGACCCCTCGTCCAGGTCGTCGACGACCGGATGGCCGCCCTCGATCACATCGTCGAGGAGCGGATGACCGCCCTGGAGCGGACGTTGGAGGAGCAGGTCCTCGCTCTGTCGAGTGCGACGAGCGCGAGCGTGGAGCGCAACGCTGAGCGGATGGCTGCGGCCGCGGGGTCGGTGGACGGACTGGACGAGCTGATCGCGGAGACCCAGCAGTCGTTCGAGGAGCGCATGATGAACCACATCGACGAGCGCGCCGGAGCGATCGCGAGGCTGATCCGTTCCGATTCCCAGGCGCTCGCGAACCGGATGGCTTCGTTGACCCCGGCCGGGGGGACGTCGGCGCCCGCCGTCGACGGAGAGCTGGTGCGCCAGCTGATCCGTTCGATCAAGGAGCTCGAAGCAGGGATGGCCTCGGACATGGCCGGATCGGTTGATCGGAAGTTCCAGACGCTTTCGGATCAGCTACACAAGGAAACGCAGCTGCAGGCGGAGGCGATGCTCAAGATCGCAGAAGTGCTGGGCGAGAAGATCGACCGGCTCTCGATCCGGGTCGACGAAGGGGTCGGGAACGACATCCAGATCGTCGTCGATCGGATGTCGGATGCGATCAGAGCGATGTCCACGGTGCGACGCGAGAGCGCGTAGCGCTCACGCGAGTCGGACCCGAGCCTCCCCCTTCTTCACCGGCCATTCCGTACGGCCGTCTCGCTCGACCCTGACCCAGGTCTCGAGCAGGGCGATCGCGGGTCGGTCTTCGATGCTCCGGACCTGCCCGCCCGCCACGATGGTCTCCCCCATGAACACCGGCGCCCGGAACTGAGCGGACACTGCGAGCACCGCATCGGGCTCACCCGCCCATGCGACGACCGCCGCGGCCATGTGCCCCATGGTGAACATGCCGTGGGCGATGATCCCGGGGAACCCCGCCGAACGAGCGAAGGCGTCGTCCTGGTGGAGCGGGTTCTGGTCGCCGCCGGCGTCGGCGTACGCCTTGACGTCCTCGCGCGTGACGACCCGCGCGAGCTCGGGAAGCTCGTCGCCGACGGAGACCGCCGCCCGGCTCCTCATCCCCCAGCAGCCCGCTCGATCATCTGCGAGCGTGCCGTACAGACGACGACACCGTCGGCGTCCTCGAGATCCATCGCGATCGTCACGAAGCCGTTCCCGCCTCGGATCCGGATCGATTCGATGCGGGCGCGGACGGCGAGCTCCTCGCCCTCGCGGAGCGGGCGCCGGAACGCGTATGCCTGCGAGCCGTGCACGACGCGGGAGAAGTCGAGATCGAGGTGCCGGTCGGCGACGACCTGCGGGAACGCGGCGAACTCCGCCGCGGTCACGAAGGTCGGCGGCACCCCCTCACTGATCCCGAACAACGCTCGGAAGGCAGCGACGCGCGACGGCTCGACGGTGAACGGGACTGCGGGGTAGGTCGTTCCTTCGGCGGCGGGGTTCATCTCATCGTCGTCGGGTTCCCTCACCTGCTGTCCCCCCGCTGGGGGACGACAGAAATGGCTCCTGAGCCTACACGGAAGGCCGCATACCCGGGCCTACCATCCGCAGGATGGCCCGCACCAGACCGGACGGCGACGCGATCGCGTTGCAGGACCGCATCACCGTGATCATCGCCGACGATCACCGCTCGTTCGGCGAGGCGCTCCAGATCGCGCTCGATAAGGAGCGCGATCTGACCGTCGTCGGTGTCGTCGATCGCGGGGACGAAGCCGTCCGGACCACGATCCACGACCAGCCGGATGTCGTGTTGATGGATCTTCGGATGCCCGACCTGGATGGTCTAGAGGCCACCAGGAGGCTCCGGGAGGAAGGCTCGCACAGCGCGGTCATCATCCTGACCGGAGAAGCGGACGACGTTTCGCTGGCCCGCGCGATCCAGGTCGGAGCCCGGGGATTCCTCCACAAGACGGCCCCGATGATCGACGTCGTCGAAGCCGTGCGGCGCGCCTCCCGCGGCGAGCCGTTGCACCGGCCCGCCGAGGTGAACCGGGCGATCAAGACGATGCGGGCCCGGTCGAAGCACGACACGGAGCTCGAACGGCGGGTCCAGCGCCTGACGCCTCGCGAGATCGAGATCCTCCAAGCGATGGCCGAGGGCCTCGCGCCCGAGCAGATCGTCGAGCGGCTGGGGATGAGCCGTCACACGCTGCGGACGCACACCCAGAACATCCTGACGAAGCTCGGCGTCCATTCCAAGACGGATGCCGTCGTGGCCGCGATCCGGTTCGGCAAGGCCACCCCTCCCGGTCTTGCCGTGACGGGTCGTGACGCGCTCGAGGCCGCCCGTCCGGGCGGCCTCGAGCGCGTCGTCTAGCGATCTCGTCTCAGCGCGTTTCGCGGTGCAGGGTGTGTCTTCGGTCCCACCGGCAGTACTTCATCAGCTCGAGCCGGTCACGGTCGTTCACGCGGTTCTTGACCGTGTTGTAGTTCCGCCGCTTGCACTCGTTGCACGCGAGCGTGATCTTCGGTCGGTTGCCTTCCTTCTTCGCCATGGCGCCTTCCCGACCTCCCGGGCTACTTCACGATCGTGGTCACGCGACCGGCGCCCACGGTGCGCCCGCCCTCGCGGATCGCGAAGCGCAGGCCCTCTTCCATCGCGATCGGGGCGATCAGCTCGACC
>VAYU01000083.1 GCA_005884925.1 Actinomycetota bacterium | reverse complement strand
GCGGTCTTGTTGAACGAGAACAGCACCACCATCAGCACCGGAACGAAGAGGAACGCGAACACGAAGGCCGTGTAGACCGCGAGGACCCAGCCCTGCCGCCGCGCGCTCATACACCCTTGTACCGGCGCGTCTGGGAGATCGCGATGTACACCGCCGCGAAGACCAGGACCATCAGGAACGAGATCGCGGCGCCGCCCGGTTGGTTCCCGAACGTAACGAACTGATCCCGAACGATCGAGGCCAGCGTCGTGCTCTGCTTCCCGCCGAGGAGCGCCGGCGTGATGTAGTCGCCCGACGTGAGCACGAACGTGTAGGCGAACGCCGCGACGAGGCCGGGCGTGGTGAGGGGAAGCACCACCTTCGTGAAGCTCTGCACGGCGCTCGCGCCCAGGTCGCGCGAGTTCTCGAGCAGGTCCGCAGGGATGCCCTGCATCGACGACGCGAGGATCAGGATCGTGAACGGCAGGAAGACGTTCACGAAGGCGATCAGGACCGCCCATTTGCTGAACAGCAGGAAAGAGATCGGCCCATCGATCAGGTGGAGCGTCTTCAGCGCGGTGTTGATCAGGCCGTCCCTCCCGAGGACCGTGTACCAGGCGTACAGCCGCACGAGATAGCTCGTGAAGAGCGACACGACGACCAGGAACAGCGCGAGGTTCTTCGCGCGACGGAGCCGGAACGTGATGAAGAACGAGGCCGGGTACCCGAGGATGATGCACACCGATGCGGTCACTGCCGCGATCGAGAACGTGCGGATCGCGATCGACCGGTTGACCGGGTCCTTCAGTGCCTCGGCGTAGTTCGACAGCGTGAACGAATACTGCAGCTGCCCGTAGCCGAGCGACACGACGAAGCTCTGGACCAAGAGCAGGAGGATCGGGATCAGCAGCGCGAGCCCGAGCACGAGCAGAGCGGGGCTGGCGAGGAGTAGCACCGAGCGCCGGCGACGTTTCGTCGCCAGGGCGCTCGGTGCTGCCCCACCCGCCAGGGCCTCGACGCTCACTCAGGCCGCCTTGACGCCTTCCCAGGCCTTGACCCAGTCCTGGTAGTTCGCGTAACCGCTCGGGACCTGCGCCGGGATAGCCTCGAGCGGCGCGGTCGTGGTGAGCAGCTGCTCGATCTGGTCGTAGGGGTAGAGGGCCTTCGTCGCGGGATCCATCAGGTTCAGCGCATCGGGGACGACGCACGCCTGCACGAGGTACGCCGCCTCGGCCGCTTGCGCCTGGGGTGTGAACGCCTCGTTGATGAACGCGTACGCGGTGTCCGGGTTGGGAGCGTCTGCCGGGATCATATACGCGTCGCAGAAGGTCGCCGCGCCCTCCTTGGGCACGGTGTGCTTCACGGCGTCGTCCCCCTTGTCGGCGGCGAAGCTGTTCACCGCCGCCCAGCCCGGGGTGCCGGCGACGATCTCGCCCGAGGCGAGGAGATCGGCCATGTTGCCGTACGACGGAACGATGAGGCGCGCGTTCCCTTTCATCTGTGTCCAGAAGTCCATGATCTGGCTCAGCTGGTCGGGGGTATAGAGGCTGTCCGCGCGGTAGATCCCCAAGGTGTACGCGCCGATCACGGTCGTCGCCACGGGGTCGTCCGTGATCCCGAACTTGTTCTTGAACGACGGCCCGAGCAGGTCCCGATAACTGGTCGGCGCATCGATCGCGTCCGACTGGTAGTTGATGCCCTGGACGCCCCAGGTGAACGGGAACGCGTACTGGTTCCCGTTCACGTTGAACCACATCCCGGCCGTGCCGGTCTTGAAGACGTCGTACGCCTTCTGGAAGTTGGGGACCTTCGAGACGTCGAGCACGGTCGGGATGCCGAGCTGGATGTAGAGCGGCCCCCACCCCGCTTCGTAGGTGCTGAGGTTGTAGTTGCCGCGACCGCCGCCGGTCGTGAACTTCGCGGTGATGTCGTCGTGCGTGTTGATGTAGCTGGTCTTGATCGTCACGTCGTTCGACTTCAGCCACTCCTTGATCGGCTTGACCGGGATGTCGTAGCCCTGCCAGCTGTAGAAGTCGAGCGTGGTCCCCGAGACGTCGGCTGTGCTGCTCCCGGAGGAACCCCCCGCCGCCGTCGGGCTACTGGAGCTGCTGCACGCCTCCAACAGCGCCGGAAGCCCTCCGAGGGCAAGCGCGGCGATGCCTCCCTGCCGCAGCAGGTCGCGGCGTGTGAATCGGATCGATGGAGCTTCTGGTCGTTCCCTCATGACTTCCCTCCTCGCACACGATCGTTCCGGTCTGGCTCGCTCATGGACCGCGGGCTCCTCCTTCGACGACGTCTTCCGCGCTCTGCAGCGTGTCGAACCGCAGACGAACCACATCGGATCGGTACTGGACCTCGAACGCTTCGATCACGTCGTCGTTCGCGTCGTAGACCGCGCCCGTGGCCTGGAGGAGGGGCGCTCCCGCGGCGACGCGGAGCTGTTCAGATCGGGCGGTGCTGCACGGGACGACCTGGACCGTCGTCTCGGCCCGCACCGGGACCACACCGGCGACGTCTTCCAGGTAGCGGTAGAGCGAGCCGCGGGGGAGCGTCGCGCGCTCGACCCCGGCGAATCGATCGGCCGGGAGCGACGAGCGGAGGACCGCGGCGGGCTCGCCGTCGATCGTGGTGAGGCGCTCGACGACGACGACCTCCTCGGTGGCCGGACCCACGACGGCCGCGATCGCTCGCGGGGTCTTCGTCCTTGCCTGGACGAGGATCAGGACGTCCACGTCCGAGCCACGGGCGCGGAGGCTCTCGCTGAACGAGCCGAGGACCGAGATGCGCTCGGTCCGTGGAGGCTCGCGCAGGAACGTCCCGCTTCCGGGACGCCGGTAGAGGACGCCCTCCTTGACCAGATCGAGGATCGCCTGGCGGATCGGCGAGAGGGACACGCCGTAGCGATTGGCCAGCTCCTTCTCCGGCGGGAGCGATCGGCCGGAGACGACCTCTCCCCGCTCGATCATCTCGATCAGCAAGGCCCGGATCTGGAAGTGGAGCGGAACGGGGAGGCTGCGGTCGATCTTCCGGCGCGCACCGACAGCCTGCATCACGGGGAAGAGCTCCGTGTGGCGGGGGCCGCCATGGCGGCGAACGTTACAACCTTATGAACTATCGGTCAAACCAGGCTCTAGCTGGGCGGATCGACCTCGCAGCGAGGTCGGCGAGCGGTCCCTATAGTCGCCGCGTGGGGGGAGCGGAGACGAAGAGGCCGGCGCCGGTCCGCGTCGGCTTCATCGGAGCGGGCAGCGTGCTGTGGGCCTACCTGCAGATGATCGACCGGCTCGCCCCCCGCGGCGTCGCCGTCGCGGGGCCGATCGGCGCCCGGCGTCGCGAGATCTGGGACCGGATCCTCACTCTTCGGCCCGGCGCTGAGCTCGTCGCCACCGCGGAGGAGGTCGTGGGGTCCGACGTGGACGTGGTCGTGATCCTCACGTCCGCTTCGAGCCACGCGGAACTCGCGCGCCTGGCGCTCGAGCACGGGAAGCACGTCCTCGTCGAGAAGCCGTTCGCCGGATCGCCGACGGAGGGCGCGGAGCTCGCCGAACTCGCTCGCGCTCGCGACCGCCATCTCGTCGCCGCGCCGTTCGTCCACCTCGCTCCGACGTTCCGCGCCCTGTGGACGGAGATCACGGATGGAGCGATCGGTCAGGTGCACACGGCGAGAGGGCTCTACGGTGTGCCCCCGCCCGACTGGAACACGTGGATGTACCAGGAGGGCCCGCTGAGCGATCTCGGGATCTACAACCTGAAGAGCCTCACGACGTTGCTCGGACCGGTGGCGGAGGTCATGGCCGCAGAGACGGCCACCGGATCGAGTGGTGCCGGAACGGTTCCCGACGTGATCCATCTCACCGCCCGGCACGAGGCGGGAGCGCTCTCCTCGGTGGTCGCCGGTTGGGAGATCCACGCCTACCGGCGTCCGGGGCTCGAGCTCTATGGGACCGAGGGCACGGCGAACCTCGTCGGGGACGACTGGGATCCGCTCGGCTATCAGATCTTCAGGACCGAGGAGCGATCGTGGCGCCAGATCGGCTCGCTCGATCCGACCTGGCTCTGGACCGACGGACTCCGCGACCTGGTCGTGGCCGTTCGCGAGGGCAGGGCTCCCCTCGCGAACATCGAGCAGGACCTTCATCTGTTGGATGTCCTCGAGGAAGCACGCCGATCCGCGTCGGAGCGTGTGGCCGTCCCGGTGACGTCCCGCTTCCAACCGCTCGATCTCCGGCTGGAACCGGCTGAGAGTGCCTCGGGTCACATCCACGACCACACGAGATCACCGGACGAGCAGCGGTGAGGCGACGCGATCGATGCGCGTACCCTCGTGCCCATGAGCCGCCTCGTCGTCTCCGAGTTCATGACGCTCGATGGCGTGATGGAGGCGCCTGGCTTCGAGGAGCATCGGGACGGGAAGAACGCGTGGGCTATCCAGGCGATGACGGAGGAAGAACAGCGGTTCAAGATCGATGAGCTCTTCGCGGCCGGCGCGATCCTCTTGGGGAGGGTGACGTATCAGATCTGGGCCGCGTTCTGGCCGGACGCGCCGAAGGATCAGGGGCTCGCCGACAGGATCAACGGTCTCGAGAAGTACGTCGTGTCCACGACCCTGCGAGAGCCGACGTGGAACAACTCGACGGTCATCCGTGGCGACCTAGCGACCGAGGTGCCCAAGCTGAAGCACCGAACCGACGGGGACATCTTGGTCTTCGGCAGCGCCGAGCTCGTCGATTCGTTGCTGGAGCTCAACCTGGTGGATGAGCTGCGCATCATGCTCTTCCCGGTCGTGCTCGGGAGCGGGACGCGCCTGTTCCGGGATGAGCGCGACATCTCCCATCTCAGCCTCGTCGGTGCGAGGACGTACAGCTCTGGTGTGGTGCTGTTGACCTACGAGCCGGCCAACGAAGGTCCCTCGAGCGAGTACGCGGAGACCTTCGCGTGGACCGACGAGCAGATCGCGTCGTGGGAGGCGTCCCGTGACGCCGACCGAGTGCTCGCGTCCGTCCTGTTCACCGACATCGTCGATTCCACCGGCCGCGCCGCGGCGCTCGGCGATCGCCGATGGCGTCAACTGATCGATCGACACGACCGGGTGGCGCGCGCGGAGGTCGATCGGTTCCAGGGTCGCCTCGTCAAGACCACCGGTGACGGCGTCCTCGCGACGTTCGATGCCCCCACGCGGGCGTTGCGGTGTGCGTTCGCGCTGATGGGATCGCTCGATGACTCAGGGCTCGGCATCCGCGCCGCGATCCACACGGGAGAGATCGTCATGGGGGATCGGGATATCGGCGGGATCGGCGTCCACATCGCTTCTCGCCTGCTCGGCGAAGCGGGGGAACGCCAGGTGGTCGTTACGCGGACCGTCCGGGACCTGGCGACCGGCGGCGACCTCGCGTTCGCTCCGTTAGGTACGGTGAGCCTCCGAGGGGTGCCCGGTGAATGGGAGCTCTTCGAGGCATCCACGACGAAAGGAGACTGAGTCATGGACGTGAAGGTTCCGGGCGCGACGCTGTACGTCGAGACCCAGGGAACAGGTCCCGTCCTGCTGTTGATCCCCGGCGGCCCGACCGACGCGGGGATGTTCACGGATCTCGTCGGGCGGCTGGCCGACCGATACACGGCGGTCGCCTACGACCCTCGGGGTCACTCGAGGAGCAAGCTCGAGGGGGAGCCCGAGGACATCCCGGTCGCGTTGCACGCGGACGATGCTGCCGCGGTCCTCGCCGCCGTGGGGGATGAGCCGGCGTACGTGTACGGGAACAGCGGGGGCGCCACGATCGGTCTGGAGCTGGTCGCTCGCCACCCCGAGCTGGTCCGCACGCTGGTGGCGCACGAACCGCCTCTGATGGAACTCCTTCCCGACGCGGACCACTGGCGCTCCACGTTCCGCGACATCGACGAGACCTACCGTACGGCCGGCGTCTTCCCGGCGATGGGCGCGTTCGGAAGCGCCGTCGAGGAGGGCGGACCGAAGTACAGCGAGCAGATGGACCAGGCGCCATCCACGCCGGAGGCCCAGGAGATGATGGGCAGGATGACCGGCAACTTCGAGCTGTTCATCGCCCACGAGCTCCAGCCGATCGGCGCCTACCAGCCGGAGATCGACACGCTGAAGAAGGTCCCGACCCGGATCGTCAGCGCGGCCGGGGAGGATTCGGCCGAGCAAGCAGCGCGTCGAGCGGCGATCGC
>VAYU01000082.1 GCA_005884925.1 Actinomycetota bacterium | reverse complement strand
TTGTGGCTGTTCCTCGCGTACCTCGGGTTCGTGATGCTCTCGACCGGACGCGGCACGACGCAACGCCTCGCCCTCCGCGATCTCCTGTCGGCGGGGACCGCCGCGGATGCGATGCGACCGATGCCCGATCAGATCCCGGCGACGATCAGCCTGTCGGAGGCGCTCGACCGGTGGCTCCGCGCGAACCCCGAGCGCTCGTTCCCGGTCGTTGACGGCCGGGTGATCGGGACGGTCTCGATGCAGTCGGCTCGCAAGGTCGGCTCGCGCGACCCGCTCCGTCCGGTCCGCGACGGGATGGCCCCGTTGTCCCAGACGCCGGTCGTGGCGCCGAACGATCGCCTGTACGACGTCTTGGAGATCATCGCCGGCCGGGACGGGCTCGTGCTGGACGACGGGGTCCTCGTCGGTGCGATCGGGAGCGCGGACATCGACCGGTGGTTCCGCGAGCGGACCCAGCGTGTCGCGACGCCGTCCGGGGAAGTGCCGCCGCGGCCCGATCTGTAGATCGGGCCGCGGCCGGGGCTTGCTGCGGGCGGCTCCCAGGGGGGCTGTCGGCGGCTGCCGGTAGCATCCGCTCCATGGAGGCCTCGTCCTTCTCCCCCGACCCCTCGCAGGCCCAGGTCCTCGACCACCCGGGCGGGACCCTGTTACTCACCGGCCCCGCGGGCACGGGCAAGACCGCCGCGCTCCGCGAACGGTTCGCGCGGCTGATCGAGGCCGGGGCCGAGCCCGAAAGCGTCGCCCTGGTCGTGGGGTCGCGTCGCGCGCGCGACGACGCGCGCGCGACGCTCCTCGCCAGGCTCCACGCGTCGCTCCCGGGTCTCCGGGTCCTGACGTTCCACGGGCTCGCCCTCGCGCTCCTGAAGGAGCGCGAGGACGAGCCCCCCGAGGTCCTGTCGGCGGCCGAGCAGTTCGCGAAGGTTCGCGAGTTGCTCCTCGCCCAGGACGCTCGTGAGTGGCCGGCCTACGGCGGTCTGCTCGGTCTCCGCGGGTTCGCCGACGAGGTGCGTCAACTGTTGTCGCGGATGCAGGAGTCGCTCCGGACCCCCGAGGAGCTCAAGGCGGCTGCGGCGGCGGCAGGTCTCGGCGGGTGGGAAGAGCTCGCCCGCTTCGCGGCGGAGTACCTCGAGGTGCTCGACGCCGCGAACCAGGTGGACTTCGCGGGCCTCCTCCAGCGGGCGGCGCTCGCCGCCTCCGAAGGCCCGCCGCTGTTCGACCACATCCTCGTCGACGACTATCAGGACACCACGTTGGCGGCGGAGGCCGTCCTGCGTGGCCTGGCCGCTCCCGACCTCGTGGTGGCGGCCGATCCGGACGCCCACGTCTTCTCCTTCCAGGGGACGACGCGCCTTCCGCTCGACCGCTTCGCGACCGAGGCGTTCCCCGGCGCCGAGCGGATCCGGCTGACCACGCGTCATCGGTCCGTCTCCGAACCCGCGGTCACGGCATGGATCGCGCCGCACACCTCCGAGGAGCACGCGGCGGTGGCGCGCGAGCTCCGCCGCCTCCACGTGGACGAGGGCGTCGCCTGGAGCGATCTGGCCGTCGTGGTCCGACGACAGGGCGCGCACGTCGGCAACCTGCTCCGTGCCCTCGACGACGCGCAGGTGCCACGCGTGGTCCCCGAGCGAGGGTTGTCGTTGGGGACCGCTCCGTCGACCCACCCGTACGTGCTCGCGCTCCGGTGGCTCGTGGCCGGCGGGCCCGAGCGCGACGAGCTCGTCGAGCCGCTGCTCACGTCGGACGTGATCGGGTTGTCGCCGGCGGCGGCGCGGGGCCTGATCCGCCGGGCCCGGGTGGACGGGCGCACCGCGGCCGAGGCGCTCGACGTGACGGAGGGCCTCGATCCGGCGGAGGCCGACGCCGTGATCGCCGCGCGGGAGACCCTCGCGAAGGCGGCGCTCTTCGCCGGGATGTCCGTCCAGGACGCCTTCCGCGTCCTCTGGGAGGAGCTCCCGTGCTCCCGTCGGCTGGTCGAGGCCGCGAGCCTCGAGGGTGCCGACGACCGGCGCGATCTCGACACCGTGGTCACGTTCGCCAACGCGGTGGCCGAGGCGAGCGAGGGCGGGGACACCGGCGTGCAGGGGTTCCTCGAATCGTTGGATGCCGGCGAGCACGGGCCCGGATGGACGGCGTGGGACCGCGTGGGTCCCGATGCCGTCGCCGTGCTGACCGCGCACGGCACCGTCGGGCTCGAGTTCGACACGGTGATCGTGGCGGGCGCCACCGAGGGCAACTTCCCGTCCCTCGGCCGCCCCGAGCCCATGTTCGACCTCGCGTCGCTCGAGCGGACGCCGTCGCGCTCCGAATCGGTCCGCGCCCGGCTGGAGGACGAACGCCGCCTCTTCCACGTGGTCCTCGGCCGGGCGCGCCGGGGGATCGTGCTCGTCTGCTCCGACACGCACCCCGACGCCGACGAGCTGACCCTCCGAACACGGTTCGGCGGAGAGCTCGGTGCGACCTGGCGGCCCGCACCCGGGTCGCCCTTCGAAGAGCCCGTCTCGACGCGCGAGGCGACGGCGCTCTGGCGGCGACAGCTCGCCGATCCCTCCGCCGAGGGCTGGCGCCGGCTGGCCGCGCTCGAGGGGCTCCACGCGCTGGGATCCGATCCGTCCACCTGGTGGTTCCAGCGCGACTGGACCGAGACCGGGCGGCCGCTGCACGAGCAGCTCCGCCTCAGCTACTCACGGCTGTCCACGCTCGAGAACTGCGAGCTGCAGCACGTGCTCGGCGACGAGCTCGGGCTCGGGCGCACGGCCGGCTACCAGGCGTGGGTGGGCAAGCTGGTGCACGGGCTGATCGAGCAGTGCGAGAAGGGCGAGCTCGACAAGACGAAGGAGTCGATCCTCGCCGCGATCGCGGATCGGTGGCGCGATCAAGAGTTCCCCTCCAAGGCCGTCTCCGTGGCGTACCGGCGGCTCGTCGAGGATCGGATGTTCCGGAACTGGTGGTTCCACTACGGCGAGGGCGAGTCCCTGGCGGTCGAGGAGTTCTTCGAGTTCGAGTTCGACGGCGTGACGATCGTGGGCGTGATCGACCGGATCGGCCCGCTCGCGTCGGGCGGCACCCGGATCACCGATTTCAAGACCGGCAATCCGGATAACGCGCCGAAGGCCGAGGAGAGCCTCCAGCTCGGCATCTATTACCTGGCGGTCAACGAATCACCGACCCTGGAGCGGTTCCGCCCGGTCCGCGCGGTCGAGCTCGCCTTCATCAAGGGCCATTGGAAGCCGCCGCACGACATCGTGGTGAAGGCGTGGCAGGTCTCGCACCGGAGCGCCGAGCAGTACCAGACCGTGGTGCGCGAGACGCTCTCGGCGCTGATCGCCGAGCAGAAGCGCCTCATCGTCGACGAGGTCTACCGTCCCAACCCCCAGGCCAACTGCTTCTGGTGCGACTTCCGCAGCCTCTGCCCGATCTGGCCGGAGGGACGACAGGTCTTCGAGGTGGCCAACCGATGAGCACCGTCCGCCCGGCCGTCGTTCCGCCGCAGATCACCGCGGCGATGGGTGCCGAGCCGACCGAGGAGCAGTGGCGGGCCATCTCGTGGCCGCTCGAACCGTGCGTGTTGATCGCGGGCGCGGGCTCGGGGAAGACCTCGGTGATGGCCGCCCGCGTCGTGTACCTGGCGCTCACGGCCCTCGGTCGGATCGACGGCGTCGACGCGGAGCAAGGCGTGCTCCCCGGCAACGTCTTGTGCCTGACGTTCACGAACAAGGCCACGGACAACCTCCGGCTGCGTGTTCGCCGAGCGCTCTCCACCCTGGAGCTCGCCGAGGGGGAGGAGCCGGAGGTCCTGAACTACCACGGGTTCGCGGCGTCCCTGCTCGAGCGCTACGGCGTGCTCGCCGGCTTCGAGCCGGGAGCCAGGGTCCTCACACAGGCTCAGCGGAGCGAGCTCTGCTCGCGCGTGCTCGACCGGATGACGTTCGAGCACGCCGCCGCGACGTGGCAGCCGTCGCTCGTGTCGAAGATCCTCGAGCTCGACGAACAGGCCCAGAACCATCGGGTGCGGCCCGTGCAGATCCAGGCGCACGTGGCGGCCAGGCTCGAGCTGCTCAAGAACGCACGCTCCAACCGGGTGTACGAGGCCGCGGAGGAGCGTCTGGAGCTCGCGGAAGCGAGCGCGCGGTACCGGGAGCTCAAGCGGGAGCTCGGCGTGATCGACTTCGGGGACCAGATCGATCGCGCGATCGAGATCGCGGAGCGGTACCCGCAGATCGTCGCCGATCACCGCGCGCGGTTCCGCGCCGTGCTCCTGGACGAGTACCAGGACACGAACGTCGCCCAGGCGGACCTGATGCACGCCCTCTTCGGTGACGGTCACCCGGTGACGGCCGTCGGCGACCCGGACCAGAACATCTACGCGTGGCGGGGCGCCTCGCTCTACAACCTGCTCGAGTTCCCCGAGCGGTTCCCGCGATCCGACGGCACGCCGGCCGCTCGTCTCCCCCTGTACACCAACTTCCGTTCGGGGGCCCGGATCCTCGCCGCCGCGGACACCATCATCGGTCCCATCCCCGACGCTCAGCGGCCCGATCCCGACAAGGAGCTCCGTCCGGACCCGGCCAACGGCGAGGGCGAGGTCGCGATCGCCCGTCACATGGACGAGTGGACCGAGGCTCGCTCGATCGCGGAGCGGGTCGCGGGGCTCCACGCGGACGGTGCCGCGTGGTCCGACGTCGCGGTCCTGTGCCGGACCTCGCGCCTGTTCGGTCTGTTGCAGCGCGCGTTCGACGAGCACGACGTGCCCGTCGAGATCGTCGGTCTCGCCGGCCTCCTGAAGCAGCCCGAGGTGGTGGAGGTGCTCGCGTACGCGCGAGCGGTCCACGACCCGAAGGCGTCGGTGGCGCTCGCGCGGATCCTGCTCGGTCCCCGCTACCGCGTGGGGTTCAAGGACCTCGCGCTCGTCGCCCGGCTCGCGACGCGGGAATCGAAGCTGATGCTCGAGTACATGACCGAGGACGACGTCGAGGCGGAGCCCTTCCTGTTCGCCGAAGCGCTCGAGCGTCTCGACGAGGTCGAGGACCTGTCCGACGAGGCACGGACGAGGCTCACCGCGTTCCGCGATGAGCTGCGCGTCCTGCGCCAAGAGGCGCGCAAGCCGGTCGGGGAGTTCCTCGGCGAGGTGATCCGGCGGATCGGGATCCTCGACGAGCTCGACGCCGATCTCGATCGTCCACGCGCGCTCGGGGCCCGACGGAACCTCGCCGCGTTCCTCGACGAGGTCCACGCGTTCGAGCCCGTGGAGGGCGAGCTCACGCTCCGCGCGTTCCTCGACTACGTCGATGCCGTCGAGGAGCTCGACAAGCAGGATTGGGCGCCGGTCCAGCCCTCCGACGACGACTCGGTCAAGGTGATGACGATCCATGTCGCCAAGGGGCTCGAGTTCGATCACGTCTTCGTCCCCGGTGTCGCCCACGGCAACCTGCCCAACCCGACGATCCCCCAGAACCCGGCGGAGCGGGGGAAGTCGCTCGACTTCGAGCTGCGCGGGGATGCGAAGGTGCTGCCGGCGTTCGACGGCAACGTGAGCCGGTTCAAGACGGCGCTCGCCGCGCAAGAGATCGTCGAGGAGCGCCGCACCGCGTACGTCGCGCTCACGCGCGCCCGAAGGACGCTCAGCGTGAGCGGTGCGTTCTGGTACGGCGACAACAACACGCCGAAGAAGCCGTCGCTGTTCCTGGACGAGCTGATGGCGTGGGGCGCGTCCACCGGCTCCGCATCGGTCCAGCATGGACCCGACGAACCGGGCCAGGAGAACCCGATGCTCGGGTTGCGCGCGGGCTTCGTCCGGCCGTGGCCGGGACCGGCACGGCCGGACGACGCCGACGCGCTGTTCGCCGACGGGTGGCGAGCGGCGGCGATCGACGGGATCCAACCCTCGCTCGTCGACGCCCTCCCCGCGGCCGACCGGGCGGCGTTCGAAGGGCTCGCCGCCGAACGGCGGGCGCTCGCCGCTCACCTGCGCGAGCGCGAGGCCCTCGATGGTCAGCCCGGCGGCGAGCGCCCGCCGACCACGGTGAGCGTGGGGGGCGTCGTCGACTACACGACCTGCCCGAAGCGTTTCTACTGGACCAGCGTGCGACCGCTCCCGCGCTTCAGCGGGCCGGCGGCCCGGATCGGCACCGAGATCCACCGGTGGATCGAGCGGCGTGCGTCCGGCCAGGGCCAGCTCCTCGAGACCGACGACGCGATCGACCTCACGCACGAGGAGCTGGCGGGCGATCCGGGCCGCGTGGAGCGGCTCCGCCGATCGTTCCTGGCGTCGCGGTTCGCCGGGGTCGTGCCGTTGTTCGCGGAGCGAGCGTTCCTGCTCCGCGTCGGAGCCTTCACGGTGAGCGGACGGATCGACGCGATCTACGGGGACCCCGCAGGGCCGTGGGAGGTCGTGGACTGGAAGACGAGGGCCGGGATCGCCGCACCGATGCAGCTGGAGCTGTACGGGCTCGCGTGCGTCGAGATCTG
>VAYU01000081.1 GCA_005884925.1 Actinomycetota bacterium | reverse complement strand
GCGGGTCCTGCAGGCACTGACGCAGGTCTACGACCCCGAGCTCGGCATCAACATCGTCGACCTGGGCCTGGTCTACAGCGTTGACGTCAACGACGATGGAGATGTGGACATCACGTACAGCCTCACCACGATGGGGTGTCCTATCGGGCCGCTGATCGAGGACCAGATCCGTGCCTTCCTGGCACCGATCGAGGGGCTCGGTGAGGTCCGGCCCGAACTCGTCTTCCGGCCGCCGTGGTCACCGGAGCTGATGTCGGACGAAGCGAAAGCATCGCTCGGCATCTTCTGAGCGCCCAGCAGGTTGACGTTGCACCTGCAACACGAGTACAACCACCGTCTGACCTAACCGCAGGGATAGGGATCATGATCCGGACGCGCGCCAGTGGACTCGTCGGCCTCATGATTCCGTCGCGCCTGTGTTGTCGACCCTGAACGGGCGAGCAGCATCCGCATATCCCATCCACCGACGGCACCGACGTCGAACGAAGGAGGATCATCCGCATGACCGAGTACGCGAACCCCGATGTCCTTGTTTCCACCGACTGGCTCGAGGGACAGCTCGACGACCCCGATGTCCGGGTGATCGAGGTCGATGAGGACACGACGGCATACGAGAAGGGCCACATCCGCGGCGCTGTCGGTTGGAACTGGACCACCGACCTCCACACGCCGGTCGGCCGCGATTACCTTGATCAAGGCGGCTTCGCCGAGCTGCTCTCTGCGGCAGGCGTGGGATCGGGAACGACGGTGGTCCTCTACGGCGGCAACAACAACTGGTTCGCTGCCTACGCCTACTGGCTGCTGAAGCTCCGCGGGTTCGATGACGTGAAGCTGCTTGACGGCGGCCGGAAGAAGTGGGAGCTGGAGAGCCGCGAGTTGGTCCAGGACGTGCCGAGCTACGAGCCATCCGATCACGTGCTGTTGGGCGACGAGCGACCACAGATCCGCGCCCTCCGCGAAGAAGTGATCTCGAAGGTCGGATCACCGACGGGGTTCGTCGACGTCCGCTCGCCCGAGGAGTACCGCGGCGAGAAGCTCGCGCCGGATCATCTACCGCAGGAGCAGGCCCAGGTGCCCGGCCACATCGCCGGCGCGGCCAACATCCCGTGGGTCAAGGCGGCGAACGACGACGGAACGTTCAAGAGCGCGGACGAGCTCAAGGCCCTGTACGACGCCGAGGGGATCACCGCCGACCGCGACGTCATCGCGTACTGCCGGATCGGCGAGCGCAGCTCCCATACCTGGTTCGCGCTCCAAGAGCTGCTCGGATATCCGAACGTCAAGAACTACGACGGATCGTGGACCGAATACGGGTCCCTCGTCGGTGCGCCGGTCGAGCTTGGCTGAGGGGCTATGCGTCGATCGCCCGGCGTTCCGGCTGTCCGGGGACGCCAACGAGCACGTTCGTGAGGCCACCGATAACGATGCCCACCCCGAACCCACCCAGGACGTCGAGCGGATCGTGGGCCCCGAGGTAGATCCTGGCGAACGCGACGAGCGCGACCACGATCCACGGCATCGATCGCCACGCGCCGTGCAGGTACGGGGTCACGCACCATGCGAGCCCGGTCACCAGCATGACGTGCCCGGAAACGAACGAGAGCCCGGTGGTCGGTGTCCCGCCTCTGAGCACGGCCCCGGGTTCCGTCACGCCGGGCCGCTCGCGTGCGACCAGCCGCCAGACGAGTCGTTCCGCCACGAGTTTGAGTGCGGTCACGATGAGCGCGGCGGCCGCGAGACGCGGCCGCCGCGCCACCAGGGCGATCACCGCGATGATCGGCCCGACGGCGAGCACCCCCAGGAACTGCACGGCGTGCGCGGAGGAGGTCAAGCCGTTCGGGAGCCCGTTGACCCACGAGAACACCTCGCGCTCGAGGGCGGGAACGCCCCCGTGCGCAACCAGCGCGCACAGCCCGAACAGCGCGAGCCCGACGACGGCGACGACCGCGTCGAGGCGTCTCCGGACGAGGGGCCGAGATCCCATGGTTCGGACCCTATCGGGCACCCAACCGCCTGCGGGGAAAAGCCGGGGTCGCGAATCCGACCCCTGGAGTAGACTTTCAAGGGTGATCGGCGGGGCGAGACCGCCTTGATCGATATGAAGGGGGAACACGGCGTGGCCGTCAGCCAAGAGGAGCACCTGCGGGAGCTAAGCAAGGGGTATCGGTTCGACTGGAAGGACCAGTCGAACTCCGTTTTCGAGCCCAAGCGCGGGCTGTCCGAAGCGGTCGTCGAGGAGATCTCCTCCCGCAAGTCCGAGCCGGACTGGATGCGCAAGCGCCGGCTGAAGGCCCTGAAGCACTTCGAGCAGCGCCCGATGCCGTGGTGGGGAGCGGACCTCTCCGGCATCGACTTCGAGAACATCTACTACTTCATCCGGTCCACGGAGAAGCAGGCCCAGAACTGGGAGGACCTGCCCGAGGACATCCGCGGGACATGGGACAAGCTGGGGATCCCCGAGGCGGAGAAGAAGTACCTCGGCGGCGTGTCGGCCCAGTACGAGAGCGAGGTCGTCTACCACAAGATCAAGAAGGAGCTGGACGACATCGGTGTGCTGTTCACCGACATGGATTCCGCCCTTCGCGACTACCCCGATCTCGTCAAGGAGCATTTCGGCACGTTGATCCCGGCGAACGACAACAAGTTCGCCGCCCTCAATACCGCGGTGTGGTCGGGCGGCTCGTTCATCTACGTCCCCCCCGGCGTCCACGTCGATATCCCGCTGCAGGCCTACTTCCGCATCAACGCCGAGAACATGGGGCAGTTCGAGCGGACGCTGATCATCGCGGACGAGGGTTCGTACGTGCACTACGTCGAGGGCTGCTCGGCCCCCATCTATACGAGCGATTCGCTGCACTCCGCGGTCGTCGAGATCAAGGCGATGAAGGGTGCTCGCGTCCGGTACACCACGATCCAGAACTGGTCCACCAACGTCTACAACCTCGTGACCAAGCGCGCGGCCGCGTACGAGGACGCCGTGATGGAGTGGGTGGACGGCAACATCGGTTCCAAGGTCACCATGAAGTACCCGTCGATCTACCTGCTGGGCAAGGGCGCACGCGGCGAGGTGCTTTCCGTCGCCTTCGCGGGCAAGGGCATGCACACGGATGCGGGCGGAAAGGCGATCCACGCCGCTCCGTACACGACCAGCGTCATCACCTCGAAGTCCGTATCGAAGGACGGCGGCAGGACCGGCTACCGGGGTCTGGTTCGGGTCGAGCCCGATGCGCATCACGCTCGGTCGAACGTCCGATGCGACGCGCTGATCCTGGACGAGGAGAGCCGTTCCGACACCTACCCGTACATCGAGGTCGAGGACGAGACGGCCGCGCTCGGCCACGAGGCCACGGTCTCGAAGGTCGGCGAGGACCAGCTCTTCTACCTGATGAGCCGAGGACTGTCCGAGGTTGAGGCGACCGCGATGATCGTGAACGGGTTCATCGAGCCGATCACCCGCGAGCTCCCGATGGAATACGCGGTGGAGCTGAACCGCCTGATCGAGCTGCAGATGGAGGGCTCGGTCGGGTAGGGACACACCGCCCGTCCCTTGACCGCGACCGCTCGCGGTCGTGAATCCGACCCATTGAGTAGGATTCCTGTCGATGACGCCGATCACGTTCGACGAGGCCGCTTTCGAGCTGCTGCCGAAGACCACGGAACCGATGCAGCGCATGCGCAAGCAAGCGTTCGAGGAGTTCCGCGCGCTGCCGATCCCGTCCCAGGAGACCGAGGAGTGGCGCTACACGGATCTGTCGGACTTCGAGCTGTCCTTCGAGCCGCATGTGCCGAACGTCGTGAGGACGACCTCCGGGCAGGATCTGGACGGACTCGGCGTCGTGTTCTGCGATCTGGACCGTGCGGCCGAGTCCCACGCCGATCTGGTGGAGCGGCACCTCCAGACCCTCGTTCCGACCGACCGCACGAAGTTCACGGCGCTGCATGGAGCGTTCCGGACCGGCGGAACGTTCCTCTTCATCCCCCGTGACGTCCGTGTGAAGCTTCCGCTGCAGACCCTGACGTACCTCGAAGCCGACGGGGCCGCCGCCTTCCCGCACACCCTGTTGATCGCGGACGAGGGCGCCGACGTCACGTTCATCGACCGGTTCGCGTCACCGGATATCGCCCGGGCGCTCTCCGATGCGATCGTCGAGATCGTGGTGGGCGACGGGGCGCACGTCCGGTACGTCTCGATCCAGGAGTGGGGTTCGGGCGTGACGCACCTCGGGATCCAGCGCGCCCGGGTCGGCCGCGACGCCGAGTTCCGTTCCCTCGCGATCGGCTTCGGCGCCTCGCTCGCGCGCGCCGAGGCCGAGACGGTGCTCGCCGGGGCCGGCGGCTTCTCCGAGATGCTCGGGGTCTTCTTCGCGGACGGCACCCAGCATTTCGATCACCGTTCCGTGCAGGATCACGTGGCTCCCAACTGCAGCAGCGACCTGCTGTACAAGGGGGCGCTCCGTGATGCGTCGCGCGCCGTCTACAGCGGCTGGGTCCACGTTCGACCTGGCGCTCAGAAGACCGACGCGATGCAGACCTCACGCAACATCGTCCTGTCCGAGCATGCGAAGGCCGACGCCATCCCGAACCTCGAGATCGAGGCCAACGATGTGCGGTGCGGGCATGCGGCGAGCGTCGGGCCGGTCGACGAGGAAGCGGTGTTCTACCTCGAGAGCAGAGGCATCCCGCGCGCGGAGGCCGAACGGCTCTTCGTGACCGGCTTCTTCCAAGAGGTCTTGGATCGCGTGCGTCTGGATGAGGTCCGGCGCAACGCCGAGCTCGCGATCCAAGAGGAGCTCGCCGAGCCGTCCACCGCGGGGGTGCGCTGATGGCCTCGACGGTCCGCGTGTGTTCGGTGGATGACGTGCCCGCAGGCGAGGCACGACGGTTCGCCGTCGACGGCCGCCTCGTCGCCGTCGTGAACCTCGGGGACGAGGGGTTCCGCGCCGTCGACGCGATCTGCTCGCACGAGCACTACTACTTGGATGAGGGGGAGGTGGACGTGGATCTCGAGACGATCGAGTGTCCGAAGCACGGGTCCACCTTCGACCTCGGGACGGGCAAGGCTCGAACGCTTCCGGCGATCACGCCGGTTGATGTGTTCCCCGTGACCGTGACCGATGACGACGATGTCTTGATCGAGGTGTGAGCAGATGACCCAGACCGATGCCACGACCTCCGCGACGCTGCAGGTCAAGGGCCTGCGCGCCGCGGTCGGCGACCGCGAGATCCTCCGAGGGATCGACCTCACGGTGCAGCAAGGCCAGATCCACGCGCTGATGGGCCCCAACGGGTCCGGCAAGTCGACGCTCTCCAACGTGATCATGGGGCGACCGGGGTACCGGATCCTCGAGGGGAGCGTCGTCTTCCACGGGGAGGACATCACGAGCCTGACGCCCGACCAGCGGGCCAAGCGAGGGCTCTTCTTGGCGATGCAGTACCCGACCGAGGTCCCCGGCGTCTCGGTCGTGAACTTCCTGAAGACCGCGTACCAGGCGATCAAAGGTGAGCAGATCTCCGCGCTCGCGTTCCGCAAGCACATGAAGACGCAGATGGACCGTCTGGGGATCGAGGACGCGATGGTCCAGCGGTACGTCAACCAGGGATTCTCGGGGGGCGAGAAGAAGCGGAACGAGGTGCTCCAGCTCGCCGTGCTCGAACCGTCGCTCGCGATCTTGGACGAGACGGACTCGGGCCTCGACATCGACTCGCTGAAGCTCGTGGCCGAGAGCGTGAACGAGCTGGCCGGGCCGGAGCTCGGCGTGTTGATCATCACGCACTACCAGCGGATGCTGAACTACATCACCCCGGGGTTCGTGCACGTCATGATGCAGGGGAAGATCGTGAAGTCCGGAGGTCCCGAGCTGGCACATGAGCTCGAGGACAAGGGATCGAGGCGCATGACGAGGTCGACGAAGGACCGAACGAAGGGGTTGCATGAGATGAGCACGTTCGACGTGGAAGCGGTCCGGCGCGACTTCCCGATCCTCGAGCGCACCTTCGACGGCAAACCGCTTGTCTACCTCGACTCGGGTGCAACCTCCCAGAAGCCGGTTCAGGTGATCGAGGCCGAATCGCGCTTCTA
>VAYU01000080.1 GCA_005884925.1 Actinomycetota bacterium | reverse complement strand
GCCGCGCATCATCGCTGCATGCACGTCATCGAGGCCGTTCTTGAAGATGACGTTCTTCGTGGAGTCTCCAAGCACGCCCATCGCCTCGGGGAGCGGAACTCCCGCCCGCATCATCGTGGCGAGCAGGCGACAGAACCGCTCGATGATCGCGAAGAGGATGACCGAGCCGACGACGGGGATCCGCAGCAAGAGTCGGTCTTTCGCTCGTCGACCCGTCGGCGTTCGCACGAATGCCATCGGAATCGCGATGAGCAGAACCAGCCCGGCGATGATGTACAGCCAGTCTCCGGATACGAAGTTGGCAAAGGACAGCAACATGCGCGTCGGGAGGGGCAGCGTCGCGTGGAATCCCTCGAAGAAGGCCTTGAAGCGGGGAAGCACGAACGTCGAGAGCACGATGACGGTGCCTATCGCCATCAACAGGATGATCATTGGGTACACGAGTGCGCTCTTGATCTTGTTGCGGGCTTCGAGGTCGCGCCGGATGTACCCGGAGAGCTCTCTGAGGACATCGTCGAGGCTCCCCGTGAGCTCTGCCGCCCGGACCATGTCCACGTAGAACTTGGGGAAAAGGGTCTCATACGGGCGGAGAGCCTCGGAGAACGTCTCCCCCGTGACCAATGACTCCCGAACGCCCTGGAGCACCATCCGAAGCGTTTTGTCGTCGGCCTCCTCGTTGATCACGTCGAGCGCCTCGATGAGTGGGATGCCTGCTCGAACGAAGGCCGAGAGCTGCCGCGAGAAGTGCATCAGCTCGCCTTGGGGGAGCTTCTCCTTGGTGATCTCGAACTTCAGGACGCTCCGCTTCGGCTTCAGCTGGCTGACGGTGAACCCCTGCTCGACGAGCCCGGCCATGGCCGTCTTCAGCGAGGTCGCTCGCGTGACCCCGCGGGTCCGGTTCCCCGCCTCCGTCGTCCCCTGGTATCTGAACCTGGCCATCGCGCCTCAGATCACGTAGATGTTCCGAAGGATCTCGGAGATGGTTGTCACGTCGTCGGCGACCAACTGGATCCCGCTGTCGCGGAGCGTTCGCATACCCTGGGCCACCGCCATCTCCTGGATCTCCTCGTGCCTCGCCTTCCGGCTGATCAGCCCCCGCATCCCCTCGGAGACCAGCAGCAGCTCGTACACGCCGATCCGATCCTCGTAGCCCGTACGGAGGCAAAAGTTGCAGCCTTCGCCGTGCCAGAACTCCTTCTTCTCGGGACCGCCCATGCGCCGGTAGAACTCGATCTCTTCGATGGGTGGCTCGAAGGTGACGCTGCAGTACCGGCAGATCCTCCGGACGAGCCGCTGACCGACCACGCCGACGACCGACGAGGCGACGAGGAAGGGCTCGATCCCCAGGTCGAGGAAGCGTTCCAGCGCGCCGGCCGCGTCGGTCCCGTGCAGGGAGGTGAGGACCAGGTGTCCGGTGAGCGCCGACTGGATCCCGATGCGCGCCGTCTCGGCATCGCGCATCTCGCCGACCAGGATGATGTCCGGATCCTGGCGGAGGATCCCCTTCAGTCCGCCCGCGAACGTGACGCCCGCTTGGTCCTGGATCTGGATCTGGTTGATCGAGGGAAGGACGTATTCGACCGGGTCCTCCACCGTCATGATGTTGCTCTCGCTGTTGTTGATCTCGGTGAGGGCCGCATACAGGGTCGTGGTCTTGCCGCTTCCCGTCGGTCCCGAGCAGATCACCATCCCGAACGGGGCACGGATCAATTTCGAGAACCGATCGTGGGTCTCGTCGGGCATCCCGAGGTCGCCCAGACGGAACAGCGAGCGGTTCTTGTCGAGCAGCCGCATCACGCCCTTCTCGCCCCAGATCGTTGCGGTGGTTGAAACGCGGATGTCCAGCGGGCGCCCGTCGACCTCCATCCCGATCTGCCCGTCCTGCGGCTTCCTCCGCTCGACGATGTCCATGCCCGCCAGCACCTTGATGCGGCTGATCACGGACGCGCCCATGTTCGCCGGGAGCGCCAGCACGTCGTGCAGCGCGCCGTCGATGCGGAAGCGGACCCGGACACGCGCGTCCTGCGGTTCGATGTGGATATCGGACGCACGGTCGCGGACACCCTGCGTGATGATGAGGTTGACGACCTGGACGACCGGCGCGTCGATGCCGGCATCCGACTCCGTCACCGTTCGTGCCGTGATCGCTTCGGCCGCGAGGAACGCGTCGACATGTCGACTCACGCCGGCCAGCGCCCGGTAGGATCGATCGATCGCCCTGCGGATGTCCGATGGCGGTGCGATCATCGGAGCGATGGTCATCCCCGCCGACCCGCGCATCTGTTGGACGGCCGCATCGTCTTGCGGGAACGCCATCGCGACCAGCAGAACCTCGTCGGTCCGGCGCACGGGGATCGCAACGCTGGCTCGCGCCATCGATTCGGGAACCAGGGCGATGGCGTCGTCGTCGGGAGTGCTCTGGCGCAGATCGGCGAGCGGCAGATCGAGCCGGGTGGCCAGCACGCGCGCCAGGTCGAAGTCGTCGATCGCGCCCAGCTCGACCAGCAATTCACCGAGGCGCTTGCCGGAGGCCGACTGCTGGAGGAGCGCTTCTTCCAGCTGGTTCGAGCCGATCAACTGGCTCTCGATCAGGAGCTCTCCGAGCATCGGCATCCCAACACCGGTGGGGTCTGCTGCGATGGGGTCATCGGGCAGGGGCCAACGGACTCCCTCCGGGTCGCCGCTTTCCTCCACCACGGCGGGCTCCGCCGCCTCGGCTTCATCCTTGCTGACGCGCAAAACCACGTTCCTCTCCGAGCACGTTAGGGAGCTCTCCCCGAGCGGGTAGGCCGGGGAAGGTCACCCTGTCGGGGGACAGCTATCCCCCAACGTCCGATACAGCGCGCTATCCTCGCGCGCCATCGGCTCGGCGCGCAACCCCCTAACGTCTACGTCCTTTGACGTACGTGCAGGTGGCAAAGGGTTTAGAGGAGGTCGGAGGCCGAGGTGCCTCGGTTCTCTCTCTGTAGCCTGCAAGGCATGCCGAGCCGCGACGACATCCGAAACGTGGCCATCGTGGCCCATGTCGACCACGGGAAAACCACACTCGTCGACGCGATGCTCTGGCAATCGGGCGTGTTTCGCGCGAACCAGGAGGTTGCGGAGCGCGTGATGGATTCGATGGACCTCGAGCGCGAGAAGGGCATCACGATCCTCGCCAAGAACACCGCGGTGCGGTGGCAAGGGGTGAAGGTCAACATCGTCGACACGCCGGGGCATGCGGATTTCGGCGGCGAGGTCGAGCGCGCGCTCACGATGGTCGACGGCGTGCTGCTGCTGGTCGATGCCTCCGAGGGCCCCTTGCCCCAGACGCGCTTCGTGCTCCGGAAGGCGCTCGAAGCGCGTCTGCCGGTGGTCCTGGTCGTGAACAAGATCGATCGTGGCGACGCGCGTCCGGCCGAGGTCGTCCACGAGGTCGAGGAGCTCTTCCTGGACCTGGACGCGGACGAGCACCAGGTCGGGTTCCCCATCCTGTTCGCGAACGCGCGGACGGGGGAGTGCGGGCGCGCGCCCGACGCGCTCGAGCCGACGCTCGCGCCGCTCTTCGAGACGTTGCTGGAGCACGTGCCCGCGCCCTGGTTCGACGAAGGCGCGCCACTCCAGGCGCTCGTGACCAACCTCGATGCATCCCCGTACGTTGGGCGCCTGGCGCTCTGCCGCGTCCGCAACGGCGAGCTCCGCCGGGGCGACCCCGTGGCGTGGTGCCGGTCCGATGGCTCGATCGAGCGAGCGAAGATCGCCGAGCTCTACGTGACTGAGGCGTTGGACCGGGTCGAGGCCGACCGTGCCGGTCCCGGCGAGATCTGTGCGGTGGCGGGCATCCCGGAGATCACGATCGGTGAGACGCTCGCCGACCCGGACGATCCGCATCCGCTCCCGGTCACCCGGGTCGATGAGCCTTCGCTCAGTGTCACGGTCGGGATCAACACCGCGCCGCTGTCCGGGCAGGACGGCAGCAAGGTCACCGCCCGGTTGTTGAAGTCGCGTCTGGATCAGGAGGTCGTCGGCAACGTTGCGATCCGCGTGCTCGACACGGAGCGCCCCGAGATGTGGGAGGTCCAGGGTCGCGGCGAGCTCCAGCTCGCGATCTTGGTTGAGGTGATGCGGCGCGAGGGGTTCGAGCTCACGGTCGGCAAGCCGCAGGTCGTCATCCGGATGATCGACGGGAAGACGCACGAGCCCATGGAGCGGGTGGCGATCGACGCTCCGGAGGAATACTTGGGGGTCGCCTCGCAGCTGCTCGCGCTCCGGAAGGGCCGCATGGAGCAGATGGTGAACCACGGCACCGGCTGGATCCGGATGGAGTACGTCGTCCCCGCGCGAGGTCTGATCGGGTTCCGGACGGAGTTCATGACGGAGACGCGGGGCACGGGTCAGCTCCACCACGTGTTCGAGGGGTACGAGCCGTGGCACGGCGAGCTCCGGACCCGGCCGACGGGATCCCTCGTCGCCGATCGTCGCGGCCAGACCACCCAGTTCGCATTGCTGAACCTCCAGGAGCGCGGCCTCCTGTTCGTCAGTCCGGGCGAGGAGGTCTACGAGGGCATGATCGTCGGCGAGAACGTCCGCGCGGACGACATGGACGTCAACCCGACGAAGGAGAAGAAGCTCTCCAACGTCCGGCAGTCCACCGCCGAGGAGCTCGTGCGGCTGATCCCGAAGACGCAGCTGTCGCTCGAGCAGGCGCTCGAGTTCATCCGGGAGGACGAGTCGGTCGAGGTCACCCCGAAGAACGTCCGCCTAAGGAAAGTGCTGCTGTCGCAGCAGCAGCGGGTCCGGGCGGGGAGACGGGCGCGGTCGCCGGGCTGAAGCGTCATCGGCGGCGCGCTAGCGGCGGCGCTGCATCGCCATGACGCCACCGAGCAGGACGAGGACCGTCCCGGCGATCACGGCCCAGAAGCCGATCCCCACCGATGCGGTGACGCCGGGAAGCGTCCGAAGATCGTCGAGCCCCTTCTGAAGGTCGCTCCAGCGCATCGCGACGAGGACCGCCAGGATCACGCCACCGATCAACGGGGTTCCCAGTCGGAACCGGAACATCTGCGGCCTCGCCATCGAGAGCCCGCGAACGGTCGCGAAGCCGCCGAGGATCAGGAACGCCCACTCGTTCGCGTCCTTCCCGCTGGCCGAGAACGTGCCTGCCCGGCCGGTCGCGGTGATCCACGGGAGGAAGACACCGAGGATGACGAGGACGCCTCCGGTGAATACCAGCCACCCCGCGTTGGCGTTGCCGTCGCGAGGCGGTGCGGGTCGGGCCGACGGCGTCGCCCCCAGACCGGGAGGAGGCTGCTGCCCCAGACCCTGGGGGGGCGGCTGTGGAAGCGGCTGCGCGGGCTGGGGCCGCTGCCCCTCTTCGTCCATGCGCGGATGGTCGTGCACGCCGAGGATGGGTGCAAGCGCCCCTCGACGATCACGGCCTACCATCTGCGGCGTGCCTCGCCGAACGATCGCAGGAGACCTCCCGGCGCCGATGCTCGCGACGTCCGAGTCGGAGATCCCGCGCGGTGAGGGATGGACCTACGAGCCGAAGTGGGACGGATTCCGGACGATCGTCGCGGTCGGCGAGGGGGGCGACGTCCGGCTGGTGAGCCGCGACGGGCGGCCGCTCGGCCGCTACTTCCCCGAGATCGTGGAGCTCGTGGCCGAGCGGCCGCCCGGAGCCTTCGTCGCGGACGGCGAGCTGCTCGTGATCCGGCCCACCGGGATGGAGTTCGATCAGCTGCAGCTGCGGCTGCATCCGGCGGAGTCGCGGGTCCGCAAGCTCTCGGGAGAGATCCCCGCGACGCTGATCCTGTTCGACCTGCTGCGCGAGGCGGACGAGGATCTCGCATCGCTCCCGTTGCGGACGCGCCGGGAGCGGTTGGCCAAGCTCGCAGCATCGGCGGGGGCTGGTGTGATGCCCGATGACCTGAACGCGGTCCCACCGGGACCGGAGCTGCTCGTCGCGCCGTGGACGGCGGACGTGACGCTCGCCGAGGCCTGGTTCGCCGACGCGGCCGGGGTCGGACAGGACGGGATCGTCGCCAAGCGTGAGGAGCAGGCGTACCTGTCGGGTGAGCGCGGCTGGGTGAAGGTGAAGCACCGCACGACCGCGGACTGCGTCGTCGGTGGCTACCGAGTCGCGAAGGACGGGCAGGGGGTCGGGAGCCTCCTGCTCGGTCTGTACGACGGCGACGGGGTCCTCCACTACGTCGGTCACACGTCGTCGTTCAAGGCCGCGGAGCGTCGTCAGCTCCGGGAGGTGCTGGCGCCGCTCGAGGGCGGCGAGAGCTTCGGCAGGGGCCGAGGGCCGGGCGGGCAAAGCCGATGGTCGGCCGGCCGCGACACGGAGTGGGTCGATCTGGAGCCATCGCTCGTGTGCGAGGTCTCGTTCGACAGGGTGCAGTACGGACGGTTCCGGCACGCGGCGCGGTTCGAGCGCTGGCGGCCCGACCGCGATCCGCGGTCGTGCACGTTCGAGCAGCTCGGCATCGAGCCCCCGAGCTGGGGCTGATCGGGCGCTGGTGCTCTCGCCGCCGGTGCTCGAAACGCAACGCCTCCGACTCCGCCCGCTCCTCGCGAGCGACGCGGAGGCCCTGAACCGCATCCAGTCAGATCCGGAGCACA
>VAYU01000040.1 GCA_005884925.1 Actinomycetota bacterium | reverse complement strand
TTCGACCGTCATGTGCATCCCCACGCGGCACGGAGGGTCGCCCGCGACGACCTTGATGGCCCTCACCTCGACCCGGTCCCGGACCGCCGCGTCGTCGCGACCCGCGGCCCCGTGGGTCTCCCCGTGGCCCGTGGGGTGCGCGCCCGTCACGCCACTCAGCAGTTCGACCGCGTGCGGCAGGACCGGCAGCACCGCCTCGAGCGACTCGCGGACGCCCTTCGGGCTCCCCGGGAGGTTGAGCACCAGTGCTCGGCCGATCGAGCCGGCGACGGCGCGAGAGAGCGATGCCATCGGGGTCTTCGCGAGCCCGGCGGCGCGCATGACCTCGGCGAGCCCGGGCGCCTCCCGATCGATCACCGCCCGCGTCGCTTCTGGCGTCACGTCGCGAGGGCCGAAGCCCGTCCCTCCGAGGGTCACGACGAGCGCATTGGCACCCGCGAGCTCGCGGAGTGCCGCTTCGACCCGTGGACGATCATCGGGGACGAGGGCTCGCGTCCCCACCTCGAACCCCGCCTCCCGGAGCAGCCGTTCGGCCACGTCCCCCGACTCGTCGGCGCGCGTGCCGTCGCTGACGCCGTCCGAGACCGTGAGCACGGCGGCGACCGCTCGATCGACCATGGGACCCATCCTCGCACCCGGCTCGGGGCTCGCGCGCGCTCAGGCGACCGCCTGAGCGCGCGCGAACGCCTCGAGGACGACGTCCACGAACCGAGGCACCTGACGGAGGCTCTTCTTCCGTTTGAACGTCTCGCCGACGGTCACCGCTGCTCCTCGACGCCGCAGCCACGCGGCCAGCAGATCGAGCGTCTTCCCCGGGGCCACGTCGCAGGTGCAGAAGACGGCCGCCGGTTTCGCGTCGAGCGACGGGAGGCGAGCGATGCCCTCCTCGACGCCGAGCGCCGGAGCGACCCCGACCACGATCGCGCCCTTCACCCAGGTGCCAACGATCAGCGCGTCGGCCGCCGCGACGGTCCCGTGATCGACGCCACGCAGGGGCGCCGTGGTGGCGAGGATCCCGCGACGTTGGAGCTCATCGCGGGTCGCCCGGGCGACGGTGAGGGTGAAGCCGCGCCGCGTCTCGTACAGGATCAGCACCCGCATGGCCACGTAGGGATAGCAGGTCGGGCGCTCGCTGGCGAGAAGCAGCCCGCAAGGAGACGGCCGGAGATAAGGTGGGAAGGACCGACGCCGTGCACCGGCGCGGCGCAGGGGGAGGACGCTCGCATGGGATGGCTCGACCGACTCGCGGAGACGTTCGAGCTGGACGAGCCCACCAACGAGGAGATCGCCGTCGTGCTGGACGCGGCGCGCGACGTCGCCCACGGGGTGGAGCGGAGGATCACCCCCGTCTCCACGTTCCTCCTGGGGAGGAACGTCGAGCGACTCGTCGCCGCGGGTGCGTCCCGCGAGGAGGCACTGGCCACCTCGATCCGGGCGCTCCGCGAGACCCTCCCCACCGGACCCGCCGAGGAGCGTTCCGGCGACGCGGAGTAGGCTGGTCGTCCAACCATGGATGTCCACCCGACGACCAGACCCGCCGAGGGCCCGCTGATCGATACGTTCGGTCGCGTCGCCGACGACCTGCGGATCTCGGTGACCGACCGCTGCAACTTCCGGTGCACCTACTGCATGCCGGCCGAGGGGCTCGCCTGGCTGCCACGATCCGAGCTGCTCACCTTCGAGGAGCTCACGAGGCTCCTGGGGATCTTCGTCGGACTGGGCGTCCGCTCGCTGAAGGTCACCGGCGGCGAGCCGACCGTCCGCACCGACCTGCCGAACCTGATCCGCATGTTCCGTCGGGTTGGCCCGGACCTCGACATCTCAATCACAACGAACGGTCTCCTCCTGGACCGGCTGGCTGCCCGGTTGGCGGAGGCCGGCGTCGACCGGGCGACCGTCTCGTGCGACTCGCTCCTTCGTCACCGGTTCGCCGAGATGACGCGTCGCGACGCGCTCGATCGCGTCCTGGCGGGACTCGCGGCGGCCGAGGCCGCCGGGCTCACCCCCATCAAGATCAACACCGTCGTGATCGCGGGGACCAACGACGATGAGGTCGTCGACTTCGCGCGCTGGGCTCGCGCCACGGGCTACGAGGTCCGGTTCATCGAATACATGCCGCTCGATGCCGACCATGCCTGGGAACGGTCCAAGGTCGTCCCTGCGGCTCGGATCCTGGAAGCCATCGACCGGACCTATCCGCTCGAAGGTGCGAACCGGGGCATCGAGCCGGCCACGACCTATCGTTTCGCCGACGGAGCGCCCGGCGCGATCGGCGTGATCGCGAGCGTGACGGAACCCTTCTGCGACACCTGCAACCGGCTCCGGCTGACGGCCGAAGGCGCGTTCCGGAGCTGTCTGTTCGCGATGGACGAGACCGATCTGCGCTCACCGCTACGTGCGGGGGCCTCCGACGAGGACCTCGCGGGGCTGATCCGCGACGGCGTTTGGGCGAAGTGGTCGGGGCACCGGATCAACCATCCGGACTTCGTCCAGCCTGAACGCTCGATGTCCATGATCGGTGGCTGAGGCTCGAGCTCCGAGCGATCAGGCCGGCAGGTTCTCGATCCGCAACCGCGGGATCGGGCCGCCCGGTTCGAACCCCAGGATCTGGGCGTAGAAAGACAGCTCGCCCTCGTGCGCGCGGATGATCGAGTCCGCCCTCCGGAACCCGTGCTGCTCTCCCTCGAAGAGCAGGTACGCGTAGGGCAACTGCTTTCGCTTGAGCGCCTCCACGATCAGCTCCGCCTGCGCCGGCGGAACCACCGCATCCTCGGCGCCCTGCAGGACGAGCATGGGCGTTCGGAGGTCGTCGACGAAGTTGATGGGGCTCCTTGCCCGGTAGCGTTCGGCCGCCTCAGGGAAGGGGCCGATCAGCGTGTGAAGGTACTCGCACTCGAACTTGTGGGTGCCGCCCTCCACGAACGGGATGAGGTCGGCGAGGCCGTAGTAGCTGGCGCCGGCGGCGAAGTCGTCGTGGAACACCAACGCACAGAGCGTCGTGTACCCGCCGGCCGATCCACCCCGGATCAGCAACCGGTCACCGTCGGCCGAGCCCTGCTTCGCCAGGTAGCCGGCGGCGTTGATGCAGTCCGCGGTGTCCAGGACGCCCCAGGTCCCGTTGAGCCGTTGCCGGTAGGCCCGGCCGTAGCCCGTGCTGCCTCCGTAGTTGACGTCGATCACCGCGAACCCGCGGCTGGTCCAGAACTGGGTCTGGAGCGAGAACGCCGGGGTCGACTCCGACGTCGGACCGCCGTGGCTGATCACGATCAGGGGCGGCCGCTCCTGCTCGGGGGCGCGGAACCCCGGGTTCGTGGGCAGGTAGACATGGGCGAACGCCGTCCGGTCACCGTCGGTCGGGAACTCGAGGTGCTGGGGGATCGAGAACACGGCCGGATCCACCTCGGTGCTCGCGCTCTCCCGCAGCACGTCGACCACCCGGGTCGTGAAGTCGAGCAACACGACCTGCTCCGGGAGATCCGGCCCCCCGGCGACGAACGCGATCTGCGAACCCTCGGCGACGAGCGCCGGATAGCCCACCGCGGTATGGGGGACGTCCAGATCGACGAGCTCGCCGGTCGAGGGATCGAGCAGCGCGGTGTGCTGCACCCCGCCGCTGCCGTAGTGACAGACGATCCTGCCGTCGGTGAGGAACGCGTAGGAGGACCCGCCGAAGACCCAGTGCGGCCACCCGAACTCGGCGGCGCGCGGGCACACGGTCTCCCGTGTGCCCGCGCGCTCCCGCTCCAGGTTCCACCAGCCGCTCCGGTCGCTGACCCAATACAGCTCCCCCGTCGGGCTCCAGGACGGCTGCCAGATCGACTCCTCGCCTTCGCGGCCGGCGACCGTTCGATACTGGCCGAGCGAGCCATCGGACGCGAGCTCCGCTTCGAACAGCTCGCATCCGTCCCAGGGCATCCAGGGCAGATCCCACGCCAGCCAGCAGATCCTCGAGCCGTCGGGCGCGATCCGGGGATCGGAGTAGAAGTCCCTCCCCGACGCGATGACCCTGGGCTCCGCCGACCCATCGGTCGGGATCGCGACCAGTTCGTTCGTGACGTCCTGAGGAACATGTTCGCCGGCGTGTCGCTCACGGACGCCGATCCACGCGGATCCGTCGGGCGTGACACGACCGTCCGCATAGCGGTGCGCGCCGCCCGTCTCCGCGGTGATCGGGACCGGCTCGCCGCTGCCCGGAACGTGACGGTAGAGCCGTTGATCGGTGAAGTCGGAGAAGTAGACCGTGCCTCGATGGACCGAGAAGGCGCCGCCGCCGTACTCGTGCACGCGCGTGCGGACGTTCGTCCCGGCCGGAACGACGTCGACCGGCGAGGAGAACGCGTCCGCTCGGACGAGCGCGACCCGCCCGTTCTCCTCCGGTCGGGTCTCGGTCCAATACACCAGGCCATCGTCGAACCAGGTGGACCCGAGCCGGACGGAAGAGCTCGCGAGCATGGCCGGCGTGATCGGAGAGGACCAGCTGCCGTACGGGGCGATGCGAGGCTCGGTCACGCCGGACGCCGCCCGATGATCACGCGCGTGATCTTCAGGTCTCCGCCCTTGGTGCTGCGAACGTCGCGGAACCCGCCGTCCGTCATCACCTTCTTCACGTCGCGAGCACGGTCCGGGTCGGTCTCCATGAGGAGCCACCCTTTCGGACGGAGCCACGTGGGCGCCTCCGCGACGGTCTGACGGACGAAACCCAGACCGTCGCTGCTGCGGTCCGTGAGCGTGTGCACGGGCTCCCAGTCCTTGATCTCATCGGGCAGGTCGTCGACCTCGTCCATCGCGACGTACGGCGGATGGACGGTGATCACGTCCACGGTCCCCGCGATCGTCGCCGGGAGTCCACCGAAGACGTCTCCGGCGGCGAAGCGAACCTTCAGCCCGAGCCGGCGGGCGTTCCGGCGGGCCAGCTTGACCGCGTCCTCGGACAGGTCGGTGCCGTAGACCGTGGCCTTCGGGACCTCGTTCGCGACCGACAAGGCGATCGTTCCGGCGCCGGTCGCGAGGTCGACGTGGACCGGTGACCGGCGGCCGCGCAGTCGCTTGACGGCTTGCTCCGCCAGGTACTCGGACGAATCGCGTGGGACGAAGACGCCGGGCTCCGAGGCGAGCTCCAAGCCCCGGAACTCCGTGAACCCCTTGATGTAGGGGATCGGTTCGCCGGTGGCACGTCTGGCAACCAGTCCGAGGAACGCGTCGCGTTCGGCGTCCCTGACCTTGTCCTCGGGGTCGGGCTCGTCGCCCATCACGAACCCGAGCAGATCCTCCGCTTCGATCCGCTCCCGGCCCTTCTGCCAATGGTCGATCGCCTCGGACGCTTTCAGCTCCTCGATCGCGGTCCTGATCAGCTTGCGGGCCCTCATCGGCCGCCCATGGTAGCTGGTCGGCTCGTAGACTCGGGCCGTGCCGCCCCCCACGGATCGCGCGAAGGGATCGAGCGCAGCGCCGAAGGCGTCGAGCACGACGCGGAACGCGCGCGGGACCCGCGCGAAGAAGATCGCGGAGACGCCGGAGATCAAGCTCACCGGTGACCGGCTCGTCGTGCGGGCGTCGGAGAACGGCGAGCGTCGGACCTCCGCCGGCCTGCTGATCCCCGCCACGGCCATGCCGGCACCGAAGCGCCTTTCCTGGGGCGACGTGACCCTCGTCGGACCCGAGGTTCGGGTCGCGAAAGCAGGCGATCGGGTCCTGTTCCTCCCGTCCGCGGGCTTGGAGGTCGAGCTCGACGGCGAGGAGCTGGTCCTGCTGCGCGAGCGCGACGTCCAGGCGGTCTCCTCGCAACCGGCCGCCCGCGACCGCACGCCGGGACAGTACCTCTAACCGCGAGCCGCAGCGCTAGGCGGGCACGAAGCTGAGCCGCACGGTTCGCTCGTCGTTGTCACGGTTGGGATCGATGAGCACCACCGATTGCCACGTGCCGAGCTGCACCTGGCCGTCGAGGACCGGGACCGTGAGCGACGGGACGACGAGGACGGGCAACAGGTGATCGGCACCGTGGCCCTGGGTCCCGTGCCGATGAGCGTATCGGTCGTCACGCGGCAGGATCCGTGCCAGGAGCTCGGCCAGATCGGCCTCCGAGCCACTGCCCGTCTCCATCAGCGCGAGCCCTGCGGTGGCGTGCGGCGCGAAGACGTGAACCGGCCCGTCTCCCCCGGCCTCGCGCGCGAACGCGCGCACGCGATCGGTCA
>VAYU01000051.1 GCA_005884925.1 Actinomycetota bacterium | reverse complement strand
CTGATCCCTGATGGCTCGGACCTGGGCGACAGCGTTCTGGTAGGCGTGCTCCGCCTGATGGACGTCCTGCGAGCTGGTGGGCGGGTTGGCGCCTGCGCTGGGCGCGTACCACGACAGCGCGAGGAGCGCGCAGGTGGCTGCGAGCACGCGCAGCCCGACGGGGAAGGTTGCCTGACCTCTCGACATGCGGACCCTTACCGTATCGGCCGGGGAGGGCTGAGACCGAAGCGGTCTCGAGAGACTGCCCCCACGGCACCGAGTTTGCAACCACCCCTTGGCGGTCCGTCCGGACCCAAACAGCTCGGGCTCGCGAAGCTTGGCGCCATCCGTTGCGCTGCACGGTATCGCGCCGAGCAGCACAACCATGGCTGCCGACGGCACCCCGCTGGCGCATGGTCTATCTACGTGATGGACGCCAACGGATCGAACGTCAGGAAGGTGGTGGGCCCTAGCGAAGCGTTGTTTCCACCCGCCTGGTCCCCGGACGGAACGATGATCACGTTCACGCAGGCGGGCAAAGCGACGCTCAACGCGGTCGAAATCGCGACCGGATCGGTGCACCCGATCGCTGCGGGCCTTGGGTACAGCTGCTGTGCGGCGTGGCAGCCGATCCCTATCCCACCCGCCGCCATCTTGCCGTAGAACGAGAACAGCTCGGACGTCGAGTCCACGAAACGCCCACGCCCGGGGGACGCCCCACCCAGCCCGTGATACATATGGTCGATGCGGCCTGGTCGACCGGGCCGATCATCCGCGCGATGGCACCGGGCGGCGCGTACGAGCTATCCCTGGCGCAGGATCTTTGCCTTCTGCGCCTGGAACTCTTCCTCGGACAACACGCCGTCGGCGCGGAGCTTCGCCAGCCGTTCCAGCTCGGTCGTCGCGGACGGGGCCGTCGGGGGAGGCGGCGGAGAGCCCTGCCCGCCGGCGGAGCCCTGGTACATCCGCTTCTTGTTGGCCTCGCCCTGCTCGTAGATGACCTTCTGGACCCCCTCGGGGTTGCGGATGTTGTCGAAGCTGTTGCGCCCGAACTCCGATGCCGACGAGATGACGAGGGTGCCGGCACCCACGATCCGGTCAAGGATCCCCTGCTCGAAGCGGACGTCGTTGATGGCCTCCAGCGGGATCTCCATCGATCGCTTGGCGATGAAGCCCTGCCGGTGGATCACCCGGTCGCTCGTGACGGCGAAGTTGGAGGTCAGCCATGCGATGAGCTTCGGCACGGGGTAGAGCACGACGACGACGAGGAACAACACCCACCAGAGCCAGTCGGCGACGTCCGTCTCGGCGCTCAACCACGTGGCGGCCACGAACCCCACGATCGTGACGACGGCGGGCATCACGAGCGCGATCGGGTGCGGCCGGAGATCGAGGACGAGCTGTTCGTCGGGGATCAGCAGGCGTCGCGGGAACGGCATGGCGGGACCGTACCCCGGGCACCACGCCCCGGCAACCGTCGGGCGTCAGCCTGATCCGAGATGCTCGACCTCGCCGTACGTGACCCGAGCCTCGCCCCTATCGGTCGACAGGAGCAGGCTCCCGAAGTCGTCGATGCCGACGGCTCGACCGGTCACCTCGCGCCCGTCGAGGGTCTTCGCCCGTACGACCTGCCCGACCGTCGATGACATCGAGAGCCAGGCGCTCCGGACGCGTTGCGGGAACGCGACCTCCGCAGCGGTGTACGCGGCGGCGAACCGCATGAAGAACGCTCGCAGGAGTTCCCGCTGGCCGACGGCGGAGCCGATGCCTCCCGCACCGGGAACGTCGTGGGGCGGCTCGAGGTTCACCCCGATCCCGACGACCACGTACCGCACCGCCGAGGCGACGACGCTCGCCTCCAGGAGGACACCACCGACCTTGCCGTCATGAAGGATCAGATCGTTCGGCCACGTGCAGGTCACGCGGCGGCCCGTGGTCGCGCGGATCGCGTTGGCCATCTCGGCACCGGCCAGCAAGGAGAGCAAGCCGGTGCGGGCGGGCGCGAGCTCGGGACGGAGCACGAAGGAGAACAGCAGGCTACCGTCGGGGACGTCGGACCAGGAACGCCCGAGCCGGCCCTTCCCCTCGGTCTGATGCGCGGCTGCGACGAGCGTCCACTCGGGCTCCCCCGCCTCCGCCAACGCAACCGCGGTAGCGTTCGTCGAGCGAGTAACCTCGTCCGACCGCACGGGAGCCGTCACGGTGATCGCGGCGAGGACCTCCACAAGGTCGTCACGGGTCAGCACGTCGGGCTCCTCGCGAGGGGGGGTCGTGGATGAGGCCGCAGGGGAGAACGATACGCGAGTGACGAAGACCCCGACGAAACGCCCCAAGCTGCTCGTCGCGAACCGCGGCGAGATCGCGGTTCGGATCATGCGGACGTGCCGCGAGATAGGGATCCCCACTGTTGCCGTCTACTCCGATGCCGATCGCGACGCGCTCCATGTCGAGATGGCGGACCAGTCCTACCGCCTCGGTCCCGCCCTCGCCAGCGATTCGTACCTCTCGATCGGGGCCATCCTCGAGGCGGCCCAGAAGTCGCGCTCGACGCTGATCCACCCCGGGTACGGCTTCCTCGCCGAACGGGCGCACTTCGCCAAGGCCGTCGAAGAGGCCGGGTTCACGTTCGTGGGTCCGCCACCCGCAGCGATCGAGCGGATGGGAGACAAGGCGGCTGCCAGGCGGATCGCGGATGCGGCGGACGTCCCCATCGTTCCCGGGACGCGGGAGCCGGTCGATGTCGCCATGGCGAGGAAGGAAGCGCCCCGCATCGGGTACCCGTTGCTCGTCAAGGCGGCGTTCGGGGGCGGCGGCAAGGGCATGCACATCGTGCGGGACGCGGATCGGCTCGAGGAGTCACTCAACCGCGCGGCTCGCGAGGCGAAGTCCTACTTCGGCCGCTCCGAGGTGTTCCTGGAGCGCTACGTTGATCACGCGCGACACGTCGAGGCGCAGATCGTTGCCGACACGAAGGGCAACGTCGTGTTCCTCGGCGAGCGCGATTGCTCCGTCCAGCGCCGCCACCAGAAACTGGTCGAGGAGACGCCGTCGCCGCAGTTCGACGAGAGCCTTCGCGAGCGGTTCGCCGACGCGGCGATGGCGCTCGCGAAGGAAGCCGGCTACGTCAACGCCGGCACGGTGGAGTGCATCCTCGACGAGGACGGCTCCTTCTATTTCCTGGAGATGAACACGCGGATCCAGGTCGAGCATCCCGTCACCGAGATGGTGACGGGGCTCGACCTGGTCGCCCTGCAGATCGAGGTCGCCCTCGGTGGTTCGCTCGCGGGTCTGGAGGTCACCGCGAACGGCCACGCGATCGAATGTCGCATCAACGCCGAGGACCCCGGGCGGAACTTCCTCCCTGGGCCTGGACGGGTCGCTCGATACGTGGAGCCGAGCGGACCGTTCGTTCGCGTGGACAGCGGGGTCGGCGCCGGGCGCGACATCCCCGGGGACTACGACTCCTTGTTCGCGAAGCTCATCGTCAGCGGGATCGATCGCGACCAGGCGCGCCGCCGCATGCTCCGTGCCCTGGACGAGTTCGTCGTCGAAGGGGTGCCGACCACGATCCCCGTCCATCGATGGATCCTGGAGTCGAAGGCCTTCAGGACGTCGACCCATACGACCACGTGGCTCGAACGCGCGCTGGTGGACGCGCAGCTGCCCGCGCAAGCCAACCTCGAGCCCGCGGTCGCCCAGCCGCGCTCGACGCGGGCGCGCGACATCCTCGTGGAGGTGGACGGGCGTCGCGTGCCGATCCGCATCTTCGACGAGCGCCGCGTCGCGGCGCCCAAGGCCCCGTCGTCGCACGCCGCGCATCACGGGGAGCACGTGCACGGCGAGATCCGCGCGCCGATGCAAGGGACGATCGTGAAGGTCCTCGTCGAGAAGGGCCAACCGATCCAGGCCGGCGACGTCGTGTGCATCCTCGAAGCGATGAAGATGGAGAACCACATCGCCTCGACGCGGGAGGGCGAGATCACGGACCTCCCGATCCGAGCCGGGCAGGTCGTCGAGCTCGGCGCCCTGCTCGCCGTGATCGACTAGCGCTCGGCGCCGTCGGCGCCCGCGCCCTCCGGATCGCGCGGGCTCCCCGCGAACACCGGTGCGCCGACCTGTTCCATCAGCCCAAGATCGTCGCGATGGTTCCAGAGCTCGACGACGCGCCCATCGTGGATCCGGAAGATGTTCACGCCACTGAAGGTCGCGCGAACGCCGGTCGGCGACACGTCGCCCCATCGCCCGCTGAACGTACCCGCGCTGGTCCAGCGCGCCGCAACGAGATCGCCGTCCGACAGGATCAGATCGACATCCATCCTGAGGTCCGGGAAGGCGGCGCGGAAGGCTGCCGCGATCGCAGCCATGCCCGCGCCACCCGGGGCGGCGCGGGTCGGGCGGAGGTCGTGGCGGACGTAGTCCGGCGCGAAGACCTCTTCCGCAACCTCGACGTTGCCTTCGTTCCAGACCTCTTCATAGAAGCGGCGGACGAGAGCCTCGTTCGTCGGGTTCGCCATCGCACGTCATCGTCCCGCGTTCGGGCCGGCTGCGAGACTCTCCGACGATGGACGCGATCCTGCTCCCCGGCGCGATCCTCCCCGCCCGCCTGGCCTACGCGGGGGCCCTCGAGGCGTTCGATCCGAACGTCAACGCCCGGGCGAAGGAGCTCGATGTGTATCGGGCGAGCGAGGTGCCCCCGCCCGCGTACGGACTGGACACCGAGGTCGCTGGGATCGATCGGGTCGCGGACGAGGCCGGATCCGAACGGTTCCACCTCGTCGGTTATTCGGCGGGGGTGCTTCGTCCCTGGCCTACGCGCTCACGCGACCCGATCGGTTGCGGAGCCTGACCCTGGCCGAGCCGGCGTGGGCGGGGATCGAAGGCCGGACGTCCGAGGAGGCCGCCGCGGCGGATCGGGCCATCGATGCGACCGCGCTGCCGCCCGACCGGATGTTGCCGGCCTTCATGCGCGCGCAGCTCGCCGACGGCGTTGAACCGCCGCAACCACCATCCGGACCGCCCCCACCGTGGATGGCGAGTCGCCCCGACGGCACCCGGGCGATCGCGGCGGCGTTCGAACGGTTCGCGTTCCCGACGGCCGCCATGCAGGCGTTCGAACGACCGGTCCTGTTCGTGCTCGGCGGCGTGAGCAACCCTGACTACTACCGGCGGATGGCCGAGCGTCTCGAGACGTCGTTCCCGGACTTCAGCCTCGAGGTGTTCGACGGGAGGCACCATTTCGACCCACCCCACCGGACCGAGCCGGAGCGTTTCGCGCACCTGCTGGAGGATCACTGGCGCCGGGCGGAGGGCCTCTCACCGTGAGCGAGCGAGGAACCCACGGAGGACCTCGAGGTACCGCTCCGGCTCCTCGACGAACGTCATGTGGGCGCTCTCCTCGAACACGTGGAGTTCGGCCCGGGGAAGAAGCCGAGCCATCCGCTCCGAGGCTTCGGCCGGGCAGACGCGATCGTGACGTCCTGCCAGCACCAGCATCGGCTGCGTGACCTCGACGAGCCGCTCCTCGAGCTCGATCCCGCCGTACTCGGCCGTCGCGAAGTGGCGAAGGACCTCGGGCGCGTAGACGGCGCCGGCCGATCGGCGCTCGTACTCGGCGATGCGCGGATCCCTGGGGTCACGGAAGTGGAAGGGCATCTGGTCGTGGAGCAGCCGTTCGACCTCGTTGGGTCTCGTGACGGACGATTCGCGCTCCCAGGACGACGCGACCTGCTCGCGCAGCTCGACCGGCTCGAACGCCTCGAGGGCGTCCGTGACCCCATCGAGATCCCGGACGGATGCCACGCCGCCGCTCACGACGGTCGCGACGGCCTGGCCCGGGTAATCGACCGCGTTCTGCAGCGCCACGAACGCTCCGTAGGAATGGCCGAGCACCGCGTAGCGGCGGAGCTTCAGCGCAAGCGCGAGCATGATCACGTCCTGCGCCATCCGTTCGAGCGTCCAGGTGCTCGACGGGGTCGGCTCCGATCTGCCCTGCGCACGCAGGTCGACCAGCAGCAGCCGGACCCCTTCGTCGCAGACCGGATCGAGGTAGTCGGCGAACTCGTGATGATCGAGCCCCGGCCCGCCGTGCAGGACGATCAACGGAAAGCCGTCTTCGGGTCCTCGCTCCACCACCCAGAGGGAGCAATCATCGATCCGGATCGAGGTGCCTGGACAGCTCATCCCCGCGGGTCGCCCCAGGCGTCCCGCCCGGTGAGCCGGAACCCGGAATCGCGAACCCGATAGCGCCCATTGATCGAGATCAGCAGCGGGGTGAGCCCCTCGGCGATCCTGGCCATCTGCAGACCCCCGCAATCCACCCACCGCATGCCGGGGATGTCGGCGATCAACGACCCGACGACCGCCTTGGCGTCGGCATCGTCACCCATCACGAGGGCGTCCGAGTCGACCTCCTCCTCCAGATCCCGAAGGACGTCGGCAGCGATCGTGTGGAACGCCGCGACCAACCGAGTGCCCTTGGGCAGCAGGGACTTCGCGAACTCGGCGGCCGAGCCGTGCCACGGCCGGAGGACGTGGCTGGCTCGGCCGCCGACCGCCGCCATCAGCGGGCTCGTGCAGTCGCACACCACGGTTCCCTCGGCGAGGGCACCCTTGATCGCGTCGTAGATCATGGCCTGGCCGGCGAACGGGACCGTGACGAACACGACGGCCTTCCCCACCACCGATCCCGCGTTCACGTCCCCGCCGACGGAGGCTTCGGGACCCAGCGAGGCCTTGGCCTCCTCGACGCTCGCGGCGGCCTTCTCCGGGACCCGCGAGCCGATCGTCACGTGATGTCCGGCCTTCGCCAGTCGCAGCGCGAGTCCGAATCCCTCCGCGCCCGTTCCACCGACGATCGCGACGTCCATGGCGGCACAGCGTAGCGGCTAGCCTTGCCGCGCCGTGGCCACCCTGACGAGTGTGACCGAGCTCCTCGTCGGGCTCGCCTGCCTCGGCCTGGGCGCCGTGGTGTGGCCGAGGAACCGGTTGCTCGCGGTCACGCTCGGCGTCGCCGGCCTCGCGGCGGCGATCCACGCGACGGCGGATCTCCTCTGAGGCGCCCTACCGCGGCCGGTACTCGCCGAACACGTCGCGCAGCGCGTCGGACACCTCGCCGAGGGTCGCCCGAGCACGGAGCGCTTCCTTCATCGGGGGCAGGAGGTTCTCGGTACCGCGGGCCGTCCGTGCCAGGGCCGCGAGACCGGCGCGGACCGCCGCGTCGTCGCGAGACGCCCGGAGCGCCCGCAGTCGTTCGAGCTGACGGGCGACCTCGTCCTCGCCGATCCGCTGCAGCTCGGGCGAGGTCGTCTCTTCGACCTGGAACCGGTTGAGCCCGACCACGACGCGCTCCCCTCGCTCGATCGACCGCTGGATCCGGAACGCCGCTTCGTGGATCTCGTCCTGGTAGAAGCCCGCCTCGATCGCCGCGACCGCCCCGCCCATCGCGTCGACCTTCTCGATGTACTCCGCCGCGGCCCGTTCGAGGTCATCGGTCAATGCCTCGACGAAGTAGGACCCGCCGAGCGGATCCGCCACCTCCGAGATCCCGGTCTCGTAGCCGATGACCTGCTGGGTCCGGAGGGCGATCGTCGCCGAACGCTCGGTCGGGAGCGCCAATGCCTCGTCGAAGGCGTTGGTGTGCAGCGATTGGGTACCCCCGAGCACCGCCGACAGGGCCTCGAGCGTGGTCCGCACGATGTTGTTCTCGGGCTGCTGCGCCGTGAGCGTCGCCCCGCCGGTCTGCGTGTGGAACCGGAGCGTCATCGACCGCTCGTCCTTCGCACCGAACCGGTCCCGCATGATGCCCGCCCACAGCCGCCGCGCGGCGCGGAACTTCGCGACCTCCTCGAAGAAGTTCATGTGGCACGCGAAGAAGAACGACAGCCGCGGCGCGAAGTCGTCGACGCCCAGACCCGCCTCCAGCGCCGCCCGCACGTACGCGATCCCGTCGGCGAGGGTGAACGCGATCTCCTGTGCGGCCGTCGCACCGGCCTCGCGCATGTGGTACCCGCTGATCGAGATCGTGTTCCAGCGAGGGATCCGGTCGTTGCAGTAGGAGAACAGGTCGGTGATGAGCCGCATCGAGGGGCCCGGCGGATAGATGTAGGTGCCGCGTGCCGCGTACTCCTTCAGGAGGTCGTTCTGGACCGTCCCCGCGAGCTCCGCGGCCGGAACCCCCTGCTCCTCGGCCACCAGCTCATAGAGCAACAGCAGGACGGGTGCGGTGGCGTTGATCGTCATCGACGTCGACACCTGCGCGAGCGGGATCCCGGCGAAGAGCCGCTCCATGTCCTCCACCGAATCGATGGCGACCCCGGTCCTGCCGACCTCACCCTCCGCGCGCGGGTGATCCGAGTCGAGGCCCATCTGCGTCGGCAGGTCGAACGCGACCGACAGGCCCGTCTGTCCATGCTCCAGCAGGTAACGGAACCGGCGATTCGTGTCCTCGGCGGCCCCCAGCCCTGCGTACTGGCGCATCGTCCACAGGCGGCCGCGGTACATCGAGGGGTACGGCCCGCGCGTGAACGGGAACGTGCCGGGGTCGCCGAGCCGATCGTCGGGATCCCACCCTTCGAGGTCCCTCGGCTCGTAGAGAGCCCGGAGCTCGATCCCCGAGTCCGTGACGCGGCGCTCGTCACCCATCCGGTTCACCCCTCGTGGAGGAACCCCAGCAGCTCGAGATCCCCTCGGGCGGATGCGAGAGCCACGTCGTCGGGCGCGCGCACACGGTGCCGATGCACGCCGTCCATCAGGGACGACAGCGGCTGCGTGTCGGACGCGTGAAGCACTTCCATGTAGCGCTCCACGTCGCGGTGCGACGAGATCGTGAGCTCCGCCCGAACCTCGCCGTAGAGCGGATGATCGATCGTGACGTCGAGCACCGTGACACCGTGCGCGACGAGCGTCTCGAGCTCCTTCTGCGATCCTTCACGGTCATGTGCGCAGGTGAGGATCGCGAAGACGCCGCTCGTCGGGTCCCCCTCCCAGTGGTATCCGTGCGGACCACCATTGATCGGTTCACCCGCCGCACGAAGGATCGCGATGTCGTTCACGATCGCCTGCCGGGACACGCCGAGCGACCCGGAGAGCTCCGACCCCGTGATCGGCCGATGCCCTTCCCGAAGCAGCTCGACGATCCGCGCGCGGCGGCCCGATCCGTTCGTCTCTGACATCCGGCCGGAGCCTATCCCACCCGCCGGGTCGGGTAGCGTGGAGGTCATGGACATCGTGGATCCCCGGATCGATGCGTACATGGCCGAACGGCTCCAGCGCTTCGACGAGCCGGTGCTGGTGGAGATGGAGGCCGAGGGCGCCCGACGAGGCTTCCCGATCGTCGGGCGGAACGTCGGGGTCACGCTGGAGGTGGTGGCGCGGTCCGTCGGCGCACGTCGGGTGATGGAGCTCGGGTCCGGGTTCGGGTACTCGGCGTACTGGTTCGCGCGAGCCGTCGGGCCCGGCGGGGAGGTGCACTGCACCGACGGCGATCCGGCGAACGCCGAGGCCGGCGCGAGCTTCCTCGCTCGCGCCGGCCTCGGCGACCGCGTCACGTATCACGTGGGCGACGCCGTCGAGCAGCTCTCGCTGCTCGACGGGCCCTTCGATGTCGTCTTCTGCGACATCGACAAGACGGGCTACCCGGACGCCTGGCGTGCGGCGTCGGAGCGGATCCGGGTCGGCGGACTCTATCTGTGCGACAACACGCTCGGGTACGGCGCGGGGACCGTGTTCGATGACGGCGACGGCCCGGAGGCGATCCGCGAGCACAACCGGCTGATCGCCGAGGACGAGCGGTTCATCTCGACGATCGTCCCCACCCGTGAGGGCGTGTTGGTAGCGCTCCGGATCTCGTGAGGCATCCAGGGGACGCTTCGGAGTAGACTCCGCCGGGCTCGCTGGACCGCCCGGCCAACGACCGTCGTCGGTGACGCGATAGCCTGGAAGGGAACGTCCCTGGGCCGAACGAGGAGCGACCGCGGCGTGGCGATCCGATCGAGGAAGTCCAAGAGCGACTACGGCTCGATCTACCGGGGCCACGAGGGCCAGTGGTCGTGGATCCTGCATCGCATCACCGGTGTCGCCGTCATCCTGTTCTTGTTCGCGCACGTCGTCGACACCGCCGCAGTCGGCTGGGGACCGGAGGCGTATGACCGGATCACGGCCGCGTACGACAACCCGATCGTCCGCGTGCTCGAGTTGGGCCTGGTCGTCGCCGTCCTCTACCACTCGCTCAACGGCCTCAAGATCACGCTGATCGACTTCTTCCCTCGGCTGGTGACGCGGATACGAGGGATCTCGATCGCGTTCACCGCCGTGTTCGTCCTGACGTTGATCCCGACCGCGTGGATCATGCTCGGCCAGGCCTGGGACCTCGCGAGAAGGTGACCATGGCGACCACGACCTCCCCTCGCCCGGCCGCTCCGCCCGACGCCCGCGAAGCCGCGCTCGGACGGGGTCGGCCCATCGGCGGCTTCGAGCTCTGGACCTGGGTCTTCATGCGGATCAGCGGACTCCTGCTCTTGGTCCTTGCCGTCGGCCATACCCTGATCATGCATCTGCCCGCCGGCGGGGTGGACCGGATCAACTTCGGCTTCGTCGCCGTCCGCTGGCAGAGCCCGTTCTGGCGGACGTGGGACTGGATGCTGCTGATGCTCGCGCTGCTGCACGGGATCAATGGACTGCGCACCATCACCCTCGACTACGTGCGTCCCCCCGGCTGGCGCTTCGCCATCACCATGGCGTTCTACGTGATCGGGTTCACGCTGATGGTGCTCGGCACGGTCATCGTGGTGACCTTCGATCCCACGAGGTGGGGACCCGTCGGATGACCACCACCCATGCGTACGACGCGCTGGTGATCGGCGGCGGCGGCGGCGGGCTGCGCGCGGCGATCGAGCTCTCCGAGCGGTGTCGGACCGCCGTGATCTCCAAGCTGTATCCGACCCGTTCGCACACCGGGGCCGCACAGGGCGGGGTCTGCGCGGCGCTCGGCAACGTGGAGGAGGACTCACCCGAGTGGCACGCGTTCGACACGGTGAAGGGTGGCGACTACCTCGTCGATCAGCCCGCTGCACTGCTGATGACCGAGGAGGCCGTCGAGGCGATCTACCAGCTCGAGCGCTGGGGTCTGCCCTTCAACCGCACGTCGGACGGCCGCATCGATCAGCGGCGGTTCGGAGGACACACCCGCAACCACGGCGAGGCACCGGTGAGGCGAGCGTGCTACGCGGCGGACCGGACCGGGCACATGATCCTGCAGACGCTGTACCAGCAATGCGTGAAGCGCGACGTCCGCTTCTTCAACGAGTTCTACTGTCTGGATCTGCTTCGAGATGACGCCGGCATCACGGTGGGCATCGTGGCGTTCGAGCTCGCGACCGGAGAGCTGCATGTGTTCCGCGCCAAGGCGGTGGTGTTCGCCACGGGCGGATACGGGCGGATGTTCCGCGTCACCTCCAACGCCCACGCCCTGACCGGTGATGGACCCTCCGTGGTGTGGCGGCGCGGCATCCCGCTCGAGGATATGGAGATGTTCCAGTTCCACCCCACCGGCCTCGCCCGCCTGGGTGTGCTCCTGTCCGAGGCCGCTCGCGGGGAAGGGGGCATCGTCCTGAACAGCGAGGGCGAGCGGTTCATGGAGCGGTACGCGCCCACGATCAAGGACCTTGCGCCGCGTGACATGGTCTCGCGGGCGATCTACCAGGAGATCAAGGAGGGTCGCGGTGGCGGTCCCGCCGGGGATCAGGTGTACCTGGACATCTCCCACCTGGACCCCAAGGTGATCGAGGAGAAGCTGCCCGACATCACGGAGTTCGCCAGGATCTACCTGAAGGTGGAACCGATGGAGGAACCGGTCCCGATCCAACCGACGGCGCATTACGCCATGGGGGGGATCCCCACCGATACCGACGGTCGCGTGGTCGTGGGTGCGGACGAAGACGTCGTGCCGGGTCTCTACGCGGTCGGCGAGTGCGCATGCGTCTCCGTCCACGGCGCCAACCGCCTTGGCACGAACTCCTTGCTCGATCTCGTGGTGTTCGGTCGACGGGCCGGGGACGACGCGGCGAGGTACGTCCGGGAGGCCGATCTGGCCACTCCATCGGAACGTCCCGAGCAGCCGACCCTCGAGCTGCTCGACGGCATCCTGGGCCGCACCACCGGTGACAACGCCGGCGAGATCCGCAAGGAGCTCCAGGACAACATGTTCGAGCTCGCTTTCGTCGTTCGATCCGACGAGAGCCTCACGAAGATGCAGCAGATCATCGCGAGCCTCCGCGACCGTTACGAGCGGGTCGCGATCACCGACAAGGGGGCCCGATACAACACGGATCTGATGGAGACCGTCGAGCTCGGCTACCTGCTGGACTGCGCGGATGCGCTCGTCGCCGGCGCGCTCGTGCGAACCGAGAGCCGCGGCGCCCACTTCCGCGAGGATCATCCGCTCCGCGACGACGCCAACTGGCTCAAACACACGCTCGCCTACCGGGAGCCTGACGGGTCGATCCGCATCGAGTACAAGGCCGTGAAGATGGGCCCCTATGTACCGATGGAGCGCAAGTACTGATGGTGACCGCCGCGGAGGTCCTGGACTCGTCCGACCAGGAGCGTCCGACGACGGACACGATCCCGCTCACGGTCCGGGTGCGCCGGTTCAACCCTGAGGTCTCCGAGGACTCGTGGTGGGACGAATGGACGGTTCGCTGCGACCCACTCGAACGACTCGTCGAGGTCCTGCATCAGATCAAGTGGCACCACGATGGCACCCTCAGCTTCCGCAGATCGTGCGCGCACGGGATCTGCGGGTCCGACGCGATGCTGATCAACGGGAGGAACCAGCTCGCGTGCAAGGTCCTGGCGCAGGATGTCTCGCCGAGGGTCACGATCGAACCGATCCGTGGCCTATCCGTCCTGAAGGATCTGATCGTCGACATGGAGCCGTTCATGGACGGGTACCGCTCGATCCTCCCGTATCTGATCAGCGACTCGGGCGAGCCCGAGAAGGAACGGCGACAATCGCCGGAGGATCGTCACCGGTACGACGACACGACCAAATGCATCCTGTGCGCGGCGTGCACCACGTCGTGTCCGGTGTTCTGGGGAGACGATGGCTACGTCGGGCCTGCAGCCATCGTGAACGCGCACCGGTTCATCTTCGATTCCCGAGACGAGGCGGGCCGCGAACGGATGAAGATCCTCTCGGAGAAGACGGGGGTCTTCCGCTGCCGCACTACGTTCAACTGCACCGACGCATGTCCGCGCGGTATCGAGGTCACGAAGGCGATCCAAGAGGTGAAGCGCGCGATCCTGTTCGAGCGTTTCTAGCCACTCCCTACGAGATCGTGATCCTCCTTGGCGGCGACCAGCCGCTCCGCGCCCCGTTCGAGATCCGGTGCACATGGGACCGGAACCACCACGTGCCACCGCCCCGCGAGATGCCTCGATCGAACGAGCAAAGCGGTGACGCCGGTCTTCCAGGCCGTCCACGCGCCGGCACCCTTCTTCTTCTGGATGTCGTACGCGAGACCGGTCTGCTTCGCGATCGCGAGACAGATCGTGAACGTCCTCGAGGTCGTGCCGGTGATGGGCGGCACACGGATCGGGACCCGGTGTTCCACAGGTTGAGCGGACCGTTCTGCGTCGACGTGAGGTGCGTGCTGCCGCTTTTGACGTCGTGCCACGTGATCGCCGTCCCTCGGCGACGGTGAGCGTCGACGGCGTGAACACGAAGTCCGCGATCTTCGCCTGCACAATTGCGTGCGCCGGCAGCGCGGTCAGTCCGAGCGACGCGATCAGGGCGACGGCGATGGAGGCTCGACGCATGGGTGCCCCTTCCTCCCGGAGGAACGAGGTACCACGGGCGGCCGGAGGCCTCGGTTCATGGGGTAGCGTCACCGTCGATGTCACACGAGGTGGTCCTGATCCCGGGCGACGGGATCGGCCCGGAGGTTGCCGGCGCGACCCGGTCGGTGCTCGACGCCACCGGCGTCGACATCAGGTGGGTGGAGCGAAGCGCGGGCGCCGCGGCGCTCGAGACCCACGGGGCCTTGCTTCCCGAGAGCACCCTGGAAGCGATCCGACGGTGCCGGACCGCGATCAAGGGTCCCATCGCCACGCCGGTGGGGCAAGGGTTCCGGAGCGTCAACGTCGCCCTTCGGCAGGATCTCGATCTGTTCGCCGCCGTCCGCCCGGTCCGTTCGCTCCCCGGCGTTCCCACGAGGCACCACGACATCGACCTCGTTGTCATCCGGGAGAACACGGAGGATCTCTACCGCGGGATCGAATTCGAACGGGGTACGCCCGACGCGGCGGCCCTCCGCGGGAAGCTCCACGATCTCGGCGGGTTCCAGATCCCCGAGGACGCGGGGATCACCTTGAAGCCCATCAGCGTGTCCGGGGCCCGGCGGATCGTCCGTTTCGCCTTCGAGTACGTCCGAGCAAATCGCAGACGGAAGGTGACGGTCGGCCACAAGGCGAACGTGATGCGCTACTCCGACGGCATCTTCCTCGAGACCGCGCGGACGGACGCCAGCGACTATCCGGACGTGGCGTGGGAGGACGTCCACATCGACACGCTCTCCGCACGGCTCGTCCGCTCGCCCCAGGGCTTCGACGTGCTCCTGCTTCCCAATCTGTACGGAGACATCCTGAGCGACCTCTGCGCGGGGCTGGTGGGAGGGCTTGGCCTGATCCCGGGCGCCAACATCGGATGGGAATACGCCGTCTTCGAGCCGGTCCACGGCAGCGCCCCGGACATCGCGGGCATGGGCATCGCCAACCCCATCGCGATGGTGCTCTCCGGATCGATGATGCTCCGGCACCTCGGGGAGCTGAAGGCCGCGGACACCGTCGACCGAGCCGTCGATCAGGTCCTCGGCCGCCGCCAGATCCGCACGGCGGATCTGGGCGGCCGGGCGAGCACCGTCGAGATGGGCGAGGCACTCGCGAACGAGGTGACCCGCAGCGAGGTCGCCTAGCGCGGATACCTACTGCTGGTGATGATCCTCGGGACCCCGACCGGGGTCCTCGGGAAGCTGTCAGCAGCCGGGTTGGCCGTGGTTCCCGCAGCACCCCGTCCGCAGCGCTCTCAGCCGATTCGTGGCGGTGAGCCGGAGCTTGGTGCTCACGGGCGCGTCGTAGGTCGACCAGTTCGTGAAGAAGTTCCTCGTATGGACCCGGGTGAGGTGCAGGAAACGCCACATCCACGCGATCGTACGAGGTCTTCCCCAAGGAACGCGCCGACCGGGGCCGGCGGAGACGACCTAGAGCGTCGCGAGATCCGCGCACTTCGCGCGGATGCCTTCGGCAGCCGCGCGAAGCTTCGCGAGCTCGTCCTCGTTGAGGTCGAGCTCGACGATCTCCTCGACGCCGGCGCGGCCGAGCCGCGCCGGCACCCCCACGTACACGTCCGAGATCCCGTACTGCCCCGTCGTCCAGGCGCACACCGGGAGCGTCGCCTTCGAGTCGTTCACGAGGGCGCCCACCATCGAGACGACCGACGCGCTGGGGGCGAAGTAGGCGGAGCCGCTCTTGAGGAGCGCCACCACCTCGGCGCCGCCGTCGCGCGTGCGCTGGAACAGACGATCGAGCGTCGGCTCGTCGACGAGCTCCGGCAGCGGCCGCCCCTTCACGGTTGCGTGCCGCGGCAGCGCGACCATCGAGTCTCCGTGCGAGCCCAGGGTCATCGCCTCGACGTCGGACGGCGAGACGCCGAGCTCTTCAGCGATGAAGAAGCGGAGGCGAGCCGAATCGAGGACGCCGGCCATGCCGAGCACGCGCTCCCTGGGGAACCCGCTCCGCTCGGCTGCGAGGAAGGTCATCTCATCCAGCGGGTTGGCGACCACGATCAGGATCGCGGCCGGCGAACCGGGGACGACGCTCGAGACCACGTCGGTCATGATCGCCGCGTTCTTCCCCAGCAGGTCCATCCGGCTCATGCCGGGCTGCCGCGGGAACCCGGCGGTGATCACGACGATGTCGGATCCGGCCGTGTCGGTGTAGTCGTTCGTCCCGGTGATCAGCGGCGGGTAGCCCTCGATCGGCGAGGCCTCCTTGAGATCCAGCGCCAACCCCTGCGGCTTACCGTCGATGATGTCGATCAGGCAGATCTCGCCGAGGCCCTTCTGGAGCAGTCGCATCGCCGTCGTCTGTCCGACGAAGCCGCTCCCGACGACGGTGATCTTCACGCGCTCTCTCCCGGCCGGATGATGAGCGCCCATGGTAGCGGCCGTTCCGACGGCTCGATCGACGAGCTACAGACGAGCGATCACGGCGTCGGTCATCTCCGCGGTCCCGACCGTCGGGCGATCGTCGTCCGGCGCTCGCAGATCCGGGGTCACGTCGTTCCCGTCCCGGAGCACCTCGGCGACGGCGGTCTCCAGCGTGTCCGCAGCGACCGTCTCCCCCAGGTGCCGAAGCATCATGGCTCCCGAGAGGGTCGCCCCGACCGGGTTCGCACGGTTCACGCCGGCGAGCCTCGGCACCGTCCCGTGGGTTGCTTCGAACACCGCAAGGTCGCGTCCGTCCGATCCGCCGAAGTGCCCGCCCGGCGCCACGGCCGCCCCGCCGATCATCCCGGCACAGAGCTCGGCGACCAGGTCCCCGTACATGTTCGGGAGCACCAGCACGTCGAACCGCTCGGGTGCTTGGACCAGCTGCATACAGAGCGCATCGATGATCCGATCCTCGAAGTCGATCTCCGGGTACTCCTGCGCGACGCGCCGGACGACCTCCAGGAAGAGCCCGTCGGAGAACTTCATGATGTTCGCCTTGTGGCTCGCGGTGACCTTGGCGCGCCCGTTCGCGCGTGCGTAGCCGAAGGCGAACCGCGCGATCCGCTCGCTGCCGTGCTCCGTGATCTCCTTGACCGAGATCCCGCTGTCCGACGGAACGACCGCTCCCGTGGTCGCGGCGATGAAGCCGATCAGCTCCTCGACCGCACGCGTTCCCATCTCGAGCTCGATGCCCGTGTACATGCCTTCGGTGTTCTCTCGGACGACCAGCACGTCGACCGCGTCGTAGAGCGACGGGACCCCCCCGTACAGCCGGCACGGCCGGACGTTCGCGTAGAGATCCAGCGTGCGGCGCAGCGCGAGGTTCAGGCTTCGCACCCCGGACGCCGGCGGGGTCTCGACGGGACCCTTGAGCGCGACGCGGTTCGCCCTGATCGAATCGAGGGTGGCGCTGGGCAACGGCTCGCCGGTCCGGGCGAACGCGCCTGCCCCGACCTCCCGTCGATCCCACTCGATCCGGACGCCGGTGGCCTCGATGGCTCGGCGAGCGGCTCCGATCACCTCGGGACCGATCCCGTCTCCCGGCACGATGGTCACCCGGATCGCCATGGTCGGCAGGGTAACGGCCGAGAGCACCCGACCCGACTATCCTGAAAGATGTGAGCGACAAGGGGCTGCGCGACGTCATCGCCGCGCAGACGAGCATCTCCGATATCGACGGGACGGCCGGTCGTCTGTGGTACGTCGGGTACGAGATCGAGGACCTCGCGCGCAACGCCAGCTTCGAGGAGATCATCTATCTCCTCCACAACCTCGAGCTCCCGACGAGGGCAGAGCTGGAGGACCTGAGCCGGTTCCTGGTCCGAGAGCGCGAGCCCCATCCGTTCCTCGCGAGGATGATGCCGACGCTGGCGCAGAACACTTCGCCGATGTCGATGCTGCGGACCTCGGTGTCCGCCTCTTCCGCGTTCGATCCGGACGGCTGGGATGAATCGCCCGAGGCCGAGTACCGCAAGGCGATGCGGCTGATCGCCGAGGCCCCGACGCTGATCGCGACGTTCGACCGGGTCCGGACGGGACGCGAAGTGATCCCGCCGGATCCCGGCCTCTCGCACGCAGCCAACTTCCTGTGGATGCTCCATGGACAGGAACCGGATCCCGAGGACGCCGGCGTCCTCGACACCACGTTCATCCTCTACGCCGACCACACGATGAACGCGTCCACGTTCACCGCGAGGATCATCGCCTCCACCTTGTCGGACACGTTCTCGGCCATGACCGGCGCCATCGGAGCGCTCAAGGGGCCGCTCCACGGAGGTGCGAACGAAGAGGCGCAGAAGATGGCCGAAGAGGTCGGCAAGCCGGAGAACGCCGAAGCGTACGTCCGCGACCGCCTGGCGCGGAAGGAGAAGATCTTCGGATTCGGGCACGCGGTCTACAAGACGATGGACCCACGTGCCACCGTGCTGAAACAGCTGTGCAGGGAGCTCGGTGAACGACGGAAGCAACCGAAGTGGTACGAGATCTTCTCTGCGATCGAGGAGACCACCTTCGAGCAGAAGGGCCTTTATCCGAACGTCGACCTGTACGCAGCCGGCGTCTACCACATGCTCGGGATCCCGACGGACCTGATGACGCCGATCTTCGCGCTCGCGAGGATGGTCGGCTGGACCGCGCACGTGCGTGAGCAGTACGCCGACAACCGCATCATCCGTCCGGGCTCCGAATACATCGGGCCGCGAGATCGCACGTACGTGCCGCTCGACGAGCGATGACGGATCAACTCGCTCCTCCTCCCCCACCGCCCGGCATGCTCCGGCCCGACGCACGCATCGCCCAGACGAACGGTCTCGCGACGGCCTCGCTCGTGCTTGGGGTCTTGTCGCTGGTCCTGTTCTTCACCTTCGTCATCATCCTCGCCATCGTCTTCGGGGCGATCGGCGTGAGCCGCGCGAACCAGGGAGCGCCGAACCGATCGATGGCGGTGGCGGGTCTGGTGCTCGGGATCGCGGGGATCGTCGTCGGCATCTTCTTCGTCGCATCGATCACGACGTCGGTCCGCCAGGTCGACGGTCACTTCGGCCGTTCGATCCAAGTGTGCATGAACGATCGGAGCTGTTGAGAGGTCTAGACCGTCGGCCGAGGGAACAGCCCGGTTCGCTCGATGAGCTCGCGGGTCACGTCGTCGTGGCCCATGGCCATCAGGTGGATCCCGGCGATGTTGGGGATCGTCTGGACCGCTCCGACCAGCTCGACCGTCAGATCCATCCCGACCGCGCCCGCGTCCTCGCCGGCGGCCTCGAGCGCGGCGATCGTCGGCGACGGGACATGTACCCCGGGGAGCTTCTCGTCCATGAACCGCGCCTGCTTCGCGCTCCGCAGCGGCGTGACCCCGATGATCACCTTCGCCCGCTCGAACAGCCCGCGCGGACGCATCACGTCCGCCCATGCGGCCAGTCGGTCGGCGTCGTACACGATCTGCGTGGTGACGAAGTCGGCGCCCGCGTCGAGCTTCGATTCCAGCCTGGACGGGTCGTACGGTTCGGCGAAGGGCACGTCGGCGACACCGATCAGGAAGCGGGGAGGGTCGGCGAGTTCGGTGTTCGCGAGCGTCGTTCCATCGTCACGCATCCGGCGCGCGAGGCCGATCACGTCGCCGACCGTCAGGTCGCGAACCACGACCGCGTCCGGGTGATCTCCCACCTGGACCGGATCGCCGGAGAGACAGAAGACGTTCCTCGCGCCGAGCGCCCATGCGCCGAGCAGGTCCGCGGTGAGTCCTAGGCGGTTCCGATCGCGGGCCGTGAGCTGCACCGTCGGCTCGATCCCCGCGTCCGCGACGAAGATGACGCCCGCGAGGGGCGACATGTGGGCGCTCGCAACGGGGTTATCGGTCAGGTTGACGGCGTCGACGTACCCGACGAGTCCACGCGCGTGCTCGGACACGGGGTCGCCTGAAGCCCCCTTGGGGGGAACGATCTCGCCGGTGACGGTGAAGGCCCCGCGAGCGAGCAGCGCCGCGAGACGTCCGGGGGGACGGGTCACGGCCGCCCGTAGGCCTGCACCTCGGCGGCCTGGACCGTGTTGACGAGGAGCATCGCGACGGTCATGGGACCGACGCCGCCGGGCACGGGGCTGATCGCCCCGGCGACCTCCGATACCTCATCGAACCGGACGTCACCCACCAGTCCGTGATCCGTGCGGTGCACGCCGACGTCGACGACCGTTGCTCCCGGCTGCACCATCTCGGCGCCGATCAGCTGGGGCACGCCGGCCGCCGCGACGAGGATGTCCGCCCGGAGCGTATGAGCGCGAAGGTCCCGGGTGCGGATGTGCGTCGAGGTCACGGTCGCGTTTCCGCGGACCGAGTTCTGCGTGAGCATCACGGACAGGGGCGCCCCCACGAGCTCGCCGTATCCGACGATCGTCACCTCGGCTCCCTCCAGCGGGACGGCGCTCCGGAGCAGCAGCTCGACGATCCCGTACGGCGTCGCCGGCAGGAAGCACGGCCCGCGGCGCACCATCATGCCGATGTTCCAGGGGTGCAGGCCGTCGACGTCCTTCTCGGGCAAGATCGCGCGTTGGATGTCCAGCTCCGGCAGATGATCCGGCAGCGGCAGCTGGACGATGATGCCGTGGATCTCGGGGTCGCGGTTCAGGCGGCGGATCGTGGCGAGCAGTTCGTGTTCCGTGACGTAGGCGGGGAGATCCACCTGCTCGGAGCGGATCCCCACATCGGCACACGCCTTGTGCTTCTGTCCGACGTAGATGCGAGAAGCCGGATCGTCGCCGACGAGGACGGCGGCCAGACCCGGGATGATCCCCTTGTCCGACAACGCCCGTACCCGCTCGGCTACCTCCGAGCGCACCTGCGCGGAGGTCGCCTTGCCGTCGAGGATCCTGGCCGTCACGGCGGAATCCTACCGGCCGCGATGCGGGAGCCGGACGGAACCGATCAGTGTCGGAAGTGACGTGTCCCGGTGAGGACCACCGCCATCCCGTGAGCTTCCGCGCTCTTGAGGACCTCCTCGTCCCCTTTCGATCCGCCCGGATGGATCACGGCCGTGCAGCCCGCCTCGGCGGCAACCTCCAGCGCGTCGGGGAACGGGAAGAAGGCATCGGAGGCGAGGACGGCGCCCTTCGCGCGATCCCCTGCTTTTCGCGCGGCGATCCAGGACGCGTCGACGCGCGACATCTGTCCGGCGCCGATCCCAACCGTTGCGCGATCCCGCACGAACACGATCGTGTTCGATTTGACGCGCCACCCGATCGTCCACGCCAGCAGCAGATCCTGCCACTCCTGCGCCGAGGGTTCCCGCGATGACACGACCTGGAAGTCCGAGCGCGACTCCCCCATCACGTCGACGTCTTGGACGAGCGCTCCTCCCGGGATCGTCCGGACGTCGAGGCTCGTCACTCGCTCCAGCGGAGCACGGACGACCCGTAGGTTGGGCCGTGTCGCGAACGCCGCGAGCGCCTCATCGGAGTACCCGGGCGCGACGACGACCTCCGTGAAGATGTCACGCATGGCATCCGCGGCCGATGCGTCACATACGGCATGGAACGCCACGATCCCGCCGAAGGCGCTCACGCTGTCGCACTCGAAGGCGGCCGCGTACGAGGCTGCGCACGTCTCGCGCGCCGCAGCGCCGCACGGGTTGTTGTGCTTGACGATGACGCACGCGCCCTCGGGGAGCCCGATCACGAGGTCGTAGGCCGCCCACGTGTCCAACCAGTTGTTGAACGACATCTCCTTGCCCTGGAGGACCTCGGCGCCGCCGAGCACCCCGGGGCCACCTACCTCCCAGTACAGGGCACCGCGTTGATGCGGGTTCTCGCCGTAGCGAAGATCGGAGATCTTCGCGAGGGCGAGACCCGCGAACCCCGGCAGCATGCCGTCGGGTGTCCCCCGCTCCGCGAACCACCGCGCGATCGCGACGTCGTAGGCGGCCGTATGGGCGAAGGCCTCGGCCGCGAGCGCGGCTCGCGTCGCGCGCGTGAGGCCGCGTTCCCGGGTGATCTCGTCGAGCACGGATCCGTAGCGATCGGGGCTGACCACGACACCGACCGACTCGAAGTTCTTGGCCGCCGCGCGGATCATCGCCGGGCCACCGATATCGATCTTCTCGATCACGTCATCCGGGGTCGCACCGCTCGCGACCGTCTCCCGGAAGGGATAGAGGTTCACGACCACGAGGTCGAAGGGGTCGATGCCGTGCTCGCGGAGCTGCGCGACGTGGTCCTCGTTGCGACGATCGGCGAGCAGCCCCGCATGGATCTTCGGGTGGAGCGTCTTCACGCGACCGTCGAGCATCTCCGGCGACCCGGTCACCTCCGCGACCTCGGTGACGTCGAGGCCGGCCGCGCGGAGCGTCGCGGCCGTTCCCCCGCTCGAGACGAACTCGACGTCGAGCTCGCGCAGTCCCTGCGCGAGCTCGACGATCCCGGTCTTGTCGTAGACGGCGAGCAGCGCCCGACGGACCGGATGACCCTCGCTCATGGTCCCTCCCCGACGATGCGAACGCGCCGGCCCTGCACCCGCAGCCTTCCGCCGATCATGGCACGGACGGCGCGCGGCAAGAGACGGTGCTCGATCTCGTGGATCCGCGGTTCGAGGGAGTCCCAGTCATCGTCCGGCCGGATCTCGACGGCCTCCTGCAGCACGATGGGGCCGGAGTCCGTCCCCTCGTCGACGAGATGAACGGTCACCCCGGTCAGATGGACGCCGTAGGCGATGGCGTCCCGGACGCCGTGTATCCCCGAGAAAGCCGGGAGGAGCGCCGGATGGACGTTCAGCCAGCGACCCTCGTAGACATCCAACACGCGCTTGCCCAGCAGCCGGAGATACCCGGCGCTCACCAACGCATCGATGTCTCGATCGAGGAAGAGATCCAGGACCGCTTGATCGAAGCTCTCCCGGTCGGGGAAGGACGCCGGCTCGATGACCGCCGTCGGTATCCCCGCGGCCTCGGCACGGTCAAGCGCGCGGATGTTCGGCCGGTCCGACAGCACCAGCGCGAGATGCGGGCTGATGACCGGATCGTCCATGAGCGCCTGCAGGTTGGTGCCCGATCCGGAGACCAGGACGGCGATCCGCTCGCTCATGGAGGCGGTCATGCTACCGCCGAGCCTGGCTCCCAACCCGAGACGGTAAGCTGGGCCACCAAGGACCACCCAGAGCTGGAGGATCCCGGTGAAGAAGTGCCCCTACTGCGCGGAAGAGATCCAGGACGAGGCGATCAAGTGCCGGTACTGCTTCAGTGACTTGACCGTCCCGCGCGAGGAAGCCCTTGCGCAGAAGCCCGATCCGACCACCCCGACTTCGGCGTCCACGGCCCACCCTTCCGCGTCAGCGTCCGACACCGCCGCGCCGGTCTCGGCGCAGTCGACCCGGTGGGGACCACCCGAACCGGCGCCAACGCCCCAGCCGGCGGCGGCGTCCGGGGTCCCTTCTGGCGCCGCGCAGAAGTACACGCATTCCGGATATCGGTACGTGCTCGGCTACGGCGAGGGCTTCTTCGGCATCTGGGACCGGCAACACCCGAGCGACCCCACGGAGCGGTTCCCGCGCACCGACGACGGGTGGCGTCAGGCCTGGCTGCGATTCGTCGCGCAGGAGCCGAACCACGTCGCCGTCCCCGATCCGGCCGCCGGGGAGGCTGGCGGGGCACCGGGAGCCGCGCCGACCGCCCCGCAGACCCAGCCCGACCCGAGCGACAGCGCGGTCGTGCAGTACACGCACACCGGCACGCGCTACCTGCTGGGCTACGGCCGCACCTTCTTCGGGATCTGGGACCGGCAGAACCCCGATACCCCGGTCGAACGGTTCCCGCGCACCGATGACGGCTGGGGGCAAGCCTGGCGGCGATACACGCAGATCGAGAACAACTTCAGCGAGGTCGGCGCCTAGCCCCTCGCCCGGGTCAGGCCGCCCCGTGCGCGGCGTCCCCGTTCCGCGACCATCGACCCGATCGTGCCCCCGACCACGCCCCAACCGAGCGCGAGCACCGTCGTCAAGCCTGGATCGGCGCCGAGCCGCAACGAGCCGCCCAGGATCGTCGACCACGGCGGGAGCACGGTGGCGGCCGCCCACGACGCGAGGCCGCAGAGCAGGCCGAAGACCGCTCCGGCGAGCGCGCCGCGAAGGGCGGCCTCCGGCCGCCCGTTCGCGGCGCGCCCCGCCGTCCGCCCGCCGATCGACGACGCTGCCGTCGGGATCGCGAGGAATACGTGGTACCAGGCGGGGAACGCGGCGGCCGTCGACGGGGCGCCGGCGAGCGCGGCCAAACCGGCACCGATGTTCCCGTTCGTCTGGATCCCCGACAGGGTGAGCCGCGCGACCGTCGTGGAGCCGATATCGAGGGTCGTCGGGGCCCCCATCGACGTGGCGAGGATCATCGCGGACTGGTTCGGCAGCAGGAGCGCGTGTTGCACGACGAGTGCTGCGCCGCTCCCGCCCGAGCGATCGACGAACCGAGCGTACGCGCCGGTCGCGCCCGGTTCGAGCACGGCGAGCACGAGGAATCCGGCGAGCGCGAGCGCGAGCCCCCACCAGAAGGCGGTGAACCCGCCGCGCGCCGCGCCGACCGCCCGGACGCCCCAGCGTCCGCGTTCCTCGACCGCCTCACGCGCGACGGCGAGACCGCCGATCGCCCCGCACGAACCGCAGACCGCGAGCGGCAGGACGAGCGCCTCCCACAGCACCGGCCGGAGATGATCGATCCCGAACTGCGGGAAGCCGAGGGTCACGAACGGGGCGACCAGCACCATCGGGACCGCGAACCCGACGGACGGCACGGCGCCAGCGATCGCGGCGGCGAGCGGCCGTTCCTCCAGCCCACGAGCCTGCTCACGCCCGGCTCGGAAGGCGAGGATCACGACCGCGATCGCGAGCGCACCGATCGCGACCTCCAGCACCGTTCCCGCCTGCGACGCCGATCCGATCGATGGGGTGCCCGGCCCCGCTGAGCTCCGCGCGATGAACGTCACCCGCACGCTCGCGAGCGTCTCCGCGAGCCCGATCTTGAACCACGACCACGGCCGGTACCAACCGCTCACGGCGTACGTGAGCCACGCGGTCGCTTGCCCCGCGACGAACACCGGCACGAAGACCAGCAACGCGCCGCGACGGATCCCCGAGCGCAGCAACGAGGCCGCGCGCGTATCGGTGGAGATCTCGTGTCCGGCCGGGAAGCCGGCACTCATCCGGCGAGCCGGTCCGCCACCAGCCGGGCGACCTCCGAGGGGGTCCGGGCCACCTGCACCCCGGCCGCCTCCAGCGCCTCGGCTTTCGCGGCCGCGGTGCCGCTCGACCCGGTCACGATCGCGCCCGCGTGGCCCATCCGCTTGCCGACCGGGGCTTCGAACCCCGCGAGGTAGGCGACGACCGGCTTCGTGATGCCTTCGGCGATGGAGGACGCCGCGCGCTCCTCGTCATCCCCCCCGATCTCCCCCGTCATGATCATCAGGTCGGTGTCCGGGTCTCCCTCGAACAGCGCGAGCGACTCGATGAACCCGATCCCGTGCACCGGGTCCCCGCCCATCCCGATGCACGTGGACTGGCCGATCCCCCTGGAGGTGAGCTCGTAGACGATCTGGTACACGAGCGTGCCCGAGCGGCTCACGAACCCGACCCGTCCGGGCGCGCACACCTCGCCGGGGATGATGCCGACGTTCGCGAGCCCGGGGCTGATCACCCCGGGGCAGTTGGGGCCGACCAACGTGGTCGCTGACCCCCTGAGGTACGCGTGCACCTCGGCCATGTCGCGAGCCGCGATGCCCTCGGTGATACACGCGACGAGCTCGATCCCCGCGTCGACCGCCTCCAGGATGGCCTCGGCCGCGAACCGCGGCCCGACGAAGATCATCGAGGTGTTCGCGCCGGTCGCGTCGACCGCCTCGGCAACCGTGTCGAAGACGGGGATGCCCTCGACGTCCTGCCCGCCCTTGCCCGGCGTCACCCCCGCGACGACGTCGGTCCCGTACGCGCGGTTCCGAAGCGTGTGGAACGTGCCTTCCTTGCCGGTCATGCCCTGGACCAGCAGCTTCGTGTCGGCGCCGACGAGAACGCTCACGCGGCCTCATGCGACAGCCGCGCGGCCTCGGCAGCAGCGTCGTCCATCGTCGGGACCGAAACGATCATGGGGTGCCTCGCCTCGTCGATGATCCTGCGGCCCTCTTCGGCGTTGGTCCCGTCGAGACGGAGCACGATCGGGACCGTGGCATCGACGCGCGTGAGCGCCTCGAGCACGCCGTTCGCGACGACATCGCATCTCGTGATGCCGCCGAAGATGTTGACGAAGACGCATCGAACCGCCGGGTCGGACAGGATCACTTCGAGCGAGGTCGCCATGGTGTCGGCGCTCGCCCCGCCCCCGATATCCAGGAAGTTGGCGGCCTTCGCGCCGGCGCGCGCCACCACGTCCAGCGTCGACATCACCAGCCCCGCGCCGTTGCCGATGATGCCGACCTCGCCGTCGAGCTTGACGTATTGCAGACCGGCTTCCTTCGCACGCTTCTCGACGGGGTCGATCGGGAACTCCGGCGCGAGCGCGGCGATATGCGGATGACGAACCAGGGCGTTGTCGTCGATCGTGACCTTCGCGTCCAGCGCGATCACGCGGCCGTCGCTGAGGAGCACGAGCGGGTTGATCTCCGCCAGCGTGGCGTCGCGCTCCCAGAACAGTTCGAACAGCTTCCGAACGACATCGCGTGCGCCTTCCCGCGCGCCGGCGGGGAGCGCCCCGGTGAGCTCCCGGACATGGTAGGAGCGGAGGCCGAGGAGCGGATCGATCTGGACGCGACGGATCGCCTCCGGTCGCTCGCGGGCGAGGGTCTCGATGTCCATGCCCCCTTCTGCGGTCATCATCGCGAGGTATCCGCCCGTGCTCCGATCCAGCACGATGGATGTGTAGAACTCCTGCGCGATCGGGAGCAGCTCCTCCGCGAGGACGCGGTCGACCACGTGCCCCATGAAGCCGCCGCGGATCATCCGCTCGGCTGCTGCTGCGGCGGCCTCCGGCGATCGGCAGAGCTCCACGCCACCACCCTTGCCGCGACCGCCGATCTGCACCTGGACCTTGACGACCGCCGAGCCGCCGAACGTGCGAGCCGCATCCGCCGCCTCCTGCGGGGTCCGGCAGACCCGGCCCGCGGGCGTCGGGATGCCCTGGGCACGGAACAGGTCCTTGCCCATGTGCTCGTAGAGATCCATCCGGTCCCCCGGATCAGCCCGCCGGCGCCCGTTCGAGACGCCCGCGGAGCCACTCGACGATCTCGGTCGTGGTGGCCCCCGGCGTGAAGATCCGCTCGACGCCTTCGCCCTCGAGCGTCGCGATGTCGGCCTCGGGCACGATCCCGCCGCCGAAAACCAGGATGTCTTCGGCGCCGCGCTCCCGGAGCAGCCGGACGACCTTCGGGAACAGCGTCATGTGCGCGCCGGAGTGCAGCGACAACCCGACCGCGTCGGCATCCTCCTGGATCGCGGTCTCCACGATCTGCTCCGGCGTCTGGTGCAACCCGGTGTAGATCACCTCGAACCCCGCATCCCGGAGCGCGCGGGCGACGATCTTCGCTCCGCGGTCATGGCCGTCCAAGCCGGGCTTCGCGACGACGATGCGGTACTTCTCAGCCATCGCGCCCGAGTGTAACGAAGCGCTCAGGGTGCGCCGTCGGGACCCGACGGGGCACCCTGAGCGCTGGCGCCTTTCCCGCGTCGTGCTGACCCTTACGTCCGGATCTCCACGTTCGTCCAGACGTTCGAGTCCCCGGCCGGCTTCGGTGGCGAGCCCCTCCCGTCCGTCCACGCCGGCAGGACGACCGCGGACGAGACGGCGATCTGGTTGTAATCGCCGATGAAGCATCCGCACGAGAAGAAAGACTTCCGTGCATCGAACGACGCCGTCGAGATCAGGTGGTTGGTCCAGGTCTGTCCGCCGTCGCTGGACTCACCCTGGAACGTCGAGATCAGGTGGTTCGCAGGGTCCAGACGGGTGTCCTGCCAGATCGCGAACCACATGCCGTCCTGGTCGACCCCGATCGCCGGGAAGAACTGATCACGTGGGGCCGCCGTGCCGGTCGGCGTGATGCTGATCGGCGTGGGGGCGCTCCAGGTGGCGCCGAAGTCGTTCGACGATTGCAGCGAGATGTCCGCGCCCGAGACCGTTCGGTTCGCGTTGTTCTGGTAGATCAGCGCGAGACGGTCGCGCGTCGCGTCGTAGGCGAGGGAGGGCGTGTTCGGGAAGCGCACGTCTCCCTTGCCGGGGAGGTTGTCGTTCGCGTTCGGGTTGTCCGCGAACCACCCGGGCTGGTCCACGCGAACGACCCCGCCGAACGATGCGCCACCGGTGGTCGAGCGGGTGAAGTACAACGCACGGTCGATGCTCGTGTTGCAGTCCTCTTGCACGAACGCCACATCGAGCGCTCCATGGTCGTCGACGAGCGGCGTGGAGAACTGGTTCGCGGACGACCCCGTGCCCTTCGCACCGGGAGCATCCGGCACGATCGCGGTGTGACTCCAATCCGATGCGGCCGGATCCGCCGTCGGGATCGCGTCCGTGTACGCCGCCTGCACCGGGCAGTAGTCGCTCCGGGCGTACGAGCCGCCGGTCATGTGGAACTTCGTGTAGGTGACGTAGATGCGACCGTAATGGGCGCTCGAGGGCGTGTTGTCGATCGCCATCAGCTCCTTGTCGTAGAAGTTGGAGGCATCGATCGACCCGTCGGCCGCGTGGTTCGTGACCACCAGCGCCGGCTGTTGCGACGAGCTCCAGGTCGCTCCGCCGTCGATCGATTTCCACACGTGGATCTCCGATGCCGGCGTCGTCGAGAAGTAGCAGAGGGTGGAGAGGTAGAAGGCGTGGTCGCGGAGGCTGTACGCCACGGAAGGATCGGACGCGAAGCACCTTCCCCCGTCGAAGCTGAACTTCGGATCCTTCCACTGGCTCGCCCACGTCTGCCCGCCGTCGGTCGTGGACCCGATCCAGAACCCGTCACCCGTGTAGTCGTTGGCCGCCGCCACGGCGTTCATCGAATCATCGAGGCTCTCGGCGATCGAGGGCTCATCCTGCGGGAGCGGCGGATCGCTGTCCCCGTTCATCTGGACGTTGTCGAGCGCCGCCGATCCGATCTTCACGGCGGCCCGGGAGAGGGTCTGCGGGATCACGATGGCGCCCGCCGCCTGCGCCGCGCGCTCACGCACACCGTTGGAGATGCCGCCGTTCCAATGCTGGACGTGCTTGACCCACTGCGGGACCTTGTGGGCCGACGCGCTGGTCCCAACCAGCGATGTGACGATCACCAACGAGGCAAGCGCCGCGGCTGCGAGCAGACGCGTCGAACGATGGTTCCGCATGGTTCTCCCCTCCCTGCTGTGTCTGGGAACCATCACGCCAGCCTGGCGCCGCTGTGTCAAGGGACCGAAGGTCGACCCTCGTGCGGTCGACCGATGACGGCCTCGTAGACTCGAGATCGATGGCACGCAAGAGGATCACGATCCGGCCGCCCGGATTGAAGCCGACCACGAAGGTCGGGACCCTCGGTCCCTACCGAGGCCGGCTCGGGTTCGCGTGGGTGGTCGCCCCGGTCCTCGTCGGCATCGTGATCCTGGTCGCCGGATACTTCGCCCTCTTCCGCTAGTCACCTTCCGCTAGTCTCCCGCGATGCTCGCGGCGTACTGCTGGCCGAGGTCGGTCGAACCCGGGGAGACCTTCGCGATCCACGCGTCCACCGACCTCGGCGGGTTCGCCGTCGAGGTCGCACGCGACGGCGCGGATCGCGAGGACGTGTGGTCCGGTCGGGGCGCGGCCGGCCACCACGCCGTGCCGGCGGATGCGAGCTCCAACGGCTGCGGGTGGCCGGCCGCGCTCGAGATCCAGGTCGGCGAACGCTGGCGCTCCGGGTACTACGCCGTGACCCTCACCTCGGGCGACGAGCGTGCCGACGCGTTCTTCGTGGTCCGATCCCGCCCGCAGGAGGCGGCGCCGATCCTCATGGTGCTTTCCACGGCGACCTACGACGCGTACAACGACTGGGGAGGACCGTCGCTCTATACCGGCGGAGCGCGGGTCTCCTCGGAACGGCCGCTGGCCCCGGGGTTCCTCGTCAAGCCGGAGCCGCATCGGCGGAAGATGCAGCCGCTACCGGACCGCGAGGGCCTGTGGTTCTTCGAGTGGGCGGAGCCGCTCGGATTGTCGGTGTGGAGCGGCGGCGCCGGGTGGTGGAACTGGGAGCGGCCGTTCCTGCACTGGGCCGAGCGGAGCGGGTTCGACGTCGACGTCGCGATCTCGACCGATCTCGACGCGCGTCCGCAGCTGCTGGACGACCACCGGTTGTTCGTGACGGTCGGCCACGACGAGTACTGGTCATGGGGGATGCGCGACCGGCTCGATGCGTTCACCGCCGCCGGCGGGAACGCCGCGATCTTCAGCGGGAACACCTGCTGCTGGCAGGTCCGATTCGATGACGGGCAGCGCGCGATGACCTCCTACAGGTACCGGGCCGACGAGGATCCCGTGCTCGGGACGGCGCAGGAGCGATCGCTGAGCGGCCTCTGGTCCGACCGGCGCATCGGGCGACCCGAGACCTCGACGATCGGCCTGACCTTCACGCGCGGCGGATACTCGCGCTACGGTCTCGGCGTCCCTCGCGCCTCGGGCGCCTATACGGTCTGCCGTCCCGAGCATTGGATCTTCGAAGGGACACGGCTGCGCTACGGGGACGCGCTGGGCCTCGCCGATTCGATCGTCGCCTACGAGGTCGACGGGTGCGATCTCACCACCGGTGCGGATGGGCGTGCGGTCCCGACACACGCGGACGGCGCTCCCGAGACGCTCGACGTGCTCGCCACGGCGCCGGCTCGGTTGTGGACGCGCGACGAGCAGCCGACACGGTACGCGAACGAACCCGGGGAGCTGGAGCATGCCGCCGCCGCGGTGTTCGGTGATGGATGGGAGACGAACGCCTATCGCTTGGAGCACAACCACGCCGTCCTCGGCGCCTTCACGACTCCGGGCGGCGGGACGGTCTTCAACGCGGGGGTGACCGATTGGGCCTACGGGCTCGGTGACGGCACGGTCGAGCGGATCACCCGGAACGTCCTGCGGCGCCTCTCACGTTGAAGCACCCTCCCGCAGTTGACGGTCGAGGAACTCCAGCACGATCCCGAAGCGCTGCACGCGATGTGTCGGGCTCCCCGACCGCGTGAGCTCGTGACTCTCCGCGGGGAATCGAACGAGCTCCACGTCGCGCCGCATGCTCCGAAGCACGGTGAACAGCTGCTCACCCTGGTTGATGGGACAGCGCAGATCCTCCTCGGAGTGCAGGATCAGGAGCGGTGTCGTCATGTCCGCGGCGTAGGAGAGCGGTGAGATCCGCGCGTACGCCCCCGGCTCCTCCCACGCCGCGGCTCCGACGTAGCCGCGGAAGAAGCCGGCGAGGTCGGAGGTGCCGTCCTCCGAGGCCATGTCGTTCACCGCCCGCTCCGAGATCGCACAGCGGAACCGATCGGTGTGCCCCACGATCCACGACGTCATGTAGCCGCCGTACGAACCTCCCATCACGGCGAGCCGATCGGGGTCGATGAACCGGAACCGCTTCACGGCCTCATCGACGACCGCCATCAGGTCGTCGTAGTCGACCGATCCCCATCCGGGGCCGCCCTCGACCGGCCCTCGGATCGCTCGTCCCCACTCCTCCGCGTAGCCCGAGGACCCGCGCGGGTTCGCGTACACGACGACGGATCCCGCGCCGGCCTGGACCTGGAACTCGTCGAAGAACCGCTGGCCGTACTGCGTGAACGGTCCGCCGTGGATGTTGAGCACGGTCGGATACGTCTGCTCCTCGTCGAAGTCGACCGGTCTCATCACCCAGGCGTCGATCTTCGCGCCGTCGGGCGCGACCGCGACGAAAGCCTCCGGCTCCGACAGCGCAACGTCGTTCCGGAACGTGTGCGAAACGTCCGTCAGACGCCGGTCGCCTGCGAAGAGCTCCGAAGGAAGGATCGGGGTCGTGAGCGCGTGCACGAGGGTGCCGGCCGCGAGATCGTAGCCGGTCACCCACCCGTCCGGTTCGAGGACTGGCCGTGGCTGCGAAGAACCGTCCGCGGAAACCCGATACAGCGGCACCCTTCCCGCGTCTTCGACCGCGAAGATCAGCTGATCGCCGTCCCAGAGCGGCTCGCGGATCGGCGGGTACGGCAGGCAATTGCGATCCAGGGTCTCGGTGAGCACCGAGCGCTCGCCGCCGGCCGCATCGAGGACGACCACCCGGGCGTGCCGAGGGTCATCGAACACGCCCGGTGTGAAGTACGCGGCGATACGGCTACCCTCCGGGGACCAGGCGGGCCGGGCGTAGGCGCCGTCGGTCGCGGTAAGCCGCTGCGGCTCGCCCCCCGACGACAGCACGACGAACACGTCCGACATCGTCGTGAGGTCCCAGTCGTCGTGGCGAGCCGACACGAACGCGATGCGCGACCCGTCGGGCGCCCATGTGGGATCCAGATCCTCGAAATCGCCCGAGGTGAGCTGCATCGGGCGATCGCCGTCGGGGAGGCCGACGACCCACACGTGGTGGGTCCGTCGGACCGTCCACCCGTCCTTGTCCAGCCGGTACTGGAGGCGGCCGATCCGGCGCGGGGGCCGCCGGGCGGTCTCGTCGACGTCATCGTCCGGGTCGTGGTCGCGAGCCGTGAACGCGATGCGCGACGCGTCGGGAGCCCACACCGGGCCCTGCACGTCCTCCTTCAGATCGGTCAGGCGCCGAGCCTCGCCCGGAGCATCGACCGGCGACACGTACAGTTGTGCGACCTCACCGTCCCGGACCGACGTGAACGCGAGCCAGCGTCCGTCGGGCGACCACCGAGGTGTTGCATCACGCTTGGGACCGAACGTGAGGCGGCGCGGCTCGGTCGACCCATCGACCGGCACCGCCCAGACTGCGCTCCGCGGCTCTCGGCTCTCCTCATCCACCCATGCGACGACATACGCGACGGTCACCCCATCCGGTGACAGGCGGGGATCGCCCGCGCTCGCGAGGCGGAAGACGTCCTCCGGTTGCATGCCCGCCATCGTGCTCCTCCTATCCGACCTTCTTCATGGGGGCGTACGCGAGCAGGACGCGCTTCTCCCCCACCTCCGCGAACCGGATCGTTGCCTCGGCGTCCTCCCCGTCGCCGGTCATCTGCACGATCACGCCCTCGCCCCACCGCTCGTGCATGACCGTGTCGCCTTCCTTGACCGCCGGGGTCTCCCGCTTGGGGATGGGGGGCACCGATGGTGCTTTCCATCCCCGCTCGACCGCAACCTCGCCGCTCCGCCCCGGCAGTCCGACGACCGTGTACCCACCGCTCTTCCCGCCGTTGCGCTCCTGCGGTCGGCCGTACCTCGGGCGAGAGCGCTGTTGGACCCGCGTTTCGGACTCCTTCGCCTCCACGAGGTGGTCGGGGATCTCGCCGAGGAAGCGTGAGGGCGGGTTGTAGCTGGTCTGTCCGAACAGGGTCCGACTCCACGCGTGCGTGAGGTACAGGCGCTCCTGGGCTCGGGTGATCCCAACATACGCGAGCCTGCGCTCCTCTTCGAGCTCCGCCTGATCGGTCATAGAACGGAAGTGCGGGAAGATCCCGTCCTCCATCCCCACGACGAACACGACCGGGAACTCGAGGCCCTTCGCGATGTGCAACGTCATGAGCGTGACGCTCGAGTCCTCCTCCTCGTACTCGTCCTGCTCCCCCACCAACGACACCTGCTCCAGGAAGCCGGCGAGGCCGCTCTCGGGATCGCGAGCCGCGGTCTCCATCGCCGCGCCCGAGAGCTCCTGGATGTTCTCGATCCGTCCTTGCGCCTCGATCGTGCGCTCCTCCTCGAGCTCGGCGAGGTACCCGGACTCCTGCGCCGCGAGCTCGACCATCCTCGCGGCCGCGGCACCGTCCGCCAGATGCCCCTCGAGCGCGATCATCACCTGGTTGAACCCCGCGACCGCTCCCTTCGCCCGCGCGTTCAACAGTGAGATCTCGTCGACGCGTCGGCACGCCTCGATGACGTCGATGTTCTCGTCGCGCGCGAAGGCCTCGATCGCGGCCACCGTCTGATCCCCGATCCCGCGCTTCGGCATGTTGACGACCCGACGGAAGCTGATCACGTCCTGCGGGTTGAGCAGCAGGCGGAGGTACCCCAGCACGTCTTTGACCTCGCGGCGCTGGAAGAACCGAACCCCGCCGAACACGCGGTAGGGCATCCCCACGCGCATGAAGATGTCCTCGATCACGCGGGACTGGGCGTTGGTCCGGTAGAAGACGGCGACGTCCCGGTAGCGATGTCCTTCCTCGTCCCGGAGCCGCTGGATCTCCGAGGCGACGAACAGCGCCTCCTCATGCTCGTCATTCGCTCGGAAGCTGACCACGAGCTCCCCCGAGGCCGAATCCGTCCACAGGGTCTTCGGCTTGCGCTGCGTGTTGTGCTCGATCAGCGCGTTCGCGACCGCGAGGATGTTGCCGGTGGAGCGGTAGTTCTGCTCCATCAGGAAGACCTGTGCGTCTGGATAGTCCCGTTCGAAGTCGAGGATGTTCTGGATCGTCGCTCGCCCACGACGCACACGTTCCGGTACAGGCTCGCCAGCTGGTTGACCAGCTCGTACTGCGCCCTCGACGTGTCCTGATACTCGTCCACGAGGATGTACCGGAACCGCTCCTGATAGTGGCGAAGCACGTCGGGGTGGTCCCGGAAGAGGCGAACCGTCTCGCTGATCAGGTCGTCGAAGTCAAGCGCGCCGGCGTCGTGCTTACGCCGCTCGTACGCCACGCGCCATCTGGGCGAACGCATCGGGCGCGATCACGCGATCCTTCGCCTTCGAGATCGCCGCGGCCATCGCCTTCGGCGAGAACCGCTTCGTGTCGACGTCGAGCTCCTTCAGGATGCCGGCGATCAGTCGTTCGGTATCGCCGTCGTCGTAGATCGTGAAGCTCGATGGGACGCCGAGATGCGTGTGTTCCCGGCGGAGGATGCGGGCGCACGTGGAGTGGAACGTCAAGATCCACATGCTCCGGGCGACGCCCGAGCCCACCAGCCGCTCGACGCGTTCGGCCATCTCCCGCGCCGCCTTGTTCGTGAAGGTGATAGCGAGGATCTGATACGGGCTGACGCCATGCTCCCTGATCAGGTACGCGATCCGATGCGTGAGCGCCCGGGTCTTGCCGCTGCCCGCGCCGGCGACGATCAGGACCGGACCCTCGGTGTGCAGGACCGCCTCACGCTGGATGTCGTTGAGCGGCTCGAGCAGGGGGGACACCGGCGAGGACATGTATGGCGACAGTCTAGGTGGCCACCCCGACGGAACCCTCGCTCCGCTCCGTGGCCGCCACCGGGATACGCTCCGCACGTGACAGACGGAGAACCGATCGTACCGGGGCGGCGTGTCGTCACGGCCCTTTTCGCAGATGTCGCAGGTTCCACCGAACTCGCGACACAACTCGACCCGGAAGACATCGTGGAGATCGTCGGTGGGGCCGTCCGGATCTTCTGCGAGATCGTGGAACGGTTCGGGGGGACCGTCAAAGACGTCGCGGGCGACGGGGTGCTCGCGCTGTTCGGCGCTCCGAACGCACATGAAGACGACCTCGAGCATGCTGTGCTCGCTGGGTTGGAGATACAGCGCGCCGCAGCCCGCCGTGCCGAGACGATCCCTCGAATCGCCGGGCTCCATCAGGTCGGCGTACGGGTCGGGATCGAGACAGGGATGGTCGTGATCGCCTCCGTCGGAGGTGGGAGCCGTTTGGAGATGGGTGCGGTCGGCGACGCGGTGAATACGGCCGCGCGGCTCCAGGCTCACGCGGAGATCGGAACGGTCCTTGTTGGCCCGGAGACGAGGCGCCAGCTCGGCGACCGGATGCTGTGGGGGCCCGCTCGACCCGTGAAGCTGAAGGGCAAGCCCGACGTGCTTGAGGTGGCCGTCGCTCTGGCCAGCCGCGGCCATCCCGTCGAGCTGGATGTCCCACTGGTGGGACGAAGCGAGGAGGTGGAGGCGCTCGCTCGTGTGATGAAGGACCTACGGCGCGGGCGAGGACGAACCATCCTCGTGGTAGGCGAAGCGGGCATCGGGAAGAGCCGCTTGCTCGCCGAGGCGCACGGCCTCGCGCGGGACGAGGGCGTGGCGTGGCTCCAAGGACACTGCACGGCCCTCGACGAAGGCACGCCGTTCGCCGGCTTCCGCGATCTCCTTCGATCGTCTGGTTCCAACGTCGCGAGAACCGACGGCGTCGGATCGATCCTGCGAGGGCTGATCGAGGGCGGAGTCGCCGTCGAGGACGTTGACCTGACGCCCGAGGCCCTTCGGTTCAGCACCCTCGAGGCGATCGCGGCGTTCGCGACCCGGGCCGCCCGTCAGGGTCCCCTCGCCCTATGCCTCGAGGACCTCCACTGGAGCGACCCGAGCACGATCGAAGCCCTTCGCCGCCTTCGCGACGTCGCAAGGGTTCACCCCGTCGCTGTCATCGCAACCGCGCGGATCGTGACCGCGCACGGATCGATGGCATTCCTCACCGAACTCGAAGCCGATCCCTCGGCGATCGTGCTCGCGCTGGGCGCGCTCGCCCGCGACGACGAACGACGGCTCTTGGATGAGCTCTCTCCCGATCCACTCTCGGAAGCAACGGCGGACGCGATCCTCAGTGCCTCGGATGGCGTTCCTCTTTACATCCGAGAGTTCGCCCGTTCCCTCCGCGACGTCGGATCGGACGAGCCAACGCAGCGTGGTGTTCCGCCCACGTTAGACCGCTTGATCCTGGCTCGACTGGACCATCTACCGCCGGCCGCTCGAGAGACCGTGACCGCCCTTTCCGTCCTCGGGAGAACCGCCGATCTCGCCGTCGCCCGTTCATCCGTGTTGGCGGACGACTCTGGTCATCCTCTCGACGAGCTCGTCCGCGAGGGACTGATCGAAACCGTGGGATCGACCTGTTCCTTCTCGCATGTGCTCGTGCAGGAGGTGGCGTACTCCACCCTGCTGCGAGATCGACGCAAGGATCTGCATCGGCGAGTGGCCGAGGCGATCGAGGCATCCTCGGGGGAACGTCCAGACGCGACGCTCGCGTACCACTGGGAAAAAGCCGGGATGTGGGAACCAGCCATCCGGTACCACGTCGCGGCAGCCGACGCGGCGGAAGCTGTCTCGGGTCTTGTCGAGGCGCTCAGCCACGTGGACGCCGCGGTTCGTCTCTCGACGGGGATCGACGCTCCGTTGGATGTGCTTGCGCTCATCCTTCGTCGCGCAACGCTGCAGAGCCACCTCGGCAACGCGACCGGTGCCCGTGAAGATGCCGAGCACGTGCTCGCTGGCGCTCGCGGACGCCGCGATCGCCGCCTAGAGATGCAGGCTCTCGAGGAACTCGGGTCGATCCTCGCCGGCGCCGTGGACTACCGGGCAGCGACCTCCTTGTTCGATGAGGCTCTTCATCTCGCGGAGGCATCCGGAGACCAGATGGGGTTGGTGCGCTGCAACGCGAGGCTGTCGATCACCTGGACCAACCGTTTGCGTTTCGATCGGGGCCTCGAACATGCCGAGCGTGCTCGGGCGATCGCCGCCGATGATCACGGACCCGCGCTGGAGATCGTGGCGCTCGACGCCCTCAAACAGGTGGAGCTGCAGATCGGGGATCTCGCTTCCGCCCAGGGCCACGTGCATCAGGTGCTGGACTTCGCGGAACAACGAGGCGACCTCTGGTCCGCTCAGGTTTGCGAACTCGAGCTTGGATTGATCGCCACCTTGCAAGGGCGTTGGGAGGAGGCGCGACGGCATCTCGAACGTGGATCCGAGCTGAACGCTGACGTTCGCGACCACGGGAATATGCCCGTCCACCTGGCCGCACGAGCCTGGCTGGATCGCCTTCAAGGGCAGTACGGGACAAGCTTGGACCTGGCGATGAGGGCGTGGGACGCGGCTCGCGAGCAAGGACACGCCGAATGGACCGCGTGGTCTGGGATGTTCCTCGGTTCACTCCTCCTCGATCTAGGAGCGGATGAAGAGGCTTCGCCGGTCCTGCAGCAGGGCGCTTCGGCGGCGGAGCGCTCTGGCTCAGACCTCCATGGCGTTCGATGCTGGGCCAAGTTGGGTCGATCACGATTGGGATGCGGCGATGTCGCGGGGGCACGCGACGCGCTTCAACGCGTCGATGATGTCCTCCGCCGAATGGTGCTTCCTCACGATCGCACGAACGTGTTCGTGTGGGACGCCTACGTCGATGCCGCGCTGATCCGCGCAGGCTTGGGAGATCAGACTCGGTCGGCGCCAGAGCTCGAGATACTCGTCGAACTCTGGGAGCGGGATGGCTTACGCGAAGCGATCGCGGAAGGACATCTCGCCCTCGCCCGGCTTGCCTCCCAAGCCGGCGACACAGAGGGCGCTGCACGTGCCGCCCACGCGGCGACCGCAGAGGCGAGAGCCGCGGGCTTGCCCGGAACGGAATGGCGGACACACGCTTTCCTCTCGACACTGCCGGACGCAGATCCTGGACACGCCGTTGCCGCGCGCTCGATCGTGGGGGCATTGACCTCGTCCCTCTCGAATCACACACTCGCTGAGGTACTGAACGAAACCCTTGAGCGGGAGTTGGGAGGTACGACATGACCGTTGTGGTGAGCGGGCTTCATCACGTCTCGATCCGTGTGCAGGATCCTGATCGTGCGCGGGATTTCTACGAGAAGACACTCGGACTCCCGTTCATCGAGATCCCCGTGGACCGGGCGTACGTGGCCGGATGGAAGGGGCACCCCCCCGAGGGGAAGCTCCTGGCCACGCAGATCGGGAGCACGTTCCTGATCCTCGCTCCACCGCTAGAGGGAACTCCGGATGACGACCGCTTCAGCGAGCGGCGCATCGGCGTTGACCACTTGGCGTTCGGCGTGGACGATCCTGCCGTGCTCGAAGAGGTCGTGTCGGCACTCGAAGCGGCCTCGGTCCCCACGGCAGGGATCGAGATCGATCCGGTGCTCGGCAAGTCGTACGTCGCCTTCCGCGATCCCGACAACGTGCAATGGGAGTTCTATCTGGCGACCTGAACGGACGCACGAACCGGCGACGTCCGGCCGATGTTGGACCGGATGGCCGGCGGTACCGTTCATGCTGTGAGCGCCGTGGCAACCGACGTTCCCGAGCGACGCCGTCTGGACTGGCGAACACCCGTCCGGTGGTTCGGGCTGCTCTGCTTGATGGGGGCGGCGTTCTTCGCCGGATACGCCGCCTGGCTCCTGTGGGGAACGGGCCTGCAGACCCAACGGGCACAGGACGCCCTGCGACCCGCGCTGGAAGCGCAGATCGCGGAACCCCGACCGCCGTCCGAAGCCCCGGGACCCGGGTCGCCCGTCATCCCCGGAAGCGCCTATGCGGTGATCAAGATCCCCCGGATCGCTCTGGACATGGTCGTCGTCCAGGGCACCGACTACACGTCGCTGAGATCCGGACCCGGGCACTACGTCGATACGGCCGATCCGTGGGACGGGACGGGTCGGGTTGGGATCGCGGGGCACCGCACGACCTACCTGCACCCGTTCTTCAACCTGGACCGGGTCAAGCCGGGCGACACGATCCAGCTACTCACCGGGTTCGGCACCTATACGTACGCCGTCACGCGGAACCTCGTCCTGCCCGAGGCAACCGCCGGCGTCGTCTTGAAGCAGACCAGGCGGCCCACGCTCGTCCTCACGACCTGCAACCCGAAGTACGCGAGCTCGCAGCGGCTGATCGTGGAAGCGGACCTCACGCGTTCGCCCACCTGAGGCCGATCCGAGGGCTACGCTCAGCAGACGTCGCTCCCGGAGGGTCTGTGGCCGAGACGCCGAAGTCGTTCCCCAGTGGGTCCTTCCTCGCAAGGCTCGAGGCGCCGGATCGGTCCCAGCTCGTGCGCGAGGGTCGTCCGATGTCGCTCCCCGCTGGCGCCACGTTGCTGTTCGAGGGCGACCTGTCCGACCGCGTCGTCGTCGTCCTCGCAGGGACCCTCCGCGTGTTCTCGACCGCAGCGAACGGCCGCGAGATCCTGGTGACCGTCGCGGGACCGGGAGAGATCCTGGGAGAGATGTCGGCCCTCGACGGCCAGCCGCATTCGGCCTCCGTGAACACGGTCGACCCCGCGGAGGTCGTCCTGGTGCCCGCGGAGGAGTTCCGCTCCGTCCTTCGATCGAACGCGGGGATCGCGACGGCCGTGGCGCTCCGGCTCACGCGGGAGCTCCGTCGCGTGGTGCGTCAGCGCGTCGACCTCGAGGCGTTCGACGTCCCCGCGCGGCTGGCGCAGAGCCTGGTCGATCTGGCCGAGCGGCTCGGAGCCGGGGGCGGGGAGATCGAGCTGCCCGTTTCGCAACGCGAGCTCGCCGGATCGTGCGGCGCTTCGCGAGAGGCCGTCACGAAGGCGCTCGGCACGTTCCGCGCGCGCGGGTGGGTGCGCACGGGCCGTCGATCGATCACCGTCGTCGACGTCGACGCACTGCGGGCTCGCAGCGCCCGAGCTGGCGACCGGAGTCGGTGAAAAGTACCCGCGCGGGCGGGTCGTCATCCCTCGTTCGTCGGACCTCGGCTCCCTACCTTCGTGCCATCGAGGCGGACACACCGCCCGGCGGAAGGAAGGAGGAACGGCGATGCAGGCACAGGCGGTTCACCAGCGCAAGGCATCCGTCCCGTGGCTCCCGGCATCGATCGCCGCGCTCGTCGTGGCGGGGATCGTCCTCACGGCCCAGCTCGCGATCGACCGGGCGGGAACGACCACTCCCGCGATCACCGTCGCACTGCGGACGGCGACCACGGCCGATCGGCAGGCCGATGCGCAGAAGGCCGGCACGGTCGAGGCGGGATACACGAACATCTCGGGGGTCGTTGGGTCCACGATCGGCGCCGGCGAGACCTCGGGACCGCACCCGCGGACGAAGTTCGGCGAGCCTGCGGGCCGGGGATCGGTCGAGAGCCGTGACATGGCGCTCCAGGCGCTGATCACCCGGATCCAACTCCAACGGAAGGCGAACACGCTTCCGTGATGCCACGGAAGCGTGGATGCCGCCCGGGGATGGGGGCCGCTCCGAAGGAGCGGCCCCCATCCCCGTTTTCAGGCCCGGAGCCACCACGGCGGCACCCGGACGGCCGTCACGACCGCCCGGGCGCAAACGTCGTCGGCCGCGACGAGCGTGGAATCAACGACGGTCTTCCGGTCCGCCCGCTCGATGACCCGGGCCTGAAGCTCGACGGCGGCATCGATCGGGGCCGGCGCGCGGTAGGTGACGTCGAGCGAGCCGGTCGCGAACCAGATCGTGTCGCCACGACCGATCTCACGTCCTTCCCGTCGATAGGCATCCGCTACCGACGTGCACACCCCGTGGCAGTCGAGGATCGTGGCGATGATGCCCCCGTTGAGGATGTGCCGGGGACCCGCCATGTGCTCGGTCCTCGGATGGAACCGCGCGATCGCGACCTCGGGATCATCCGCTGACCAGATGCTCTTGAGCCGAAGACCCGCGGGATTGTCCGCCCCGCACCCCCAGCAGTGGTTGAACGGCATCAGGTCCTGAAAAGCGTCGCCGGCCACGTCGCCGGCCTACTCCCACTCGATCGTGCCCGGCGGCTTCGAGGTGATGTCGTACGCCACCCGGTTCACGCCCGGAACCTCGCGAACGATGCGCTGCGCGATCCGATCGAGCACGTCGTAGGGCAGCCGGGCCCAGTCGGCGGTCATCGCGTCCTCGGACGTCACGACGCGGACGACGACGGGGTTCTCGTAGGTCCGACCATCGCCCATCACGCCGACCGTATGAACATCGCCGAGAAGGACACAGAAGGCTTGCCAGGTCTCCGGTTCCAGACCGGCACGACGGATCTCGTCGCGGACGACGGCATCGGCAGCTCGGACCTTCCCTGCGCGCTCCACCGTCACCTCTCCCACGATCCGGACGGCCAGCCCCGGTCCCGGGAAGGGTTGCCGTTGAACGATCTCTTCCGGCATGCCCAACTCCTCCCCGATCTTCCGGACCTCGTCCTTGAAGAGGTCCCGGAGGGGTTCGACGATGCCGTCGAAGCCGATCTCGTCGGGCAACCCGCCGACGTTGTGGTGGGTCTTGATCGTGGCTCCCGTCTTGGAGCCGCTCTCGATCACGTCCGGATAGAGGGTCCCTTGCACGAGGAATCGGGTGGCGGTGTGCGGTCCCGCGGCCTCCTCGAATGCGCGGACGAACCCCGCACCGATGAGCCGGCGCTTCGCCTCGGGGTCCGTCACGTCTGCGAGGCTCGCGAGGAAGCCATCGCCGGCCTTCACGTGGATGAACGGAACGTGCAGATGCCGAGCGAACGTCTCTTCGACCTGCTCGGGCTCGCCCTCACGCAGGAGCCCGGTGTCGACGAACACGCACGTGAGCTGATCGCCGACGGCCCGGTGCACAAGGAGAGCCGCGACGCTCGAGTCCACGCCTCCAGACAGGGCGCAGTAGACCTTGGCATCCCCAACCGTGGCGCGGATCCGCTCGACCGCATCTTCGATGATGTTGGTCGGCGTCCAGTCGGGAAGCAGCCCGCACCCGTCCACGAGGAACCGCTTCATGACCGCCTGCCCGTTCGGCGTGTGTGAGACCTCGGGGTGGAACTGCACGGCGAACAGGCCGCGCTCCGCGTCTTCCATCCCGGCGATCGGGATCTGGTCCGTGGAGGCGGTGACCCGGAACCCCTCAGGAGCTCGCGTGACGGCGTCCCCGTGGGACATCCACACGGTGTCGGTCGAGGGGAGATCGCGGAGCAGCATGCTCGGTTGCGCGACGCGCAGGACGGTTGCGCCGTATTCGCGCTGGCCGGTCGCCGCAACCTCACCGCCCAAGGTCCGGGCCATCAGCTGATGCCCGTAGCAGATGCCGAGGATCGGCACGCCCAGGTCGAACACGTGCGGATCGAGTTGTGGGGCTCCCGGCTCGTACACGCTGGCCGGACCGCCCGACAGGATGATGCCGGCCGGGCACTTCGCAGCGAGGCTTCTCGCATCCAGATCATGGGGCACGATCTCGGAGTAGACGTGCGCCTCCCGGACCCGCCGCGCGATCAATCGCGCGTACTGCGCACCCAGGTCGACGACGAGGACCGGGCGGGGCTGCTCGGGCATCGACTAGTGGCCCATGCCCACACGTTGCTGGGTCTGGTACGTCTTGCCCTCGGTCTTGATCGCGGGGGCGATCACGAGCTCGGCCTTCTGGAACTCTTTGATCGTCTCGTAGCCGGTGGTGGCCATCGACGTCGCGAGCGCGCCGAAGAGGTTGAAGGTGCCGTCGTTCTCATGCGCCGGCCCAACCATGATCTCTCGGAGCGACGCCACCTGCTGCGTCTTGACGCGTGCGCCGCGGGGAAGGGTCGGATGGAACGTCGCCATCCCCCAGTGGTAACCGCGACCCGGGGCCTCGAACGACCGCGTGAGCGGAGAACCGATCATCACTGCGTCCGCTCCGCAGGCGATCGCCTTCGCGATGTCGCCGCCGGTGCGCATGCCGCCGTCCGCGATCACGTGGCAGTACCGCCCGGTCTCGTGCTGGTGCTCCCGCCGAGCCGCGGCCGCATCGGCGATCGCCGTCGCCTGCGGCACGCCGACCCCAAGGACGCCCCGGCTCGTGCATGCGTTCCCCGGTCCGACGCCTACGAGGACCCCGACCGCTCCGGTCCTCATCAGGTGCAGCGCGGTCGCGTACGAGGCGCACCCTCCGACGATCACCGGGATGTCGAACGAGGGGACGAACTCCTTGAGGTTGAGGGGCTCGTGCTGGCTCGAAACGTGCTCACCGGACACGACCGTTCCCTGGATCACCAGGATGTCGAGCTCGGCCTCGAGCACCAACTTCGCGTAGCGCTCCACCCGCTGTGGGGTGAGCGAGGCACAGGCGACCACACCGCCGGCCTTGATCTCGTGGATGCGACGACCGATCAGGTCCTCCCGGATCGGCTCGGCGTAGAGCTCTTGCATCCGACGGGTGGCTTTGTCGTCCGGGAGGCCCGCGATCTCGTCGTAGATCGGATCGGGGTCCTCGTACCGCGTCCACAAGCCCTCCAAGTTGAGACACGCGAGACCGCCGAGCTTCCCAACGTCGATCGCCGTGGTGGGGGACACGGCCGCGTCCATCGCCGCGGCCATCATCGGGAGACCGAAGGTGTACGCGTCGATCTCCCACGCGATGCTGACGTCCTCGGGATCGCGGGTCCTTCGCGACGGAACGATGGCGACCTCGTCGAACCCGTAGGCCCGTCGCGCCGTCTTGCCGATGCCGATCTCGAACTCCATGTGCTCCCCCTATGGAACGCGAACGCCCACCCGTCGCCGGGTGGGCGTCGAACCTACATGGCGAGAGGGTAGCAGACGACCCTCGGCGCCTCGGGAGCCGGTTAGGTTCCGCGGACCGCGCCGAGCGCGCGTTCGGCCTGCGCGAGGTGGAACCGATCGTGGCCTGCGATGAGCCGGAACGTCAGGTCGTAGCTCTCGGGCCCGCGCTCGGCGTGTATCCCCATCCGGTCCTTCCGGTCGTCCGGGGTTCGATGCCAGAGCGCGATGTTGGCCGCGCGGAGCGGTTCGAACAGCGCCAGCAGCTCCTCGGCGGACTCGAGCGGACGATGGAGCTCGTCGACCCACCGATCCTGGTCGTACCCCATCAGCGGCGGACGAACGTGCGCCAGGATCCACCGGTATCGTCCGCTGACGACGATCTCAGCGTCGGTCATGTGCGCGAGGCATTGCACCACCGACCATTCCGTCGGTTCCGGTGGGACCGTGGCGTCGGCTCCCGCGATCTTCAGCAAGGCTCTGACGGACGCCGGTGTCCCCGTCTGCACCTCGGCAGGATCGTCGCCGCCCAGCAGTCCCAGAAGGTGCTGTTGGTAACCGGCGGGATCGGCGATCGGGTCCGGCGACTCGGTCCGCACGGCCCGATGGTAGCGAGGCTCAGTGTTCCTTGACGACGTGCCCCGTCTCGTGGACGCGAAGGTCGGTCATACCCGAGTGCACCCGATCGCCCTCGATCATCGGCTGGTCACTGTCGAGGTAGCCGAGCGTGGTCAACACCGTGAGCACATGCTGCAGGGACTCTTCGGGGGTCTCCACCATCGTGTCCACGACGAGCTCGGGGCTCTCCGGTGCCTCATACGGCGCGTCGGGATCGACCCCCGTGAATCCGGCCAGCTCCCCGGCGAGCGCCTTCTTGTAGAGGCCCTTCGGGTCGCGGTTGGCCGCGATCTCGGCGACGGTCGCATGGACGTACACCTCAACGAAGTCGCCGACCTCAGCGCGGACGGCGTCCCGGGTCTCCCGGTAGGGACTGATCGGACAGCAGATCGTCGCGACCCCGTTCCGCGTGAGGAGGTTCGCCACGAACCCGATCCGCATGATGTTGAGATCACGGTCCTCCTTGGAGAAGCCGAGACCTTTGGACAGGTTCTGCCGCACGACATCACCATCGAGGATCTCGGTCTTCATCCCCCGGGCTTGGAACTCGTGGTACAGCATCTCGGCGATCGTCGACTTGCCGGCGCCCGACAGACCGGTGAACCAGACGGTGAACCCGCGATGCTCGGTCATACGAGGAAGCTCCTTCCGACGGCCCCCGGCAGCGCCGTGGACGCATCGATGTCGTAGAGGGAAAGGATCGTGGGACCGACGTCGACCAGGCGGAGTCCATCGATCTTGCCGCTGGGCTGCCGAGGAGCGCCGCTCATGATGAGGACGCCGTCCCGGTCATGGTTGGCCCCGTCGGGGCCGGTGTCGTTCTCGTACGTGAACAGGCTCGGGTTGCCGACCGAGCCCACGGAACGCCACGCCAGGTCGCCGAAGTAGACGAGGAGGTCGGGGGCAACTCCGCGAACCTCGGGGTAGACGTCCTGCGGCTTGATGACCCTCGTCCCCAGCGGCGTGCCATCGGGTCCGGGAGCGGCTTCGAGTTTCTGGATCAGTTCGTCTCGTGTGGCTTCGTACCGCGAGGGGTCGATCACCCCCTTCGTCTCGCGACCCTTGACGTTGAGGAACAACCGTCCGTAGTACCCGCCGTCGCCCCACGCGACCGTTCGGGTCCAATCGACCGCGACGTCCTTGAACGGAACGGGGCCTCGAACGACCGGTTCATCGATCGTCAGGTATCCCTCCTGGATCAGCCAGTCGTTGAAGCACAGACCGCCCATCATGGGTCGGGCGCCGTGATCGGACATGACGATCGTCACCGCATCTTCGGGGATCAGCTCGATCAGCGACGCGAGCTCTCGATCCAGGGATCGGTAGTAGTCCTGGAAGACCCCCTCGTACTTGTTGCCGGGCTCATGGCGCGGGTGCATCGGATCGACGTACTGCCAGAAGACATGGTGGAGCCGGTCCGGTGCGATGTCGCAGAGCATGAAGAAGTCCCAGGGCTTGTTCTGGATGAGCCTGCGCCCTACCCGGAACCGTCGCTCGGTCATCTTGAACACCTGGTCCAAGGTGACGTCGAAACCGGCCGTCCGGAAGTTCGGGATGTCGAAGATGTACCGGCCCTTCCCCCCGAGCTCCTCTTCGATCTCCGCCTGGAGATCCTGCGGGAAGGCGTACCGCTCGGACGAGGGAGGCGTGAGGAAGCACCCGACGCGCCACCCGGGGAAGTCGGCGGGCGGCGGATACGAGGGCGGAACGCCGATCAGGAGGGAGCGCAAGCCATTCGCTCCCAGCGCGTCCCAGACGGCGGGTTCCTTCACCGAACCCGAGTGGGCGATCGTGAGGCCGTCGTAGGTGGCGTCCTTCCGGTTGCGGAATCCGTAGATGCCGAGCTGCCCCGGTGTTTGACCCGTCATCGCGCATGCCCACGCGGGGACGGTGATCGGCGGCGTGATACTGGCGAGGTCGCCGTACATCCCGATGTCCATCAGCTTCGCGATGGTCGGCACCTCGGAACGGAGGTCGTGGAACAAGAGCTGGGGAGTTACGCAATCGAGTCCGATGACGACGACCCTGGGGCCGTGCTGCATGTCGCTCGTTCCCTCCGGTCCACCGTCCGACGGGCGGACGACGGGCGCGCTCGCGCACCAGGAGCCATCCGCGGTTCGCGTATCCTACCAGCGACTTTGGGCCACTTCGGGCCCGAGCCTGGCGGAGGAAGGGCCCGAGATGGCGTTCCTGCGACGCGCGCTGCAGCTGTTCGCTGCCGTCTGGGGCGCGTGCGGACTGGTGATCGCCGCCACCCCGCGGTGGATCCTCGTCGGCTGGTTCGACCAGGTGCCCTATCCCGACTACGCCTACGTCCGCGTGTGCGGCATCGCCGCTCTGTCCTCGGCGGCCCTGGCGCTGATGATCTCGCGACGCCTCGACGATGTCTGGTGGTGGTCGTGGGCGTTCGTCCTGGAGACGGGCCTGACCGCGCTCGTGACCACGCTGCACGCTGTCGTGTCGGTGCCGGCCGGGTCGGCATCGTGGTTCTGGTGGGTCTTCGCCGTCACCAACATCGCGCTCGTCGCGGCGCTCGTCGCCGGCATCGGTCGAGCCGGCACCGAGAAGCCGATCGTCTGACCCCCCCGGGTGTCCGAACCCCGGAGCCGCCGTATCGTGGATAGCCATGGGTATCGCCCCCTCCGCCATGACGACGACGGCCGACGGGAGCGGTGACGGTGTCGTCATCCGCGCGACCCAGCTGACGAAGGTCTACCCCACCGGTGTCAAGGCCGTCGACGCCCTCGACCTGGACGTGGGCTCCGGCGAGATCTTCGGCTTGCTCGGACCCAACGGCGCCGGCAAGACGACGACCGTCGGGATGCTGACGACGCGGGTCATCCCCACGTCCGGCTCGGCGATCGTCGCCGGCGTCGACGTCGTCGCGGATCCACCGTCGGCCAAGGCTCGGGTCGGGGTGGTCTCCCAGACGAACACGCTCGACCGGAGCCTGACGGTCCGGGAGAACCTCTACTTCCACGGACGGTACTTCGGGATGGGTGCGCGGGCCGCCGCGCGCACGGCAGACGCGCTCCTCGAGCTCTTCCGATTGTCCGATCGGGCCGACGCCGATGTCTCGACCCTGTCCGGCGGGATGGCGCAGCGGTTGCTGTTCGCCCGAGCCGTGGCCCACCGGCCGGAAGTGCTGTTCCTGGACGAACCGACATCCGGGCTCGACCCCCAGTCCCGGCTCGCCCTGTGGGAGATCCTCGGCCAGATCCACCGAGAGGGCCAGACGATCGTGTTGACCACCCACTACATGGAGGAGGCCGACAAGCTGTGCCAACGGGTCGCGATCATGGACCACGGCCGGATCTTGGCGCTCGATACGCCGGAGGGTCTCAAGCGGACGGTGGGAGGCGACACGATCGTCCGGGTCCAGGCGGGTGATCAACCCGAGCGGCTGGCGGCCCACCTGCGCAACATGGAGGGCGTCACCGGGACCGCCGTGCTGGGTGGAACGGTCCAGCTCACCGTTCGTGGCACCGGCGGCTTGCTGCCGCGGGTGATCCAGGCGGCCGAATCCGGCGGGTTCCAGGTGCGCGACGTGTCGCTCGACGAGCCCACCCTCGAGACCGTGTTCATCAATCTCACCGGGAAGGACCTGCGCGAATGAGCGGAACGACGACCACGGCGGTCGAGGGACTTCCGGAAACCGGGACCTTCCGGAGCACGCCCCCGGTGGCGTTCGGGGCGCTCCTGTTGCGCGATCTGTCGGTGCTCCGCAAGGAGTTCGGGCAGTTCATCGCGCGGACCGTGATGCAGCCGCTGCTGTTCGTCTTCGTGTTCGCCTATGTGTTCCCCAAGATCGGGCAGGGCGTCGGCGGATCCGCGGGATCGGCCGCGTTCTCGAGCATCCTGGTCCCCGGGGTGGTCGCGATCGCCTGCATCTTCCAGGGCATCCAGGCGGTCGCGTTGCCGCTCGTTCAGGACTTCGGCTACAGCAGGGAGATCGAAGACCGGGTGATGGCCCCGCTCCCCGTCTGGAGCGTCGCGGTCGAGAAGGTGATGGCCGGCGCGCTCCAGGGCCTGATCGCGGCCGCGATCGTCTTCCCGCTCGCGATGTTCGTCCCGGCGACCCCCGTGCATCTGGACGTTCGCCCCGGGCTCCTGTTCACGCTCCTCCCGCTCGCCGCGGTCACCGCCGCATCGCTCGGGCTGGTGCTCGGCACCCGTGTGAGCCCTCGACAGGTGCCGCTCCTGTTCGGGATCGTCGTGATCCCCATCGTGTTCCTCGGGGCCACCTACTACCCCTGGGCGAACCTGACCCCGATCCCGTGGCTCAAGGCAGTGGTCCTGCTGAATCCGCTCGTGTACATGAGCGAGGGTATGCGGGTCTCGTTGACGCCTCAGGTCCCGCACATGTCCTACGCGGCGATCTACGGCGGGATGATCGGGTTCAGCGCGCTGTTCCTCGCGCTCGGGATCGACGGGTTCCGCAAGCGGGTCCTGTCCTAGTCGCCGGCTCGGCCGTCGGCCGGGCGAACCTTCAACCGGGCCGGCCGGCGGCGAGCCGGGCGAGCGCCAGCCGGTCGGCGGCCTCGGCGGTCGTGATCCCATCGGTGTCTGCCGTTTCGAAGATGCCGGCGAGCGTTTCCCCGATCCCCGCCAGGCGCGCGTGCATCGTGGCCTCGTCCCATCCGAGCGTCTCGTAGCCGGCCAGGTGGATCACGCCACCGGCGTTGATCACGTAGTCGGGGGCGTAGAGGATGCCGCGCTGCGCGAGCAGCGCGGCGTCCTCTTCGCTGCCGAGCTGATTGTTCGCCGCTCCGGCCACCACGCGACACGCGAGGCGCGGGATCGTCTCCCGCGTGAGCACCGCGCCGGCCGCGCACGGCGCGAAGACCTCGCTGGCCGTGCCGATGACGGAGGCCGGCTCCACGGCCGCTCCGCCGACGCGCTGGGCCGTCTTCTCGGCACGTCCCTCGTCGATGTCGGCGACCAGCACGGTGGCGCCCGCCTCGCCGAGATGATCGGCGAGGCGGTCGCCGACGGAGCCCACACCCTGTACGAGTACCGCGACGCCATCGAGATCAGCCGAACCGTTCGCGTGGCGCCACGCCGACCGGATCCCGTGGAACACCCCCAGGGCCGTCCCCGACGCGGGATCGCCCGCACCGCCGCCATCCCTCGAACGTCCGAGAACGTGGGTCGTTCGTTCGCCGATCACGTCCATATCCGCAGCGCCGGTGTTCATGTCCGCCGCCGTTACGTACGTCCCGTGGAGCGAGTCGACGAGCGCCGCGTACCGGAGCAGGACCTCGCGGCGTGCCGACGAGCCCGGCGCAGGCACGCGCGGGACGGCGAGGACAGCCTTGCCGCCCCCGTACGGGAGGTCTGCGACCGCCTGTTTGAGGGTCATCGCCTGTGACAGGCGAAGGACGTCGCTCAGACCGTCCCCGGGAGCGGCGTAGGCCTTCATCCGGGTGCCGCCCATCGCGGGCCCGAGCAGCGTCGAATGCACGCCGACGAACATCCAGGTCTCGGTCGGGCCGTCGTACCGGGCGACCATCTCCTCGCCGTCCCAGGTCGAGAGCAGGTCCTCGAACACGGACGAGAGTGTATGCATCGCCTGCCGCGGAGGCGGTTCGCTGTCGGTTCAACGCTCTTGACCGGTTGAGGCGGACGCATGTGCACCCCTACCGGTCGGGTCCGGTCATCCGATGAAGAGGCTCGAAGGGGCGTTGCCGTGCGGAAGAACGAGTCAGGAGGCTCCAGGATCCCATCGCCATCCGTCCAACCAAGCGCAAGTCGCCCCACCCACTCCCGGTCAAGGCGCGCAGCGGCAGCTTCGCCTTGAGCCCGACCTGGATCGAACAGGAAGAGGGCGGGGCTACGCCCCGCCCTCCGCGGCCCGTTCGCCGAACGGGGTCAGTGCATGTGGCCGCCACCCGCGGGCGCCGGCTCTTCCTCCTCGGGCTTCTCGACCACCGCAGACTCCGCGGTGAGCACGATGGCCGCGATGGAGGCGGCGTTCTGCAGCGCGGAGCGGGTGACCTTCGCGGGGTCGATGATCCCGGCCTTGACCATGTCGACCCACTCACCGGTCGCCGCGTCGAAGCCTCGGCCATCACCTTCGGTCCGGATCCGCTCGACGATGACCGCGCCCTCGTAGCCAGCGTTCTGGGCGATCCGCCTCGCCGGCTCGGCCAGCGCGTGGCGCACGATGTTCGCGCCCGTCGCCTCGTCGTCCGCCAGGTCGAGCTTGTCGAGAACCGACTCGGCTCGGATCAGCGTGACGCCACCGCCCGGGACGATGCCCTCCTCCACCGCAGCGCGGGTCGCCGAGACGGCGTCCTCGATGCGGTGCTTCTTCTCCTTGAGCTCGACCTCGGTTGCCGCGCCGACCTTGATCACCGCGACGCCTCCACTGAGCTTCGCCAGGCGCTCTTGGAGCTTCTCGCGGTCCCAGTCGGAGTCGGTCTTGTCGATCTCAGCCTTGATCTGGTTGATGCGACCCTGGACGTCCTCCTCGGTGCCGCCGCCCTCGACGATCGTTGTGTCGTCCTTCGTCACGACGATCTTGCGCGCCTTGCCGAGGAGATCCAACGTCACGTTCTCGAGCTTCAGGCCGACCTCTTCGGAGACCACCTGTCCACCCGTGAGGGTCGCGATGTCCTGGAGCATCGCCTTGCGACGGTCGCCGAACCCGGGAGCCTTGATGCCGACCGCGTTGAACGTCCCGCGGATCTTGTTGACGACGAGCGTCGCCAGGGCCTCGCCGTCGACATCCTCCGCGATCACAGCGAGAGGCTTCCCGGTGTTCAGCACCTTCTCGAGCAGCGGGAGCAGCTCCTGCGCGCTGGAGATCTTCTTGTTCACGATGAGCACGTACGGCTCCTCGAGAACGGCCTCCTGGCGCTCTGGATCCGACACGAAGTAGGGCGAGATGTAACCCTTGTCGAACTGCATCCCTTCGGTGAACTCGAGCTCGATGCCGAAGGTGTTCGATTCCTCGACCGTGATCACGCCGTCCTTGCCGACCTTGTCGAGCGCTTCCGCGATCGTGGTGCCGATCTCGGTATCGGCGGCCGAGATCGCGGCGATCTGCGCGATCTCATCCTTCGACTCGATCTCCTTGGACTCGTTCTTGATCGTCTCGACGGCGGCCTCGACGCCCTTCTCGATCCCCCGCTTCAGGGCCATCGGGTTGGCGCCGGCGGCGACGTTCTTCATCCCGCCCTTGACCATGGCCCGGGCGAGCACCGTTGCCGTCGTGGTGCCGTCACCTGCGACGTCGTTCGTCTT
>VAYU01000022.1 GCA_005884925.1 Actinomycetota bacterium | reverse complement strand
ATGCGGTCGGTCATCGGGGCTACGCTCCGAAGGCGTAGCCCGGATCAGGACGACGAGATCGAGATGGACCCGCCGTGAGCGACCACAGGGACTATTCGGGCACCCCGCTCTGGCGCAAGCTCGGCATCAAGGAGGGCGCGCGCGTGCTCTGCACGCGCGCGCCCGAGGGGTTCGCCGACGAGCTGCAGCGCCTCGCGCCGCTCCCGGACGGCGTCGAGTTCCTCCGCCGTCCGGGACGCGACATGGACGTCGCAATCACGTTCGTCACGCGTCGGTCGGATCTCGCGAGGCGATCGCCTGCGCTCGTCCGCTCCCTCGCTCCGGCCGGGCGCCTGTGGATCGCGTGGCCGAAGACGGCCGCCGGGGTCCCCACCGATCTGGACTTCGACGCGGTCCAGCGGGTCGGGCTGCGCGCCGGCCTCGTCGACAACAAGAGCGCGTCGATCACCGAGACGTATCAGGGACTGCAGTTCGTTATCCGTCTGCGGGACCGGCGCGTCTGACGGGAACCGCGACGTGGCTCGGTGGCGTCCAGCCGCGGATGCCCGGGTACCCTGAGCCGATGCCTCTGTTGTCGCGGCTGAACCGACCCATCGTGGCCGTGATCGCCGTGACGGCATTGGCGGGCTTCCTTCGGTTCATCCACCTCCAGCAACCGCCCGATTTCGTCTTCGATGAGGTCTACTACCCGAAGGCTGCATGCATCCTCGTGGGGTGGTCGGACCAGGTCTGCCACGTGGACTCCAACGACGAGAAGTACTGGCGCACGCAGAAGTGGGACGTCGGCTCCTGGGTGCACCCGCCGCTCGGGAAATGGCAGATCGCGCTGGGCATCAAGGCGTTCGGGATGAACGCCTGGGGATGGCGGTTCACCTCGGCGCTCGCGGGGACCCTCGTCGTGCTGTTCACGGCCGTGATCGCCCAACTGCTGTTCGGCAAGCCCGTGTGGACGTTCGTCGCCGGTCTGTTGATGGCCACGGAGCACCTCAACGTGGTGATGTCCCGGACGGCGCTGCTCGACGTGCACCTCGAGCTCTGGGTCGTGGTGGGATTCCTCTTCTTGTTGCTGGATCGGCGATGGCTGGAGCGACGTCAACGCGCCAGCGAGGATCAGGTCGTGGTGGAGGGCGCACCCATCGGCGAGAGCGCGATGTGGCCGCCCCCACCGCCCCCGGTCTACTCGCCGATCGTGCGGCCCTGGCGACTCGCGGCGGGGGTGGCGTTCGGCGCCGCAGCGTCGGTGAAATGGTCCGGCGCGATGGCGTTGTTCGCGGCCGTGATCGTCGCGTTGATGTGGGAAACGGCGCGACGCCACCGGGCGGATCGCTCGTGGGCCGGCGCCCTTGGTCGAGCGATCGCGCGCGAGTCGCTCGGCATCGTCATCGTCTTCTTGTTCGTCCCCGTCGCCGTGTACATGCTCACCTGGGTCCCGTGGCTCCACCACTTCGGCTGGGACATGGGGGCGTGGTGGAAGGATCAGGTCGACTCGGCGCGGTTCCACCGAAGCGGGATCGATTGGACGGCGCTCGACCCGAAGACCGGGTTGTACACGCCGACGCACCCGTACTACGCGCGTGCGTGGAAGTGGATACCCGATCTGCGGCCGACGTCGTTCTTCGTCAAGAACACCAACCACGATCTGGACATCGAGCAGGTGCTCGCGATCGGGAACCCGATCATCTTCTGGGCCAGCGTGATCGCGATCCCGTGGCTCGGCGTGATGTGGTACCGGCTCCGCGACTGGCGCGCAGGCTTCATCTTCGTCGCCTTCGCCGGCCAGTACCTGCCGTGGTTCCTGGTGACCCGTCCGACGTTCTTCTTCTACGTGTTGCCGCTCACCCCGTTCATGGTACTCGGCATCACCGACGTCTGCCGGCAGGCCTCCGACGCCACGATCGTGGTCCGGGACCGCGTGACGCGTGACGTCGCGACCAACCCGGCGACGGGTGAGCCGGCGATCTCCCGCGCGTTCGTCTATCGACCCTTCGTCGTCGCCTACCTGATCGCGGCCGTCGTGGTCTTCATCTGGTTCTGGCCGGTGCTGACCGCGGGTCGCATCAGCATGCTCCGCTGGGGCACGATCGTGTGGTTCAGAGCGTGGGTCTGAGCGTACCCTTCGCGCCACGATGAGCCGCCGAGAGCTCGCAGCCATCCCGATGGCCGACGGCGTCGAGCTGTCGGCGACGCTCTTCTTCCCCGATGGAGACGGGCCGTGGCCGGCCGTGATGGAGGCGCTCCCGTACCGCAAGGACGATCTCACGGCCATCTACCGGCCGGGGTACGCGGAGCTGGCCGATGCCGGGTACGTGGTCTGCTGGCTCGACGTGCGCGGCACCGGATCCTCAGGCGGACTCGCGACCGATGAGTATTCCGAGGCGGAGCGCCATGACCTGGTCGCCGCCGTGGAGTGGCTCGCGACCCGCGACTGGTCGGCCGGCGCGGTCGGGATGTTCGGGACCAGCTACGGAGGGTTCACCTCGTTGCAGGTCGCGCTCGAACGCCCGCCGGCGCTCAAGGCCATCGTGCCGATCTTCGCGAGCGACGATCGATACGCCGATGACGTCCATCATTTCGGGGGCGTGCTCAAGCAGCTCGACCTCGTCGACTACCCGACGTACATGACCGCGATGAACGCGCTCCCGCCCGTCCCGCAGATCTGGGGTGAGGGGTGGCGCGAGGAATGGGATCGCCGCGTCGATCGCTTGGAGCCGTGGGTGCTGCCCTGGATCGAGCACCAGCGACGCGATGCGTACTGGCGCTGGGGCTCGGCCCGCGAGTCGATCGAGGACATCGAGGCGGCAACGATGATCGTCGGCGGATGGGCCGACGGGTACACGAACATCGCGTTCCGGTCGTTCCCGCGGTTCCGCGCGCCGGTCCGTCTGCTGATCGGCCCATGGGCGCACGCCGCGACGGAGACGTCGGTGCCGGGGCCGAACATCCGACTGAACCCCGAGCTCGTGCGCTGGTTCGACCGATGGCTGAAGGGGATCGAGAACGGGGTCGACCACGAGCCGCCGATCGTCGTGTTCGCGCAGCGCTCCACCTTGCCGGATCCGCTGCGACCCCAGGTCCGGGGGACGTGGCGGTCGGAGCCCGGATGGCCGCCGGCGCGCTCGGTCTCCACGGAGCTCCCGCTCGCGAAGGCGGATCCGGGCGGCATGCTGTCGGCGGCGGCAGACGGCTCCGACGAGCTCGCGATCCGCGGCGACGTCGGCGCGACCGCGTGGATCTCCTGCGCGGGGGTGATGCCGTGGGTTCAGCCGGACGATCAGCGACCGGACGAGGACCGGTCGCTCACCTTCACCTGGGAACCGCTGGAGACGGAGCTCGAGATCCTGGGACACCCGCTGCTGCGGGTGCGGGTGACCTCCAGCGTCCCCGTGGCCTACCTGTCGGCGAAGGTCTGCGACGTCTTCCCCGACGGAAGCTCATCGCTCGTGGTGCGGGGGCTCCTGAACCTCACCCACCGCGACAGCGCCGAGCACCCGGCGCCGCTGACGCCGGGCGCGGCCGAGGAGATCGAGCTGGAGCTCGAGGCGTGTTCGTGGACCTTCGAGGAAGGACATCGGATCCGGCTGGACCTTGCCGCGGCGGACTGGCCCAACGCGTGGGCGCCGCCAGAACCCGGCGTCCTGTCGATCGACCGCCACACGGGCGTGCTTCACCTCCCGGTGGTGGAGGGAGCGGCTCCGATCGCCGAGACTCCTGCGCTCGTTCCGTCGAACGGCGCCCAGCGCGATCCCAAGGAACAAGGGGAAGGCGCGTGGTGGCGCCGCGAGATCAAGGAGGTGGACGGGGAGCTTCGCGCGGAGACCGGCTACGGCGGCGACTACCCCGCCGGCGAACAGGCGCCTCCGTTCCGGGAGCGGTACGAGGGCGTGGTGGGGGTCTCGACCGCCGACCCCGGTCGCGCCTTCGCGGACGGCGAGGCCGAGTTCATGATCCGCTACCCGGAGGCGAGCGTCCGGGCGTTCGCCCGCCTGCGCGTCGACTCCGACCGCGACACCTACCGGATCGCGATCGATCTAGTGGTGGACGACGACGGCCGTGAACGCCATCGCCGACGCTGGGAGCGGACGGTCCCGCGGGACCTTCAGTGAGACAGCGTCTCCAGGGGCAACCGATGCGCCGGGCACCCCCGGAAACACGGAACCCCGGCGCGATGGCCGGGGCCGCTCTTGATGAGGTACCTCGGGACGAAGCGTACCGCAGATCGGCTCAGAAGCCCGGGAGATGGTGCCGGAACAGCAAATACCCCGCGCCCGCCGCGAAGTCCAGCGAGGCGTGGGCGATCACGAACGGCCACGTCCGGCGCCATCGCAGGAAGAGCAGCCCGAACAGGAGCCCCATCATGAGGTTGCCGGCGAACCCGCCCCACCCCTGATACAGGTGGTACCCGCCTCGGAGGATCGCGCTGCCGACCACGGCCGCGATCGGCGTCCATCCGACCTGTTGGAGCCGCGTCACCAGGTACCCGAGAACGATCACCTCTTCGAGCACGGCGGCTCCGGTCGCATCCATCACCAACACAGGCCAGGTCCACCAGTGTCCGGGCGGCGGCGCGGGGATCACGAACCGATTGATGCCGAGCCCCACCGCCGCGAGGTAGATCCCGAGCCCGCCGAGAGCGACCACCGCGAACAGCACGAGTCCCCGGACGAGATCCTGGCGCGGCCGATCCCACGTGAGGCCGATCACTCCGACCCCCTCACCGTCGCGGCGAACGAGGTGCACGACCACGAGGGCCGGCGCCAATCCGAAGATGAACGCGAGGACCTGGTTGGCGAACAGCGGGTCGGGGTTGGCCGCGGCGACCGTCACCCCTTTCACGGGCGCGGTCAGGAGCGAGACGATCGCGTACGCCGCGCTCGCGAGGAGGGAGACCGCGAGGACCGCCACGATCTCCTCGTAGAGCGTCCGGCGTGTCGCCGGTGCCGGCGGCGTGGGGGCGAGCTCCATCCCGGCAAGCGTAGTGGCCATCAGGTACGGGTTCGCCCGCGCACCGGATAGGGTTCGCGACGAGCTGATGGCACGCGAACGTGCGGACCTCGTGATCGTCGGCGCCGGCACGATCGGCGGCTGGGCGTCGGTGTTCGCGCGCGAGACCGGGCTTCCCAACGTGGTCGTCCTCGAGCGTGAGCAGGCCGGCGCGGGCGCGTCCGGCCGTGCCGCCGGGATGGTACGCGCCCAGGGCGGGATCCCCGACACGGTCCGTTTGGGCTCATGGTCGATCGCGTTCTACCGGGGCCAGCGCGATCGCTACGACACCGACTCCGGCTTCATGCAACGCGGATACGTCATCCTCGCGACCACCGCTCGCGGGGAGCGCGCTGCTCGCGATCGCATCGCGATGCAGCGTGCGGTCGGGCTCGACGCGCGGTGGGTCGACGTCGAGGAGATCCGCCGACTGATCCCCGCGATGGCCGGGGACGGCTATCGCGGGGGCTCCTACGTCGCGACGGACGGCTGGATCGACCCGCCACGGAACGTCCGCGCGTACTCGCTCGCGATGCAGCGCGCCGGGGTCTCGGTGCGCGAAGGGACCGGGTTCGTCGGGATCCGGACGCGCGCCGGCCGCCGGGGGCGTCGCGAGGTCACGGCGGTCGCGACGACCGCCGGGACGATCGCGACGCCCCGCGTCCTGCTCACCGGTGGTCCCGCGCTCCAGTCCGTGGCGGCGGCGGCCGGCGCGCGGGCCTGGGTCGGGTACGTCCGCCATCAGGTGGCCGTCACGGAGCCCTCGGATGCCCTGCAGGCCGACTCGACCGCGATGGCATTCGACCTCGACGCGGGCCTCTACTGGCGACCCGAGGAGGGCGGGCTCCTGTGGGGGATGTCGAACCCGAAGGAGGCGCCCGGCCCCGGCCGTTCGATCGACTGGCCGTATCTGCGCGCGATGGAACGGCGCTTGCACCGGTTCGTTCCGGCGACGCGTGGTCTCGGGCTCAAGAAGGTCTGGGCGGCCACGATCGAGTACACGCCCGACCATCTCCCGATCGTCGGCCCGCTCGTCCTGGGTGATGGGACCGAGATCGACGGCGCGTCGATCGCGTCCGCGTGTGGGCACGGCATGATGTGGGGCCCGGCCGTGTCTCGGATCGCGATCGACCTGGTGCTCGAGGGCGCGACCGAGGTGGTCGAGCGACCCGAGGATCTTCGGATGGATCGGTTCGACGCGAACGGCAGGTCTCCGTTCGTCGATCCGATCGCGCTGCCCTTCCCCGTTCAGGTCGACGAGGACTGAGGGCCCGTCACCGATCGTCGCCGCTCCGCAGATCACAGACGAGCGTCGCGTCAAGGTCCGGATCCGGGACCCGCGGGGTCGGCAGCACGAGGACGGCGCCGCGCTCGAACACCGTTGGAACGTCTCCATCGGCGGTCCGCACAGCAAGCGGCCCGCGCCAGGGCAGCCAGCCGAGCCGCTCGTAGAAGCTGCGTCGGCTGTCGAGAGCCCGCCGAGCCGGTAGTCCTCCCGCACGATCGCGTCGAGGGCCTCCACCACCGCGCTCCCATGGCCGCGACCTTGGTGCGCCGGCAACGTCGCGACCGCCTCCACGTAGCCGACCCGCAAGGGCGTGCCGTCGAGCCACAAGGTGCGCTCCGCGACGGCACCATGTGCCACGAGCTCGCCGTCCACCCGGCGCAGGACGTGCAGGCCGCCGAACGTGTGGTCCCAGTCCTCCTGGGAGAACCCTCCCTCCCAGGCGGCGGCGAACAACGCCCGCATCTGTGCGCGCTCGTCCTCGGTGAGCCCGTCGCTCGGGACGACGCGCTGCTCGATCACCGAGCGGCTACAGCTGCAAGATGGGACAGGTCAGCGTTCGCGTGATGCCATCGAGCTCCTGCATCGGCATCACGGTCCCCTTCGCCAACAGGTCCAGGTCCTGCGCCTCGGCGCGCGCGACGATGTCGTACGGACCCGTGACGGGATCGACGGAGACGATGCCGTCGATCCCTCGAACCATCTCGGTCACGTGCCCGGCCTTGCCCACTTCCGTCTGGATCAAGATGTAGGCGCTAACCATCGGTTCCCCTTTTCCCCAGGTGGGGCGCCCATCCTCGGAGGGGCGATG
>VAYU01000030.1:9122-115949 GCA_005884925.1 Actinomycetota bacterium | reverse complement strand
ATCGAGAACATCGTCCGCCGGGCCAAGAAGGATGCCATCAAGCGGTTCCTCTCGAAGGGGGAGAAGGGCATCAAGGGCGAGGACCTGTTCCACGCGATCCGCGACGAGTTCAAGGAGAACGAGGACCTCCCCAACACGACCAATCCGGACGACTGGGCCCGGATCTCGGGCAAGAAGGGCGAGCGGATCGTCTACGTCCGGACCCTGCTCGGTCTCGAAGGAGAGGGCCGGCAGGTCGAGCGCGTCAGCGCCGGGCAGTACCTGTAACCCGCGGACGCGGGTAAGGTTCCCCCGTGGCTATCCCGAAGGTCATCGGCACCGAGACGGAGTACGGGATCGCGGCCGTCGGCCAGCCCGACTTCAACCCCGTGCTGTCGTCCTCGATGCTGATCTCGTCCTACGCGGGGAGTCTCCGGAGGATCCGCTGGGACTACGAGGATGAGTCGCCCCTCCGCGACGCCCGCGGGTTCGAGCCGGTCGCGGGTCGTGAGCTGTCGGACGAGGACCTCGGTCTCGCGAACGTGATCCTTCCGAACGGCGCCCGCTACTACGTCGATCACGCTCACCCCGAATATTCAACGCCCGAGTGCCTGTCGCCCCGATCGCTGGTCATCCACGACAAGGCCGGAGAGCGCATCCTCGAGCGCTCGCTCGCGATCGTCGCGGCGGAGATCCCTTCCTCACCGGCGCTCGCGATCTACAGGAACAACTCCGACGGGAAGGGCAACTCCTACGGCACCCACGAGAACTACCTGATGGATCGGGCGACGCCGTTCGGCGACATCGTTCGCGATCTCACGCCGTTCTTCGTCAGCCGGCAGATCTTCACCGGCGCCGGCAAGCTCGGGCTCGAGGCGCAGTGGGACGAACGTGGCAAGCACGTGTTCCAGCTCACGCAGCGGGCCGACTTCTTCGAAACCGAGGTCGGGCTGGAGACGACGCTCAAGCGGCCCATCATCAACACCCGTGATGAACCCCACGCGGATCCCGAGCGCTACCGGCGACTCCACGTGATCGTGGGGGACGCGAACCTCTGCGAGGTGGCCCTGTTCCTGAAGCTGGGGACCACGTCGATCGTGCTCAAGATGATCGAGGATGCCTTCCTTCCGGATTTCTCGCTCGTCAACCCCGTGGCCGCCATCCATGACGTTTCCCGCGATGTCTCGCTGAGGACGCCGGTGTCGCTCACCGACGGGCGGAAGATGACCGCGCTGCAGCTGCAGTGGGAATACCTCGAGCTGGCCCGCAAGTACGTCGACCGTGAGGACGACACCCAGGAGAACCGGGAGGTCGTCGAGCGGTGGGAGTCCGTCCTGCGCGGGCTCGAGAGCGATCCCCGAACGCTCAGCGCGCAGCTCGATTGGGTGGCCAAGCTTCGGCTGCTCGAGGGATATCGGGAGCGGGACGGCCTCGCATGGAGCGACGCGAAGCTCCGTGCGATCGACCTGCAGTACCACGACGTCCGGCGCGATCGCGGGCTCTTCCATCGGCTCGCGCACTCCGGGAAGGTCGAGCGCCTCACGACCGATGAAGAGGTCGAGCGGGCCATCATGGAGCCGCCGGAGGATACACGAGCGTTCTTCCGCGGCCGCTGCATCTCGAAGTATCCCGACGCGATCGCCGCCGCGTCCTGGGATTCGCTGATCCTGGATACCGGCCGGGACGCGTTGCAGCGCATCCCGATGCGCGAGCCTCTCCGCGGAACGCGCGCCCATGTCGAGGAGCTGCTCGATGCGTGCGAGGATGCGGCGGCGCTCGTCGATCGCCTCACCGGCTAACCCCCCGCACGTCCGCACCCGAAGTTAGGATGTGCATCCGGGAAAGGAGAACGTGTCGTGCCCGAGCAGGAGCAGAAGAGGATCCAGAAGAAGGGCGGCGGGGAAGCCGGCGACGATGCCGGTCAGGTGACGTCGTCCTCCAAGGCCAACGAGCTCAAGGAGGAGATGGACGACATCCTCGACGAGATCGATTCCGTGCTGGAAGAGAACGCCGAGGAGTTCGTCAAGTCGTACGTCCAGAAGGGCGGCGAGTGAGCGACCGCCCCGAGCTGTCGCTCGCCGGCAGCCCGTTCGGTGCGAGCCCGAGTTTCCTCGACCTGGTGCAGCGTGAACGACCGGAGGCGATGCCCCGGTCGTTGACGGACGCACCGACCCTACCGGTGCCGCATGGGACGACCGTGCTCGGTCTCAAGTTCTCCGACGGCGTCGTCATGGTGGGTGATCGGCGCGCGACGTCGGGCAACCTGATCGCGGACGCCAAGATGCGCAAGGTGTTCGGGGCCGACGACTACAGCGCGATCGCGATCGCGGGCGTGGCCGGGCAGGCGGTCGAGCTCGTCAAGCTCTTCCAGCTCGAGCTCGAGCACTACGAGAAGATCACCGGCGATCGGCTGTCCCTCGAGGGCAAAGCCAACCGCCTGGCTCAGATGATCCGTTCGAACTTCCCGATGGCCCTGCAGGGGCTGATCGTGGTCCCGTTGTTCGGGGGCTTCGATGAGCGCCTGAACGAGGGGAGGATCTTCTACTACGACGCCACCGGCGGTCGGTGGGAAGAGGACGACTACCAGACGACCGGTTCCGGCGGTCAGTCCGCGAAGAACTCGCTCAAGAAGCGGTGGCGGCCGGGTCTGACCCTCGGTGAAGGCCTCCAGGTCGCCGTGGAGGCACTGATCGACGCGGCCGAGGACGATGCGGCGACGGGCGGACCGGACTCCATCCGTCGGATCTGGCCGACCGCGATGACGGTGACCGTCGACGGAGCGCAGGACGTCCCCGAGGACCAGGTGATCGCCGCCGTGGACGCCGTCCTGCAGGAACGGGGCGCGTCGTGAGCTTCATGCCGTACGTCGCCCCCGAGCAGCTCATGAAGGACCGCTCGGACTACGCCCACAAGGGCATCGCCCGTGGGCGGTCGGTGATCGGGCTCGAGTTCGCGGACGGCCTGCTCTTCATCGCCGAGAACCCCAGTGCGACCTTGCACAAGATCAGTGAGATCTACGACCGGATCGCCTTCGCCGGCGTCGGCAAGTACTCCGAGTTCGAGGAGCTCCGCATCGCGGGCATCCGGCTCGCCGATCTCCGGGGGTATCAGTACGGGCGCGAGGACGTGAAGGCTCGCGACCTCGCCAACGCGTACTCGCAGGCGCTCTCCACCATCTTCACCCAGCAGATGAAGCCCTACGAGGTCGAGATCGTGGTCGGTGAGGTAGACGGGGGAGCGGGGACGTCGGGTATCTACCACATCTTGTTCGATGGATCCGTCTCCGACGAACAGGGGTTCTTAGCGATCGGTGGCCACGCCGAGGAGCTGACCGACACGCTCCGTGATCGGTTCCAGGAAGGCTGGGATCTGGCGACGGCGGTGCGCACGGCGGTGCAGGCGTTGAGCACCATGCCGGAGCAGCGCCAGATCCCCGACGACCAGATCGAGGCCGGAGTACTGGATCGCACGCGACCCCAGCGCCGGAAGTTCCGCCGTCTCGCGGACGACCAGCTCGCCGAGATCCTCGCCGGATAGCTCGCGGCGTTCGGGCCCCCGCGGGCATACCCTTGCTGGGACATGGACCGCCGCATCTTCGGTCTCGAGAACGAATATGGGGTCACGTGCACCTTCCGGGGGCAGCGGAGGCTGAGTCCCGACGAGGTTGCCCGGTACCTGTTCCGCCGCGTCGTCCATTGGGGCCGGTCGTCCAACGTGTTCCTCGAGAACGGCGCGCGCCTGTACCTCGATGTCGGTTCCCACCCCGAATACGCGACGCCCGAATGCGACTCGATCAAGGAGCTCGTCGCGCACGACAAAGCGGGCGAACGGATCCTTGAGCACCTGCTGTCGGCGGCGGAGATGCGACTGCATGAGGAAGGCATCAGCGGCGAGGTCTATCTCTTCAAGAACAACACCGACTCGGCCGGGAACTCCTACGGGTGTCACGAGAACTACCTCGTCGCGCGCCACGGCGAGTTCGCGCGGATGGCCGACGTCCTGATCCCTTTCTTCGTCACGCGTCAGATCTGGTGCGGCGCAGGGAAGGTTCTGCACGGCCCTCGCGGCGCTCAGTTCTGCATCGCCCAGCGGGCCGAGCACATCTGGGAGGGCGTATCGAGCGCTACCACTCGCAGCCGGCCGATCATCAACACGCGCGACGAACCCCACGCCGATGCCGAACGGTATCGCCGTCTGCACGTGATCGTGGGCGACTCGAACATGAGCGAGTGGACGACCCTCATGAAGGTGGGGATCACCGACCTCGTGCTCCGGATGGTCGAGGGGAACACCGTGATGCGTGACCTGACGCTCGAGAATCCGATCCGAGCGATCCGCGAGATCAGCCACGACACGTCGTGCACCCGGAAGGTCAAGCTCGCGAACGGCCGGGAGCTGTCGGCATTGGAGGTGCAGACCGAGTACCTCGAGAAGACTACCCGGTTCGTCGAGCGGCGCGGCGCCGACGAGATCTCGACCAGGCTGCTGGATGAATGGCGCCTGGCGCTGGACGCGCTCGGGGAGGGAGAACCCGAACGGCTGGCGCGGAAGGTGGATTGGGTGACCAAACGGCTGATGATCGAGCGCTACATGCAGAAGCACAACCTGCCGCTCGGCTCGCCGAAGATCGCGCTCCTCGATCTCTCCTACCACGACGTCAACCGGTCTCGTGGCCTGTATTACCTATTGGAACGCACCGGCAAGGTCGAGCGGGTGGTGAGCGAGGACGACGTCGGCCTGGCGATGCGGGAGCCGCCTCAGACGACGCGGGCGAAGCTCCGGGGCGACTTCATCCGCCAGGCCAAGGCCAAGCGACGCGACTACACGGTCGACTGGGTCCACCTGAAGCTGAACGACCAGGCCCAGCGGACGGTGCTCTGCAAGGACCCGTTCCGCAGCGCCGACGACCGCGTGGAGCAGCTGATCGCGCACATGTGACGGAGCGCGCGACCGCGCGGATCATGTGGCCACGGACCGTCCTCATGTCGCCGCTATGATGCGCGACGATGCCCGTGGACGAGGGGATGGAGCCGCTCGAACGGCTCCTCAACCTGGTGGGTCTGCTGCTCGAGACTGCGCACCCCATGACCTTCGAGGAGATCCGAAGGACGCTCCCGGCCTACGGCGGGGACAACCTCGACTCGGCCAAGCGCAAGTTCGAACGCGACAAGGACATCCTTCGGGAGTACGGGGTGCCCCTCGAGATGGCGGCGACCGACGTGTGGGACGTGGAACAGGGCTACACGATCCCGAAGGAGCGGTACTACCTCCCGGAGATCGCCTTCACGCCCGAGGAGGTCACCGCCCTGTTCGTCGCGGCGCAGAGCGCGTCGGAGGAGACGGTGGCCGCGCGAGGGGTCCGCAAGCTCCTCTACGGAGCCGAGGGCGGGGTCCTCGCCGGTGCCGAGAGCGGCCCCTTGGTGGCCGGCTCGGACACGAGGAGCGCCCGTGTCGTCGCGGCCGCCGACGCGGCCAGCGCGCGCCGTCGGGTTCGGTTCGGCTACCGGACCTCGCAGGGGGCGGTGTCCGACCGCGTCGTCGACGCGTACGGCGTCGTGTTCCGCGGCGGCCATTGGTACCTCGTCGGGCACGACGAGGAGAGGAACGCCGTCCGCGCGTTCCGGCTCTCGAGGTGCACGACCGAGCCGGAGGACGCCGGCGAGGGAACGACACCGCCACCGGGGTTCCGCGCGATCGATCACGTCGAGGCCGGTCCGTGGCAGCTCTCGGCCGAAGACCGGGCCATGGTCGCCACGGCTCCCGGAACCGTCGTGCTGATGGAGAGCACCTTCCCGGGTGTCGTTCGCGAGCGGACCCGCGACGATGGATGGGTCGTCCTCGCCGTCCCCGCGGCGGATGAGCAAGCGCTCGCCGCGATGCTCCTGCAGTTCGGCGCGGAGGTCGAGGCCCTGGAGCCCGCGACCCTCCGCGACGAGGTGATCCGCCGGTTGGAGGCCTCCCTGGATGCCTGATCGGATGCCTGGGCGCCGGCGAACGGCCACGACGGCGGAACGGCTGGGACGGATGCTGGTGATCGTTCCGTACCTGGTCCAGCACCCGGGCACGAGTCTCGAGTCCGCGTCAGGGATCTTCGACGTGCCGCGGGATCAGCTGCGTCGCGACCTGGATCTGCTCTTCATGTCGGGGCTTCCGCCGTATGGACCCGGCGATCTGATCGACGTCGACATCGACGAGGACGGGGGCGTGTGGATCTCGATGGCGGATCACTTCGCTCGTCCCCTGCGCCTGACCCGCCCGGAGGCGCTCGCGGTGTACCTGCGCGCCACGGAGCTCCTGGCGACGCCCGGGATCCCGGATGCACCTGCACTGGCGAGCGCGCTGGCGAAGCTCCGCGACGCTTTGGGCCCGGACACCCTGGGCGACGCAGCAGGGATCGAAGGTGCGGTCACGGGGATGGCGCCGCCGCATCTCGATGCGCTGCGGTCCGCCGCGGCAGAGCATCGTCGCATCGGCATCGAGTACACGGCCGCCAGCACCGGAGCGCGGAGCGTCCGGGAGATCGAGCCGGAGGCGGTGTTCGCGAGCGCCGGGCACTGGTACGTCGTCGCATGGGACCTCGCAGCGGACGATGAGCGGATGTTCCGGGCCGATCGGGTCGCGGCGGTCGAGCCGACGGCGGAACGGTTCGAGCCTCGTGGTCTCGAGGGTGCCGGCCGGCAGCTCTACACGCCGGGAGACCACGACCTGGCCGTCCGACTCCTGCTGCGACCCGCGGCTCGCTGGGTCGCCGAGTACTACGCCACCGTGGACGTCGTGGCCCGCGAGGACGGAACCGTTGAAGCGACGCTGCCGGCGAGGCAGACCGGCTGGGTCGCGAAGCTCCTCCTCCGGTTAGGCCCGGATGCCGAGGTGCTGGACCCGCCCGAGCTGCGCGGGGAGATCTCTCAGATCGCGACCGCCGCACTCGAACGCTACGGCCGCTGAGGGCCGTGCGAGCCCGGGAACAGGCCCCCCGCGCCTCTCAAGGGTCGCATCGCTCGGGCCGATGCTTTCGGGTGAGATGACCACTATCCGGACGACGTGTCCTCGCTGCGGCGAGGTGGACATGGGCCCCGAAGCGATCTCGCTCGCCGTGCGCTCGAACGGTCGCGAGGGGAGCTACCGGTTCACGTGTCCCAACTGCGAGGACGATGTGGAGAAGCGCGCCGATCGGAAGATCGTCGCGTTGCTCGTCTCGGCTGGCGTGGACATCAGCCGCGCGGATGTGGATGCGGCGTTCGCCCCGGAGCTCTTCGACGAGGAAGACGAGGAGGACTCCGAGCCCCGAGAGCCCGCGGCCCCGAGACTGACGCCGGACGACCTCATCGAGTTCCATTACCTCCTCGAGGACGACACGTACATCCGCGACTTCTTCGCGAACAGCGGCAACTGAGCGCTTCGCCTCGCAGCGAGGACCGCGTGTAGCATCGCCGGAGATGTCCACCTGGCTCGTCGTGTGGATCGTGCTCGGCGCCGTCAGCACCCTGGCGTTGGCCGCCTTCATGATCGCTCTCGGACGCCATGTGTTGGTCTTGGGCCGGACGGCTCGCCGCTTCCAGGAAGAGGTCGGGTCGATCGCCGACGAGGTCGCTCGCGAGGGAGCTCGGGCCTCGGAGCACGCTGGCCGCCTTGGCCGCATACGCGGGGCCGGGCGTTCCTAGGACCCAGGGGTACGATGGGCGCGGGAATCATCCCGGTTCGGACGTTTCCATGCTGAACATCGGTACCCCAGAGCTTCTCGTGATCCTCATCATCGCGTTGCTGGTGGTCGGCCCGCAGCGTCTCCCGGAGCTGTCCCGCCAGCTCGGACGCGGGCTGCGCGAGTTCCGCAAGATCCAAGACGACGTGAAGGACATGGTGAAGGTCGATCTGGACGCCACCGAAGCGACGCCCTCCCCAGCGGCGAGCCCGATGGCTCCCGGCGTTCACCGGACCCGTCGTCCCGCGGACGGCGACGGATCCACCGCTGACGCGAGTGGCCCTGAGGGCGGCCCGTCGGCGGGCGACCATGTTCCGCCGGCCGGGTAGTCGGAGGCGATCGACCCCATGAAGGTGATCCCTCGCCGCAAGCGCGACGACGAGAGGCGCACGGGCACGATGACCGTGGTCGAGCACCTCGAGGAGCTCCGGCATCGGATCATCGTCAGCCTGTACGCCGTCGCGGCCGGTGCGGTCGTGGGATGGTTCCTGTTCCAGCCCTTCCTCAACCTGATCGAGAAGCCGTACTGCCAATACATCACGACGCATCCGGCGCAGGCCCCGCCGACGGGATGCGAGCTGATCTTCACGGCCCCCCTTGACGCGATGCTCGTCAAGATCAAGGTGGTCGTCTTCCTCGGCCTCGCGATCGCGCTGCCGGTGGTCCTGTATCAGCTCTGGGCGTTCGTCGCGCCTGGGCTCACCGCGAAGGAGAAGCGCTACTCGATCCCGTTCGTCGTCTCCTCCTGCGTGCTCTTCGCCCTCGGGGCGGTCGTCGCTTACGTGATGCTGCCGAAGGGCTTCGGGTTCCTGTTGGGGTTCGCGGGCGAGGGCGTCGTCCCGTTGCTCACGATCGACCGCTACGTCGGGTTCGTGGTGCTGGTGGCGCTCGCCTTCGGGGTATCGTTCCTGTTCCCGATCTTCCTCGTCTTCCTCGAGCTGGCCGGGATCCTTAGTCCGGAACTCCTGGCGAAGAACCGGCGCTACTCGCTCCTCGGGATCTCGATCTTCGCAGCTATCATCACGCCGAGCTCGGACCCGTACACGATGCTTGCCATGATGATCCCGATGTATCTGTTCTACGAGGCCAGTATCATCATCGGCCGCTTCCTGAAACGACAGCCGAGGACGACCTGATGGCGATCAAGAGCAAAGGCAAGACGAAGGCGCGTCCCGCGTCGAAAGGCCCACGCCACGGGCCCGTCCCGGTACCCACGCCCTTCGCCCGACGCCGCTGGGTCCAGCTCACGGCGGTGTTCATCGCCGGCCTCCTCGCGATGATGGTGATCGTGTGGGCCACGAACGGGCTCCGACGCGAACGGGCGAACACCCGGGCTGCCAGCGACCTCGCCAGCCGCCAGCAGGCGCTCTCGCAATGGAAGGCGATCCTGGAGCCGCAGATCACCGCGGTGGGCCAGCTCCGTGGCGACATCCCGCCCACCGTGGCGTCGGACGTGACGGCCGCCCTCACGGCGCTCACCTCCGGGCAGCACCCGAAGACGAAGCCGGCGACACTCACCGCCTCGGCGAAGGGGCTCAGAACCGCGGCCAAGGCGATCGATACGTTCGATCTCGCCGGGACGATCACCCAGCACGGCTTCGACGTCGCTGCCTCCGGTGCGCTCACGGCATCGAAGGCCGAGATCGTCGAGGCGCTGCATCTCTACGAGCAAGCGGCGGAGCTCGCGGCCCTCGCGCTGAGCTCGCCGCCGCACCTCTCGAAGCAGCTGGCGGGGCACGGGAAGGCCGTCTCGGATTCGGCCGCCACGTTGCTCCAAGATGGTTGGAACAAGTACGCGGGCACGCTCCGGGAGTCGCAACTCGCAGCGGGAGGTTCGCCGAGCGTCGGAACGGGTCTCTCGGGCGGCTGAGGATGAGCGTCGCCGCTCCGGTGGTCGTGATCGCCAATCCGTCGGCCGGCCGGGGGAAGGCCGGCCGACGGATCGGCAGGATCGGCGAGCAGCTGCATCGAGCCGGCGTCGACCACGAGATCCGTGTCAGCACCTCCGCAGAGGACCTCGAGCGGCGTGCCCGGGAGGCGGCCGACGAAGGGGCGAAGGTGGTCGCGGTGCTGGGTGGCGACGGCTCGGTCGGCCTCGCGGCGAACGGCCTCTTGGGCAGCGGCGCAGCCCTCGCCGTCCTCCCGTCGGGAACCGCCGACGACTTCGCGGCCTCGATCGGCGTCCGGAAGCTGGATGCGGCCGTTCGCGCGATCGCCGACGCCAACATCGTGCAGATCGACGTCGTCCGGGTCGACGCCGGCGCCACTCGCCGCCACTACGTCGCGATCGCCGGGTGCGGCTTCGACTCCGAGGTGAACGAGGCTGCGAACGCGATGCGCATCAACCTCGGCGCGACCGGTACGTATGTGGCCGCGTTGGTGAGAACGCTGTCGCGTTTCACCCCGGCAGCCTTCCGGATCGAGCTCGACGACGAGGTGATCGAGGGTCCGCATATGTTGGTCATCGTCGGCAACTCGATCAGCTACGGGGGTGGGATGAAGGTCACCCCCGACGCCTCGCTGGTGGATGGATGGCTCGACGTTTGCCTGCTGCGGGAGATGAGCAAGGGCGCGTTCATCCGCGCGTTCCCCAAGGTGTTCCGCGGCACCCACGTCTCGCACCCCGCGGTCCGGATGGCACGGGCGACCCGCGTGCGGGTCGAAGCCGACCGTCGCGTCATGGTGTACGCCGACGGCGAGCGGGTCGGTCCCGCGCCGGCCCTGTTCGAGATCCTGCCCGGGGCCCTCCCGGTGGTCGTCGGCCCGAACGCGAAGGCGGTGCGATGACCGACGGCCTCCTGTTGATCCATGCGTTCCCGCTCGACGCTCGGATGTGGAGCGCCCAGATGGATCGGCGCAACGTCGTCGCTCCCGACCTGCCGGGGTTCGGCGGGAGTCCGGCGGCCGAGGGCGGCGTGCTCACGATGGATCAAGGCGCACGGCGGTGCCTGGAGGCAGTGGACGCCGCCGGTCTGGATCGGGTCGTCGTCTGCGGTCTGTCGATGGGCGGGTACGTGGCGTTCGAGCTCTGGCGCCGGGCGCCCCAGCGGTTCGCCGGTCTGGTCCTCGCCAACACCCGGGCCGGTGCGGACACGCCCGAGGGCGCCGAGGCGCGCCGGACGCTGGCCGCGCGGCTCAGGAGCGAGGGCAACGTCCTCGCGGAGAGCCCGCCCCCGCTGCTCTCGGAAGATCCTCCCGCAGGGCTGTGGGACGTCGTGAAGGGGTGGATCCGCGAACAGCCCGCGGACGCGATCGCCGCCGCGGCGCTCGGGATGGCCGAACGCCCGGATTCGACGTCAGACCTCGCGACGGTCGACGTTCCAACCCTGGTGATCACCTCGGACGGCGACCTGTTGATCCCGGCGGACGTGAGCGCGCCGATGGCGGACCAGATCCCCGGCGCGCAGCTCGCCGTGCTTCCCGGCGCCGGACATCTGTCGAACCTCGAGGATCCGACCGGCTTCTCGAGGTTGCTCGTCACCCATCTCGAGCGGTGCGGTATCGAACCGTAGCGCGCCGACCCGCCCCTACACTGGAGACGTGATCTCCCCGCAGACCTTCTCCCAGCGCTACCCGTTCCCACTCGACGGGTTCCAGCTACGAGCGATCGAGGCATTGCACGTAGGGCGATCCGTCCTCGTCGCGGCGCCGACCGGGTCGGGCAAGACGGTGGTCGCGGAGTTCGCGGTCGAACAGGCGATCGCCGCCGGTCGCAAGTGCTTCTACACGACCCCGCTGAAGGCCCTGTCCAACCAGAAGTTCGGCGACCTCGTGACGTCGTACGGGCCCCACCGGGTGGGCCTGCTGACCGGGGACAACACGATCAACGGCGAGGCGCCGATCGTCGTCATGACCACCGAGGTGCTCCGGAACATGCTGTACGAGCGGAGCGACACGCTCGAGGGCCTGCAGTGGGTGGTTATGGATGAGGTCCATTACCTGCAGGACCCGTACCGGGGCGCGGTTTGGGAAGAGGTCCTGATCCATCTGCCGAGATCCGTCGGCGTCGTATGCCTATCCGCGACCATCTCGAACGCCGAGGAGTTCGGTGACTGGATCCGGACGCTCCGCGGCGAGACGAGCGTCGTGATCGAGGAGAAGCGGCCCGTGCCGCTCGAGCACCACTACCTGATCGGCCGGCGGCTGCACCCGATGCACGTCGAACAGGACGGGGTGCTCCTGCCCAACCCGTACGTGGTTTCGATCGACCAGCAGGAGATGCGCGTCCGGCCGGGAACGCACCGTGGTAGGGGGCGCGTCAGGGACCGTACGCGGGACGGTCATGGTGTCTATGCACCTCGGCGCGAGGAGGTCGTGGAGGTGCTCGAGCGCGAAGGGATGCTCCCGGCGATCTATTTCGTGTTCAGTCGCGCAGGGTGCGACAAGAGCGTTCGGTGGATGCGCCAAGCGGGGGTCCGGCTGACAACGAACGACGAAGCCGAGCGGATCCGAGAGCGCGCTGAGACGCGAGCCTCCTGGATCGATGAAGCGGACCTCCTCGCGCTGGGGTTCTACGAGTTCCTCGACGGCCTTGAGGCAGGGGTGGCGGCGCACCACGCCGGGATGATCCCGGTCTTCAAGGAGACCGTCGAGGAGCTCTTCGAGGCCGGACTCGTCAAGGTCGTGTTCGCCACCGAGACCCTCTCGCTCGGGATCAACATGCCCGCCAAGACCGTGGTGATCGAGGACCTCTGGAAGTTCCAGGGGGAGCGACACGAGCTCTTGACCCCGGGGGAGTACACGCAGCTCACGGGCCGGGCCGGGCGGCGCGGGATCGACCAGCTCGGACACGCCGTCGTCGTGTATCAACGTCAGGTGCCGTTCGAACGCGTCGCGGGGCTCGCCGCCACACGCACGTACGACCTCACATCCTCGTTCCGTCCCTCCTACAACATGGCGGTCAACCTCGTTCGGAACTACACCCCGGACCAAGCCCACGAGCTCCTGAACGCTTCGTTCGCGCAATTCCTGGCAGACCGAGGGGTCGTGGCGCTCGAACGCGCCCGCGAGCGGGATCGCACGGTGCTCGAGGGCTACCGACAGAACCTCCGGTGTGACCTCGGGGATTTCGACGAGTACTGGGACTTGGTCCAGCGGGCGCGTCGCCTGCGGGACGAGGATCGACGAGGTCGCGAGGCCGCGCGCGCCGATGATGTCCGCGCGGCGGTCGCGTCCCTCAAACCGGGGGAGGTGATCCACGTGCCCGACGCCCGCCGACGGGGGCTGGCGGTGGTCGTCGCGACCCGCGACGGCAAGCCGATGGTCCTGTCGGAGGACCGGTCGGCCTTCCGCGTCTCACCGAAGGACTTCCGGGAGCCGCCGCCGGTGCTCACGAGGATCGTGCTGCCGCGGACGGGGTCGTCACGGAGCGCCCGGTTCCGCCGCGACGTCGCTTCGACCCTGGTCGCGCTGCACGTCAAACCGCCGCAGACGAGGAGGGCCCATGCCGCCGACCCGAAGGTGGAGCGAGAGGCCGTTCGCCTGGAGTCCGCCGCGCGCGCTCACCCGTGTCACGGGTGCCCCGAGCGTGCGAAGCACGAACGGTGGGCCGAGCGATGTACCAAGCTCGAGCAGCAGATGGCCGGGGTGGAGCGCAGGATCCGCGTCCGGACCGAAACGCTGGCTCGACGGTTCGATCGGGTCCTCGCCGTGCTGACCGATCTCGGGTACGTCCGCGAGTGGTCCTTGACCCCGAAGGGACGGACCCTCACCCGGATCTACGGGGAGGGCGACCTGTTGGTTGGCGAGGCGCTCGCGACCGGGTTGCTGGACGGGCTCGGGCCGAGCGAGGTGGCCGCCGTGGTCTCGACGGTCGTCTACGAGGCCCGTGAACGCAACCCGCTTCCCGGGAAGCTGCCCACCGCGGACGCCGCGCACCGGTACGAACGGCTCCAGCGGTTGTGGCGCCAGATCCGAAGGACCGAGGACGAGCATCAGGTGCAGCTCTGCCGCGAGCTGGAGCCGGGGTTCACGACACCCGTGTACCGCTGGGCCGAGGGCGTGCCGCTCGACGAGCTGCTCGAGGAGACGGAGATGGCTCCGGGCGACTTCGTCCGCAACTGCAAGCAGCTCCTCGATCTGCTCCGGCAGATCCAAGACGTCGCCCGGCCCGAGACCGCCACCCTGGTGCGTCGCGCGCAGGATCGGGTCCTGCACGGCGTCGTCGCCTACACGGGCGTGTAGCTACGATGCCCGCCATGAGCGTCGTCACCAGCCCGTTCGGTGCGCTCGCCGTCATCGTGGATCCGAGGGCGGGGGAGGGGAGCGTGGCCGCCGAGGTCGGCTCGGTGCGGCGGGCCCTCGAGCGAGGGGGGCTCGAACACCGGGTCCAGATCGCGGTCGCGCCGGGTGATGTCGCGCGGCTGGCGGCGGCTGCGCTCGATGAGGGCTACCGGTACGTCGCCGCGGTCGGTGACGATGCGACGGTCCAAGATGTGGTGAACGGCATGTTCCGCGACGGCAGGACGATCGTCGACTCGCCGGTGCTCGCGGTGGTCGCCGCCGGCTCCGGTTGCGACCTGGTGCGGAGCTTCGGGCTGCCCGGAGACGTCGACGGAGCGTCGTCCCATCTGATCGGCGAGAACACCTACGAGCTCGACGTCATGAAGATCTCCGCCCGCGGTCGCAACGGTTCGTCCGAGGTCCGCTACGCGCACAACATGGCCGAGGTCGGGTTGCATGCGTCGGCGACGGCGAACGCCGCCGGCCTGCCTGGCTGGATGGGCAACGGCAGGCGGTTCGTCGGGTTCTGGGCGGCATACGCGGGCACCCGGCGATCCGTGCTCGATGTCGTCGTCGACGGGAGGGCGCACCGGCATCGGGCCTGGAGCGTGATCGTCGGGAACGGACAGTTCGCGGACGGCGGCTTGCGCCTATCGCCACGATCCTTCCCGGGGGACGGGGTGCTCGATGCGCTCGTGTTCACCGGGCCGAAGTCGGACGCGTACCGGCTCTTACCGAGGATGTTCCGGCACGGCGACCACGTGCCCGATCCGGGGATCAAGGAGCTGCGAGCACGCTTGACCCTTCGGATCGACGGTCCGAGACGGCTGCCCGTCGTCGCCGACGGCTCGGTGCTCGGAACGACCCCTGTCACGTTCCAGGTGGTCCCTCGACAGATCCAGCTGAAGCTCTGATGGACGCTCGCGAGCGCTCGGCAGAACGGATGGCCCGCGCCACCGCGGGCGCGGCGGACGATGGGCTCGGTGCCATCGTGGTCGGCCCGTCGCCCGACCTGGCCTACCTGAGCGGGTACGACCCTCCGCCGTTCGAACGCCCGACCGTCCTCGTGCTGAGGCCCGACCGCGAACCCACCCTCGTCGTCCCGGAGCTCGAACGGGCGCTCGCCGCCGTTTCGGGAGGCGGGGGCAAGGTGGACCTCGCGACGTGGCGCGACGGCTCGGATCCGTACGGCGTCATCGCCGGCCTCCTGCCGGGGAGCGGACGGGTCGGGATCTCCGACCGGATGTGGGCCGTGCACCTCCTGGGGCTCCAGGCGGCCGCGCCCGCGCTGTCGTGGACGTCGGCGTCCCCGGTCCTCGCGCGCCTGCGGGCGCGCAAGGACCGGGACGAGCTGGACGCGCTCCGCCGCGCGGGCGCGGCCGCCGACGCGTCGTTCGAGGCGATCTGCATGATCGGGCTGGCCGGCCGGACCGAACGGGACGTCGCGGATGATCTGGCTCGACTCCTGGTGGAGTTCGGCCACGACTCGGCCGACTTCACCATCGTCGCGAGCGGACCGAACGGTGCCTCCCCCCATCACGACCCCGGGTCTCGCCGGATCGCACCCGGCGACCCGGTCGTCCTCGATTTCGGCGGTTCGTTCGACGGCTACTTCAGCGATACCACGCGCACGGTCGTCGTGGGGGATCCTCCCGACGGGCTGGAAGACGTGTTCGCCCTGGTCCATGAGGCGCAAGGTGCCGGCGTGGAGGCCGTCCGGCCCGGCGTCGCGATCCAGGAGGTGGATCGCGCCGCGCGGGCGGTGATCGCCGCCGGCGGCTTCGGCGATCGGTTCATCCACCGGACCGGGCACGGGATCGGCAGGGAGGTCCACGAGCCCCCCTACGCCGTCGAGGGGGATCGGACCGTCCTGGAACCCGGCATGACCTTCAGTGTGGAACCGGGCATCTACCTCGACGGCCGCTTCGGTGTGCGGATCGAGGACATCGTCGCGGTGACCGACGACGGTGTCGAGCGGCTCAACCGGTCCGCGCGCGAGCTCCGTGTGGTCGACTGACCTGAGCCGCCGCGGGGGTCCTTCGGCTCAGTCGCGCGGACGCACCTGGGTGCCGCCGGCCGTGTCCATCACCTCGAGACCCATCGACGTCAACCGATCCCTGATCCGGTCGCTCGTCGCGTAGTCCTTGGCCTGGCGAGCTTCGTCCCGCTCGTTCATGAGCGCACGCATCTCCGCCGTGGGGGTCCAGCCTCCGATCGCCTCGCGTTGGAGGTCGAGCCCAAGGACGGCGTCCCATGCGGCGAGGAGCGCGTACTTCTCCCCGCCGGGAACGCCGCCGGGAACGGAAGGCGAGGAAACGAGCTCGTTCACGATCCGAACGGCGGCCGGGAACGACAGGTCGTCCGCGAGCGCGGCACGGAACCGCGTATCGAAGTCGGCGGCCTCGGCGCCCAGCGCCTCGGCCGCCGGAGCCCATTCCGACATCCGGCGGCGGAGCTGCTTCACCCGCTGATCGGCCGTCTCCATCGCAGCCCATGAGAAGTCCATCTCGCTGCGGTACTGGGTCTGGAAGCAGAGCCACCGGAAGGACAGGGGATCGATCCCGCGGTCGACGAGGTCCTGCACACGGACGACGTTGCCGGTCGACTTCGCGATCTTCTGCCCCGCCTGGCGGAGGTGTCCGCCGTGCACCCAGATGGAGACGACCCGATGCCCGACGGCGCCCTCGGATTGGGCGATCTCGTCCTCGTGGTGGGGGAAGCGGAGGTCGGTACCTCCCGTGTGGATATCGATGCGATCGCCCAGGAACTCCATGGACATCGCCGAGCATTCGATGTGCCACCCGGGGAACCCGTCACCCCACGGGCTGGGCCACTTCATCAGCCGGCCGGGTCCGGCGGCCTTCCACAGCGCGAAGTCCGCCGGGTGATGCTTGCGAGGGTCGGTCTCGAGGTCGCGGTGCCCCTCCCGGAGCTTGTCGAGCGTGTTGCCGGAGAGCTTCCCGTAGCCATCGAAGCTCGCGACGTCGTAGTAGACGGATCCGTTGTCGACGACGTACGCGTGCCCGCGATCGATCAGGGTCTTCGTCAGACCGATCATCTCGGGGATGTGCTCGGTCGCCTTGGGGGACACGTCGGGCTCATCGATGCCGAGCGCGGCCGCATCCTCGATGACCGACCGGGTGTACTTCTCGGCGATCTCGAGCGGCTGGAGCCCCTCGTCCTCGACGGCGAGCAGCATCTTGTCGATCGCCTCGGGCGAGGACTCGTCCGTCATGTGGCCCACATCGGTGACGTTCTGGACGAGGGTGACCGTGAACCCCTCCAACCGCAGGGCACGCCGGATCAGGTCGGCAAGCATGTAGGTGCGGAGGTTCCCGAGGTGCGCGTAGCGGTACACGGTGGGACCGCAGGCGTACATCTTGACGTGACCGGGCTCGACCGGAACGACGTCCTCGACCGCCCTCGTGAGCGTGTTGTACAGGCGCACGCACGCGAGGATACCCAGGCTCAGCGGGCGGTCGCCGGTCCCTCGCCGTCGGGTCGCGGGGCGACCGGTTCTCTCTCGGAGGTACCCGCGGGGACCGGCTCGGATCCATGCCCGTTCGGCTCGGGCGGGAGCGCGGCGCGCGGGGGCGGAGGCATCGGCATCGGCATCGAGCTGTCCACGCCCGAATGCTCGCGATGCGCCTTCGCGGCCGCGTCGTGGTACCGCTCCAGCTCGTGACGGAAGACCGGGTCCTGGTAGGAACGACCGTCGATCAGCGATCCGGGTCCTCCGTCGACGATCGCTGCCACGTCCTCCCCGGTGATCGTCTTGTGCGTCTCCAACGCGTGGGCGACGGCGAGGACCTCCGCCCGGTTGTCCGCGAGCAGCCGGTAAGTCTCGTCGTAGAGCTGGGTCAGCTTCGCATCCACCTGCTTCCCGAACTCGGTGTCGAAGAGGCCCCGATCCGATCCCGTCTCCAGCGGCTGTCCGCCGCGCATGCCGCCGAGCGTCACGGACCGGGCCGCGATCGTGTCTCCCATCGCGTAGTAGGCGAGCATCTGCGTGGCGATCGTCGTCGCCCCCCGCATGTCCCCACCGACGCCGGTCGAGTGATCACCGTCGAAGAAGAGCCGCTCTCCCGCCAGCGAGGCCAGGAAGGTCATGATGTCGATGTCGCGTTCCGATCGCCATTCCACGAACTGGTCCTCGGGCGGGATCGACGAGACGAACCCGCCGACGTCTCCCCGCCGTTCGATCGTCGCAACGTCGATCACCGCGTGCTTGCGCAGGCGGTAGGCAACCACCGCGTGGCACGCCTCGTGGACCGCGACCGCGTGCCGCTCCCGCTCGATGTATTCGTGGTCGTCCGGCAGGCCGTGTTCCTTCAGCTGCTTCGCTTTGATGATGTCGCGCCAGGTGATCGTGTCGCGGTCATCGCGGATCGCGATCACGAGGGCCTCGTTGACCGTGTCCTTGATGAGCGCGCCCGATGCGTAGGGGGTGATCGTCGCGAGCTTGGTGATCTGCTCATCGGTGAGCTCGTGCTTCACCTTGGCCAAGTAGTAGACGAACGTCGCCGTGCGGCCCTCGAGGTGAGGGTATCCGACCTTGTAGATCCGGTCGATCCGGCCCGGCCGCAGCATGGCCTCATCCAGCACGCCCGGCTGGTTCGTCGCGAAGATGTGCAGGATCCGGTACTTGGGTGGCGGCTTCGGCTTCATGCCGAGCGCGCGTCTGATCACCCGGTTCACGAACCCGCGCGGTTTCTTCAAGCCGTCCATCTCGGACAGCAGGGCCTGGAGCGTCCCCATGCCCCCGCCGCCGTATCCGGGCATGATCATGCGCTCCTTGCGAGGACCGGCCGCCTCCGGGACCGCGCCGAACACCACGTTCCTCCTCCCGGGCTCCGAGACGTAGCCGAGGCCGTTGCACGCGGGTGCGGTGGACCACGCGGAACCCGGGCTGGGATCCATGTTCCAGCCGCCCTGCGCCACGCCGCCTCGGTTCCCGAGGGAATCCGCCTCGTCGAAGAAGACGATCACGCCGCCGTACCGGGTCGCGAGCTTGCGGAGCTTCCGGTAGAGACCCTTGACCTTCAAGATCCCGACCCCGAAGAACATGGCCATGAACGCGCCCGGTTCCACGAAGACGAAGGGCTTGGCGGACTCCCCGGCCACGGCCTGGGCCATCAGCGTCTTCCCGGTGCCGGGCGGTCCCCACAGCAGGATCCCGCCGGGGACGTAGCCGCCGCGACTCTCGATCGACTCCGGATTCTCGAGGAACACCATGTTCTCTTGGACGCGGTTCAGGACCGCGTCCTGACCCTTCACGTCGGTGAACCGCGTTTCGATGTCGTCGGGCATGTACGTCTGCACGCCGCCCTTCGACATGAACCAGAAGATCGCGACGAACTGCATCACACCGATCGAGATGATGAAGACGACCTGCAGGATGCCGGGTAGCGCGTGCATGAGGAGCGCCGGTGCCCGCAGGACGCCTTCGACGACGCTCACCGACCGTTGTTCGGGGCCGAAGACGTACGTGTGGGAGATGTAGCTCCCGACGACGAACAGGAAGAACAGGATCCAGAGCACCCGGCCGATCCGGAACCGTGTCCAGGGATCGATCCGCTCCCGGGCGCGGTCGCCCCGGCCCCAGATCCGGTTCCAGAACGCGTAGTACCGCTTCCAATGCTCGGCGATCAGATAATGGATCTGCCGGATCAGCTCGATCGAGAAGAGCACCAGGATCGCCGGATACATCCTGACGGCGTAGTAGAGCGCGTCGTACCGGGACATCGCCCCGACGAGCCGGAAGTACGCCCCCAGCACGAGGACGGCCCACACGGCCGCGAACAACAGCAGGAGTTTGATGCGGTCCCACCATGCGAGCGGTTTCCTGGTGGTGCGTTCGCTCTCCTTCGGGCGGCTCGGGCGCTCCATCGGAGGCCGCTTCGCGATCACGTCGTCGTTCGCCATGAGTTCACGATCCCATCGATCTGCGACTGGAAGACCTCGAAACAGTCTGACGTACATGCGACGAAGAGGACAGACACGTGGTTCGTCGCCGGCGACATGATCACGGTCTGGTCGATCGTCACGGACTTCGTGACGCCGTCGCTCGTGGCCGTGGAGGGGAGTCGAACGCTGAAGGTGAGGTGCTCGCCGAAGCCCCGCTGGTCCGAGATCGGCGACTGGTCGATCACCTTCAGGACGGCCGGGTTCCTCGCCCTGGTCTTATCGAAGGGGAACACCCCGTTCCTGAGGTCCCGGATCGAGGTCTCCGCGATCTGTTCCTGTGTGAACTGCCGCACGTGCAGGAATCCGTACGGCGCCGAACCATCGAGGACGATCGAGCCCGCCGCCAGTTCGTTCGGATCGGGGGAGAAGACCTTCGCGTCCAGGACCTCGGGGCCGACGTTGAGCGGATTGTTCACGGCGAGCGGGTCCGCTGCGACGTCGACCATCTGCCAGCCCCGAGGAAGGGTGAGCACCGTGCCGTTGGGCAACCCGGAGACGAGCGTCGCCGATGGTGGCGCGCACGACACCACGAGGACCAGGGTGCCGATCAACGTCATGAGGGGCGCGGGGACACGCATGACCGTTCCATTATCGGCCCGAGGAGCGCGAAACCGCGAGGGAGCGCTCAGGTCCTGATCGGGCGGTCCTCGAAGGGGATCGAGAGGGCGATCGTGGTTCGGGTTGCGACGCCGACCTTCTCGCGGAGGAGCCGTATCAGGTCCTCCAGCTCGCCGGTGGTCCTGGTCCGCACCTTCAAGATGTAGTTCGCCTCGCCGGCCACGCTGTAGCAATCCTCGACCTGGGGGAGATCCGCGAGTCGCTCGGGCAGGTCGTCCGGTTGCTTCGGGTCCAACGGTGTGGCGGCGATGAGGGCGGTGATGAAGAGCCCGACCGTCTCGGGGTCGATGATCGCCCGGTACCCGCGGATCACCCCCGCTTGCTCGAGCTTGCGTACCCGGTCGTGAACCGCCGAGGCCGAGAGGCCCACCCGCTGGGCCACGTCCGCATAGGTCGCTCGTGCGTCCTCCTGGAGGGCCGCCACGATCTCCAGATCGCGTTCGTCGAGCACGAGCACATCGTAGGGGACGAGCTCGGGGGAGCAGAACCTCCCCCGGTCCGGGGATCGTCAGCGCCGGACCGATGTGGTGGGATGGTGGATGCGAGCACCGACCTCCTCCGGTCGCGAGAAGGGGAGGGACGGCGATGCACCAGCGACCGGCGGGTTCGATCCGGTGGGAGCGGTACGGCACGCCTCGAGGTGGCGATCGGTGGCTGGCGCGACTCCAACCGAGCGACGAACGGACCTACCGCCGGCTCGTCCTTCCACTCGTTCCCCGGATCGAACGCTCGAGCGGTCCCGGCGCCTTCGCGGCTCGCCACGCCCCCGACGGACGGCTCCGGCCCGTGCGGGGCGCCCGGTCCGCGTGGCGTCGCGCCGTTCGGGGTTCGATCCTCGAACCGACCGCCCAGGTCGTGATCATGAGCGACGTCCGGGACTGCTACCCGTCCATGGGGGAGCGGGCGCTCGAGGCCCTCGGATGCTCCGGCGCCCTCGCATCGTTCCTCCGGGCCCTGGAGGAAGCCGGCGTCCGTGGGCTCCCGGTCGGCCCGGACCCATCCGCGATCCTCGCGAACGGGGTTCTCGCCCATGCCGACCGCGCGGCGGCGGCGGCCGGCTGCCGTCCGATCCGATGGGTCGACGACGTGGTCTTGGTGGCAGCCGGCCGCCGCCCCGCCATCCGGGCGTTCGATGCGTGGCGGCGAGGACTCGCCGAGCTGGGGCTCGAAGCGCACGACGGCAAGAGCCGGATGTTCACCGACGTACGTGAGGCCTTGACCACGGTCGGGGGCTCAAGGGCCTCCGGCGCCTGACACGTCGCCATGGCATCATCCCGAAGCCGTGAAGACGCTCTACCGCGCGTCGCGTGTCCACACCTTCGGTCATCCCCCGACGGGGGAGTGGCTGTTGATCGATGGACGGCACGTGCAGCGGGTGGGCAGCGGCGAGCCGCCCGCGGCCGACCGCACGGTCGAGCTGCCCGGGATCACGATCCTTCCCGGGTTCATCGACACCCATGTGCACCTGACCGCGACGGGGCTCTCGCTGTCCAACGAAGATGTGGTGGCGGCGCGCTCGAAGGGTGAGCTTCTGGCACTCGCCGGGGGTCGGGCGGCCGGCGACGATGAGCCGGTGATCCTCCTCCAGGGGTTCGACGAGACCCGATGGGATCGCCCGGACCTACCCACGCTCGAGGAGCTGGATGCCGTCACCGGGAAACCGCTCGTGCTGCGCCGGGTCGATGGCCACGCGGCCCTTGCGAACTCGGCCGCGCTCACCTTCGCGCAGGTGCACGACGCGGAAGGGTTCGAGCGCGACGGCGCAGGCAACCCGACGGGTCGGGTGATCCGATCCGCGAACGCCCGGCTGGGTCGTTGGGTGGCCGGGTCCCGATCGGAGCACCGCATCGAGGAGCTGCAGCTGGCCGCCGCGGGGGTCGCCGCATCGGCCGGCATCACGAGCGTGCACGAGATGTCGATGCCCCAGGACGACGGGGAACGCGACGTCGAGGTCTTCCGCCGACATCGGCAGAGGCTGCCCGTCCACGCGATCGCGATCGTCGCGACGATGGACGTTCCACGCGCGATCGAGCTCGGTCACGATGCGATCGGCGGCGACCTCCCGGCAGACGGATCGATCGGGGCACGGACCGCCGCGCTGTTCGCCCCCTACGAAGACCTCGATGCGACCGGTGCCACCAACTACGACGACGACGAGCTCGCGGGGTTCTTCCACGACGCGCATATGGCCGGTCTGCAAGCCGGGATCCACGCGATCGGTGATCGTGCGATCGAACAGGTGCTCTCGTCGTGGGAGCGGATCTACGGCTCCCTGAACTCGCGCGAGCGTCGTCATTTCCGGGCGCGCCGTCACCGGGTGGAGCACTTCGAGATGCCGACCGCGCACCAGGTCGAGCGGGCCGCGATGCTCGGGCTCGCGGTGTCGGTGCAACCGGCGTTCGACCGGACATGGGGGGGCCAAGGCGGCCTCTACGAGATGCGGGTGGGCGCCGAGCGGGCTGCAGCGATGAACCCGTACCGCACGATGCTCGATCGCGGGGTCGTCCTCGGGGCAGGCTCGGATGCGCCGGTCACGCCGCTCGATCCCTGGCTCGCCGTGGCCGCGATGGAGACCCATCACGACCCGGGACAGCGGCTGGAGCGCGCCGCTGCGATCCGGGTGCACACCGTCGGGAGCGCTCGGTTGGCGCATCAGGAAGAGAAGAAGGGCCTGCTCGAACCCGGGTATCACGCGGACTTCGCCGGGTACGAAGTCGACCCGTTCGAGCGCGACCAGATCGATGGCCTCCGACCGACCCTGACCGTCTCGCTCGGACGCGAGGTCTACGCTCGATGAGTGCACCCGGCCACCCAGAGCGTTCTGTCACTCTTTCTCACACCCGGGGGTTGACCGGTCCGCCGCGTGCCCGATACCGTTCGCGCTGCGTCACCGCCCCGGCGGAGGCGCGCGAGAACCCAAGAGGCTGAGTAGAGAACGCGGCGCCCCGGCGTCGCGGCCCCAAAGGTCCCTTGGGTTCTCGTCTTTCTTGTCTGCCGCCGCGGCGATCCGGCGGGAATGCCGAGGCCCTTCGGCGCGTTGAGCGCGTGCGCGCCTTCCCGTGGTTGCATCCGCGCGAGCGAGGTGTAGGATGCGCGCGCTTGGCGGGGGGTTGGGGGCCTCCCACGGCCCCAACGAAGGAAGATCCAGATGCCCGAGAACATCGACGACGTAGACGAACATGTGGACGAGGAGGTCGAGGTCGCTCTCGAGGACGACGAGGTTCTCGAAGACCTCGAACCCACGCCCGAGGAGCTGGCGGAGGCCACCGTGCCCCCGGAGCCAGGCTTGGAGAACGTTGAATCCATCCAGGATCTGCTGGCGAAGCAGGAGTCCCAGGATGGTCAGGAGGAGGCGTCCGACGACGAGGACGAGGTCACGGCCGCGACCTCGACGCGCGACGAGCGGCTCGAACCCCTCGACGCCCGGGTCATCCCGATGCAGGCGACGGAGTTCATGTGCAAGAACTGCTACCTGGTGAAACATCGGAGCCAGCTCGCGGACAAGCGCAAGATGCTCTGTCGCGATTGCGCCTGAGCGGCCCGTCGCCCGTCCCGTTCCCGGTCGCCCTCGCCCTCAACGTTGCGGGCGGACTGCTGCTGTCCCTCGCTTTCCCGCCCGCAGAGCTGTGGCCGCTCGCGTTCGTCGCGCTCATCCCGCTGCTATGGTCGCTGCGCGGCGCGGGTCCCGCGCGGGGAGCCGTCCTCGGGCTCGTCTTTGGCGTGGCGTTCTTCGGGGCAACCCTGTACTGGATATTCCTCTTCGGTGCGCTGGCGTGGTTCGCCCTCACGGCGCTCTCGGCGACCTCGATCGGGTTGGTCGGTGCCGTCGGCCCGTCGTTGCTCCGGGACGGGCGGTCCATCCGGTCCGCGATCGCGTTCGCGTCCCTGTGGACGGCGATCGACTGGATCCGCGGCTTGTTCCCGCTGGGAGGGTTCACCTGGGGGAGCATCGGGATCTCGCAGGTCGACGACCGCCCGCTCCTGCCGCTCGCGACGGTCGCCGGTGTGTGGGGCATCACCTTCGTCGTCGTGGCCGTGAACGTCCTCCTGTTCCAAGCCGTCGCGGGGAACCCCATCGCATGGGTCCGGCGGGCGGGACTCGCCGTGGTGGCGATCGCCCTCGTCCTGGTCCCGATCGCGATGCCCTTCTCCGAACCGAACGGCGGGTCGCTCGACGTGGCCGTGGTCCAGGTGGACGTGCGCCCGCCCCCGAACACCTCGGCGGTCCAGGAGGACCTCCTCGTCGCCCGGAAGAACATCACGCTGCACCGGAGCCTCGCGGGCTCGTCGCCGCGACCGGACCTCGTCCTGTGGGGGGAGGGGTCGCTCGACCCTGCCGCGTCGAGCGATCCGGCCACGATGGCCTCGGTTCAGGAGGCCATCGCGCAGGTGGGGGCCCCCACCGCGGTGGGGGCGGTGATGAACGATCCCGACGGACGCCAGCGAACCTCGGAGCTCGTCTTCGGCAAGGACGGCTCCCGCGTCGACCGGTACGACAAGGTTCACCTGGTCCCGTTCGGCGAGTACGTCCCCTGGCGGTCGAGGATCGATTGGATCAGCGCGACACGACAGATACCTGTGGACCGGGCGCCCGGCACCTCCCTCCACACGGTCGGCGCACCCGGGCTCCCACCGTTCGGCACGCCGATCTGCTACGAGAACTCCTTCCCCGCGCTGCCACGCGCGTTCGTCCGGGATGGGGCCACCTTCCTCGTCGTCCCCGTCAACAACGCCTCGTACGGCTTCACGGCCGCCTCCGACCAGCACCTGCAGATGAGCCGGATGCGGGCGGTCGAGACGGGCAGATGGGTGGTCGACGCGGCGGTGTCGGGGGTCTCTGCGTTCATCGATACCCACGGCCGCGTGCTCGCCCGCACGGGCCTGTTCCAGCCCGGCATCCTTCGTGCCGCGATCCGAACGTCCACCGCAACGACGGGATACGTCCGGTGGGGGGACTGGCTCCCGATCTTGGCCCTCATCGTGGTCGGGATCTCGTTCCTCGCCCCACGCCGGCGGCCGCACCCGCATCCGCCATCCGGGCCGCTCCCGGCCTCACCGCGGACGCTGGTGGTGCTGCCGACGTTCAACGAGCGGGACACGATCGAGCGGGTGATCGCGGGTGTGCTCGAACGGCCGGAGCATCCCGACCTGATCGTCGTCGACGATTCCTCGCCGGATGGGACCGCCGAACTCGTCCGACCGATCGCCGCCCAGGACGACCGCGTCCGGTTGCTGGAGCGTCCCTCGCGGTCAGGGCTTGCGAGCGCCTACCTCGATGGGTTCACGATGGCGCTCCGTGAGGGGTACGACCTAGCGGTCGAGATGGACTCGGACCTGTCGCACGACCCTTCGGAGCTCTCCCGCCTGCTCGATGCTGCCCGTCAGCACGACCTCACGGTCGGCAGCCGCTACGTGGCCGGCGGCTCGGTCACCAACTGGAGCCGGGCCCGGGTGGCGCTGTCGAGGGGGGCCAACGCGTACGCGAGGTTCATGTTGGGGCTCCCGATCCACGATGCGACCAGCGGATACCGTGTCTACCGCCGGGCGCTGCTGCAGGAGCTGCTCAGGACACCCCTGTCGAGCTCGGGATACGTGTTCCAGATCGAGCTCGTGATGCGCTCCGACCGTGGAGGTTTCGATGTCGGGGAGGTTCCCATCACCTTCCGCGAACGCGAGCACGGCGAATCGAAGATCTCGCGGTCGATCGTGGCCGAGGCACTCTGGATGGTGACCCGCTGGGGCCTCTCGGCGCGCCTCGGCCGCGGTCCCGCGGCCTGAGCCGGCCCGCCGGCTCAACGCCGATAATGGACATTATGTCACCTAGCGCGATGTGAGCGCGGGTTGGCCTGCCGACTCGGTCCGGCCCCCGCACCTTCCCCGGGACGCGCCCTCCGGCTCAACGTCCAGCGAAGCGCTTCCGGGGCCTCGCGCCACGCTCTTCGAGACGACGACCGTCATGGGATCGGACCTCTCCGGCTCCCAGGTCTCCGCGCGGACGGTAACGGGTGTGACCGTGCTCGCGATGCGCAGCGTTCGGGTCACGGCAACACGGCCTTCACCGGCTGGGACGTCGCGCGGGCCGGGGCCGCTGCGTCGCGCTGCTCGGGCTCGGCGGCGTTGTGCTACGGGTGGGTTTCCCACAACGGAACCACTCGGTCGTCCGATGAGCGTACGCGCTCTAGCTACCAGCCGCTTCGCGGCGTAGACGCGAGCTGGTCCGCCTCGACGCGTCGGGATCTCGTTTTGGGCCCATTGACCTGCGCATTTGGCAGACCGGACGGTGTACTCCACACTTCGGGTCCGCATAGCCGAAGGGACTACGTCTCCTGGGGGGCGGGGGGTCAAGGCTTTCGTCCGATGGCATCCCCCGGAGAGGAAGCGTAGCTTCTGCCCGGGGACTGCGGTAGGACCGATGGGTGTCCGCCACCGGCCCCATGGTCATGTCGGGCAGATCGGCCACAGAAGCGGCCACGAAAGCTGGGGGTTCGGAGAGATGGCTACTCGGTCAAGAACCGATCGAACGCGAAGCGCCCGCCGGGGCGCCTTCACGTCGTTGTTCTGTTTGCTGCTCCTGTTCTCCGTCGCGTTCGGTCAGGCAGGGCTGACCGCGTGGGCGGGAGGGCTCTCGCTCTCCATGGGACAGTCGAAGGCCGGGAGCGGCTCGGTCGCGAAGACCTCGACGTCGAGGGTCACGGCCCCTGCACTCACCACCGCAGCCGCAGGCTCGCTCAACGTCAACCTCGATCAGTACGCCAACAAGCCGGGCAAGGGGTGGCAGAACGGCGACCTCAACGGGAACAACTCAGCCTATGGCGAAGGCGACGTGGTCCCCTTCCGCCTCGCGCTCGAAGGCGTGGCGGCTGGGTCGCACACGATCCACCTCAATTACGACTTCCTGACGAGTGGCAGCGAGGCCTATGACTTCCTCGCGACCTGGAACGTCACCGAGAACCCGAACAAGTGCGCCGACCCAAACTCGGGCGGTGCTTCATCGCATTGCCCGAACAACCTCGGCGTGGCGGACACACACGCTTTCACCGGTGACTCCTTCTCCCCCGCCGTGAGTCCCGGGCTCACGGTGAACGGCGCGATCGCGTTCGCCGGCGTCAGCCGGAACCTGACGATGTACGGCGGGACGATCAGCGACATCAGCACGCCGACGCATGACAACCAAGGGCACGGGGACATGGTCGTGACGTTCACCACCACGAGCGACTGGGCGTTCTTCCTGTGGGGTGCCCACATCGCGCAGTCCGCGTACTGGAACGAGTCGAACGGCGGCGACGCGAACGGCGCCGCCACGATCAGCGGCGCACCGTGGCACATGCGAACGCAGCAGCTCGACGACAGCTCCAACAAGAACCAGGACCGGAGCATCCAGCCCAGCGCGCTCGCCGTCGTGCAACCCAACATCTCGGTCACCAAGACCGCGGACCAAGGGACGATCAACGCCGGCGATACGGCCGCGTTCACGATCGTTGTCACGAACAACGGTCCTGGCACGGCCGATAACGTCACGCTCAACGACCCGTTGCCTCCTGGCGTCGCATGGTCGATCGACCCGGCCGTCACGGGATGCTCGATCTCGTCCGGAACCCTGAGCTGTACGTTCGCCACGATGGACGAAGGCGCATCGAAGACGATCCACGTCTCCGGCGTCACCGACGTCCAGGACTGCGGCACGCTCTCGAACACCGCGACCGTAGCTGCGGACAATGAGGGATCGGACCAGACGGACAACACCGACACGGCCACGATCACCGTGAACTGCCCCGACCTGACGATCACCAAGACCGCTGACGCCGCCTCCGTGAACGCCGGCTCGGACATCGGGTTCACGGTGACCCTCACGAACACGGGTGCAGGCGACGCGACCGGGGTCTCGATCAACGACGCGCTGCCCGGTGGCACCGGGGTGGATTGGTCGATCGACTCCAACACCCCGGCCAGTAGCTGCTCGATCACGGGTACCGCACCGACCCAGACGCTCAGCTGTGGGCCGGCCACGGTGGCCTCGGGCGGGAGCATCACCGTGCACGTGACCTCCCACACAACGGGAGGCAGCTGCGGCACCTACGACAACACCGCATCGTTCACGAGCACCAACGACGGGATCGGGAACGATTCGGCCTCGACGACCGTGAACTGCCCGAACCTGACGATCACCAAGACGGCCGATAACGCCTCCGTGAACGCCGGCTCGGACATCGGGTTCACGGTGACGCTCTCGAACACCGGGGCGGGCGACGCGACCGGGGTCTCGATCAACGATCCGCTGCCGGGTGGCACCGGGGTGGATTGGTCGATCGACTCCAACACCCCGGCCAGCAGCTGCTCGATCTCGGGCTCCGCGCCGACCCAGACGCTCAGCTGTGGGCCGGCCACGGTGGCCTCGGGCGGGAGCATCACGGTGCACGTGACCTCCCACACCGCGAGCGCCAGCTGCGCGGCATACGACAACACCGCATCCTTCACGACCACCAACGACGGGACCGGGAACGCTTCGGCCTCGACGACCGTGGACTGCCCGGATGTGTTCGTCACCAAGACGGCCGATGCACCGCTCGTGGAGGGTGGCGACGCGATCGGGTTCCTGATCACGGTTGGGAACAACGGACCGGGGACGGCCAACGGCGTCACCCTCACCGACACGTTGCCGACGAACGGTGGCCTCGATTGGACGATCGATCTGATCGACGGCCTGGCACCGGGAGCCCAGCCTCCGTGCTCGATCGATGCCGGCGTGCTCTCGTGTAACTTCGGCAGCCTCGCCGAGGGTGCCTCACACACCGTGCACGTCACCTCGCCGACGGACGGGACCAGCTGCGGTGCCGTCAACAACACGGCAACGGTGGACGCGCTCAACGAGCCGAACACGGCCCAGTTCACGGCCAACGACCAGGCCAGCGCGTCCCTGACCGTGATCTGCCCGGGGATCACGATCGTCAAGACCGTCAGCCCCCGGAGCGGCAACCCCGGTGACACCGTGACCTATACCTACGTGGTCACGAACACCGGCGACACCATCCTGTTCAACGTGAGCGTCGACGACGACGTGATCGGGCACATCGGCGACATCGCCACGTTGGAGCCCGGTCAGTCCGTCACCCTCACGAAGGACTTCGTCCTGCCGGCCGGGAACCCGATCGTCACGAACGTCGGGACCGCCACCGGGACGGACGTGCTCGGCACGCAGGTCTCCGACAACGACGATGCGTTCGTGACGATCGTCTTGGCCAAGAACCCGCCGCCGTCACCGCCGCCCACGGCCTTCACCGGCTCCGACGCGGCGCGGCTCGGTCTGATCGCGGGCGTGCTCCTCGCGCTCGGTCTGCTGGGGATCGTGCTCGGACGGAGGCGCCGGGAGGCATAAGCCTCCGGCAGGTGGATGACCCCTGAGGGGCCGGGCGGCTGGGCCGCCCGGCCCCTCAGTCGTTCCCGGACCCCTCGGCGCGCCAGGTGAGCCGCAGGTGGCGCGCCGCTCGCGCTTCGTCCAGCCGCCGGACCGGGGCGGTCACGGGGGCCTGATGCAGGAGGTCCGGGTCGGCTCGAGCTTCGGCCGCCGCCTGCCGCAGCGCCGCGGCGAAACCGTCGAGCGTCTCCTTCGATTCGGTCTCCGTCGGCTCGACCATCATCGCCTCCTCCACGACGAGGGGGAAGTACACCGTCGAGGGGTGATAGCCGAGATCGATCACCCGTTTCGCGACATCCATCGCGCGCACACCCGCCTCGCGCTCGAGGCGCGCGGCGGTGGCGACGAACTCGTGCATCGGGCGGGAATCCGGATACGCGAGCGGGAAGTCCTCCAGGATCGCCGAGGCGAGGTAATTCGCGTTCAGCACGGCCAGCTCGCTCACCTCCTGGAGCCCGTCGGACCCATGGAAGAAGACATACGCGTACGCGCGGACGAGCACCCCGAAGTTCCCGTGGAACCCATGCATCCGTCCGATGGACCGCGGTGCGTCCTCGGACATCCGGAACGTGCCGTCCGGATCGCGCTCGACGCGCGGCACCGGGAGATACGGCACGAGGTGCTCGATGACGCCCACGGGTCCGGCGCCCGGGCCGCCGCCCCCGTGGGGCGTCGCGAACGTCTTGTGGGTATTGATGTGGACGATGTCGAAGCCCATGTCTCCCGGTCGGCTCCGACCCATGATCGCGTTGAGGTTCGCACCGTCGTAGTAGACGAGCCCCCCGGCATCATGCACGATCGAGGTGATCCGGGCGATGTCCTCCTCGAACAGGCCGAGTGTGTTCGGGTTCGTGAGCATCAGTCCCGCGACATCGTCGTTCACGAGGCTGGCGAGCGCATCGACGTCGACGAGTCCCCGTTTCGTGGATGGGACGGGAACCGCGCGGTAGCCACCGAGACGAGCGCTCGCCGGGTTGGTCCCGTGGGCCGAATCGGGGATCAGGACCGTGCTGCGTGGGTTCCCGAGCTCGGTGTGATGCGCGCGCATGATGAGCAGCCCCGTGAGCTCGCCGCAGGCACCCGCGGGGGGTTGCAGGGTCGCACGCGTCATCCCCGTGATCTCGCACAGGGCGGCCTCGAGCCGCCAGAGCATCTCCAGCGCTCCCTGCGCGGTGGCGTCCGGCTGCAGGGGGTGCAGACGCGCGAAGCCCGGCGCTGCGGCTGCCACCTCGGCCAGCTTGGGGTTGTACTTCATCGAGCAGGAGCCGAGCGGATAGATCCCTGTGTCGACGCCGTAGTTCATCTGCGACAGGCGGGTGTAGTGCCGGACCAGATCGCGCTCGGCGACCTCCGGGAGTCCCGGAGCCTGCCGGCGGCGATGCATCTCGGGGATCTCGGTCGACTCGACGTCCAGTTCGGGGAAGCTCCATGCCCCCCGCCCAGGCTGCGCCAGATCCCGAACGGTCCCCGCTCCCGGCGGCCCCTGGCGTCGGACGGGTGCCCCGAGGCTCACGAGGCCAGGACCTCCCCCATCGCGGCTGCCAGCGCATCGATCTCCGGTCGCGTCCGTCGTTCGGTGACGGCTACGAGCAGCGTCCCTTCGTCCACCCACGGGGCAGGCACGCCGGCGAGGAACCCTCGATCGACCAACGCGTCGCGGACCTCGGCTGCCGGCAAGGGGACACGCACGGCGAACTCTTTGAAGAACGGCTCGCCCGGGAACGCTGCCTCCACCGTGGGCAAGCTGGTCAGCGCCTCGAAGGCGTAGGAGGCCTTGGCGGAGCACTGACGGCCGAGCTGAGCAAGGCCTCTGGGCCCGAGCCAGGCCATGTGGATGGTCGCCGCGAGCGCCATCAGGGTCTGGTTCGTGCAGATGTTCGACGTCGCTTTCTCTCGACGGATGTGCTGCTCGCGGGCCTGCAACGTGAGCACGTAGCCGGTCCTGCCATCGACGTCGACGGTCTCCCCCACGATCCGACCGGGCATCTTCCGGACGTGCTCCATCTTCGCGGCCAGCATCCCGAGGTACGGACCGCCGTAGTTGAGGTGGTTCCCGAACGGTTGCCCCTCGGCGACCGCGATGTCTGCTCCGAGATCGCCCGGAGGCGCCAGGATCCCCAGGGAGGTGGGATCGAAGACCTGGATGACCATGGCTCCCGCGGTGCGAGCCGGCGTCCCGAACGCCTTCACGTCCTCCAGGATGCCGAAGACGTTGGGGTGCTGGATCACGACCGCGGCGACATCCGGGCCGAGCTCGGTCGGCGGCGCACTGCGGGCACCGGGAGCCTCGATCACCTCCGGCACGTAGCCGGAGCCTCGACCGTACGTTCGGAGCGTCTCGACGTAGCGAGGGTCGACCCCGCCGGCGACGAGGACGCGCGATCGGCCGCCCGCACGAGCCATGTTGACGGCCTCGACGAGGGCCGTCGCACCGTCGTAGAGCGATGCGTTGGAAACGTCGAGCGCCGTGAGCTCGCACACCATCGATTGGAACTCGAAGAGCGCCTGAAGGACGCCTTGGGACAGCTCCGGTTGGTACGGCGTATACGAGGTGTAGAGCTCAGAGCGTCCGACGAGCGCCCATACGACGCTCGGTACGAAGTGATCGTACGCGCCACGTCCGGCGAAACAGACGAGGTCATCCGCGGCGCGGTCGCGACGGGCAAGCGCCGCGAGATCGGTCAGGATCTCCTGCTCCGATACTCCACGGGGAAGATCCAGCGGTCGCTGCAAGCGCAGGTCCTCGGGGATCTGAGAGAAGAGCTCGTCGATCGAAGGGACGCCGACCGCCGCGAGCATCTCGCGAACGTCGTCGCCGGTGTGGGGTGCGAACCTCACACATACGAGTGTACGGGTGGGAGCGTCGTTCGCCGTTCCTCAGCCCGACGCATCCTCGAGACCGTACTTGGTCACCAAGGAGAGGTAGTCGCGCTGGTAGAAGACCTTGCATCGGATCTCCGGATAGCGCTCGCGCAGGCGACGAACCTTCCGGTTCTTCTTCGTCACGAGCTTCTGGTTCAGCGTGGTTATCTCGATGTAGAGGTCGAACTCCACGAGGTAGAAATCCGGCGTGAACCGCTGCACAACGTTGCCGTCACGATCCCATCCGATGTCGAACGACGTCGGCTCGTACTCCCACCCGATCTGATAGAAATCGAGCAAACGCGCGAACTGGCGCTCGGATGCGTGCGCGAACCGGACGGTGTCGCTCTTCAGCAGAGGTGTCGCGAGTGGCCCGGCGCTCACGGCCCTCCTGCTGCGGCCCGTCGCCTCCCGGAGCCACGCTTCGCCTTCGTCAGGGCGTTCTCGACGTCCTCCCATACCCGATCCAACGCGATCGCGAATACCCCTTGCCCTTGCCTGAGGAGATCGACGACTGCCTCGGGCGAATCGGCCTCGTAGACACCCCGGCCATCCGATATGAGGGTCACGGCCGCGACCGGCCGTTCCATGGCGCTGAGATGTTCCACCGCCGTCCGTACCCGCTGGAGCGAGACCCCGGTATCGAGCAGGTTCTTGATCACCCGGAGGGTGACGAGGTCCTGGAACGAATAGAGCCGCTGTGAACCGCTCCCCGTTGCGTCGCGGATCGACGGCGTGACGAGCTCGGTCCGAGCCCAGTAATCCAGCTGCCGGTAGGTGATGCCGACGATCCGACAGACCTCTGGGACCCGATAGCCCTGCTCGCTCATCCGATGCGCTCCGAACCGCTGACCTGAATCACGATGGTGTGATTCAGCAGCGTACGGGGCCTCCCGCGTCCCGTCAAGCCACCCGCCCCCCCGCTGCGGGCCGTCGTCACCTCTCAAGTCCGCGGAGCGTCCGGTCGATGAACTACTGGTCAAGTCGGACTAGGTAGCCCGGCACGGTCTGGAGGGGAGGCGGAGATGAGGACCAGGATCCTACGGATGGCGCTGGCGGCGGCCCTCGGCGGCCTGTTCTTCGGCGCCCTCCCGTCCGGTGCCCACGGGGCGACGACCTCCTTCTACCCCCGCCACGCGATGCTGACCGCCACGAACGTGAGCCGATACCACCATGCGTTGCAACGCGTGTGGATCAATCGCGACATGTCGCAGCTCGCTCGGAAGCACTCGATCGCGATGGCGAACGCCAACACGCTGTACCACACGCCGGATCCGGCCAGCTATTACCTCAAGGGCATCAGATGGCACTACTGGGGCGAGAACGTCGGCGTGACCGGAGGCACCGTCCGGGATCTGGAGTCCGCGTTCATGGCCTCGGCGCCGCACCGGGCGAACATCCTGCACAGCACGTTCCGTCATGTCGCGATCGGCGCGGTCCGCATCGACGGCGTGCTGTGGGTGACCGTCTTCTTCTACAGCTGATCCGATCAGCTGCAACCCCGAACTCACGGAGCGAAGTCTTCGGGGCTGACGTTGTCCAGGAACTCGCGGAACTTCTCGACCTCCTCGTCCTCGTCTCCCGGGATCAGGATGGAAGCCTCCTCCAGGACCCCTTCCTCCGCGAAGATCGGGACGGACATCCGCACCGCGAGCGCGATGGCGTCGGACGGTCGGGAGGACACCTCGAAGCCATCGGTCCCACGTTGCAACGCGATCGTCGCGAAGAACGTGCTGTCGCGAAGCTCCGTCACGACGATCCGCTGCACCTCGACGGTGAGATCGTCGAGGATGTTCTTCAGGAGGTCGTGCGTCATCGGCCTGGGGGTGACCACCCCTTGGAGGGAGAGCGCGATCGCCGCCGCCTCAGCGGCTCCGATCCAGATCGGCAGGTATCGCTCTCCCCCGCGTTCCCTGAGCAGGACGATGGGCTGGTTGGTGGGCAGCTCCACGCGGACGCCGGTCAGCTCCATCTCGATCATGGCGGCCCGATCATGGTGGCTCCAGCCAGGGTAGCGACGGCCTTCGGAACGGGCAACTCACTGGATCCTCGTCAGGGTTCAGGCTGCGGCATCGGTGAGCAAGGGCGCGAGCACGTCGGGGTCGGCCCGTAACGCTGCCAGATCGTCGACGCGCAAGATGTCCGGGAGGTTGCGGTAACGCTCCCGGTAGTCGAGGCCGTAACCCACGACGAAGGTGTCCGGACAATCGAAGCCCACGTAGCGCGGCAGGAGGGGCACGATCCGGCGGACCGAGCGATCGAGGAGCGTGCAGATCTCGAGACTCGCCGGAGCCCGGGCGCCCAGCACCGAGAGCATGTACCGCGATGTCAGCCCGGTGTCGACGATGTCTTCGACGAGGACGACGTCGCGACCGGCGAGGTCGTCCTCGACATCGAGGAGGATCTGGACGCGCCCGAACGACTCCTCCGCATCCCCGTAACGACTGATCGCCATGAAGTGCGTCTCGACGGGAAGGTCCACGGCACGGATCAGATCGGCGAGGAACACGGCGCCGCCCGTGAGGACCGTGACGAGCACGGGCTCCCGCCCCACGTAGTCCCCGGTGATCGTGCGGCCGAGTTCCTCTACCCGGCGCCGGACGTCCTCGCGTCCGTACAGGACGCTCGCGACCTCCGTCATGTCGCCGAGGAGGCTACCAGGGCGCTCGGCGAGGCCGTGGAGGACGGCGTTTCAGGGCGAGATCGCACGAACCGCGCCGGCGATCGAACGCCCCAGGGACATCCCTGCGCGTACCCACCACGGGCCGGGAGATGCCGGCGGAGGCGGGACCACGCTGACGAGCAGGGGAACCGAGCCGATCGTGAGCCCTGGGATCGACACGACGAGCGTGCCGACACGGGAGCGGGGAGCCGGTGGGAACGCGGCGCGTGGATCGACGCTGATGCGCTGCCGGACGTGATCGATCGATGCCGTGGGAACCAGGGCCGAGAGCGCGACGCCCGCGACGACCGGCACCGCACCCCCGCGGATCGCGATGGTCCCCTCGTCGTCCCCTTCCGACGCGAGGATCCGCCTGGTGAAACCACCGAACCCGTACGCGAGCAACGCTGCCGCATCGGAGAACGACTCGTGGGGCGCGCCCAAGACGATCGCGACCAGTCGTCGGTCTCCACGGGCGGCGGACGCGATCAGACACGATCCAGCGAGCGCCGTGGAGCCCGTCTTGGTTCCGAAGGTGCCGGGATACAGCCAGAGGAGCGCATTGCGGTTCTCGATGCGGCGATCGCGGCCCCCCGGGCCCGGGATCGCCCGGAACCGGGTGGCGGTCATGCGATCGAAACCATCGATCGCATCCGTCACCCGGATCAGACGGAGCAGATCGCGGGCGGTGGACCGGCCTCGGTCGTCCAGCCCGGTCGACGAGAAGAACACGGTGTGCGTCATATCGAGCCGTCGCGCCCGCGCGTTCATGAGCCGGACGAACCCCGCCTCGCTCCCGGCGATGTGGATCGCGAGTGCCAGCGCGGCGTCGTTCGCCGACCCGAGCAGCATCGCGTACAGGAGGTTCTCGACGCTGATCTTTTCACCGGGCTTCAGCCCGAGGATCGAGCTCGCCCCATAGTCACGTCGGCGGAAGACGGCTCGCGGATCCACGGTGATCATGTCGCTGAGGTTGGTGCGCTCGACGGTGATCAGCGCCGTCATCAACTTCGTGAGGCTGGCGATCGGCACCGGTCGGTCGGGAGCCTTCTCGTCCAAGACGTCGCCGGTCGTCAGATCGGCCAGGAGTGCGGACCGTGCGGTGAGCGCCGGGGAGGCGGTGGGGTCCGCCGGTGTCGTCAGCGATCTGGGGAACGGGGAAAGGCTGCCATGCGGAGGGACCGGGGTCGGTGGCGGCGCGCTGCCGCGCGGCGCCGCGAACGACGTGAGGACCGCTTCCCCCGAGATGACCGCGACGACGAGCAACGCCGTCGCGATCCTGCGTCGGAGCATGCGGCTCACGCGGACGTGAGGTGCTCACGAAGCGCGTTGCGCAACAGAGCCTGCTTGAACTTCCGGGACGTCACACTGAGATCCGTCAACGTCTGGGTCGCCGCTCGGCGAGCATCCGGGTTCCGTTGGCGAAGCGTCGGAGCGACGAGCGCCTCGAAGAACGACGACTCCCGGTCGGCGAAGTGCTTGTACATCGTCAGGTGCCGCGGCTCGATGCCGTGGCGGAGGAAGTCCTTGACGATCGACAAAACGATGTAATCCTCGCCGTCGTAATAACGGGCTCCCTCCGGTCCGTGCGTGCAGACGATCCCGAACGACTCGAGCTCCTTGATGCGCTCGCGGTCGACGCCCGTCGCCGCGGACATCTCCTCGAGCGACATCTGCAAACCCGTCGGAGCTTCGGCGAGCTCCTCGGAGACCGAGGCTCCCTCTCCGTCCGCCTGAGCCTCGAGGTCGACGTCGTCTCCTTCGGCGCCGGCGTCGGACTGCACGAGGCGCTCCTTGATCACCTTGAGAGGTAGGTACTCGTCCCGTTGCATCCGCAGGATCGACTTGAGCCGGTCGACGTCGTCGACGTAGAACTTCCGGTATCCCGATGGCGTCCGCTCAGGCGTGATCAATCCCTCGGACTCGAGGAAGCGGATCTTCGAGATCGTGATATCGGGGAACTCGGTCTTGACGGCGACGAGGACCTCTCCGATCGACTGGTAGTTGCGGGTACCGGCCATCTTCCTCACTCCCCCGCCGAGAAGAACGTCAACTTGAACCTGCCGATCTGGACCTCGTCACCCGTCGCGAGCTTGGTCTCGTCGACCTGCTCGCCGTTGACGTAGGTCCCGTTGAGGCTCCCGACATCGCGAACGAACCAGGCCGGGCCCGGTCGACGCTCGAACACGGCGTGCTTGCGCGAGACGGTGACGTCGTCGAGGAACACGGCGCTGTCCGGGCTGCGACCGATCGTGGTGGCGTCGTCATCGAGCAAGAAGGTTGAACCGGCGTTGGGCCCCCTCTTGACGAGGACGAGCGCCTGGCCGGGTTCAAGTTCGTCATGGGGGAACGGGAAGTCGTCGTGAGCCTCATCTTCACCCTCGATCCCCGGGAGGGTTACGGTCACCTCGTCCTGCAGCGGACGTCCGCACTCAGCGCAGAACCGGGCATCGTCGCGGTTCGGATGTCCACAGTTGGTACAGAACACCGTGAACCTTTCCCTCGGTCATCGTTCGAGCTGACGGTGGTCGTTGTGCCCAACCCTCGACCTCGATCCGGACTGGAAGCTACCGTACGCGGTGAGAAGGGTCAATGAACGTGTTGTGCCACGCTCGACCTTGGCGCGGCCTCACCCTCCAGCGCGGCTGGATGGCGTCGAGGGTTCACGCTTCGGTCTGTTCGATGAAAGATCGATACGCCGCGGCGTCCATGAGGTCGTCCAGGGACGCTCCCTCTGCCAGCGTGACCACGATCAGCCAGCCATCCCCGTACGGCTGTTCGTTGACGAGCTCGGGCCGGTCCTCGATCAAGGGGTTGCGCTCCACGATCGTCCCGGCGACCGGGCTGTAAACATCCGACACCGATTTCGTCGATTCCACCTCGCCGAACGGTGTTGCTGCTTCGACCGCCGCTCCGACGTCGGGCAGATCCACGTAGACGACGTCGCCGAGGGCGTCCTGCGCGAAGTCGGTGATCCCGACCCGAACGCGCGCGCCCTCGAGACGCGCCCACTCGTGCTCGTTCGTGTAGCGAAGATCATCCGGGAACTCCACCGATCTCCCCTCTCATCCCGCCGGATCGACATCCACCGGCCGGGCACCACGATAGCTCGCGAGTCGGATGTCACCGAGGTATGCGAGCGCGGCGACGTAGTACTCGACGATCCCGACCGCGTAGGCTGCCCATCCCCCGACGGTCGCCGCGGCTGCGAGCGGAAGCCCGAGGCTCCCCCACGACACCATCGGGATCGCGGCCATCAAGGAGAAGGTGGCCAGCTTGCCGATCCAACGGACCTCGACCCGCACATCGTGCCGAAGGAGCGCGAACGCGCCGACCAGCAGGACGCTCAGGTCTCGGACGAGGATCAGGGCTGCGGCCCAGAGCGGGAAGACCCCCCGGACCACCAGTGCGATCAAACCGGCGGCGATCGCGAGCCGATCGGCGACGGGGTCGAGCACCTTGCCGAGGTCGGACACCTGCCCCGTCCTGCGGGCGATCATGCCGTCCACCCAGTCGGTGGCGACCACGATCGCGAACAGCACCAAGCCCGCCGTCGTGGTGTCGTGATCGAGGATCAGCGCGACGAAGACCGGGATGAGGGCGATCCGGGAGGCGGAGATGCCGTTGGGGACCGTCAGGACACGCGATGACGACGGCGACGGCTCGCGCGCGGTCGGATTCATCGGTCGGGCCGGCCGGATTCGAACCGGCGACCTTCTGACCCCCAGTCAGACGCGCTAACCAAGCTGCGCCACGGCCCGTCAAGCGCATCCTACCGCCCGCGGTCGCCGCCGGGCCTCCTCGCCCGGAAGCGAAGGCGGACCGGCACGCCCGACAGGCCGAGCTCACGACGGAGCCGGTTCTCGAGGTACCGCTGGTACGTGGGGTCCGGCTCGTGGGCTCCGCCGAAGATCACGAACGTCGGCGGGCCCGTCGCGACCTGCGCCGCGTAATGGAGGTTCCCCGAAGTCCGCGGGGTCGGCCGTTCCCGCTGGGCGCTCTGGATGATCTCGTTCACCCGTGCGGTCGGCGCCCGAGCGCTCCACCTCCGATGGAGGTCGATGAGGAGCGGGGGGAGACGGTGGATCCCCTGACCCTGGGTGGCCGAGACGCGGATCGCCGCGGCGTCGGCGAACGGGACGATCTGAGGCCCGAGTTCCTTGAACGTGCGGTCCTTCTCCTCGACGAGGTCCCACTTGTTGGCGGCGACCAGGAACGCCCGCCCCGCCTCCGTCACGCGACGGGCGATCTTCTTGTCCTCGGCCGTGAATCCCGCTCCCGCATCGATGACGAGGATCGCGACGTGCGCCCGATCGATCGCCTCGGATGCCCGCAGGAAGCTGTAGTACTCGACACCACGGACGCTCTGCCCACGCCGCATGCCGGCCGTATCGACGAAACGGACCTGGCCGAGATCCGGCCACGTCACCAGCGAGTCGACGCTGTCCCGCGTCGTTCCCCCGGTCTCGGACACGACGCTTCGCTCCTCGCCGAGCAACCGATTGAAGAGGCTCGACTTCCCGACGTTCGGGCGGCCGACGATCGCGAACCGAGGCTCGTCGAGGTCCTCGCCGGACTCCGTCCCCTCGGGTAGGAGCTCGACGACACGGTCGAGCAGGTCACCGGTCCCGCTGCCGTGAAGTGCGGAGACCGCCAAGGGCTCACCGAGCCCGAGACGGTTGAACCGTGCGATCTCCGTCAGATCGGCAGGCCCGTCGGCCTTGTTGGCGATCACGAGCAGCGGCACGGGGGATCTCCGAAGACGACGTGCGAGCTGGGCGTCTTCCTCGGTGATCCCCGTCCGGGCGTCAACCACGAGCAGGATCACGTCGGCCTCGTCGATCGCGCGCTGGGCCTGTTCGCCGGCGAGTGCCTCGATCCCGTGCGCGCCGTGCAGGTAGCCGGCGGTATCGACCAGCCCGAACGAACGGCCGCGCCAGGTCGCGTCGAGTTGGATCCGATCGCGTGTCACGCCCGGCATGCCGTGCGCGATCGCTGCCCGTCGGCCGAACAGCCGGTTGACCAGGGTCGACTTGCCGACGTTCTGACGTCCCACGACCGCGATCTTCGGGAGGCTCACGGAACGAGCTCCGGTGCGTGCTCGAGGATCAGCGAGATCGCGGTTCGAAGGGTGGCGTCCGAGTCGAGGGAGCCCGTGTCGATCACGATCGCCCCCGTGGGTGGCGTGGGCGGGTTGGTACGGGCATCCAGATCGTCGCGGGCCTCGAGCTCGGCCGCGATCTCGTCCGGACCCTCGCGGAGGCGCTCGCGTGTCCGTCGGTCGACCCGTGCACCCCGCGGGGCCGCGAGGTAGAGCTTGACCACCGCATCGGGGAACACGACCGAGCCGATGTCCCGACCCTCCATCACCGCACCGTTCGCCCCGAGCCTGCGTTGCACCTCGTGCATCCACGCTCGGATACGCGGATGTCGCGCGACCCGAGATACCGATCGCTCGACCTCGGGCGTCGTGAGCTCTCGCTCGTTGAACCCCTCCACCTTCAACTCACGCGGGTCCGAGCCTCCGAGCGTGAACGTCAAGCCATGGATAAGGTCGATCAACGCTTCCACGTCGTCGTCAGACACCCCGTTCCGGATCGCCGACGCCGTCAGCGCTCGATACATCAAGCCGGTGTTCACATAGGGAAGGTGCACCGTCCGGGCGAGGTTGCGCGCCAGGGTGGACTTCCCACTCCCTGCTGCCCCATCGATCGCGATGACCTTGTGGTCACTCATCCGATCACCTCGATCGCCGCTCCCATCGAACGAAGGGCCTCGACGAACCCGGGGAAGCTCACGGCGGCCGCCTCCATACCCTCCACCTCCGATGGACGATCCGCAGCGAACGAACCGACCGCGAACGCCATGGCGAGCCGATGATCCCCGCCGGATGAGGCCACGCCGCCGCGGAGGCCGCCACCCTCGACCACGAGGTCGTCGGCCTCCGCGGCGGCGTGTCCCCCGAGCGCGCGGATCCCCTGGACGAGTGCCGTGAGTCGGTCGCTCTCCTTCACCCTGAGCTCGGATGCTCCGAGGAACCGGGTCTCCCCCCGGGCATGGGCGCCGAGCATCGCAAGGACGGGCACCTCGTCGATCACCAAGGGGAGCTCATCCGCGCGCACCGTGGTCGGGCGCAGCCCGGCCGTGGACGCCACGTGGATCGAGCCGACCGGTTCGCCGAGTTGCTGACCCACGACCGACGTTTCCGTCACTACCCCCATCCGCGAGAGCACCTGGAGGAAGTGCAGCCGGGTCGGGTTGAGCCCCACACCCTCGACCGACACCTCCGAGCCGGTCAGGGCGGCGCCGGCGATCACGAAGGCCGCGGATGAGGGGTCGCCCGGGACGGCTGCGTCGAACCCTTGGTGCTGGAACCGGGCGATACCGATCCGCAGCCCTTCGCGCCGGAGCGGCGCTCCGAGCGCGCCGAGCGCCCGCTCGGTGTGGTCGCGCGTCGCGGTAGGTTCGACCACGACCGTCTCACCCGACGCTGCGATCCCGGCGAGGAGCAGCGCCCCTTTGACCTGTGCGGAGGGAACCTCCATGCGGTGTTCGATCCCGAGCAGCGGTCCGCCGGTCACCACCAGCGGCGGATGGCCGTCGGTCGTCCGCACCGTCGCTCCCATCGATCGAAGCGGGGCGGCGACCCGCTCCATCGGGCGGGCGCTGAGGCTTCGATCGCCGGTGAGCTCCGCGGTGAACGGTGCCGCCGCGAGGAGCCCGGTGAGCAACCGCATCGAGGTCCCGGAGTTACCACAGTCGAGCCGGCCGCCGGGGTGGACCAGTCTGTCCCGGCCTTCACCCTCAACCTCAAGCGTTCCGTTCGACACCACCGGAGGCATGTCGTTCCACGTGGAACCGCCACCCTCCACCCACGACGAAGCGTTCCGTGCCCACAGGTCGAGGGCAGGTCGAGCCTTGACGGTTAGTTCCGCGAGGCAGGAGGCGGTCGATCGCACGTCGTGGGATCTCGGGATGCCGGTGAGACGGCTGGGGCCCGAAGCGGTCGATGCCAGGATCAGCCATCGATGGGCGATCGACTTGTCGCCGACGACGCGGATCGTCCCCTCGAGCCGACCGCCGGGCGTCACGCGGATCCGCATGCCCCAATCTAGGCCAACCGGATCGGGTCGTACCCGCCGGCGGCGAGCACGTGGCTCGCCTCCTCGGCCGTGGCCGCCGCGACGGTGAGATGCACCGTTCCCCGACCGCCCTCCGGAGAGTGGACGATCTGCAGGTCCTCGATGTTGACCCGGCCGTCGCCGAGGACCGCGGTGATCCGCGCCAGCGCCCCCGGTTCGTCCGGGATCTCGACCTGCACGACCGCGACACCGGCGCGGACGGTTGGCTTGGTCGCGAGGGTGAGCCGTGCCCGTTTCGCCTCGTCGAAGGTCCGTTCGACGTCGGCGCCTCGCCCCTCGAGGACCTCGTCACGGATCGCCACGAGGCGGGAGACGTACAGGTCGATCGCCGACGCGACCCGGTCGCGGTTGGCGACCAGGATCTCGCTCCAGAGAGAGGGGTTCGAGGCGGCGAGCCGTGTCAGGTCCCGGAAGCCGCCGGCTGCGAGCAGGAGGATCTCCGGCTCTCCGGCCTCCTCCGTGGCGGCCAGTCCCATCAGGGATGTCGAAGCGACCTGCGGGAGATGGCTCGCGAACGCGACGAGCCGGTCGTGCCGCTCGGGCGAGAGCCGCACGGGCTGGGCTCCGATCCGCCCGATCCATCCCTCGAGCCGTCCCACGGCCTCGGGCTCCACCTCGTCCGTGGGGGTCACCGCCCACACGATGCCGTCGACCACCGATGCCGATGCGTGTTCGGGCCCCGAGCGCTCGCTGCCGCCCAAGGGATGGCTCGGCACGTAGCGAGGCAGGTCCTGCGGATCGGCCATCGCATGAACCTCCGCAACGACGTGCTCCTTGATGCTGGCTGCGTCGGCAACGACCGCGTCGGGCGCAGCCCGCAGGGCGGCCGACACGGAGCGCGCGACCGCCCCGATCGGGGTGCTGATGATCACGAGGTCGGCGCCGGTCACCGCCTCGTTCACTGTCGTGCACGCCGTGAGCCCACTCCGGGCGGCGGCCCGCGCGGCGACATCCGGGTCGATGTCCCAGCCGCGCACGGTGCAGCCGGCGCGGGCCGCCGCCATCGCGATGGACGTCCCGATCAAGCCGGTACCCACGATCGCCACCCGGTCGGCCGGTCGTTCGGCGGAGGGATCAGGCGTCGGCATCGAGGTCATCGCGCAACGCTTCCGCCCCGTCGAGATACACGTGGACGACCTCCCTGAGCCCGCGCTCGGTGTGGAAGTGCATCAAGACCCGTACCACCGAACCCATCGCGCCCTCGACGGAGATCTCGCGCGCGCAGAGCAGCGGTACGACGCCGAGGCCTATCCGCCGCGCCGCCTCTGCCGGGAACGCCGAGCGGAGGTCTTCGGTCGCCGTGAACAGGATGCTCACGAGGTCGTCCGTGGCGACGTCGTTCCGTTCGATCATCTCTTCGAGGAGGCGCTGGGTCGACCCCAGCACGTCTTCCTCGCGATCGGTTCCGACGACGATGGCCCCCCGGGCGGCACGCACCCGCACGCGTATCCTTTCTGACGGTCGACGGATCTCGAAAAGGTCGACGACCGGGCATCCCGCGCCCGAGGGCATCAGGCTACATGCCGGACGTAGGCGACCGGGGACCGCCATCGGCGGTCCGCCGGGCGCGGCGCTCCCCTTCGGCAGCGGCACGCTGGAGCTCTAGGAGCTCCTCGGCTGTGAGCTCGCGGCGCTCGCCTGGTTTCAGTCGACCGAGGCGGATCGGGCCGACGCGCACCCGGACCAACCGGGTGACCGGGAGTCCGACCGCCGCCAACAGCCGTCGGACCTCACGCTTGCGCCCTTCGGTCATCACGACGGCGACCTGCCCGCGACCCTGGCGAGCGTCTACGAGCCGGACGGACTTCGCACGGGCGACCCCGTCGTCGAGAACCACGCCCGCGCGGGCGCTGGCGAGGAGCTTCGGGGTCGGGGTAGCGGCGACCTCCGCCAGGTACTCCTTCTCGATCCCGAAGCGCGGGTGAGACAGGCGGTTCGCCAGCTCCCCGTCGTTGGTGAGCAGGAGCAGTCCCTCCGAATCACGATCGAGCCGCCCCACGGGGAACACGCGAGGCCCCTCCGCAGGCAGGAACGAGCGGATGTCGGCGCGGCCGCGCTGATCACGCATGGTGGTCAGCACACCCGAAGGCTTGTTGAGGACGAGGTATCGCGCTTGCGGGTCCAGGTTGATCGGGGTGCCCGCCAGGGTGACCTCGTCGCGGGTCGGGTCCACCTTGTCTCCGAGCGTCGCGATCCGCCCGTTCACCCGGACCTTTCCTTGAGCGATCAGCTCCTCGCTCGACCTGCGGGAGCCGTATCCGGCGCGCGCGAGCGCACGCTGGAGACGCTCTTCGACCATCAGCCGTCGCCTGGCTCGATGGGCTCCTCGACCCCGGCCTGCTCCTCGTCGGTGTCTTCGACGCGGACGGCCAGGTCGGCCACGTCCTCGAGGTCATCGCCCTGCCCGCTCAGCAGCGGGGCCAGGGACGGCAGGGCCGCGAGCGACGGCAGTCCCAGCCGCTCGAGGAAGTGCGGCGTCGTCCCGTAGAGCAGCGGCCGACCCGGCCCCTCGTCTCGGCCCGCCTCTTCGATCAAGCCGCGGTCGGTCAGCGCCCGGAGCACCCCGTCCGAGTTGACCCCCCGGATGGAGCTGACCTGGTGACGGGTGACGGGTTGCTTGTATGCGACGATCGCGAGGGTCTCCAATGATGCCTTGGTGAGACGTGCCTGCCGCGAGGACAGGATGAACCGCTCGACCGACGCCTGGGCATCCGGGTGGGTGAACAGCCGCCACCCTCCTGCGACGTTCCGCAGCACCAGACCCGACCCACGCTCCTCGAGCCCGCTCGCCAGACGGTCGCACAACCGATCCGCCGCCTGACGGTCCAGGTCGAGGGCCTGAGCGATGACCGACGATGCCAGTGGCTCGTCGGAGACGAACAGTAGGGCTTCCAACGCGCGTGTATCGTGCGTCTTCACGTCATCCGTCACTCCAGCCTCACCCCGTCCACTCAACCTCGATCTCGCCGAACGTTGGAGCCTGCTGAAGCTCGACCTTCCCTTCACGGTACAGCTCCAGGATCGCCAGGAACCGCACGACCACGTGGATCCGATCCTCGCAGTCTGCGACCAGCTCGCGGAACGACGCTTGCCGGCCGTCGAAAGAGGCGAAACGCTCCTGGACGGCCGTCATCGCTTCCGACACCGTGTAGCGGATCGGGGTCACGTGCGACAGGTCGACCGCCGGAGGTGGCCGAAGGAGACGGGAGGCGAACGCCGCCAGGTCCGCCGCCGTCACCGCCGCCAGCGGGTCGGGGTAGAGCCGCGAGAACTCCGGGCCGGGCCCGACGTCGCGGGCCGAGTACCCCGCCTCGTCTTCAAGCCTTCGGGCCAGATCGACCGCGACCTTGCGGAAGGCTCGAAGCTCCAGGGACCGGGCGTACAGCAGATCTGGGGAGCCGCCGACGATGTCCTCTTCATCCGGTTCGACCCGTCTCGGGGTCAACCGCGCGAGCTTGAGCTCCAGGAGGATCGCGCAGATCGCCAGGAACCAGGTGGCTTCCTCCAGGTTCCACCGCTCGGCCTCCTTGGCATACGCAAGGAACCGATCGGTCACGATCGCGATCGGGACGTCGCAGACGTCGACCTTCTGTTCGAGGACGAGATCGGCGAGCAAGCGGAACGGGCCAGCGAACCCTGGCACGTCGACCGCGAAGCCGCTGCTCGGCTCCGTGCGCGCGGTCTCGGACTCGCTCATCGGATCATCCTTCGAACCGCATGGCGGCTCGCACCGCTCCGATGGTCTCGGTTGCGATCGGCTGCACCCGCTCGATCCCGGCGGCGAGGACCTCGCTCGCGAGCCCGGGCGTGCGCTCGAGCTCCGCTCGGCGCTCGCGGAACCCCTGGAAGCGTTCGATCAGGTGATCGGCGAGCAGGGATTTGCAGTCAACGCATCCGAGCTCGCCCGTGCGACACGTCGCCTCGACCCGTTCGACGTCGTCGGGCGAGAACGTGGTGTGCAACGCGAAGATCGGGCAGATCTCCGGGCGTCCCGGGTCGCCCCGTCGGATCTTCTTCGGATCGGTCACGAACGAGCGGACCCGCGCGCGGATCGTCTCGGGGTCGGCGCCGAGCTCGATGGTGTTGTCGAGAGACTTGGACATCTTCCGTCCGTCGGATCCGGGGATCAGCGGTGCCTCCGACAGAAGCGGCTGCGGCTCAACCAGCACGTCCCCGTACAGCCGGTTGAATCGTCGAACGATCTCCCGAGAGAGTTCGAGATGCGAGACCTGATCCTCGCCGACGGGAACGACCGCCCCACGGACGATCACGATGTCAACGGTCTGCAGGAGCGGATACCCGAGCAGGCCGAAGTTCGCCACGTCGCGCTCGGCCATGTCCCTGAGGCGTTCCTTGTACGTCGGCACACGCTCCAGCCAGCCGAGGGGTGTGATCATCCCCAGCAACAGCGCGAGCTCCGCCACCTCGGGGAGCTGGGATTGCCGGTACAGGACCGACCGTTCGGGATCGATCCCGGCCGCGAGCAGATCCAGCACGAGACCCTCGGTGAACGCGGGGAGCTCGTCGACCCGATCGTAGTGCGTCGTCAGCATGTGCCAGTCGGCCACGAAGTAGAAGCACTCGTACCCCTCGTCCTGCAGGCGGACGGCGTTGCCGACGTTCCCGGCCCAGTGTCCGACGTGTAGGGGTCCGGTCGGACGGAACCCGGTGAGGACGCGCGTCCGTTCGGCGACTGCGCTCACGATGGGGGCGATGATAGCGCCGGTCCCGGGCGCCCCCGGGAGCCGATCCGTTCAACCGCCCATCAGAACTGCAACAGGAGCTGGCAGTTCACCCCGGTCGCCGAATCGCATAGGGCGCCGGTCAGGGTTGTCAGGAATCCAACCGCGAGCGAGCTGAAGACGAACAGGATCACGAGCACGACGAGCGGCAGGTACCGGTCGAAGTTGCGGTAGGCCTGCGCCGCGTCGGGAGGGAGCGCGAGCGCCAGCATCCTCGCTCCGTCGAGTCCCGGGATCGGCAGCAGGTGGAAAACGGTCAGGGACATACTCGTATAGCAGAGCGTCAGCATGATCCGATAGGTCTCGGCCGACAGCCCGGAGACCCTCACCACGAGGCCGGCGGCGATGCCGAGCGCGAGGGTCGCGATCGGCCCTACCGCCGAGACGATGATGACGTCGCGGACCCGGCGACGGAACCGCGAGGGATCGATCGGAGCCGTCTTCCCGTACGCCGCGGGGATCAGGAGGGCCTGGACGGTCCACAGGACCGCGATCAGACCCGGGAGGACCCCGCTGCCGAACGGGTCGAACCACGACGTCGGCTTCCAGGTGAGGCGTCCCCACAGGCGCGGGGTGGCATCCCCGAGCGACATCGCCGTGCGCGATCGCACGTATTCCCGCAGCGACATCCCGACGAGGAGGGACGCGAGCATGTATACGGCGAGGCGGAACCCCAGCGCCGTGAAGTTGCCGAGCGCAAGCAACGGGCTCACCTTCCTCCCTCCGGCGGGAACCAACCGTGGATCAACGGTGGCGGCTCCACCGGGTCCTCGGCGACCGTCAGCGCTTCGAGGGTCCGCTTCGACGCCAGCTCGGCGGCGTCACGGCTCCGAGCGTGGATCTCGCCGAGCGGTTCCTTCGCATCGATCCGATCACCGATCTTCGGTCGGAAGACGATACCGACGGCGGGGTCGACCTGCTCGCCTTTGCGCACGCGACCCGCGCCGAGCGCGCTGCTCGCCATCCCGATGCCCTCCGCGTCGACCGCCCCAAGGATGCCGGTCCGGTCCGCCAGGAGCGGCACGACCAGCGGCGCGCGGGGCAGGACCGAGCCCGGGTCCTCGGTCACGCGAGGGTCGCCGCCCTGCGCTTCGATCATCCGGGCGAACCGTTCCGACGCCGACCCGTCGTCCAACGCCGTCGCGGCGCGGGCGCTGGCCTCGTCGAAGTGGATCCCCCCGGTCGCCTCCAGCGCCCGCGCCGCGAACCAGATCGAGAGGTCGCGCAGCAGGCCTCGGCGGGAGCCGCGCAGAACCTGCACCGCCTCGTTGATGTCGAGCGCGTTCCCGATCGCCTCCCCGAGCGGCTGGGACATATCGGTGATCGCCACGCCGCAGGGTCGACCTGCCCCATAGGCCAGCGCCAGACACGCCTCGGCGAGGCTCCGCGCCCGCGCCGGATCCTTCATGAACGCACCCGACCCGGCCTTCACGTCGAGCAGGATCAGATCCGAGGCGACGGCGAGCTTCTTCGACATCACGCTGGCGGCGATCAGCGGTACGGACGGGACCGTCGCCGTGGCGTCGCGGAGGGCGTAGAGCGCCCCATCGGCCGGGACGAGGCGTGACGATTGTGCCGCGACCGCGCATCCGACCTCGTGCACCTGCTGTGCGATCCGATCGGGCTCGAGGTCCGTCCGAAGGCCGGGGATCGACTCCAGCTTGTCGAGGGTCCCCCCGGTGTGCCCGAGCCCACGGCCGGAAAGCTTCGCCACCGCCAGACCGAGCGACGCGGCGAGCGGCGCGAACACGAGCGTGACCCCGTCGGCCACCCCGCCGGTCGAGTGCTTGTCGACGGCCGGTCGCCCCAGGTCGCCGAACGTCACCGTGTCACCCGAAGCGATCATCGCCCTCGTCATGGCGAGCGTCTCTTCGTCGTCCAGACCGTTGAGCAAGGAGGCCATCAAGAAGGCGGCCGCGGGGCCGTCGCCGATCTCACCCATCGCGTAGGCGAGGACGAATCGCTCGACCTCGTCGGGAGGGAGGGTCTGTCGTTCGCGTTTCGCGGCGATCGTCCCACGTGGATCCCAGGTGGTCACCGAGAGGATCCCCTCTTCCGAGCGTCCGTGGTGAGCCGAGGCTCGACCACAGGCTCAGGGTTCGCCCGGCGGATGGGCGCGACGAACCCTCCATCTCGACGGGAACCCGCCCTCACGTTCGGTAGCCGATCTGATCGGCGAACCCTTCCCCGACCAGACCCTCCACCTCGACACCCAGGAGTTGAGCGACCGTGTGCCCCAGGTCGCCGAACGTCGCCCGGGTCCCGAGGTCGTACGGCCCGGCGGGGAGGCCGGCAGCGAGCAGCGGCGTCCGCTCCCGGGAGTGGTCGGTGGATGGCGTGGTCGGGTCGCAGCCGTGATCGCCGGTCATCAACAGCACGCCGCCGTCGACCGCGTCTATCACCTCGGGCAGCCGCCGGTCGAGGGCTCGGACCGCGGACGCGTAGCCGGCCGGATCGTTGCGGTGGCCGTACTTGGAGTCGAAATCGACGAGGTTCGAGAACACGAACACGGGTCCTGGTTCCCGCAGGAGCTCGACGGTCAGATCCACGCCGTGGTCGTTCGAGTCGGAATAGACGGCGTCCGTGATCCCCCGCTGGTCGAAGATGTCCTGGATCTTCCCGACCCCGAAGACGGGGACCCCGGCGTCGTTCAGACGGTCGAGGACGGTTGGCCCCGGCGGCGGAACGCTGAAGTCTCGGCGATCCGGACGCCGTTCGAACGCACCGGGCCGGCCCTGGAACGGCCGCGCGATCACGCGTCCGACGTTGTGCTTGCCGGTCAGGAGCCCGCGGGCGACCCGGCACCACGCATAGAGCAGCTCGAGCGGGACGATGTCGATGTGCGTGGCGACCTGGAACACCGAGTCACCGCTCGTGTACACGATGGGGAACCCTGTCCGCAGGTGCTCCTCGCCGAGCTGCCGGATGATCTCGGTCCCGGAAGCCGGGATGTTGCCGAGGACCGGCCGCCCGATCGCTCGCTCGAAGGGTTGGATGATCTCCGGCGGGAACCCGCCGGGGTACAGTGGGAACGGGCGCTCGAGCCGGATCCCCATCATCTCCCAGTGGCCCGTGGTGGTGTCCTTGCCGGCCGAGATCTCGGTCGCTCGCCCGTGTGCCGTGCCGGGCTCAGCGCGGGGAGCCACGCCCTGGATGTCGGTGAGGTAGCCGAGGCCGAGGGACTCCAGGGTGGGAACGTCCAGACCGCCGACCTCCCGTGACGTGTTCCCCAACGTGTTGGAACCGGCATCGTCGTACGCTGCCGCATCGGGTGCATCACCGACCCCCCACGAGTCGCATACCAGCAGGCACACCCTTTGGACCCATCGAGCCGACGGGGCCGACGCCGTCATCCGGTCAGCTTCTTGCAGTCGATGCACAAGAGCGCCCACGGGATCGCTTCGAGGCGCTCCTCCGCGATCGGGCTTCCGCATCGCTCGCATGTCCCGTACGTGCCGGCGTGCATCTTCGCGAGGGCACGGTCGACGTCGTGCAGGTTCGAGCGGAGCGCGCGAACCACCGCGATCACGCGAGCTCGTTCCTCGGTGCTGTGTGAGCGATCGGAGAAGCCGGCGTCGGCGTCGAAGGTGACATCATCCGAACCGGGATCCGCTCCGTACCCTTCGATCTCCCGATGGAGGTCCGCCTGCTGCTGCGTCAGTGACGCGCGCAACCTCTCGAGCATGGCCCCGTCGAGCACCCCTCATCGCCCCTTCCCCATCCCGCCGCGCGCCCGCGGATGCGCGGTGTAGTACACCTCGCGGAGATGTTCTTTCGTCACGAGCGTGTAGATCTGCGTCGTGGCGACGCTCGCATGACCGAGCAGCTCCTGGACAACCCGCACGTCGGCTCCCCCCTCGAGGAGATGCGTCGCGAACGAGTGTCGCAGGTCGTGGGGCGACACGCGACGTCCGATCCCGGCCCGAGCGGCATACACGGCCAGGAGCCTCGCGCACGACTGTCGCGAGAGTCGACCACCCCGCGTGTTGAGGAACAAAGCGCCACGTGTCCGCTGGCCCACGAGGCGCGGCCGCGCGCGGCCCAGATACGCCCGTGCCGCGCGCTGCGCGTGGCGGCCGATCGGAACCTCTCGCTCCTTGCCGCCCTTCCCGACGACACGCACGAACCCGCCCTCCAGATCGAGGTCGTCCACGTCCAGCCCGGTGAGCTCCGAGACGCGCACGCCCGCCCCGTAGAGGACCTCGAGGATCGCGCGATCGCGGAGACCGGTCGGGCTGGAGCGGTCCGGCGCCTCGACGAGGCGCCGGACCTCATCCACGCCCAGGGGATGCGGGAGTGCGCGAGGCACCCGCGGACGGACGACCTCGCTCGTGGGGTCCTGCGCCAGGATCCCTTCACCGACGAGGTACCGATGGAACGACCGTACGGCCGAGAGGACGCGCGATACCGACGTCGACCTGTACGGCGCCTCATCGGGTCCGTACGTGGAAGCCGACACCGATGCGATGAAGGACCGGACGACGATGTCGTCCACCTCGTCGGCCCGCACGATCCCGCGCGATGAGAGGAAGCCGACGTACCGGCGGAGGTCTCGCCGGTAGGCGGCCAACGTGTTCACCGCCAGCCCGCGCTCGACGGTCAGGTGGACCAAGAACCGCTCAGCGTCGCGGCTCAATCCGGAGTCGGTCACGCCGAGGATGGTTGCGCGGCCGCCAGGACGAGTGCAAGGGCGCTCATCGCGTCGCGGACCCGCCCGGTTCGCGCCGCGCGCACCATCTCCTCGAACGGCCGAAGGATCACCTGGATCCCTTCCTCCGGGGACCCGGCGGGCTCGGCGTCCGTTCCTCCGACGAAGAAGTGGACGTACTCGTCGGTCGCGCCCGGCGACATGAAGACGCCGCCGAGGAACCGAACGTCATGCGCCCGGTACCCGGTCTCCTCGAAGAGCTCGCGGATGGCACACGTGCGGGCGTCCTCCCCGTGGATGTCGAGCAGGCCCGCCGGCACCTCGACGAGCTCTTGTCGGACCGGGATCCGGAATTGTCGAACGAGGACGACCTGACCGTCGGGAGTGATGGGGACGATCGCCACGGCGCTGCGTTTGTGCAGCACCTCCCATTCACCGATGTCGGGCCACGTCTCGGCGACCACCGTCAGGTACCTCCCCGCGAACACGACCCGGGATGCCACGGGTTCCGGCATGCGGGGTGCGGTTCAGCCGGTGACGACGATACGATCGCCTGACCGGACACGCTCCCGCCGATGCTCCGCGGCGGCACCGACGAACTCGCGGAACAACGGATGCGGCCGGGTGGGTCGTGACCGGAGCTCCGGGTGGAACTGACCGGCGACGAAGAAGGGGTGATCGGGGAGCTCCACGATCTCCGCGAGTCGGCCCTTCTGCGACGATCCGCTGATCACCAACCCGCCGCTCGTGAGCGTCTCGTGATACGCGGGATTGACCTCGTACCGGTGGCGGTGACGTTCCTCGACGACGTCTGCTTCGTACGCGGCGGCGGCGCGCGTTCCCGGCTCGAGGTAGCACGGCTGTGCTCCCAACCGCATCGTCGCGCCCAGCTCCGTCACGTCCTTCTGTTCCGGGAGCAGGTCGATCACCGGGTGCGGGGTGGCGGGATCGAACTCGCTGGAGTTCGCGCCGGCGAGCCCGCAGATGCTCCGCGCGATCTCGATCACGGCGCATTGGAGTCCGAGGCAGATCCCGAGGAAGGGCACCTTCTGCTCGCGTGCGTATCGCGCGGCGTCCACCTTGCCCTCGACGCCCCGAACACCGAACCCACCCGGGATCAGGATGCCATCCATCGGCCCGAGCTCCTCCTCGGTTGCGGCGCCGCCCAGGTCGTCCGACGCGATCCAATGGATCTGGACCTCGCGTCCGTGATGGATCCCTCCGTGCCGGAGCGCCTCCATCACCGACAGGTACGCATCGCGGAGATACACGTACTTGCCGACCAGGGCGATATCCACCCTCTCCGTCGCCGCGTGGACACGGTCGACGAGCGTCGTCCACTCCGAAAGATCAGGGGTCGAGACGATCTCGAGATGGTCGGCGAGGAGCTCGTCCAGCCCCTCCTTGTGGAGCACGAGCGGGACCTCGTAGATGGAGGGAGCGTCGGGGGCACTGATCACGCCGCCGATGGGCACGTCGCACAGCAGCGAGACCTTCTCCTTCAGGTTGCGGCCGATCGGACGGTCCGAGCGGCATACGATGGCATCCGGCTGCAGACCGAGGGAACGAAGCTCCTTCACCGAGTGCTGCGTCGGCTTGGTCTTCAGCTCGCCGGAGGGTCCGATGAAAGGCATCAGGGAAACGTGGACGAAGGCACAATGCTCGCGCCCCACCTCGTTCCGGAGCTGCCGGATGGCCTCGAGGAAGGGGAGAGACTCGATGTCCCCTACGGTGCCGCCGATCTCGACGATCTGGAGGTCGGCCTGTTCCGCCTCGGCGAGGGCCCGAACCCTCGCCTTGATCTCGTCGGTGATATGCGGGATCACCTGGACGGTCTTGCCGAGGTAATCGCCACGGCGCTCCTTCGCGAGCACCGACGAGTAGACCGCGCCGGTCGTGAAGTTCGAGCCTCGGTGAAGATCCGCATCGAGGAACCGCTCGTAGTGCCCGAGGTCGAGATCGGTCTCGGCTCCGTCGTCCAGGACGAAGACCTCGCCGTGCTCGAAGGGGTTCATCGTCCCCGGATCGACGTTGACGTACGGGTCGAGCTTCTGGAGCACGACCTTGAGTCCGCGCGACGCGAAAAGTCTGCCGAGGGAGGCGGTCGTGATGCCCTTGCCGAGTCCGGAGGCGACACCACCCGTGACGAAGATGTACTTCGTTCGCTCCCTCACCACGGGACCCGACTGTAGCAGAGGTTGGCCTGCCGCCGGGTGCGTTGCGGGGAGAACTTCATGGATCGCCGGCTCCGCGGTCCGATCTTCTCGCTCAAGGGACCCCCTGGCGGGAACGGGCCGCCTCCGCCAGCAGCTCCTCGGCGTGCGACGCGCCGTGCTCCGAGGCCTCGAGACCGGCCAGCATCCGTGACAGTTCGGGGATCCGCTCCTGGTCGTCGAGCACGTCGAGTCGCGCCAGGCCGTCCTCTTTCCGAACGCGGACGTGCCGGTCGGCGAAGCACGCGATCTGCGGGAGGTGGGTCACCACCACGACCTGGCGCGTCACGGCCAGGTGAGCCAAGCGGCGACCAACCGCGAGCCCGGCCTGGCCCCCGATCCCCGCATCCACCTCATCGAAGACGAGCGTTGGGACGTCGTCCAGGTCCGCCAGGACGCTGCGACACGCGAGCATCACCCGCGAGAGCTCTCCCCCGCTGGCCGCTTTGGCGAACGACAGCCACGGCTGCCCGGACGCGCCTCGGAACCGGATCTCGATCCGTTCGGCGCCCGAGGGACCGGGCTCGGGGAGCGTTTCGAGCGTCACCTGGATGCCGGCACCTGCCATCCCCAGCTCTTGCAGCTCCCCTTCGAGCGCTTCCGCCAGCGGGGCCGTGGCGCCCACCCGACCGGCGGTGACCTGCTCCGCGAGCGCGGTCACCTCCGGTCCGAGCGCCTCGACCTCGCTGCGCAGCTCCTCGAGGCGCTCGTCGGCGCCGGAGAGGCTCCGGAGCCGCGCCGAGGCCTCGCCCAGGAACCCGAGCACCTCCGCATCCCCCGGCCCGTACTTCCGCTGGAGGCTCTTGAGCTCCCCGATCCGGTCTCGAACCGATGCCAGTCGGGCCGGATCCAGCGCAAGCGTCTCGCGGTACGCGCGGAGATCATGACCGAGCTCAGAAGTCTCGGCGGCGACGGCCTGGGCCCGGACGGCCAGATCCGCCGCGTCGGCGTCGAGCTCGACGATCGACCCGAGCGCTCGAGCCACGGATGCGGATCCTTCGGCGACGCCACCCTCGCCGGCGAGCACCTCCTCGGCAGCGGCGGCGAGCTCGAGCAGCCGTTCGCCATGGGCGAGCCTGCTCTCCTCCGCGCGGAGCGCGTCCGTCTCGCCGGGCTCCGGCGCGATCGTGCGGATCTCGTCGACCTGGTACCGCAGCAGATCGAGTTCGCGTTCCCGGTCGCGGGCGTCATCCTCGAGCCGGCGGAGCGCCCTTCGTGCCGCGGTCGAACGCCGGTACGCCTCACCGTAGGCGGCGACGGCGGCCACGTGCTGGGCCCCCGCGTACCGATCCAGGAAGGCCGTTTGCGTGGAGGGATCCAGGAGCCGAAGGGAGCCATGCTGCCCGTGGATCTCGATGAGCCGAGCACTGAGACCGCCTAGGGCCGAGGCGGTGGTCAACTGCCCGCCCACGCGGGCACTGCTCTTGCCGTCGGCGCCCACGCTGCGTGCGAGGATCACCTCGCCATCCTCGACCCAGTCCGCCGGCACGTCATCCGAGCCGGCCGCCGCGGCCCCCCATCCGTCGGGTACCTCGAACCGTGCCTGAACCCGTGCGGCCTTCGCGCCGGGACCGACCAGATGCGCGCCCGCCCGCGCTCCGCCCACGAGCGCGAGCCCCACCGTGAGCATGGTCTTGCCCGTCCCCGTCTCACCGGTGAGGACCGTGAGCCCCTCGGTCAGCTCGAGATCAAGGTCGCGGATGACACCGAGACCGCTGATGTGGAGCTCACGGAGCACGCCCGCATCCTAGTCGGGACCACCGACATCGCCGGCGGTCGAGACCGTCGCCGGGGTTTCGCTGGGGTCTCCGGGGAGGTCGAACTTGTCTCGTACCCGCGTCAGGAAGCCCGCCGCGTCGTCACGGCGGACGAGGCGGGCGGGTCGGCTCGAGGCGAGGATCCTGACCTCGGTGCCGACGGGGATCTCCTGCGTCTCTCGTCCGTCCGCCGAGACCAGCCCCGGCTCGTCGCCGACGACCTCGAGGCTCACCACCCTCGTCGCCCCGAGGACGAACGATCGATCGAAGACCATGTGCGCGGCGATGGGCGTCACGATCAGGCACGGCACGTCGGGCGAGACGATCGGACCGCGCGCGGAGAAGGAGTACGCGGTGGACCCGGTCGGCGTCGCCACGATCACGCCGTCGGCCGAGAACGTCGTGACGTACTCGCCATCGACGGCAACCTGGAGTCGGATCAGCCGATGCCTCGCGCGCTTCTCCACCATGATCTCGTTCATCGCCCACTGCGGCGGGAACGGATCGCCGCCGCCGGGCTCGGCCACTACGGCCAGCCGTTCCTCGATCGTCGCCGTACCCTCGAGCGCCTCGCGGATCAGCGGCGCCGCATCGGCCGGCTCCACCTCGGTGAGGAACCCGAGGCGGCCGACCTTGACGCCGAGGACCGGCGAGCCCGTCTGCGCCGCGACGTAGGCGCCCCGAAGGAAGGTTCCGTCGCCACCGACGGCGACCACGAGGTCGACGACGTCGACGCCCCCGCGGAGCTCCACGCAGGAGATCCCATCCCTCTCCAACGATGCTCGGAGCTCGTGCGCTGCATCCACCGCCGCCGGTCTGCCCTCGTGGATCACGAACCCCACGGAGCTCATCGCAGGAGCGCCTCCCCCTCGCGTATGGCGGCTTCCAGGTCGACCGGGAACGGCGACGATCCGGCGACGAGATGCAGCGGGAACTCCACGTTGCCCGCTGGTCCCGGCAGCGGCGACGCCATGACGTTCAGGGGCGCGAGCGATACGGAACGGGCCGTCGCCATCACCTCCGACAGGACGCTTCGCCACACCTCCGGATCGCGGACGACGCCACCACTGCCCACCCGCGCCCGTCCCGCTTCGAACTGCGGCTTCACGAGGACCACGAAGGTCGCCCCCGTCGCCGCCAGCTCCGCCAGTGCCGGCAGCACGAGCCGGAGCGAGATGAAGGAGAGATCCGCCACCAGGAGGTCGGGGACGTACACGAGCATCGAGGACGTGAGATCGCGCACGTTCGCCCGCTCCATCACCGTCACCCGTGGATCCGTCCTCAGGCTCCACGACAGCTGGCCGTATCCCACGTCGACCGCGATCACCCGCGCGGCGCCTCGCTGGAGCAAACAGTCGGTGAACCCGCCGGTGGACGCACCGGCATCGAGACAGTCACGGCCGGAGGGGTCGACCGCGAAGCGATCGAGCGCGGCGGCCAACTTGCCGCCCGCCCGGGAGACGAAGGGCGGCGGGGCCCCCGCCAGCGCGACCGGGGCGTCATCCGCAACCAGAGACGCCGCCTTGGTCGCCGTCACCCCCGCGACGGTGACCCGGCCGGCGTTCACGGCCTCCTGCGCTTGAGATCGACTGGCCGCGAGCCCACGACGCACCAGCTCCGCGTCGAGACGCCGGCGACCCATCGTCGAGGCTCGCTATGCGTTCCCGCTCGTCGACGGCTTCTTCGCGGCGGTCTTCTTGGATGACGAGCGCTTGGTGGAGGTCTTCTTCGTGGGGGCACGGCGACCGCCCGACGCCGTCATGCCGGCGGCACGCTCGAGCTCGCGGACCCGTTTGCGGAGGGCGTCCAGCTCATCCTGCGTCGCGAGACCCATCTGCCGCATCTGATCCTTGATCTCGGTGCGGATCCGCTGACGGTTGCGTTGTGACCACTCCATCATGTCCGCGGCCGTCTTGGCGACCTGCTCTTTCGCGGCGCCCGGCTCGAGGAAGCCCTTCGCGAGCGCCTGGGCCCGGGTCGGGGTCAGGTTGCCGATCGTCGCCTCGAACGCCTTCCGCATGTCATCGACCCTGGTCATCGTGGCACCTCCGTTGGTGAGGGTTCGGGACCAGCATACCGATGGTGGCTATCGGGCCGTTCCGTCAGTCGTCCTCGATGAGTCGATCCAGCCGCTCCACGACGTACGTCGGCGGGTCGTTGCTGTCGAGGTCGGCCTTGGTCGTGATGCCCGTGAGCACGAGGACGGAATCCCATCCCAATCGCCGGGCGCCCTCGACATCCGTATCGAGTCGGTCGCCGATCACGAGCGGTCTGCCACCACCGGCGCGGTCCAAGGCCGCTCGGAAGATCGGTGCGTTCGGTTTGCCCACTACCTCGGCGTGCGCCCCGGTCGCCGTCTGGATCGCGGCGATGATCGCGCCGGTCCCCGGGAGCACCAGTCCATCGGCGGCCGGGAACGTCGCATCGGCGTTCGACGCGACGAGCGTCGCGCCGCGCTGGATCAAGACGCACGCGGTGGCGAGCTCCGCGTAGTCGAATCCCCGGTCCCAGCCAACCACGACGCTGTCGGCGTCGGCAGCGTTCCCGTCCACGACCGAGAGACCGGCAGCAGCGAGCGCATCACGGAGCCCTTCCTCACCGACGACGTACGCGCTCGCGACCGCGCGGCTGCGGAGCAGCTCCGCGGTCGCGAGGGCCGACGTCTCGACCTCGTCCCCCCGAGCCTCGATCTCGAGTCCGGTGAGCTGTGCCGCGATCGCCTCCGGCGTCCTCGAGGAGTTGTTCGTCATGAACGCCAGGCCCTTCCCGAGGCTCCGGAGCGTGGCAACCGTTCCGGCCGCTCCCTCGATCGGCTCGTCGCCTCGATAGAGGACGCCGTCGAGGTCGAACAGGAAGGCGTCGTAGCGGTCGGCGATCATCCGGTGCCGGTCACGATCGGCCCGCGCCCGACAGGCGGGCCACGACCCGCTCGTAGTGCGAGACACCGGGAACCATGGCGTTGGCGAGCTTCGCGTGACCCAGGGCGCGTTGGCGTTGGCCCGTCCGCTCGCATGCCAGCGCCAGCGCGAAATGCGCGTAGTCGTCGGAAGGGTTCAGGGCCACGGCCTTCGTGAACTCCCGCCTCGCCCGCGTCGCTCGCCCGGACATGAACAGGGCTCGGCCGAGCGCTTCGCGGATCGACGCCTTGTCGGGCTCGAGGAGCTTCGCGCGCCCGAGGATCAAGGCCGCGGCATGGGGGTGGCCGTCGTGGAGCATCTCGCTGCCGCGAGCGTAGAGCTCGTACGCAGGAGCCGGTTGTTCGTGCCTGCTATACAGAGCGGGTGCCACGCATCTCCCCCTTCCGCGGTCTGGTGTATGACCCTTCCGTCGCGGGGCCGCTGGACCAACTGACGGCCCCGCCGTACGACGTTATCAGCGAGTCGGATCAAGAAGGTCTTCGAGCGCTCAGTCCCTACAACATCGTGCGCGTCGATCTTATGGAAGGCCGGAATGATGGTGGATCGGCCGGCCGATACTCCAGGGCCGCGTCGCTGCTCGCGGACTGGCGCACGTCGGGCGTGCTCACGACGACACCGGCGCCCCACTACTACGGCTACGAGCTGCGCTACCCCTCGGATGGCACCCATCGTCGGCTCCGTGGGCTCGTGGGCGCGATGGAGCTGGAGCCGTGGGGCGGGACCGTCCTGCCCCACGAGCACACGATGTCCGGCCCGATCGAGGATCGGTTGCGGTTGCTTCGCGCCACGAAGACCCACCTCTCGCCGATCTACGGAACGATCACGGGTCCATGTGACCGGCTCGATGATCTCCTCGATCGGACGGCCGATGCCCCTCTGATCGCGAACGTTCGCGATGAAGAGGGCGTCGAGCACCGGATGTGGGCGATCCCTGGCGAGGAGGACGTGACCTCCTGGCTCGCCGACGAACCGCTGCTGATCGCGGACGGCCATCATCGGTACGCCACCGCGCTGGCATATCGCGACGAGCGTCGCGCCGCGGAGGGGCCGGGCCCGTGGGACCGGATCCTGGCCCTCGTGGTGGACGCGGGCACCGAGGAGGTGCCCGTCCTCCCGTATCACCGGATCCAGGTGCGCGGCGTCCCGCCGACCGGAGGGCAGCCCGTCGAGGATCTGGCGCAGGTACTGGCGAGCGCGGACGATCTCCATCTGCGGTACGGAACCGTCACGAAGGTCAAGGATACGGTCACCTACCGGATCCACCACTTGCGAGGCGAACCGCCGACCGTGCTCGCGCTCCATGAGCAGCTGTTGGACCGGATCGCGCCGGGTGATGCGCTCCGGTTCACGCATGTGGCCGCCGAGGCCGACGCTGCCGTGCGGGACGGGTCCGCGACCGCTGCCTACCTCCTTCCTGGCACAACGCCCGACCGCGTGCGCAGGGTGGTCCAACGGGGCGACCGACTCCCCCGCAAGTCGACCTTCTTCTGGCCGAAACCTCGGACGGGCATGATCCTGATGCCGATCGACAAGCCCGCCGAACGATGACGTTCAGTCCGACGGGACGGGCTCTTCGAGCTTCTTGATCCCCGACGCCACCACCTCCGTCAGACTGCGCGCACCGGCCCCGCTCCGATAGAAGCGGCGGACGAGCTGCCCGTGCACCAGCACCCGGTCGCCCTTGGCGATGCCGTCGAGTGCCTTCACGCCGACCGTCGCATGCCAGGCGGCGATCGGGAGGGGGAGGAGGCGCTTGCCCGCCTCCGGAACTGAGAGCCGGAGCTCGGTGACCTCATCGCCGGAAGGCATCCGGCGCTGCACCGGATCCGCGGCGACGCTGCCCGCCAATACCACGACGTTCACCGTGACCATGGCTCCCCCTTTCGGTTCGCACCATACCGACCGCCAACGACACGCCTGTGCGAGACTTCGTCGCCGTGGACACCACGGCGAACGACCATCCACTCGCCGCCGACGGCATCCGCACGATCGACACCGCGATGGCGGCCCAGCGAGAGCTCAACGCCGCGTACCTGATCGGGTCCGACGAGCCCTGTCTCGTGGAGTCCGGCCCTGGTGCGGATGGCCCGGTCGTCCGCGCGGCGCTCGGCGCGCTGGGGGTGGGACCGCAGGACCTCGCGCACATCGTCGTGACGCACATCCACATGGATCACGCCGGCGGAGCCGGCGGCCTGCTCGGCCGGTTCCCGAACGCGACGCTGTGGGTGCACGAGCGGGGCGTGCGTCACGTCGTCGATCCGGCGCGACTGATCGCGAGCACGGCGCGAACGTATGGCGAAGCTCGCATGCGCACGTTGTACGGCGAAACGCTGCCGTGCCCGGCCGGGCGCGTGCGATCGATGGTGGATGGTGACACGATCGCGATCGGCGACCGCAGCTTGGAGGTCATCGCCACGCCGGGTCACGCGACGCATCACGTTGCGCTCCATGAGACTTCCAGCGGAGCGATGTTCACGGGCGAGGCGATCGGATCGCATCTGCCCTGGGCCGACTGCTACCGCCCGGCGCTCCCTCCTCCCGAGGCGGACGTGGAGGCCGCGATCGAGAGCATCGCCCGTATGCGGGATCGCCGGCCGACCACGCTACTGGCATCGCATTTCGGGGTCGTGGCCGATCCCGAAGAGGGCTTCGCCCGCGGGGCGGAGCGGATCCGCGCCTGGGCCGAGACGGTTCGAGCGCGACTCGCGCGCGAACCGGGAACGGGCACGGATGCCCTCGAGCGCGAACTCGTCGTTCAGGCGCGAGCCGAGTACGAGAGCGACTCGGGCCTCTCCTTCGACATCGGCCGCTACGACGCGATCGGCTCGATCCGGATGAACGCCGAGGGCCTCGCTCGCTACTGGCGCAAGCGGTGGGAGCGCGAGGCATCCTCGGCCTGACCGGAGGCCGCCCCGTCCGGTCAGCTCAGGATGGCCAATCGTTCGGCGGCGTCGAACGCCGACTGGTCGTGACGCACGACCTTCCGGAACTCCGCGGCCGCTTCGCGCGATCGGCCCGCGCGTTCGAGGATGTCGCCCTTCACGTACCAGAGCCGAAGCGTGTAGGGCTCCGCGATGTCGTCTCGTGTCTTGGCCCTGCCGATGAACGCGAGTGCCTCCGCGTACCGGCCCTCGTCGGCCAGCGCCGAGGCCGCGACGATCACGGCCTCGGCCTTGACCTCGTTCGGGACCTTCTTGTCGCGAAGCGCTTCGTCGGCCAGCGGAACCGCATCTCGCGGCTTCCCCACCCCTCGGAGGGAATCGGCGATCACATGGTTCTGGTCGTTGCGCCCGGTCATGCGGCGGTACGCCTTGAGCTCCTTGAGCGCCTCCTGGAACCGGCCCTGTCCGTAGAGCGCGAGCCCGAGCACCTCACGGACGGAAGAGGATCGCGAGGACAGTGCCTTCGCCTTCGCCGCCTCGTTGACCGCCGCACCGGTGTCCCCGCGCTCGAGCAGCTCGATCGCCCGGGAGAGCCGCGCGATCGCATCGCGCTGGGCGGTCGGTCGGGTCGAACGGCGCACCTCCTCGAGCACGTCGGAAGGGAGGTCGACGTACTTGGGCGGTGTCCCGTGCGGTCGACCTCCGGCGCGCGGCTGCAAAGACCTGGGCATCTGTGCATCCGAGGGTAAACGAAAGTGAACGGGCCGCCCGCGCAACGCGCGGGCGGCCCGTTCGAACGATGTCTCGGCAGCGACCTACTCTCCCACCCGGTCGCCCGGGCAGTACCATCGGCGCTGGAGGGCTTAACTGCCGGGTTCGGGATGGGACCGGGTGTTCCCCCTCCGCCATGACCACCGAAACGTGGTGTCCGACCTATCGTTCGGTCGGTCGGACGATGGTGAGGATGCAGCCCTCGAGCAGAGCTCAGGAACCGCGATAGCGAGCGCGAGCAAATAGAGTCAAGTCCTCGGGCTATTAGTACGGGTCAGCTCCACACGTTGCCGTGCTTCCACGTCCCGCCTATCAACCTGGTGGTCTTCCAGGGCCCTTACCTGGTCTCCCAGTGGGAGGCCTCATCTCCGGGTGGGCTTCGCACTTAGATGCTTTCAGCGCTTATCCCTTCCGAACGTAGCCAACCAGCCGTGCCGCTGGCGCGACAACTGGCACACCAGAGGTTCGTCCGCCCCGGTCCTCTCGTACTAGGGGCAGCTCCCGTCAAGCCTCCTACGCCCACGGAGGATAGGGACCGAACTGTCTCACGACGTTCTAAACCCAGCTCGCGTGCCTCTTTAACGGGCGAACAGCCCGACCCTTGGGACCTGCTCCAGCCCCAGGATGAGACGAGCCGACATCGAGGTGCCAAACCCTGCCGTCGATATGGACTCTTGGGCAGGATCAGCCTGTTATCCCCGGGGTACCTTTTATCCGTTGAGCGACGGCCCTTCCACATGGAGCCGTCGGATCACTAGGCCCAGCTTTCGCTCCTGCTCGATCCGTCGATCTCGCAGTCAAGCTCCCTTGTGCCCTTGCACTCGACGCCTGATTGCCAACCAGGCTGAGGGAACCTTTGGGCGCCTCCGTTACATTTTAGGAGGCAACCGCCCCAGTTAAACTGCCCACCAGACGCTGTCCCCGACCCGGATCACGGGCCTGGGTTAGAGTCCCAACTAGTGAAGGGTGGTATTTCAAGGTTGGCTCCACGAAGCCCGGAAGCTCCGCTTCGACGCCTCCCACCTATCCTACGCAACACATGCCAGAACCCAACATCAAGCTGCAGTAAAGGTCCCGGGGTCTTTCCGTCCTTCCGCGGGTAACGAGCATCTTTACTCGTATTGCAATTTCGCCGAGTCCCTGGTCGAGACAGTGCCCAAGTCGTTACGCCATTCGTGCAGGTCAGAACTTACCTGACAAGGAATTTCGCTACCTTAGGACGGTTATAGTTACCGCCGCCGTTTACCGGCGCTTAGGTTCAAAGCTTCGCGGCCGAAGCCACTGACCTCTCCCCTTAACGTTCCGGCACCGGGCAGGCGTCAGTCCGTATACATCGTCTTACGACTTCGCACGGACCTGTGTTTTTAGTAAACAGTCGCTTGGGCCTGGTCTGTGTCACCGCATCGAGCTCCGGACGCGAAGTCCTTCACCCTACCGCGGTCGTCCTTCTCCCGAAGTTACGGACGCGATTTGCCGAGTTCCTTGACCAGGGTTCTCTCGATCGCCTTCGTATTCTCTACGTGCCCACCTGCGTTGGTTTGGGGTACGGGCACCTTGATCACTCGCTAGAGGTTTTTCTCGGCAGTAGAGGATCACTCGCTTCGCCTGAACGGCTCGGCATCGTGTCTCAGGATGATGGCCTCCCGGATTTGCCTGGGAAGCCTCCCTACACACTTGCCCCAGGTCAACCAACGCCTGGGTCGAGCTACCTTCCTGCGTCCCCCCATCGCTGGCCTACTACCGAGTTGGTCGGTAGCCCCCGAAGGGGTTCCCTTAGTGCCTCGGATCCGGCCTGGGCGCGGTCAAGGTGGTACAGGAATATCAACCTGTCGTCCATCGCCTACGCCTCTCGGCCTCGGCTTAGGTCCCGACTAACCCTGGGCGGATGAACCTTCCCCAGGAACCCTTGGGCATTCGGCGGACGGGCTCCTCCCCCGTCTTTCGCTACTCATGCCGGCATTCTCACTTCCCACGCATCCACGGCTGGGTTACCCCGCCGCTTCACCCGCGTGGGAACGCTCCCCTACCGATCCACCCACCTGGACCCACGAGGCTGCCCTCGAGGGCCGGGTGATGCGGCGGATCCCGCAGCTTCGGTGTCGTGCTTGAGCCCCGTTACATCGTCGGCGCAAGACCACTTGACCAGTGAGCTATTACGCACTCTTTCAAGGGTGGCTGCTTCTAAGCCAACCTCCTGGTTGTCTATGCGATCTCACATCCTTACCCACTTAGCACGAACTTAGGGACCTTAGCTGGCGATCTGGGTTGTTTCCCTCTCGGACACGGAGCTTAGCCCCCGCGCCCTCACTCCCGGGCTGTGGTCCGACGGCATTCGGAGTTTGACTGAGGTCGGTAAGCTTGTAGGCCCCCTAGCCCAATCAGTGCTCTACCTCCGTCGGAGAACGCCCGAGGCTGCCCCTAAAGGCATTTCGGGGAGAACCAGCTATCACCGAGTTTGATTGGCCTTTCACCCCTACCCACAGGTCATCCCCCAGGTTTTCAACCCTGGTGGGTTCGGTCCTCCACGAGGTCTTACCCTCGCTTCAACCTGCCCATGGGTAGATCACTCGGCTTCGGGTCTAGAGCACGCGACTGTTCGCCTGTTTCAGACTCGCTTTCGCTTCGGCTACCCGAGAACGGTTAACCTCGCCACGTACCGCTAACTCGCCGGCTCATTCTTCAAAAGGCACGCCGTCACCCGCCCCTGGTTACCCAGGAACGAGCTCCGACTGCTTGTAGGCTCACGGTTTCAGGTGCTATTTCACTCCCCTCCCGGGGTGCTTTTCACCTTTCCCTCACGGTACTGGTTCACTATCGGTCGCCAGGGAGTGCTTAGCCTTAGGGGGTGGGCCCCCCAGATTCACACGGGATTTCAGGGGTCCCGTGCTACTCGGGATCCCCACGAGGAGACCGATCACCTTTCGACTACAGGGCTGTTACCTTCTGTGGCGGCCCTTTCCATGGCCTTCGTCTAGATATCGGTTTTGTCACTCCTTGGATCTTCCGACGAGGATCCTTGTGGGTCCCACGACACCGGCACGGCAACGCCGTCGGGCTTTCCACCGCACCGGTTTAGGCTGTTCCCCGTTCGCTCGCCGCTACTAGGGGAGTCGCGGTTGCTTTCTCTTCCTCGCCCTACTGAGATGTTTCACTTCGGGCGGTTCCCTCCTCATCGCCTATGTGTTCAGCGACGGGTGACCGGGCATGACCCCGGCCGGGTTTCCCCATTCGGACATCTCCGGATCAAAGCTCTCTCGGCAGCTCCCCGAAGCTTTTCGCAGCCTGACACGTCCTTCATCGGCTCCTGGCGCCAAGGCATCCACCGTAAGCCCTTCATAACTTGACTGTTCGTAGATGCTCGCGCTCGCTATCGAGTTCTCAAGGTGCTCGAGGGCTCGCACCCTCAAAGCTGAACAGCGTGTGCCGCTCGCGCCGAAGCGCGAGACGGACAACCAGTGATCGACCTGGAGTCTCCCGATACCTCGAGATCGATCACGAGGATCGGAGTGCCAAAAGGCTCCTTAGAAAGGAGGTGATCCAGCCGCACCTTCCGGTACGGCTACCTTGTTACGACTTCACCCCAATCGCGAGCCCCACCTTCGACGGCTCCCTCCACAAGGGTTAGGCCACCGGCTTCGGGTGTTGCCCACTTTCGTGGTGTGACGGGCGGTGTGTACAAGCCCCGGGAACGTATTCACCGCAGCAGTGCTGATCTGCGATTACTAGCGACTCCAACTTCACGGGGTCGGGTTGCAGACCCCGATCCGAACTGAGCCCGGCTTTTTGGGATTCGCTCCCCCTTGCGGGATCGCAGCCCTTTGTACCGAGCATTGTAGCATGTTTGCAGCCCTGGACGTAAGGGGCATGATGACTTGACGTCATCCCCACCTTCCTCCGGTTTGGCACCGGCAGTCTCCCTAGAGTTCCCGGCATGATCCGCTGGCAACTAAGGACAGGGGTTGCGCTCGTTGCGCCACTTAAGGCAACACCTCACGGCACGAGCTGACGACAGCCATGCACCACCTGTGCAGGCTCCGAAGAGCGCCCGCTTTCACGGGTTTCACCCTGCATGTCAAGCCCAGGTAAGGTTCTTCGCGTTGCATCGAATTAAGCAACATGCTCCGCCGCTTGTGCGGGGCCCCGTCAATTCCTTTGAGTTTTAGCCTTGCGGCCGTACTCCCCAGGCGGGGTGCTTAATGCGTTAGCTTCGGCACGGACGGGGTCGATGTCCGCCCACACCTAGCACCCAACGTTTACGGCTAGGACTACCTGGGTATCTAATCCAGTTCGCTCCCCTAGCTTTCGCGCCTGAGCGTCAGGTAAGGCCCAGAGATCCGCCTTCGCCACCGGTGTTCCTCCTGATATCTGCGCATTTCACCGCTACACCAGGAATTCCGATCTCCCCTACCTACCTCTAGCCGGGCAGTATCGGATGCAGACCCGAGGTTGAGCCTCGGGATTTCACATCCGACTTACCAAGCCGCCTGCGCGCTCTTTACGCCCAATGAATCCGGACAACGCTCGCCTCCTACGTCTTACCGCGGCTGCTGGCACGTAGTTAGCCGAGGCTTCTTCTGCAGGTACCGTCACGAGATCGCTTCGTCCCTGCCGAAAGAGGTTTACAACCCGAAGGCCTTCATCCCTCACGCGGCGTCGCTGCATCAGGCTTTCGCCCATTGTGCAAGATTCCCCACTGCTGCCTCCCGTAGGAGTCTGGGCCGTATCTCAGTCCCAGTGTGGCTGGTCGTCCTCTCAGACCAGCTACCCGTCGTCGCCTTGGTGAGCCGTTACCTCACCAACAAGCTGATAGGCCGCGGGCCCATCCCAGACCGGCGGACCTTTCCCGACCGAGCCATGCGGTTCGGCCGGAGTATCCGGTATTAGCTCCGGTTTCCCGGGGTTATCCCAGGGTCTGGGGCAGGTTGCCCACGTGTTACGCACCCGTTCGCCACTGATCCCGGGGCCGAAGCCCCGTTCACCGTTCGACTTGCATGTGTTAGGCGCGCCGCCAGCGTTCGTCCTGAGCCAGGATCAAACTCTCCGTAGAGATCGCTCATCCGGCCCGAAGGCCGGCTTCGCTGTCTTCTGGAGTCGGCCGACCGAAGAGGCACCTCCGGCCGGCCTCCTGACCCGCTCCGCAAGGATCACGGAGCGGTTCTTGTTGTGTACGGTCGTCAAGCCGAGGGCACGGCGAACCGGCCTCGGAGTGACGAGGTCACTGGCTTCACACGCTGTTCAGTTCTCAAGGTGCGAGCGGACACGAGAGTCCCCACGCAGGAGGTGATCGACCTCGCGCAGGGAGGCCGCGCCGAACGAGATGGTAGCAGCCACCTCGGAGGCGTCAACCGGAAGGGTCCGCTCGAACGCCTGTTCGTGGGAAGGGCTCAGTCCCCGATCCCGGCCAACCGTGCGAACCGTCGCCGCCCGACCTGCCACACAGAGCCGGATATCGCCCCCGGTGGCTCCCCGCCGATCGGGAGATCCTCGCTCGATTGTTGCTGCCCGTTCATGCGGACGCCGCCCTGGGTCTGGAGTCGCCTCGCCTCCGAGCGGCTGGGCGCGAGTCCCATCGCCTCGATGAGCGCCGGGACGTGGACGCTCCACGTACCGTCCTGCTGCTTCCGGAAGACACTCGCAGGCACCCGCACGTCCTGCACGTCTCCCGGGATCTCATGATGTTTATGGACGAGATCGAACCGTCGCTCCGCAGCATCGCCCGACCCGGGTCCGTGGTACAGGTCCACGATGGCTCGAGCCATCCGTCGCTTCTCCTCGTTCGGGTGCAGCAAGCCATCGGCCAGGGCGGTGACGACACGGGCGTTGTCCTCCGGGCCGAGATCCGTACCGAGGAGCTCGTACCTCGCGATGCACCCGTCCGGGATCGACATCAGCTTGCCGAACATCTCCTCCGGCGGCTCGTCGATCCCGACGTAGTTGCCGAGCGACTGGCTCATCTTCTGAACGCCATCCAACCCTTCGAGCAAGGGCATCGTCAGCGCGATCTGGGGGTCTTGCCGCATGTCCTTCTGGAGCTCGCGCCCGACCAGCAGGTTGAAGAGCTGGTCGGTTCCTCCGAGCTCCACGTCCGCGGCCACTGCCACCGAGTCGTAGCCCTGGAGCAGCGGGTACAGGAACTCCATGAGCGAGATGGGCTTCCCGGCCGCGTACCGGCTCGCGAAGTCGTCCCGCTCAAGCATCCGCGCCACCGTGGTGGACGCCGTCAGGCGAAGCACGTCCTCGACGCCCAGTGGTTCCAGCCACTCGGAGTTTCGCCGGAGCTCGACGCGGTCACGATCGATCACCTTCCAGAACTGGGACAGCACGTGTTCCGCGAACGCATCCACCTGCTCCTTCGACAACGTCGGCCGGGTGGAGGACCTCCCCGACGGATCCCCGACGCGGGCAGTGAAATCGCCGACGATCAAGACCGCCTGATGTCCGGCATCTTGGAACTGACGCAGCTTCCGCAGGACGACCGCCCAGCCGAGCGTGACGGTGGGAGCGGTCGGGTCCAGACCGAGCTTGACGCGCAGCGGCCTCCCGAGCGCGAGCTTCTCCGCCAGCCCGCCCTCGGGAGCGATCTCCGCGGCCCCGCTCTGCAGCCTCGCGAGGGCATCATCGGCCATGGCGCCGCGATGCTACCAAGCGCCTCCGCGGGAACGTTCAGGGTCGGGGGTACGCTTCGCTCCGTATGCGGAAGGTCCGGGGACCCGTCGCCGCCTGTGTCGTGCTCGCCTGCTTCCTCTTCGGGATGGCCGCGTGCAGCCTGCCGCGCCTGCAGGACTACGAAGCGCGACCCCTCGCGCAAACCTCGTTCCTCTACGCGGCGGATGGATCGCTGATCACCCCACTGCATGCGACCGAGGACCGGGTCGCGCTCACGAGCGCGCAGATGACGCAGAACATCCGTGACGCGGTCGTCGCGATCGAGGACCGACGCTTCTACGACCACCACGGCGTGGATCCGGAGGCGATCGTGCGGGCGGCGGTGAACGACCTCCGGAGCGGTCGGATCGTCGAGGGAGGGTCGACGATCACGCAGCAGCTGGTGAAGAACCTCTACACCGGGGACGATCAGAGCTTCGGCCGGAAGATCGATGAGGCGCTCCTGGCGTGGCAGCTCGAGGACCGGCTCTCGAAGCAGGAGATCCTCACGCGGTACCTGAACACGGTGTACTTCGGCGAGGGCGCCTACGGCATCCAGGCCGCGGCGAAGACCTACCTCGGCGTGGATGCGAGCGCCCTGACGCTCCCCGAGTGCGCGATGCTTGCCGGGCTCATCACCGCGCCCAATCATTTCGACCCCTTCATCCGGCGTCGCTCAGCGATCGGCAGGCGGAACGTCGTCCTTCGGCTGATGCGGGAGCAGGGGTACATCACGAGCACCGAGTACCGCGGGGCGGTTCGCGAGAAGATCGCGCTGCGACGCGACCGCGCGGAGCTACGCTACCCGTACCCCTACTTCGTCGATTACTTCAAGCGCTGGTTCTTGACGAACCCGGCGTTCGGGAAGACCTACGACGATCGCTATCGGTTGCTGTTCACCGGCGGCTTGCGGATCACGACGACGCTCGACCCCGACGTCCAGGCGGCCGCGCAGGACGCCGTCTCGAGCGTCCTCACCTATCGGTCCGACCCCGACGCAGCCGTGACGGTGCTCGATCCTCGCAACGGGTACGTCCGTGCGATGGTCGGCGGCAAGGACGCGGCGTATTGGGCGAACGACGCCGCCGGACGGGTGAACCTCGCGACCGGGGCAGGCGGGTCGGGCAGACAGACGGGATCCGCCTTCAAGGCATTCGCGTTGGTGACCGCTCTCGAGCAGGGGATCTCTCCCGACACGACGTTCGCGGCACCTTCGTCGATCGACATCCCGCTCCGGGAAGGCGGCTACTGGCACGTCACGAACGCCGAAGGCAACGGATACGGCACCATGAGCCTCCGGTCGGCGACGGTCTACTCGGTGAACACGGTCTACGCCCAGCTGATCGAGCGGCTCACCCCAGAGGCCGTGGTCGAGACGGCGCAACGGATGGGGATGCGGTGCTGTCCTCGGGTCGCGAACCCGAGCACGCCCTTGCACGCGTACCTGTCCGCGGTCCTCGGATCCAATGAGGCGAACACGCTCGAGATGGCGAGCGCGTACGGAACGCTCGCGACGGGTGGACGTCATGTCGATCCCGTGCCGGTCGTCACGGTGACCGGCGCGAACGGCAACCTCGTGTGGCAGGCGGATCCGCGTCCGCAGCAGGTGGTCAGTCCGGACGTCGCGGCGGCGGCGGACGGGATCTTGCAGGACACGGTCCTGTACGGCACCGGGACCGCCGCGAACATCGGGCGGCCACAGATCGGGAAGACCGGAACCGATGACAACCACGACAACGCGTGGTTCATCGGCTCCGTACCACAGTTGACCGCGGCGATATGGGTCGGCTTCCACCAAGGACAGATCCCCATGGAGCCTCCACGAACCCGGATCACCGTGTTCGGAGGAACCTTCCCGGCACAGATCTGGCGCGTCTTGATGCTCCGGGTCACGGCGGGGATGCCGGCCGAATCGTTCCCCACCCCTGAGGTTCGCTACCTCTCCGTGGCGGTCGACGTCACGCAGCACCCCTATTGCTTGCCGAACGCATACACGCTCCCGATGGATGTCGAAGTGCTGCATTTCATCGCCGGAACCGAGCCGGATCAGATCTGCGCGACCCCGACCTCGCACCAGAAGGTGATCGTGCCATCGGTGGTGGGGTTCGCACAGGCCGACGCGCTCGCGACCCTCGAGCAGAGCGGCTTCTACGTCCAGGTGCGGACCGAGGCGAGCACGCAACCTCCCGGGACGATCATCTATCAGGCGCCGGCGGGCGGGGTGCCCGACTTCCAGACGAGCACGGTCACGGTCACCGTGGCGAAGGCACCGCCGCCCGCCGGCTGACCGAGGACCAGGGGCCGTCGATCCAGAACCGCCAGAGGAGGTCGGTGCCGACCCGGATCCCGACGCGTGGGCCGCGGCGGATGTTGACGGCTGTGGCGCCCGCCCCCCGTTCGATCCAGATCTCGCTCCCCCGCACCAGGTCTGCACCGTCCAGGCTGCGGTCGACGTCGAGCGCTTGCGCGAGTCGCGCCGGCCCACGACAGAGATCGCGGACCCGGCCGGTGCTCCTGCGGATCGACATGCGATCCATGCCTTCGAGGGGCTCCGCCGCCCTGAGCAACACCGCGCTCCCCGTCCCGTTCGGACCGGTGACCACGTTCATGCAGTGATGCATGCCGTACGTGAAGTACACGTACAGATGTCCGGGAGGTCCGAACATCACGCGGACGCGGGGCGTCCGACCCCGGTACGCGTGACTCGCCGGGTCGTCCTGCTCGTACGCCTCCGTCTCCACGATCCGGGCGCGGAGGACCGCGCCATCCGGGAGCCGGCGCGCGAGGACGTGACCCAGGAGCTCCGGCGCGACCTCGGTCGCGGGTCGCGCGAAGGATCGGCGGGGTAGTCGCGTCATCGCGCTCCTTTCCGGAGGAACCGGCGGAGCTTCGTGAGCGGCCATGCGCCGATCACGTCGTCCTTCGTCAGCCACCCGCGCTGGGCGACGCCGATCCCGTAGCGCATCGCGTCGAGGTGACCGACGGCGTGCGCGTCGGTGTCGATCGAGAACCGAACCCCGTGGTGGCGCGCCCTCCGGACGTGTTCGTCGCGCAGGTCCAGCCGATCCGGATAGGCGTCGATCTCCAGAGCGGTCCCGGTCCGGGCAGCCGCCTCGAACACCGCGTCGAGGTCGAGGTCCACCGGGTCGCGACGCCCGATCTTCCGCGTCGTGGGATGGCCGATCACGTTCACGTTGGGGTTCTCCATCGCTCGGATCATCCGTCGGGTCATCGCTTCGCGCGACTGATTGAAGTGCGAGTGGATCGATGCCACCGTGATGTCGAACCCCTCGAGGAAGGAGGCTGGCCAGTCGACCCCTCCGTCGGGATCGATGTTCAGCTCGGTCCCATGCAGCAAGGTCATCCGTGGAGATCGATCCTGGAGCGTCCGGAGCTTCGTGCGCTGCGCGAGCATCTTCTCGTCCGTCATCCGTTGCATCGCCAGGTTCGGCGCGTGGTCGGTCACGGCGTAGTAGGCGTAGCGCTTGGTGGCTGCAGCCGTCACCATCTGTTCGAGGGTCGCGACGCCGTCGGTGAGATCGGTATGCGTGTGCAGGTCGCCGCGCATCTGTTTCAACGTCACGACCTGCGGCAGCTCGCCGGCGATCGCGGCCTCGATCTCACCACGATCCTCCCGGAGCGTCGGTTCGATGAACGGCAGCCCGAGTCGCTCATAGACGTCACGCTCGGTCTCCGCCGCGATCAGCTCGTCGGTCTCCGCGTGGAAGAGCCCGTACTCGTTGAGCTTGAGACCCTTCCGGACGGCCATCTCCCGGATCCGCACGTTGTGCGGCTTCGAGCCGGTGAAGTAGATCATCGCCGCACCCCAGGCCTCCTTCCGGATCACCCGGAGATCCACCTGCAGGCCCGAGCGCGTCACCACGGAGGACTTCGTCTCACCCCGTGCGAGGATCTGATCCACATCGTCGAACCCCGTGAATGCATCCATCACCGGTCCGGGTGTCTCACTCGCAGCCAGGAGGTCGACGTCACCGATCGTTTCGGCCATCCGGCGCAGCGAACCCGCATGATCGGCTCGGCGAACGCCGGGAACCGCACGGAGGCGCTCGAGGAAGGATCCGGCAACCCCCATCGCGACATCGATCGTGACCCTGCCCGTGTCGCGGCTGGCTCGCTGGACGGCCTGGAGCACGTTCTGTTCGGTCTTCGCCGAGAACCCCTTCAGCCCCCGGAGTCGGCCATCTCGAGCCGCCGCCACCAGCTGGTCGAGACCATCGATCCCGAGCTCCCGGTAGACGACCATCGCCTTCTTCGGGCCGAAGCCCGGGATCGCGGTCATCGCACGGACGCCCGCTGGGACCTGAGCACGCAGCTCTTCGAGCTCTGGGAACGTGCCCGTCTCCAACACGCTTCGAACCTTCTCGGCGATCGACTTCCCCACGTTCGGGATCGCGCGGATCCCGGCGTCATCGAGGTCCAGGAGCTCATCCGGGAACCCACCGATCGCGCGCGCGGCTTTCTCGTACGCACGCGGCTTGAAGGGGTCCTCCGCGACGATCGCCAAGAGGTCGGCGAACTCGGTCAGCACGCGGGCCACGTCGTCGTTGGATCGGGGCATCCCGGCGGTCCGCCTCAGGCGAGATCGAACAGAACCAAGAGAAGGGCCTTCTGTGTATGCAGGCGATCCTCGGCCTGATCCCAGACCGCCGAACGCGGCCCGTCGATGACCTCGTCGGTGATCTCCATCCCGCGATGCGCCGGCAGACAATGCAGGACGATCGCCGATGCGTCCGCCAGATCGAGCAAGGCCTGGTTCACCTGATAGGGACGGAACACGAGCGCTCGTGCGTCAGCCTCTTCCTCCTGACCCATGCTCGCCCATACGTCGGTGTAGAGCACGTGCGCCCCTTTCACCGCGGTCTGCGGGTCCGAAACGGTTTCGATCGCGCCGCCCGTCTCCTCCGCGATCTCCGAAGCCCGTTGCACGACCTGTGGGATCGGTTCGAACCCGGCCGGAGCCGCGATCCGAACCGTCATCCCCGTCTTGGCGCCGGCCAGGAGCAAGGAGTGCGCGACGTTGTTCCCGTCTCCGACGTACGTGAGGATCTTCCCGGACAGCGTGCCCAGGCGCTCGCGGATCGTCATGAGATCCGCGAGCGCCTGGCACGGATGTTCGAAATCGGAGAGCGAGTTGATCACCGGGACGGTCGCGGCTTCGGCGAGGGCCTCCAGACGCTCCTGCTCGAACGTCCGCAAGACGATCGCGTCCACGTACCGCGATAGGACCCGGCCGGTGTCTTCGATCGTCTCTCCACGTCCGAGTTGCAGGTCCGCGCCCGAGAGCGTGAGCGGACGCCCGCCGAGCTGCCCAACACCCACCTCGAAGGAGACCCTGGTTCGGGTCGAGGCCTTCTCGAAGAGCAACGCAACGGTCATGCCGGCGAGCGCGTCGCGCTGGAGCGTCCGATCCGCCTTCAGCGCATCCGCGACGTCGAGCAGATGCAGGAGCTCGGCCGGACCGAGGTCGTCGACGGAGAGGTAATCCCGGAGGTAGTCACGCGGCATGGGTGCCGAAGTCTAGTCGCGCGTCGTCGACGACGGGACGCTACCCCGCTCGAAGCTTCGCGCCGAAGTGTCGGGCGAGCTCGTCGACGATCCGATCGACGATCTCCTGGGCCTCCTCGTCCGTGAGCGTTCTGTCGGGAGCCCGGAGATCGAGCGAGAACGCGAGGCTCTTCGTTCCCGAGGGGAGCGGATCGCCGACGTACACGTCGAAGAGTGCGCTCGAGGCGAGCAGCGCGCCTCCGGCCCGGCGCAGTGCCTCGTGCAGGGAGCCGGCCGGCGTCGCGTCCTCAACGATGAAGGCGAGATCGCGGTGGACCGGGGGGAAACGCGGCACGTCGGTCGAGGCCGCAGGACCTCGGGCGCCGCCTTGCAGCGCCCGGAGACCGACGACACCCACCGACACGCGACCGGTGATGTCGAGCGCCTCGGCGACGCGCGGATGGATCTCCCCGAGGACGCCCGCGTGCGATCCGTCGATCACGATCCGCGCAGAGCGCCCCGGATGGAACGGGCCGTCGGGAGCCTCGCCGAGGGACCAGTCGATCACCCCGAGGTCGTCCAGCAGCGACTCCACGACGCCCTTCGCGTCGAGCACGTCCAGCGCCCGTCGCTCGCTCCACCAGCCCTCGCCGTCGCCGCCGCACAACGCGAAGCCGGCCTTGCGGATCTCGACGAACGGGGCGGCGAGGCGGAACGTCGTGCCCACCTCGAAGATCCGCACGGTCTCCACCCCTCGGGATTGGTTCAACGCGACGGCGTGCAGGAGCCCGGGCGTCAACCTCGTTCGCAGGAACCCCTCCTCCGCACGCAGAGGGTTCGTGACCGGGATCGCGTCCGTGTCGCCGAACAGGGCGAGATCGGACGCGGCGTCGAAGGGTACCGGCCGGATCTCCCTGAGCCCCGCACGAGCGAGCGCCCCCTTGACCCGGCGGGCGAAGGCGTAGGGATCCGGAACGGCGCCCGGATGGGGAGACCTCGGCATCGTGCTTCCGACGTTGTCGTAGCCCTGGATCCGAACGACCTCCTCGATCAGATCCACCTCACGTTCGATGTCGGTGCGGAAGCCGGGGATCTCGACCTCCAGCCGATCCCCGTCCTGACGGCTCGCCATCCCGAGGCTGTCGAACACCGCTGCGGCGGCCTCTGCCGGCACGGGGTAGCCGAGGAGCGCGGTGGCTCGTGCCGGCCGGAGCGCGACCCACGTGCGTTCCGGCGCTCGCCCGTCCTCGGCGACCCCTCGCATCACCTCACCGCCGGCCCAGCGTGCCATCGATGCCGCGCATCGTGCCGCCGCTCCGGGACACGCTTCCGGGTCGGTTCCGCGTTCGAACCGGTGGGATGCTTCCGTGTGGAGGTCGAGCCGGCGCGCAGTGAGGAGAACGCCGCTGCGTGCGAAGTAGGCACTCTCGAGCAGCACGTCGGTCGTCTCCTCGGACACCTCTGAGGTCTGCCCCCCCATCACCCCTGCCAGGGCCACGGGCTTCTCGATGTCGCAGATGAGCAGATCGTTCGACGTGAGGGTCCGCTCCACGTCGTCCAGGGTGGTCAACCGCTCGCCGTCGGACGCCCGCCGAACGACGATGCCGGGGCCGGCGAGTCGACGCAGGTCGAACGCATGCAACGGCTGCCCGGTCTCCAACATCGTGTAGTTGGTCGCATCGACGACGGCGTCGATCGGTCGGACCCCAGAGGCCGTCAGCCGAGCCTGAACGCCGAGCGGGGACGGCCGGTGAGTCACACCGCGGACCGCTCGGGCGACGTAGCGCGGACACGCCTCGAGATCGTCGATCCGCACGGTCACCGCGTCGGCGACGCTGTCCGGCACCTCCTCCACCGACGTGTCGATGGGCGCGAGCTTCACGCCGGTGGCGGCCGCCGCCTCCCGGGCCACCCCGTAGACGCTCAGGAAGTCGGGACGGTTGGGTTCGACCTCGATGTCGAAGACGGCCTCGTCCAGACCCAGGCCCTGCTTCAGATCGTCCCCGACCGCGAGCCCCGCCCCGTTGAGGATGAGGATCCCGCCGTGGTCCTGACTGATGGCGAGCTCGCGTGAGGAGCACAGCATTCCGTTCGAATCGACCCCTCGCACCCTACGCGTGGCGAGCGGCTCGGACAGGACCGGTACGCGTGCGCCCGGCGGCGCCCACGGGACGAGGTCACCCGGCCCCATGTTGCGAACCCCGACGACCAGCTCTGAATCGCCTGATCCGTGCTGGATCCTCGCGACGCAGAGCTTGTCCGAGTTCGGGTGATCGCGGACCTCGAGGACCCGAACGACGATCACCCCCACGAGTCCCTCCCAGGGACGCTCGATCGTTTCGATCAACACGCCACGCGGGGTCAGGATCTCCGCGAGCTGCTCGGCTCCGAGATCCGTCGGCGCGAACTCACGGAGCCAGGTGAGCGGGACGCGCATCAGGCGGCCCTGAACCGCTCGAGGAACCGGACGTCGCCTTCGATCAGGAGCCGGATATCGGGGATCTCGTACTTGAGGATGGCGACACGCTCGATCCCGAGCCCGAACGCGAATCCCGTGTACCGCTCGCTGTCGTACCCGCAGTTCTCGAGCACCTTCGGATGAACCATCCCCGCTCCGAGCAATTCGATCCACCCGCTCCTACAGGTCGGGCAGCCGACCCCGCCGCACCGGAAGCACGTGACGCCGATCTGAGCGCCCGGCTCCACGAACGGGAAGTAGGAGGGCGTGAACCGGATCCTCCGGTCTTCGCCGAACAACCCCTTGGCCATCGCCTCGAGCGTTCCCTTGAGATCGGCGAACGTGATCCCTTCATCGACGACGAGCGCCTCCACCTGGTGGAACACGGCCAGGTGGGTCGGGTCGGGCGTCTCGCGTCGATAGACGCGGCCGGGGGCCACGATGTACACGGGGGGAGGCTGCGACAGCATCGTGCGGATCTGCACCGCCGATGTCTCGGTGCGGAGCAAGAGCTCCGGATGGCCCGGGATCGACACGTAGAGCGAATCCTTCATCGTTCGGGCCGGATGGTCCTCGGGGATGTTGAGCGCCTGGAAGTTGTGCCAGTCATCCTCGATCTCCGGACCCTCGGCCACGCGGTAGCCGAGGCGGAGGAACAGCCCAACGATCTCGTCCTCTACGACCGTCAAGGGGTGCAGCGACCCGTCGGGCCGGCGCCGCCCGGGGAGGGTCATGTCCACGGCGTCCGCTGCCAGCAACGCGGACTCCACATCGACGGAGAGCGCGTCCCTGCGTGCCTCAAACGCGTCCGCCAGTTCGGTGCGGGCCTCGTTGACGGCCCTCCCCAACTCGCGTCGTTGCCCTTCCTCGAGCGCGCCCAGAGCGCGTTGCACCTCGCCGAGCGGCGACTTGCGTCCGAGCACCGCGATGTTCGCCGCTTCGAGTTCCTCGAGCGATCCAGCCGACGCGAACAGCTCGCGACCGCGCGCACGTTCCGCCTCCAGGGTGCGGAGCATCTGGGCTGCCTCCATCGGTCCGCCGAGTCTACCGGCCGGTCCGAGGCGGCTCGGCCGACCCATCAGCGCGGGAGCGGAAGCTCCACGTGGAACGACAACGTGTCTCCGGAGACCTCCGACCACGCGCGTCCGCCTTGCGTCTCGGCGACCGCACGGGCAACGTAGAGCCCGATCTTGCTGCCGGCGCCGGTGCCGGGCCTGCGGGGGATGAAGAGTCCCTCGGCGCCGGCAGCGTCGATCGAGGCACCCGCTCGCGAAGCCCAGACGTGCAGGTTCCCCTCGCGTCGCTCGGCCCCGATCGTCGTCGCGCCCTCCCCCGCCCACCACGCCAACGCCTCCTCGTAGGAGAGCAGCGTCGTCTTCAGGCGCGCAGGATCGACGAAGTACGGCCCCGGGTCACCGGACCATACGACGGCAGGATGCTCGGGATCGCGACCGAGGAGCTCCCCGATCGCGATCGCGACGTCGGCGATGTCGGTCTGATCGGGGAAGAGCTCCAGGGACCCCGCCGCGACCCTCGCGGCATCCACGAGCAGCCGCAGGATCTGGTCCATCCGGTCGGCGTCGTGGACGATGCCCCGGAGCATCAGCTCACGCTGGTCGTCGTCGAGCTGCGCCCAGCGCTTCTCCAGCGCATACCCGAAGCCCTTCATGGCCGTGAGCGGCGAGCGGATGTCGTGGGCCGCCGCGGCGATCAGCGCCTCGAGCGCGGCGCCCTTGCCGACGCGACGGCGTGCCCATTCGAACAGGCACACGGTTGCCGCCGCGGCCAGGTTCAGCGATTCGGCGCGACCGGTATGCGGCACGCGGACGGTCGCGTCGGCGAGCCGAACGATCTCCTGGGGCAACCCGTGCGCCTCGTTGCCGAACACGAACGCCACCCGGCCGCCCAGATCCAGCCCGTAGAGGTTCTCCGAGCCCTCAGCATCCATCGCGAACGTGCGGAAGCCGCTCCCGCGCAGGGACTCGATCACCTGGGGGGTAGGGACGCCACGAACGATCGGCACGTGGAACAACGAGCCCGCCGATGCCCGAACGGTCTTGGGATTGTAGACATCGACAGACGATGACGTGAACACCACGCCCGAAGCACCGGCGGCGTCGGCCGATCGCAGGACCGTCCCGGCGTTGCCCGGATCGCGAACCTCGTGCAGCACGCTCACGCAGGCGGCGTTCTCCTGCGGCAGCGCCGAGAGGTCGATGTCGAGGTAGGGGGCGACGCCCACGATCCCTTGAGGCGTGACGGTGGAGGTCAGCTTCCGAACGATGTCCGGACCGACGTGGTTGACCTCGATGCCCCGCTGCGACGCTCGGACGGCGAGCGGGTCCAGCGGATCTGCGACGAGGAGAGCGACGACCCCCGGCGGTTCACGATCGAGCGCCTCGGAGATCCCCCGGGCTCCCTCGACGAGGAACGACCGATCCTGTTCCCGGGCGGCGTGCTTCTTCAGGCGAGCCGCGGCGGCGACCTTCGGGTTCTTGAGGCTGGTGAGCAAACGAACGACCCTCCGCGCGGCGGCGCTCCCGGACGACGGGAGTCTACGTTCGCGGGGACGGGAGGTGCCGACCGAAGGGACGTCGGGTCAGGCGGCCGGTGCTTCGGATGCGTGCTTCGCGGTCTGCACGAGGGATGCGAACGCCGCCGGATCGTTCACGGCGAGCTCCGCGAGGATCTTGCGATCGACCTCCACGCCGGCCGTCTTCAACCCGTTGATGAACCGCGAATACGACAGACCGTGCGGCCGGACGGCGGCGTTGATCCGAGCGATCCACAACCGCCGGAACTGGCCCTTGCGGTCGCGACGATCGCGGTACGCGTAGACGCCGGAGTGCCGAACCTGCTCCTTGGCGATCCGGTAGCGGATCCGACGGCTGCCCGTGTAGCCCTTGGCAGCCTTCAACACCTCGCGGCGCTTCTTCTTCGCGTGGACCGAACGTTTGACCCGTGCCATCTGGTCACCTCACCAGCAAGCGCTTCAGCTTCTTCTGCTCTTTGGTCGCGGTGACCTCGGCCATACCTTCGACGCGACGCCTCCGGCTGCCGCTCTTCTTCGTGAGCATGTGGTTGCCCGTGGCCTTCCGGTGGAGCACCTTGCCTTTCCGTGTCACCCGGAAGCGCTTGGCGGTCGCCCGGTGGGTCTTCGTCTTCGGCATGTCCGATCTACCCTTCGTCTGATGCGGCGGCCGGTTCCGCGTGGAGCTCGACGTCCAGCTGGGGCCCCGATCCGACGACCGGATCCGGCGCGGGAGGGACGGCCGAGACCACCTGCTCCCTCGCCTGGCGCGCCCGTTCCTTCGCGACCGCCTCCAGATGCCGCTTGTTGGGGCTGATCACCATGATCATGTTGCGTCCTTCTTGCTTCGGCATCGCTTCAACGACGACCAGTTCGCCGAGGTCGGCGACGAGACGATCGAGGATCTTTCGACCCAGATCCGTGTGCGCCATCTCTCGCCCACGGAACATGATCGTGATCTTGACCTTGTTCCCCGCCTCGAGGAACCGCGTGACATGGCCCTTCTTGGTGGCGTAGTCGTGCGGATCGATCTTCGGGCGGAACTTGATCTCTTTCAGCCCGGTGCGCGATTGCTTCTTGCGCGCTTCCTTCTGACGGACGTCTCGCTCGTATTTGAACTTGCCGTAGTCCATGATCCGACACACGGGCGGATCGGCCTGCGGCGCTACCTCGACGAGATCTAGGTCGAGCTCACGCGCCTGGCGGAGCGCTTCACGCGTGTCCACCACACCGATCTGTGAACCGTCGGCCCCGACGAGCCGGACCCGTGGAGACCTGATCCTGTCGTTGATACGCGGATCTGTTGAGACCCCGCATCACCTCCTATGATGAACGAGCACCGGCTGAGGCCGGTGCATGAGGAACGTGGCAACGCTCTTCGCGCCCGTGAAGTATAGGGGGCGATACGGACGCCCGTCGACCGAGACGTTGAAAGACGGATCTACCATTCGTCGTCGGCACCGGTGTCCTCAACCAGCAGCCGGTCGTCCTCGCTCGAATAGCCGAACGCGACCTGGAGGATCCTCCCCGGCTCAGGCCCGCTGCAGCGCACCCGGTGCGCCTCCTCGGCCGGAACCGTGAACTCCTCGCCGGCGGCCGCCTCGACGACCCGGTTCCCGATCTCGACCGTGAGCCCGGGATCCAACACGATCCACATCTCCTCGCGGAGGCGGTGGTAGTGGGCACCCGTGCGCGCACCCGGATTCACGGTCACGATCCGAACCGTCGCCTGCTGATTGAGCGCGTACGTGGCCAAGCGACCCCACGGCCGGTCGACGATCATCCGGCGGCCCTCTCGCCCGGAAGCGCTCGCATCAGTGAGGCCATCTCGAGCGCCGATCCCGCAGCCTCCCAGCCCTTGTTCCCATGTTCCCCCCCGGCGCGAGCCAGTGCCTGCGCGAGATCGTCCGTGGCGAGGACCTCGAAGATGCACGGAACACCGGTCGTTCGCCCGACCTCCGAGATGCCGCGCGCCGCCTCCGCCGCGATCAGGTCGAAATGGGAGGTCTCTCCTCGGATCACGGCCCCGAGGCAGACCAAGGCGTCGAAGCGGCCCGACTCCGCCAGACGGCGCGCGACGAGCGGGATCTCGAAGGCGCCGGGCACCCACACGACCGTCACGTCTTCGGGGACAACGCCATGATGCGACAAGCCGCCGCATGCTCCCTCCACGAGCTTCGAGGTCACGAGCTCGTTGAATCGCGAGGCGACGATCGCGACCCTGCGCCCCGCGCCGAGCGTCTCGCCGCGCAGGACGTTCATCCGAGGTCCCCCGGCACCTCCAGCAGATGACCGAGCTTCTGCGCTTTCGTCCGCAGGTAGCCGATGTTGTGGGACGTCGGCTCGATCTCGAGCGGGATCCGTTCGGCGATGGACAGGCCGTAACCCTCGAGCCCCGCCCGCTTGTCCGGATTGTTCGTCAGCAGGCGCATCGTCCGCACGCCGAGGTCGACGAGGATCTGCGCCCCGATCCCGTACTCCCGTTGGTCCGCCGCGAACCCGAGCTCGATGTTGGCCTCAACCGTATCGCGTCCCTGATCCTGCAGCTCGTACGCGCGCAGCTTGTGCGTCAGTCCGATCGCGCGGCCTTCGTGTCCCCGGATGTACAGGACGACACCTCGGCCCTCCGCGCCGATCAGCTCGAACGCGCGCTCCAGCTGACTCCCACAGTCGCACCGGAGCGAGCCGAACACGTCACCGGTGAGGCACTCCGAGTGGACCCGGGTCATGATCTGCGTGCCGTCACCGATCTCGCCGCGCACCAGGGCGACGTGGGTCCTGCCGTCGACCAGGCTCTCGTAAGCGTAAGCGCGGAACTCCCCCCATGCGGTGGGGATCGTGGCTTCGGCAACCCGCTCCACGAGCACCTCGCGCTTGCGCCGGTACTCGATCAGATCGGCGATCGAGATGAGCTTGAGCCCGTGATCGCGGGCGACCCGGATCAGTTCGGGCAGTCTCGCCATCGAGCCGTCGGGGTTCATCACCTCGCAGATCACGCCGGCCGGGAACATGCCTGCCAGGGTGGCCAGGTCCACCGCGGCCTCGGTGTGCCCGGCACGCCGCAGCACGCCGCCCTCCTTCGCTCGAAGCGGGAAGACGTGGCCGGGCTTCAGGAATTCCTGGGGCTTGGTCCCGAGCTCAGCGATCGCGCGGGCGGTGGCGGACCGATCGTAGGCGCTGGTCCCGGTCGTGGTTGACGGTGCGAAGTCGATCGAGACCGTGAACGCGGTCTCGTCTCCGCCGTTCGAGCTCACCATCTGGGGGATCTGGAGCTCATCCAACCGCCACCCCGCGACGGGCAGGCACACGATCCCCCGGCCGTGGGTCACCATGAAGTTCACGGCATCCGGTGTGCACCGTTCCGCCGCGATGACGAAGTCGCCCTCGTTCTCGCGGTCGGCATCATCGACGACCAGGATGATCTTGCCCTCGCGAAGATCCTCGATCGCACCTTCGATCGTGTCGAAGACCTCCGGCGTCGCGTCGGCCTCCTCAAGCTGTTCGCTCATCGTCCGGACCTTTCCATCGACCGTTCCACGTAGCGTGCGATCACGTCCACCTCGACGTTCACGTGCCCACCGGGGGCCGCGAGCCCGAGCGTCGTCACGGCGAGCGTATGCGGGATCAGCGCGACCATGATCTCGTCGTCCTCGACGGCCGCGATCGTCAGGCTGACCCCATCGAGCGCGATCGAGCAATGCTCGACGACGTAGCGCGACAGCTCCGCCGGAACCCTGAGCGACAGGCGTGCACCGCCGGAGCCGTCGACGTCGACCCGGGTCACCTCGCCCACGCCGTCCACGTGCCCTTGCACCAGATGCCCTCCGAGCCGCGCGACCAGCGTGACGGGACGCTCCAGGTTCACCGGATCGCCGGGGCCGAGGTCCCGGAGACACGTCCGCTCGAGGGTCTGTTCAGACAGATCGAAGCGGAGCGACGCGTCCGTACGCTCGACCACCGTGAGGCACACGCCGTTGACCGACACGGATGCGCCGACGTCGCTGTCGCGGACGACGGTGCTGGCACCGACCACGAGTTGGCCGTTCCCCGCCACCACGACGTGGCCCCGTTCCTCAACGATGCCGGTGAACACGCGCCACCACCTTGAGATCAGGGCCGATCCGCTCGATCCGTTCGAACACCAATCCGAGCCCCGCATCCACCGGCATCCATCCGGCGCCCGCGACCATCCCCGGCGCCCGCTCACCGCCGATCACCTTGGGCGCCAGATAGAACACGAATCGATCGACGAGGTCACCGTCGACGAATGAACCCGCCAGATGTGCGCCGCCCTCGACGAGGAGACCTTGCACGTCGCGCTTCCCCAGGGCATCGAGCAGCCCGGGGATCGACACACGGCCCGCTTCGTCCCGGTCGATGATCACGACCTCCGCGCCGGTCTCCTCCCACGCGGACACGCGACCATGGGAGGTCCGATCGGTCGTGGCAACGAGCGTGGGTGCCGAGCCATCGAACACGCGAGCCGTGGCGGAGACCCGTCCGGTGGAGTCCACGATGACCCTCCGCGGCGGGCGAGTGTCCGCGTACCGATGGTCCCGCACGGTGAGGGAGGGATCGTCGGCGACGACGGTTCCGGAGCCCACGACGACGGCATCCGACCAGGCGCGGAGGCGCTGCACGTCTGCACGCGCTTCATCGGAGGTGATCCACCGCGAGGTGCCATCCGCCGCAGCGGTCTTCCCGTCGAGTGACGACGCCGACTTGAGGACCACGAAGGGTCTCCCGGTGAGCACGTGCCGTTCGAACGCCTCGTTCAGCGCCCGGCATCCGGCACCGAGGACATCCGTCACGACGTCGATGCCGGCGCCGCGGAGTTCGGCGATCCCCGGGGTTCCCTCACCGAGGCCCGGGTCGGTCGCTCCGACGATCACGCGTGCGACACCCGCCTCGATCAGCGCTGTCGTGCACGGAGGGGTCCGGCCGAACCGGTTGCAGGGCTCGAGCGTGCAGACGACGGTTGCGCCGCGAGCTTCGGTCCCAGCCACGGCGAGCGCCATCGCTTCGGCATGCGGTGTCCCGGGTCCCTCATGCCAGCCCTCGCCGACCACGTCGCCGTCGAGCGAACGCACCAGGGCACCGACCAACGGGTTCGGCGAGACGCGGCCCCATCCTCGTTCCGCGAGCTCGAGCGCCCGGCGCATATCCGCTTCGTGTCGTTCCATCGGTCCCCCACCGGGGCATGGACGACACGTCGGGCGCCGCCGCGGATGGCGGCAACGCGACGATCGCGCCCGTTCCTCCCATCCCGACTCTCACGGTCGGTCCCGGTATCGCACCGGATCCACCCACGGCCGGCTGCCGTGGGGTCGCGGACTGTCACCGCCGGTGGGGAGTTGCACCCCGCCCCGGAAACAGGCTTTCCTTGAGTATAGGAGTCGTCCGGACGAAGGCCAAGACGGGCCGAGCGGACTATTCGGCGCGGCGGTCCACGGCGTAGCTCGAGCCCGGCTGGCGCTTCGCGAAAGACTTCATCTCGGTCGCGACGGCCACGGCCTCGCCGTAATGAGCGAACTGTCGCCGATCGGTGCTGGCGATGCCGACCGAGATCGCCACGAGCGGGATGTCCTGGAGGACGCCCTTGCGGTCCTCCACCCGGACGAATCCGCGTTCGAGATCCTCCGGCTCGTAGAACGCGGAACGCGCCTCGTCGAAACGCTCGCAGACGCGTTTGGCGACGTCTTCCGAGGGATCGGGAGCGAGGACCGCGACGAAGTCGTCGCCGCCCACGTGGCCGACGAATCCGTCCGTCCCGACGTGCTCGACGACGGCATCCTGGATGATCCTGGCGACTGCCTGGATCAACCGGTCGCCCCGTACGAACCCCTTCTGGTCGTTGTACGCCTTGAAGTTGTCGAGGTCGCAATACAGGACGGCGAAGGGGCGACCCTCCCGAACCTGCCGTTCGATCTCTTCCTGGATCCGGATGTTCCCCGGCAATCCCGTGAGCGGCGAGAGGTTCCGCATCTCCTTGGCGCGACGGAGCGTGCCCTTCACACGGGCCAGGAGCTCGATCGGATCGAAGGGCTTGATGATGTAGTCGTCCGCCCCGGACTGCAGACCCGTCACCTTGTCGGCCGACAGCGCCTTCGCCGTCAGCATGATGATGCTGGTATTCGCCGTCTGCGGGCTCCGACGAAGGCGCTGTGCGACCTCGAAGCCATCGATCCGCGGCATCATCACGTCCAGGAGGACGAGGTCCGGCCTCAGCTCGGCCGCTCTATCCAGCGCCTCCTCACCGTCGCCCGCCACCGCGACCTCGTAGCCCGCGGAACGGAGGTTCACCTCGACGAAGCGCGCGATGTCCGGATCGTCGTCCACCACCAGGATCGTCTCCGGCACCTCAGTGAACCTTTCCGGTCGGCCTGGCCGGTTCGGTCGCTGCGATCTCGGCGAGAGCCCGAGCCGCCGCCGACGGATCCGGCTGGGCGAACACGCCCGAGGCGGCGACCAAGACGTTCGCGCCTGCGTCGATCGCGCGGGCGGCGTTCTCGATCTTCACCCCGCCGTCGATCTCCAGATCGACGGCGGGGTTCCGCCGGTCGATCTGGCCGCGCGCCGCTTCCAGGCGCGGATACACCTCCGGGTTGAGCTGCTGGAAGGACCACCCGGGACGGATGCTCATCAGCATCAGGTCATCGATCTCTTCGAGGTATGGCGCGGCGGCTTCGAGCGGCGTCTCGAGGTTGACGGTCAGACCGACACCCAGCCCGGCCTCACGTGCTTTGCGGATCGCCGGACCGGGATCGGGAACCGCCTCGAGATGGAAACTCACCACGTCAAGACCGGCCTCGCGGAGCTCGTCGAAGTACGCCTCGGGCGCGTCGACCATCAGGTGGCCGTGGAGGGGTCGCTCCGTCACGGGCCGGAGGCTCCGGACCACGACCGCGCCCAGCGCGATCGGGGGCACGAAGTGCCCATCCATGATGTCCACATGGATGACCTCGGCATACGGTTCGACCAGCTTCACTTCTTCGCCGAGACGCGCCAGATCCGCCGCGAGGATCGATGCAGAGAGCTTGCCCATGACGCGCGTATCGTACCCGTCGCATCCGGGCGCTCAACCAGCCGCGATGACGGCGGATGATCGGGAGAACGCCGCCACGAACATGCCGTCCGACCCGTCCCGATGCGGCCACAGGCGATGCCGCTCCGAGGTTCCGTCCGGACCGGCGGTCGCGAGCGGCCGAAGATCGCCGCGCAGGCGGAGCAGCGCATCGCAGACCGCCTCGGTCTCGGCCCGCGGGAACGTGCAGACCGAGTAAACCAGTCGGCCGCCGGGCCGCACCAGGTCGGCCGCCGCCTCCAAGAGGCTGAGCTGCCGCCCGGCGAGGGACGTGAGCCGCTCCGCGTCGACCCGCCACAGGAGCTCCGGGCGGCGACGCGCCGAGCCGATCCCGCTGCACGGTGCGTCCACGAGTACGCGATCGAAGCCGTCGGCGAGCGCCGGCCGAGTCGCGTCGTGCACCACGATCCACGGTGCGAGGCCCAGACGACCCGCCTCGCGTCGGATCAGCCCGACACGCCGCTCGTTCCGATCGGCAGCGACCACGTCCCCCGGCGGGCCGACGAGCCCGGCCGCGTGGAGCGCCTTGCCGCCGGGAGCGGCGCAGACGTCTACGATGCGCTCCCCCGGACGGGGGTCGAGGACGCGCACGACGAACGCCGAGGCATGGTCCTGGATGGCGAACCACCCTTCCCGGAACCCGGGAAGGGTGGTGGGATCGCCGCGGTCGAGCAGGACGCAGTCCGGATCGAGGGGCGACGGCCGCGGATCGCGGCCGTCGTCCCGCAACGCTTCGATCAGCGCGTCGACACCGGCCCTGGGGCTGTTCGCACGGATGCAGAGACGGCCGCGCTCGGCGAACGCGGCCGCCGCCGTCTCCGTCTCGCGACCCAACGCGACCCTGAGCTCACGCACCGCCCAGGCCGCGAGCCCGGTCCGCAGGCTCACCGCATCGTCGTCGTCCCCCTCGGGCGCCGGCGGCGGGTCGGCCGCGAGTCGACGCAGGACGGCGTTCACGAAGCCACGCTCGCTGGCCCCGACCAGGCCGACGGTCTCGCCGACGGCCGCGTGCGGCGGCACGGAGGTGTACGCGAGCTGGTACGCGCCCAGCCGCATCGCGTGCCTCGCTCCGGGGGTCATCCGGGCGATCGGCCTGTTCGCGCGCGTTTCGATCGCGTGGTCGAGGGGGATGCGACGCCGCAGCGTTCCGTACGCGAGCTCGGCGGCGAAGGCCCGATCCCGTTCGTCCAACCCGGAGCGCCCGAGCAGCGCAGGCACCAGCAGGTTCGAGTACGCCCGCTCGTCGATCACCCGTCGGATCGCCTCGAGCGCGACGGCGCGCGCCGTCGGCCTCGGCCGTGAGCTCATCCCAGCCGCTCGTCACCGTCGAACCGCGCGCCCCGTGCCCATGCCGACGCCGCCATGCGCTTCCGGCCGGCCGGGGCGACCTCCACCAGCCGGACCCCGCCCCGCCCGCTCGCGACGAGCACACCACGGTGGTCGGTCCCCACCACGGTCCCGGGAGCCTCCGGTCGCGACGGGTCGTGATCCACCCCCGCGGCGATCACCTTGAGCGGCTCATCACGGAACCGCGTGCTCGCGCCGGGCTCCGGTGCGAGCGCGCGGACGCGCCGGACGATCGCGTCCGCCGGCAACGTCCAATCGAGCACGCGATCCTCGGCCAGCAGCCGGGGCGCCCACGTGACCAGGCGATCGTCCTGCGGCCTCGCGGGGACACCTCCTCCCGGCAGCATCCGGAGCACGCCGACGAGCAACATCCCGCCGTTGTGCGCGAGACGCGCGCCCAGGGATCCGGCATCGTCCTCGGGCCGGATCTGCTCCTCGAGCTGATTGAGGATCGGCCCCGTGTCGAGGCCTTCGTCCATCCGCATGACGGTCACCCCGGTCACGTCGTCGCCCGCGAGGAGCGCGTGCTGGACCGGAGCGGCACCTCGCCACCTGGGGAGCAAGGAGAAGTGCAGGTTGAGCGCGCCGAACGGACCGGCCTCGAGAACCTCGCGTTGGAGGATCTCACCGTACGCGACAACGACCACGACGTCCGGCGCAACCCCCAGCAGAGCCTCGAGCGATGCGCCCATGCGGAGGCTCTCGGCTTCGAGCAACGGCAGCTGCGCACGCACCGCGACCTCCGCGACGGCCGTCCTGGTCGGCTGGGAACCGCGGCCCGCCGGCTTCGCCGGGTTCGTGACGACCAGCACCGGCTCGAGATCAGGTTCGCCGAGGATCGCCTCGAGCGGCGGCACGGACCATCGGTCGTTACCGAGGAACGCGACGCGGACGGTCACGCTGCGCAGGATAGGCGACGATTCATTCCGGACGCCTGCGTGCTCGCGGCTCCTGGAGACCGAGCTCGAACCGCCGGAGATCGGCCAGCACCTCGCGGCGCCCCCCCTCATCCAGCCGATCGATGTAGAGCACCCCGTCGAGGTGATCGGTCTCGTGCTGGAAGATCCGCGCGAGCAGACCCTCCCCCTCCATCTCGACGTCCTTCCCCTTCACATCCTGCCCCCGACATCGGATCCGCTCGGATCGGGGCGTCGGGTGGTACGGGCCCGGGATCGACAAGCACCCTTCCTCCTCCACCACCGTGCCCGACGGATCGAGCAGGATGGGGTTGGCGATGAACGTCGGACCGATCTGTCCGTCGTCCAGCACGAACAGGCGGAGCGAGATCCCGACCTGGGGGCCCGCGAGCCCGACCCCCGGCGCCGCGTACATCGTCTCGAGCATGTCATCGGCCATCCGACCGAGCTTCCCATCGAACTCGGTGACCGGCTTCGCATGCTCGCGCAGCACGGGGTCACCGAGCATCCGGATGGGCACGATCATGATCAGACTCCTACAGATGCGGCTCCGCCTCGACGCGCTCAACGACCCCCTCGACCGCCAGGTCGCGCATCGCTCGGCTGAAACCGGGGACGCGTCCAGCCTCGAGCGCGAGCAAGCATATCGTCCGGTTCCCGAGCGTCGTGACCAGCGATGTCAGCGGTCGGTGCTCCGCCAGGGCTGCCTCCAAACCATCGCCGCCGATCACCCGGAACACCGGCGCACCCACCGGGAACCCCGCGGCGGCCCGCTGCTCCCCCTCCCGTGCGAGGAACCGATCGGGGTTCCCACGGACGAGTGCCTGCACGGCGGGATCCGACGGGTGCGAGCTCTGCACGATGGCGCGGCCCGCCGGCCGGGCCCAACCGACCGCCTCCATCCAGATCGCGAGCGCGCGCTCGCGCGCGGCCAGGCCCGGCCGGCGGGCCGCTGCATCCGCGTCCAGCACGGCCACGAGATCCAGGTCCCCCGGGCCGAGATCGCGAACGAACTCGGTCCCTCCCACGACGATCTCGCCGGTGAGCTTCGGCAGCCTCGGACGGGAGGGCCGCGCGACCGGCACCGAAGCGCTCCGGGCGGCCCATCGTTCGACGTGCTCGGCACCACCGCGCCGGATCCCGAAGGTCGAGCCACCGCAGACGGCACAGACGCCCAAGGAAGAGCAGACGATGCAGCGCACCTGTCCCGACTCGGCGCGAAGCAGCCCCCCACACGACGCGCACGCGGCCGGTTGGCCGCAGGTGCGACAGACCTCGGCAACCCCGTACCCGGGCATCGGCGCGTAGAGGAAGCCCCGCCGGACCGTGCGCAGGGCCTGCACGAGCCGGCTGGCCCTCCCTTCGGGTCCGGGACGAACGACCTCCACCAGCGGCCACCGCCGATCGGCTGGCATCACGACCGGGAGACCGAGCGCCGCCGCCTCCCCGGTCGGGCAGAGGGCGGCCAGCACGCACGCGCCGCCCGATAGCCGGGTTCGCTGGAGGGCGATGTCCCGGACATGGTGGTAGGGGGCACGATCGTCTCGGTGCGCGGCGTGGGACTCCCGGGACACGTACACGAGCCCGACGTCGCGCAGCGGCGAGAACACCGCGGGACGCGTACCGACGACGACGTCGTAGCGACCGTCTCGGAGGGCGAGCCAGTCCCGGTAGCGCTGCCGCTTGTCGCCTCCGAGGTACAGACAGACCCGATCGCCGAACGCCGCTCGGAGCGCCGTCGCCGTCGCGGGCACCGGTGTCGCCTCGGGTACCACCACGATCGCACGCCGCGCCTGGGCGAGGCATGCTTTGACGGCGTGGACCGCGACGGCCTGCTCATCCTCGGGCGCCGGCCGCAGGAGGAACGTCCCCGACGCCCTCCCGATCGCCTCGAGCATCTCTGTCCCACCCCGATACCCCGAGAGGGTGGCCGGAACCGTCGCCTCCTCCGGTCCTTCCGGGTTCGCGGGACGGTGCTCGGCGCCGTCGCTCGTTCCCGCAGCGACGGTCTCTTCCCCCGCCACCCTCGGCGGCGACAGCACGCCGAGCACCGTGGCCAGCGGCGCAACGTATCGCTCGCTGGTCCACCTCGCGAGCTGGAGCATCGGTTCGTCGAAGAACCGGACCGGGGAGACGAGCCGCATCACCGGGAGCATCCTGCCGGGGAGCTCCTCGGCGGGACCCACGATCCACGCGCGCGTCAGCTTGCCGTGGAACCGGACGCGGACGTACGAGCCGACCCCGGCATCGAGCTCGGCCGGGAGCGTGTACGTGAACGGCCGGTCGAGGGAGAGGACCGGCCGGTCGATGCAGACCGCGACCGGACCCGAGAGTGCCTCAGGCGCCGACGGCGCTCCGGAGCGCGTCGGCGCGATCCGCGGCCTCCCAGGGGAACTCCTTGCGCCCGAAATGTCCGTAGGCGGCCGTCTCCTGGTAGATCGGACGAGCCAGATCCAGATCGCGGATGATCGCCGCCGGGCGGAAGTCGAAGATCTCCCAGATGGCCTCTTGGAGCTTGACGGGATCGACCTGCTCGGTGTGGGAGGTGTCGACCATCAGTGACACGGGGTGCGCCGTGCCGATCGCGTACGCCACCTGCAGGAGGCACTTGTCCGCCAGTCCGGCCGCCACGACGTTCTTGGCCACGTACCTCGTCATGTACGCACCGGAGCGGTCGACCTTCGTCGGATCCTTACCGCTGAAGGCACCACCGCCGTGCGGCGCCATACCACCGTAGGAATCGACGATGATCTTGCGCCCGGTGAGGCCGGTGTCGGCCTTCGGTCCGCCGACCTCGAACCGCCCGGTGGGATTGACGAGGACGCGTACACCTTCGGTGGTCAGCTCCGGGAACTCGCGGAGCACCGGATCGATAACCTCGGCCTCGACATCCGGCCGCAAGAGCGTCTCGACGTCGACCTCCTCCCGGTGCTGGGCGCTGATGAGCACCGTGTCGACCCGGGTGGGTTTGCCGTCCACATACTCGACCGAGACCTGACTCTTGCCGTCGGGACGGAGGTACGGCACGACGCCCGCTTTCCGAACGTCGGACAGGCGACGTGCGAGGCGATGCGCGAGTGCGATCGGCAACGGCATCAGCTCGTCGGTCTCGCGACATGCGTACCCGAACATCATCCCCTGGTCGCCGGCGCCCAGCATGTCCAACGAGTCATGTGAATGCTCCTCGCGCTCCTCGAGCGCATGGTCCACGCCGATCGCGATGTCGGGTGATTGCTCTTGGATCGCCGTGATCACGCCGCAGGTGTACCCGTCGAGCCCGAACCGGGCATCCGTGTAGCCGACCTCGACCACGGTGTTCCGAACGACCGAGGGGATGTCGACGTAGCCCTCGGTGGTGATCTCCCCAGAGACGAACACGACCCCGGTCGTCACCAGGGTCTCGCACGCGACGCGGCTGTTGGGGTCCTTGGCGAGCATCGCGTCCAAGACGGCGTCGCTGATCTGGTCGGCGAGCTTGTCGGGGTGTCCCTCGGTCACGGATTCGGACGAGAACAGGTGGCCCGTGCTCATGATCGCCCGAGTCTACCGGCGAGTACGGTCCCCGGCACGCACGACCTCGCTCGGAGCGGGGCTGTCACCGCGGGCCCGTGAACCGAGCGACGAGGTCGCACACGGCCGACGCGAGCTCCGCCTTCGACCACGCGCGCATCGGTACATCTCGCCCGTCGGCGACCAGAATCGTCGCCTGGTTCGTCTCGCTTCCGAACCCCGTGCCGTCGCGGCCCACGGTGTTGGCCACGAGCGCATCGAGGTGTTTGCTCCTGAGCTTCGCCCGACCGGCCTCCTCCACGTCGTCGGTCTCCGCCGCGAAGCCCACGAGGAACTGACCGGCCCGCCTCCGCTCCCCCAGCTCGGCCAGGATGTCCGGGGTCGGTTCGAGCATCAGGTCGGGGATGCCTGCCTCTTTCTTCATCTTCGATTCGTGCGGTGCCTTCGGCCGGAAGTCGGCCACCGCGGCCGCCATCACGACCACGTCTGCTGCAGCGAACCGGTCGATCACGGCCGAACGCATCTCGTCCGCCGTCTCGACATGGACCACCTCCATCGCGGGAGGGGGCGCGATGGTGGTAGGGCCGAGCACCAACGTGACCGCGGCGCCTCGGGCGGTTGCCTCACGGGCGATCGCCAGACCCATCTTCCCGCTCGAGCGGTTCCCGATGAAACGGACCGGGTCGATGGGTTCATGGGTCGGCCCGGCCGTGACGAGCACGCGCGCACCGTCGAGATCACGAGGCCGAAGGGCCGCGAAGACAACGTCAGCGATCTCGGCAGGCTCGCTCATCCGACCGGGTCCGGTGTCGCCGTGCGCGAGCGGACCGTCGACCGGCCCGACGAACCGGACGCCGCGCGACGAGAGCGTCGTCACGTTCGCTTGCGTGACGTCGGCACCCCACATCCCCGAGTGCATCGCCGGTGCGAGGACGAGCGGACCGTCGTACTCGAGCAGCGTCGATGTGAGGAGATCGTCGGCCAGCCCGAGCGCGAGCTTGGCCACCATGTTCGCCGTGCACGGAGCGACGACCGCGACGTCGGTCTGGTGCGCCAGACGGACGTGGATGATCTCGCCTGGGGTGTTCCAGAGGGAGACGTGCGCCCGGTGACCCGTCAACGCCGAGAAGGTGTCGGATCCGACGAACCGGGTCGCCGAGGCGGTGAGGACGGCCGTGACGTCCATGCCGGCGTCGGATAGCAGGCGAGCGAGGAGCGCGGCCTTGTATGCGGCGATGCCACCGGTGACACCGAGCAGCACCCGGCGACCGTATGGCTCGGGCACGTCAGTCGGCCTCGATGATCTCCTCGGGGCGCTCGTAGTCGATCTTGCCCTCGGAGATCTCCTCGAGGGCGATCGAGAGCGGCTTGTTGCGGAGACCCGACTCGACGAGCGGCGGGACGAACTCGCCTCGCCCCTCACCGAGCTGGTTGTAGTACGAGTTGATCTCGCGAGCGCGCTTCGCCGACAGGATCACCAAGGTGTACTTGGAGTCGACCGTCGCGAGCAAGTCGTCGATCTTGGGTTCGATCATCGGTAAGGACGCTCCTGTTCGTGGTTCTTTCAGCAGGTCAAGCGGTACGGGACGCCTCGATGATAGCAGCGACCTCGTCCGCGGCGCGGTCCGCGTCGTCGTTCACCACGACGGCGTGGAACCACGGGCTCTCCTGGAGCTCGCGGGCCGCGAGCTGCAGACGGCCCTCGATCATCGCATCGGTCTCGGTCCCGCGACCGCGGAGCCGTTGTTCGAGGACATCGAGCGACGGTGGCTCCAGGAAGATCAGGAGGGCTCGGGGCACCCGCTCGCGCACCTGTTCGGCTCCCTTCACGTCGATCTCCAAGATCACGTCCCGGCCCGCGGCGAGCAGCTCCTCGACGGGCAGGCGGGGCGTTCCCGAGCGGTGACCGACGATCTCCGCCCACTCCAAGAGCGATCCGTCGGCGATCATCCGATCGAAGGCTTGATCCGACACGAAGTGGTAGTGCACGCCCTCGACCTCGCCGGGCCGAGGCGCCCTGGTGGTGACGGACACGGAAAGCGCCGGCCCCTCCGGGATCCGGGAGAGCAACCGTTCGATCACGGTCCCCTTCCCGACCCCGGAGGGGCCGGCGATGACGATCAGCGTGCCTCGACGCACGAGGCGAAGCCGCTACTTCTTCCCGAACTTGTCGAGCAGCAGCTCACGCTGCTTCGAACCGAGCCCGCGCACGCGACGGCTCGCGGAGATGTCCAGCTCTTCCATGATCTTCTGCGCCCGCACCTTGCCGACGCCCGGCAGGGACTCGAGCACCGTCGAAACCTTCATCTTGCCCAAGGTGCCGTCATCACCCGCTGTCTTGAGAACATCAGCGAGCGTTCGCTTCCCCGACTTCAGCTCCCCTTTGACCTCTGCGCGCTTCTTGCGAGCCTCTGCTGCTTTCGCAAGGGCCTGCGCGCGCTGTTCGGGGGTGAGCGTGGGAAGAGCCATCGACATACTCCTTCGTTCGGTGGAAGGTCGGGAACCCGGGGAGTATACGCACGGCCCGAGAGCGGGACAAACGGGAAACGAACCGTGTGGCCTGCGGATTCACCGCGTGGCGCGGAGGATCCCGCGTGCGACACCGACCGGATCGGCCGCGTCCGTGATCGAGCGTCCGACGATGAGATAGTCGGCGCCGCGCTCGATCGCGGCTGCGGGCGTCAGGACGCGCACCTGGTCGTGCCCGTTCGATCCCTCGGGGCGGATCCCCGGCACGGCGAGCACGAAGTCCTCGCCGCACGCATCGCGCACATCGCGAACATCCTCGCCGGAGACGACCACGCCATCGAGCCCGGATCCCTTCGCCTCCCATGCGAGCGACGCGGGCGACGCGAGACCCTCACCGCCGTGCGACGACAGGACGGTCACGCCGAGGACGAGCGGCACCGGCCTCCTCGCGGCATCGGCTCCCCGTCGCGCACCCTCGAGCGCCCCCCGCATCATCGCCTCGCCGCCCAGCGCATGCACGTTGAACATCCGTACACCGAGCCTCGCCACGTTCGCGCTCGCGCGCTCGACGGTGGTCGGGATGTCGTGGAGCTTGCAGTCGACGAAGACCGGCGCCCGTTCCGCGACGAGACGGATCGCCTCGGGGCCGTGCGCCCAGAAGAGCTCGAGCCCGACCTTCAGCATCGCCGTATGCGGCGCCAACGCGTCGGCGAGCGCGGCGGCCTCTCCCAGGTCGGAGACGTCGATCGCCACGATCAGCGGGTTCTCGGGGCGCGGTCTCACGGCGTCGACACCGGGTGCGACTCCGCTCCGGTCGGCTCCGGCGGTCGCAACCGGCCGCGGAGCCCGGCGGGCGACGTGAGGCCCGCGGCATTGAGCCGCCGGACGATCCCTTGCGCGACCGTTACCGCCGCGGCGGGGTCGGTCAACGTGGCGGTTCCGACCTGCACGGCCCACGCTCCGGCCAGGAGACATTCCACCGCGTCCTCCCCCGTTCGGACGCCGCCGCTCGCGATCACGGGAACGTCGGGGAGCGCCTGCGCGACGTCGAAGACCGCGCGCAGGGTGATGGGCTTCAGGGCCGGGCCCGAGAGCCACCCGCTTACCGTCCCGATCCTCAGACGCTCCCGTGTCGCGTCGAGACCGAGCGCGGGAGGTGACGCCAGCAGCGTCACGCCCGTCGCGCCGGCTCGCACGGCCGTGCGCGCGAGCCCGACGACGTCATCGCACCCCCCCGGCAGCTTCGCGAAGACCGGCACGAGCGACATGCGCGCGACCGCACCCACGATCTCGTTCAGCCGATCCGGATGCGCCCCCAAGACGTCGCGATCGAGCTCGTCGTCGCGACCCGACAGATGGATCTCGATCGCCGCGACCTCGGGCCGCCCCTGGAGGACGCTCGTCATGTGCACGTATTCCTCCAGCGAACCGCCGCCGATCGAGACGACGATCCGCGCACCGCCCCGGGCGAGTCGCAGCAGCTCGCCGGACACGAACGGATCCAGGCCCGGGTTCTGCAGTCCCGTCTCCCAGACGATCCCCGCGGGAGATTCGGCGATCCGGGGCATGTCGGCGCCGACGCGCTCCGTGACCGTGATGGTCCGAGACACGATCGCTCCGACCCTGCGCAGGTCGACCAGACCGACGAGCTCGCGACCGGTGCCCCCGCAGCCGGCGGCGATCATCACCGGGGTCGGGAGGACGATCCCTCCGAGGTCGACGACGAGGGATCGAGCCGCGGTCACGGTTCGCCTCCTCCGTGCGGTATGGCCGGCACCGGCTCCGCGGTCGGGGGAACGATCGGCAGCTCGCCGAGCCACCGGTCCCACAGGATCCGCGACGGATCGAACACCGGTCCGTCGACGCATGCCCGGAGATTCTCGTACGCGGAACGATCCTTCGTGGCCACCGGGACGACGCAGGTGTTGCAGAGCCCGAACCCACATCCCATCCGCTCCTCGATCGCCACCTGCGCCGGGAGCCGGTGCTCCCGGCAGAACGCAGCGATCGATCTGAGCGTCGGCGCCGGCGCGACCGCGTACACGACCTCGGCATCCGCGCGGGCGACCGCGTCCGGCAATGCATCGAGGATGCCACCCCGCTCGCCGAGGGATCCGTCGGCGGTCATCACCACGACGGTCTGGGAAAGACGCTTGGCGTCGACCGGCTTGAAGACGCTTTCAAGGGTGCGCCCTCCGAGGATCATGTCGACCCGTTTGTGCCGCGCGACGAGCTCCTGCGCCAGGAAGAACAGGGAAGCGGCCCCGCGCCCTTCGGCCAGCAGGAGGCAGTTCGTGAGGCGCTTCGGGTAGGAGAACGCCTTCCCGAGCGGACCGATCACATCGAGGAACTCGTGGGCGCCGGCACCGGCGAGCCAGCCGGTGCCGGCGCCCACCGACGGATCGACCACGAACTCGAGCGTCCCGGCCCACCCACCGTGACGGGACGCCTGGTGGATCGAGAAGTGGCGGCGCAGGATGAACGCCCGTCCTTCCGGCATCGCGATCGCGAGGAACTGACCGGGGCGTGAGCGTTCCGCGATCTCGGGGGCGACCAGCGTGATCGAACGATAGGCCCCGACCCTGCGCGTCGACAGGATCTCCGCACGAGCGCGTTTCACGCGGGTGCCCCCGCCACGCCGGCGGCCTCGTCGAACGTCAGCCGGACCTGGATCGGCCCTTCACGGCCCGCCGCGTGGTGCTCCTGGAGCGACATCGGGACGGTGGGCTCACCGAGGAGCGCTTCGATCCCGCGGAGCGCAGCGAACGCTCCCGGGAGGGTGGTGATGCAGGGCACGCCGGTCGCCGCGGCGGCGGTCCGGATCAGCGAGCCGTCGGTGCGGGGGGCCCGCCCGAACGGCGTGTTGATCACGAGGTCGACATCGCCCGCGCGGATCAGCCCTGCCACGTTGTCCGAGTCCTCGGAGACCTTCGCGACGAGCACGACGGGGATCCCCGCGCGTTGCAACACGCCTGCGGTCCCGCGCGTGGCGAGGATGCGGAACCCCAGATCCGCCAGTCGCTTCGCCGGGAACACGATCGAACGCTTGTCCCTGTTGGCCACGCTCACGAACACGGTGCCGGTGGTCGGCAGCGCGTGCCCCGCCGCCACCATCGCTTTCGCGAGCGCCATGCCGGAGTCGACGTCGATGCCCATAACCTCGCCCGTGGACCGCATCTCCGGCCCGAGGATCGTGTCGACGCCGGGGAACCGGCCGAAAGGAAGGACGGCTGCCTTCACGCTGGTCGACGGCAGATGACGGTAGTGGTACGGGTCCGCCGGCACGATCCCGTCCTCGCGCAGAGCCGCGACGGTCCGGCCGAGGAGCACGAACGTCGCGACGCGGGCGAGCGAGACCCCGATCACCTTGCCGACGAACGGGACCGTCCGCGACGCCCGAGGGTTGGCCTCCAGCACCCAGATCCGTTCGTCCTTCACGGCGAGTTGGAGGTTCAGGAGCCCGACCACCCCGAGCCGCCTGGCGAGCCGGCACGTGATGTCTTCGATCGTATCCAGCTCGTCGTCGCTGAGCGTCGCGGGCGGGATCTGGCACGACGAATCCCCCGAATGCACGCCGGCCTCTTCGATGTGTTCCATCACCGCACCGATGAAGACGTCGCCGGCCGCGTCGCACACGGCGTCGACGTCGACCTCGATCGCACCCTCGAGGAATCGGTCGATCAGGACCGGGTGCTCGGGTGAGGCCTCGGCGGCCATGCCCACGAAACGCTCGAGCTCCTCGTCGTCGTACACGATCTCCATCGCTCGTCCCCCGAGCACGTAGCTCGGGCGGACCACGACCGGGTACCCGATCCGCGCAGCGATGTCGCGAGCTTCGGCCATCGTCCGAGCCTCGCCGTGTGGCGGCGCCGGGATCTGGAGTTCACGCAGGAGCGCCGCGAAGCGACCACGATCCTCGGCCAGGTCGATCGCCTCCGGGGTCGTCCCGAGGATCGACAAGCCCTCATCGAGGAGCGTCCGTGCGAGCTCGAGGGGCGTCTGACCGCCGAGCTGCGCGATCACCCCCACGGGTCGCTCGGCGCGACAGACGGCAAGAACATCCTCTGCCGCAAGGGGTTCGAAGTAGAGGCGGCTGGCCGTGTCGTAGTCGGTGGACACCGTCTCGGGGTTCGAGTTGATCATCACCGAGGCGAAGCCGGCCTCCTCCAGCGCGAACGCCGCATGGACGCAGGCATAGTCGAACTCGATCCCTTGTCCGATCCGGTTCGGACCGGCACCGAGGATCACCACCCGGGGCCGGTCCGCCTCACCCACCTCCGTCTCGTCCTGGTAGGTGGAGTAGTGGTACGGCGTGCGAGCCGCGAACTCGCCGGCACAGGTGTCGACGGTCTTGAACACGGGGGTCACGGCGAGCGTCTCACGGCGAGACCGTACGGCCGCGGCGGAGGCGCTCGTGAGCTCGCCGATGCGTTCGTCCGAGAGCCCCAGGCGCTTCGCCCGGCGGAGCTCGTCGGCCTGGACGGCATCGACCGGTCTCCCCACGAGCTCGCGCGCACCCTCGACCACCTGTGCGATCTGGTCGACGAACCACGGGTCGATCCCCGACACCCCCGCCACGTCATCGACCGAGTGTCCCGAGGCGAGCGCGTCGGCGACAGCATGGAGCCGCCACTCCGAGGGTCGGGCGAGAGCGGCGAGGGGCTCGGCGGGCGCGGTGCGTCCGACCAGGGCCGACGAGCGGAGACCCGAGCCGCCCCACGCACGATCCAACGCCGGCTTCTCGAGCCCCCGCCACGCTTTCCCGAGCGCCTCCTTGAACGTGCTCCCGATCGCCATGACCTCGCCCACGGAGCGCATCGTCGAGCCGAGCGACGTGTCTGCGGCGGGGAACTTCTCGAACGCGAAGCGAGGGATCTTCACGACGACGTAGTCCAGGGTCGGCTCGAACGCGGCGGGTGTCTCACCGGTGATGTCGTTCGTGATCTCGTCGAGTCCGTACCCGACGGCGACGAGCGCCGCGATCTTCGCGATCGGGAACCCGGTCGCTTTCGACGCCAGTGCGCTCGATCGCGAGACCCGCGGGTTCATCTCGATCAGGACCTGCCGGCCGGTGGCCGGATCCACGGCGAACTGCACGTTGGATCCGCCGGTCTCCACGCCGATCACCCGGAGCACCTGGATCGCCGCATCGCGCATGCGTTGGTATTCGCGGTCGCTGAGGGTCTGCTGAGGTGCGACCGTGATCGAGTCGCCGGTGTGCACACCCATGGGATCGACGTTCTCGATCGAGCACACGATCACGGCGTTGTCGGCGCCGTCGCGCATCACCTCGAGCTCGAACTCCTTCCAGCCGGCGATCGATTCCTCGATCAGCACCTCGTGGACGGGGCTCGCGGCGAGCGACCGGCCCGCGACGCGCGCGAGCTCGACCGGATCGTCGGCGAACCCACTGCCACCTCCGCCCAGCGTGAAGGACGGCCGGACGATCACCGGGAACCCGAGGGCCGTCCCCAGCGAGACGGCTTCCTCCACCGAGCGGGCGATGCCCGATCGCGGGACGTCGAGGCCTGCGTCCACCATCGCGCGCTGGAACCCGCTGCGGTCCTCCGCCGCATGGATCGCCTCGAGCGACGCGCCGAGCATCCTGACACCCAGCCGGTCGAGATCACCGGACTCAGCGAGCGCAACGCTCACGTTGAGACCCGTCTGACCGCCGAGGGTCGGCAGCAGCGCGTCCGGCCGCTCGCGTTCCAGGATCTGCAGGACGGATGCGGAGGTGAGCGGCTCGATGTAGGTCCGGTCGGCGAACTCGGGGTCGGTCATGATCGTCGCCGGGTTCGGATTGACCAGGCACACCTCGAATCCCTCGCGCCTGAGCACCGTGCACGCCTGCGTCCCCGAGTAGTCGAACTCGCACGCTTGCCCGATCACGATCGGTCCGGAGCCGATGACCATGATCCTGTGGATGTCCGTGCGACGCGGCATCAGATACCGGCCTCCATCAAACTCCGGAACTCATCGAAGAGGTAGCGCGAATCGTGCGGACCCGGCGCGGCCTCTGGGTGGTACTGCACGCTCGACGCCGGCACGTCGAGACAGCGGAGCCCTTCGAGGGTTCCGTCGTTCAGGTTGCGATGCGAGAGCTCAACCCGCCCGTAGTCGGTCAGGGCGCGACCGTCGCCGTCCTTCGCCCATCCCTCCGGATCGACCGCGAAGCCGTGGTTATGACTCGTGATCTCGACGGCTCCGGTCGCGAGGTTCTTGACCGGTTGGTTCACGCCGCGATGCCCGAACTTCATCTTGTACGTGGCGCCGCCGAGCGCGAGCCCGAGCAACTGATGTCCCAGACAGATGCCGAAGATCGGGACCTTGCCGAGCAGCTCCCGTGCCGCGGCGATCCCGTACACGGTCGCCGATGGGTCTCCCGGGCCGTTCGACAGGAAGACGCCGTCGAAACCGCCCCGCGCGACCGTCGCGGGAGGGGTCTCGGCCGGGTACACCGTGCATCCGATCCCATGGTCCGCGAGGAGCCGCAGGATCGTGCGCTTCAACCCGAAGTCGTACGCGGCCACGCGGAAGACACGCCCGCGATCGGCGGATGGCTGGCCGGCGACGATCTCCGACCCGTACGGCTCCGGCGTGGACACGGTGTTCGCCAGATCCGCGCCGGCCATCCCGCCAGAGGACCGGATCCGTTCGAGCAGGGACCCCGCGTCGAGATCCTCGGACGAGATCGCGGCACGCATCGAGCCGTGTTCCCTGATCCGCCGCGTCAGCTTGCGGGTATCGATCCCCTCGATCCCTGCGACCCCGGCATCCTCGAGCGCCTCGGGCAACGACCCGCTCGCACGCCACGAGCTTGCGCGACCGGCGACCTCACGTACCGCGAAGCCGGCCACCTGGACGCGGCCGCTCTCGGCATCCTCGGCGTTGACGCCGTAGTTCCCCTGATGCGGTGACGTCATCGTCACGATCTGCCCCGCGTAGGACGGGTCCGTCAGGACCTCCTGGTAGCCGGCCATCCCCGTGTTGAAGACGGCTTCACCGAAGGACTCTCCCGGCGCTCCGAACGCGGTGCCCCAGAAGACCGTGCCGTCCTCGAGCGCGAGCAGCGTCGGGCGACCGAGCGTCATCTCGTCGGCTTCCCGTCCGCCACCACGAGCGCTCCTTGGAAGACCGTGTGGGTCACCCGACCGCGCAGCCGCCGGCCGAGGAACGCGCTGTTGCGGGCCTTCGACGCGAACGGAGCTTCGACGACCCATCCCTGGTCCGGATCGAAGACCGTGAGGTTCGCCGGTCGGCCGGCTTCGATCGGGCCGCCGTGATCGCCCGCGCCCAGGATCCGCGCGGGGGCGGTCGAGAGCGCGTCGAGCGCGCGCGACAACGGGAGGAAGCCCGGATGCACGAGCTCCGTCAGGATCACCCCGAGCGCCGTCTCGAGCCCGATCGTTCCCGGCGGTGCCCGGTCGAACTCCGCCTCCTTCTCTTCGATCGCATGCGGAGCGTGGTCGGTGGCGACCGCATCGATCGTGCCGTCGGCGAGTCCCGCCCGAAGGGCGTCACGGTCCTCCGCCGACCGGAGCGGCGGATCCATCTTCAGATCGGTGTCGTAGGTGCTCAGATCCTCGTCCGTGAAGGTCAGGTGGTGTGGGGTCACTTCAGCGGTCACCCGGATCCCCTCGGATCTGGCGCGGCGTACCAGCTCCACGCTCCGCGCGCTCGACAGGTGGCACAGGTGGATCCGTCCGCCGGTGGCCCGCGCGAGCACAAGGTCACGCGCGACGACGATCTCCTCGGCCTCAGCGGGACGTCCGGCCAGGCCGAGGGCGGAGGACAGAGCGCCCTCGTGCATGTGCCCACCCTCGACGAGCGAGGGATCCTCCGCGTGCTCGGCGAGGACGACATCGTCTCCGAACGCCTTCACATAGAGCAATGCGTTCCGCAGCAGCCGGGCCGTGGGCACAGGGTGGCCGTCGTCGGAGAACACCCGAACCCCGGCCTCCACCATCTCGCCCATCTCCGCGAGCTGCTCGCCCTGCAGACCCTTCGTGATCGCCCCGACCGGATAGACCTCGCAGAGACCGGCGGCGGCCGCCAGCTCGCGGACGGCCTGGATCACCGCGGCGTTGTCCGCGACGGGCTGCGTGTTGGCCATCGCGGCCACCGCGGTGTAGCCGCCGACCGCCGCCGCGCGGGTCCCCGTCGCGACGGTCTCCTTGTGCTCGTCCCCCGGCTCCCGCAGGTGCGTGTGCAGATCGACGAGGCCGGGCGCGATGACGAGCCCTCGGGCGTCGATCCGCTCGGCGCCTTCGGCAGCCTCCGGGCCCGCGATGAGGCCGCCAGCGACGGCGACGTCCCGGACGTCGTCGACGCCGGCGGCCGGGTCGAGGACCCGCCCGCCCTCGAACACGAAGCGCGCACTCATGCGGCCTCACCCTTCGCGCCGCCGAGCAGCAGGAACAGCAGCGCCATCCTGACGGCGATGCCGTTCGTCACCTGCTCCTCGATCACGGAACGGGGCAGGTCTGCGACGTCGGAATCGATCTCGACCCCGCGGTTCATCGGACCGGGATGCATGATCAGGCCGCCCTCGGGCATGAGGGCGACCCGGTCACGCGTGATGCCGAACAAGCGCGCGTACTCACGCACGCTCGGGAAGTACTCGAGCCGCTGGCGTTCCCGCTGGACCCGGAGGACGTAACAGACGTCGAGCTTGGGCAGCACGCCCTCGATGTCGTAGCTGACCTGCACGCCCCACGCCGACGCATCGGGTGGGATCAACGTCGGTGGCCCCACCAGGGTGACCTCGGCACCCATCTTGACCAGTCCGAAGCTCAACGATCGGGCAACCCGGGAGTGCAGCACGTCCCCGACGATCCCGACACGGAGGCCCTCGAGACGCCCCAGCTTCTCGCGCATCGTGTACAGATCCAGCAGTCCCTGCGTCGGATGTTCGTGTGTCCCGTCGCCGGCGTTGAGCACGTGGGCATCGACCCACCGCGTCAGCTGGAGCGGCGAGCCGCTCGAGGAGTGACGGATCACGATCGCGTCGGCGCCCATCGCCTGCAACGTGAGGGCGGTGTCCTTGAGCGACTCACCTTTCGCGACGCTCGATCCACCCGCGCTGAAGTTGATCACGTCGGCGGAGAGCCGCTTGGCGGCCAGCTCGAACGAGATCCGGGTGCGGGTCGAGTTCTCCAGGAAGAAGTTGACGACCGTCCGCCCGCGAAGGGCGGGGACCTTCTTGATCACGCGGGTACCGACCTCGCGGAACGACTCCGCCGTGTCGAGGATCCGCGTGACGTCCGCCGCGCTCAGATCGTGCATCGACAGCAGATGCTCGTTCATGTCATCGCGCTCCCTCGACGACGACCGCGTCCTCGCCGTCGACCTCGGCGACGAGCACCCGGACGTCGTCCGCGCGTCCCGTCGGCACGTTCTTGCCGACGAAGTCCGCGCGGATCGGCAGCTCGCGATGCCCGCGATCGACGAGCACGGCGAGCTGGATCTTGCGCGGACGCCCCAGGTCCATCAGGGCGTCCATCGCGGAACGGATCGTGCGGCCCGTGAACAACACGTCGTCCACCAGCACGACGACCTTCCCGGAGACGTCGAACGGGATCCGCGTCTCGTGAACCTCGGGCGCATCCCCTCGCATCCCGATGTCATCGCGGTAGAAGGTGATGTCGAGGACCCCGACCGCGACCTCGGGCCCCTCGATCCGACGAACCTCATCGGCGAGGCGACGCGCCAGATCGTCGCCACGGTCGGCGATGCCCACCAGGACCACATCTGCCGCACCCTTGTCACGCTCCAGGATCTCGTGGGCGATCCGGGTGAGCGCGCGCCGGACATCGTCCGGCTCCATGACCTTGGCGCTCAGAAGGGAACGCCTCCCCAGGCGAGCAGGGAGGCAGACGGGTTGTCGCGCATCGTTTCGTCTCCCTTCCCGGCCTCGCGGGACCGGCTTAAAGGGGAGGATCGGCCGGACGGAGCATACCGGCCGGCCGTCGCGTGGACAACGGGTAGACCTTCCTGTTCGCATCGTCCCGCCCGGCGTATGCTGGGTCAGAGCCTCCCCAACGCGAAAGGTGCGTTTTTGCCATGGGACCTGAATGGATCGTCGTCGCAATCATCGCGGTCGCCGTCCTCTTCGGCGCGAAGAAGATCCCCGACATCGCTCGCAACGTCGGCCGCGCACAAGGTGAGTTCAAGAAGGGGATGCGAGAGGGCGCCGTCGAGGACAGGACCCAGCCGCCCGCCGCTCAGACGCCGCCCGCAGCCGCGGAACCACCCAAACCGGCAGAACAGCCGCCGGCCTCCTGAGCGCCGCACCGGGCCCTACGGCCGACCTCCGTCGTCACGCGAGGCCTCGTCGCGCGCGACCCGCCCCAGGATCCCGTTGACGAATCGTTTGGACTCATCGGTGGACAACTCCGCCGCGGCCTCGACGGCCTCGCTGATCGCGACGGATGCGGGGACGTCGTCTCGATAGAGGAGCTCCTCAACGGCGATCCTCAGGATCGTCCGGTCGAGCGAGGTCATCCGTTCGACGCTCCACTCCTCCGCGTCGCGCTCGAGGAGCAGGTCGATCGAGGGGAGATGCGCCTCGACGCCCTCGACCAACTCGCGGGAGAACGTCGGGATGTCGCGGCCGGCCTCCCGCCACTCGGTGATCACCGCCCCAGGCGCGTGACCGGTCACATCGGCCTGGTACAAGACGTCGACCGCGATCCGTCGGGCTTCGCGACGGCTCCCCACCTCAACCCTTCACGCGTTCGATGTACTCGCCCGATCGCGTGTCGACCTTGACCCGCTCGCCCTCTTCGACGAACAAGGGCACCTGGACGACGGCACCCGTCTCCATCTTCGCGGGTTTCATCGCGCCCGTCCGGGTGTCACCCCTCGCGCCCGGATCCGTCTGGACGATCGCGAGGACGACCGACGCGGGGAGCTCGACGGCGATGGGCATGCCCCGGTGCATCGCGATCTGTGCCTCGCCCGACTCCGCGAGGTAGCGAGGAGCGTCGCCCATGACCTCAGCCGGGACGTGCACCTGTTCGTACGTGTCCTTGTCCATGAAGACGTAGTCACCGCCGTCCGCGTAGAGGTACTGCATCGATCTGCGTTCGACGATCGCGAGCCCGACCTTCACACCGGCGTTGAACGTCCTCTCGACCACGGCGCCGGTCTTGACGTTGCGGAGCTTCGAGCGCACGAAGGCTCCCCCCTTGCCGGGCTTCACGTGCTGGAACTCCACCACTTGGAACAGCGCTCCATCGAGGTCGAGGGTCATGCCGTTCTTCAGGTCGTTCGTGGAGACGCTCACCTCACCCGGGCTCCCTCACAGTTCGATCAGCTCACGCGTGGAGATCCCGACCACCGCGCACCCGTCGTCACGGACCTCCACCATGTCCTCGATCCGTACGCCACCGATGCCCGGCAGGTAGACCCCCGGCTCGATCGTGACCACAGAGCCCTCGGGAAGCTCATTGACCTGGGTCGTTCCGAGCAAGGGCTGTTCGTGGATCTCGAGACCGACGCCGTGGCCGAGACCATGGACGAAGAGGTCCCCATAGCCCGCCTCTTCGATCACGGACCGAGCCGCGGCGTCCACCGCCACGCCGGTCATCCCCGCCCGCACGACGTCGATCGCGGCCTGTTGCGCCTGACGAACGATGTCGTGGACCTTCTGCAGCTCGACGGCGGGTTGACCGAACGCGATCGTCCTGGTCATGTCGGCGTGGTAGCCGTCGACGAGCGCTCCGATATCGAGTTTGATCACGTCGCCTTCCTCGAGGACGCGGTGGCCGGGCTCGTGATGGGGCTCGGCCGCGTTCTCGCCGAACGCGACGATGGGATCGAACGCGAGCCCGTCCGCCCCGGCCTCGAGCATCAAGCGCTCGA
>VAYU01000030.1:0-9108 GCA_005884925.1 Actinomycetota bacterium | reverse complement strand
GAGCGCGAAGCGATCGAGTACCCCGCTGAACGCTGCGTCCGTCGCCGCCTGCGCGCGCCGGATCAGCTCCCGCTCCTCTTCGTCCTTGATCCGGCGCCCGTCCTCCACCACATCCTCGGACGCGACGAGCTCGACGTCGTTCCCCAATGCGTCCGCCAGCCGACCATGCTCGGCCAGGGTCATCCGGTGAGCCTCGACCCCGAGCCGCGCCACCGGGGTCGATGCGCAACGCGCCGCCACCGCGGCGCGGTACGAACGGTCTGACGCCGACCGCTCGATCTCGGGGAGCTCGCGTCGGGCCTGTTCCGCGTATCGCCCATCCGTGAGGAAGAGCTCGAAGGTGCTCCCGATCAGGATCTGCCCGTTCGAACCGGTGAAGCCGGTCAGGTATCGCGTGTTGGCGAGGTCGGTCACGAGGAACGCGTCCACCCCCATGTCGTCGAGACGCGCGGCGACCGCACGTCTCCTCAGCTGGTGATCCATGGCATCGCCTCCAGCGCGAGATGATAGCCACCGGCCCCGAGACCACCGATCGTGGCTCTGCAGACCGCCGAGATCACCGACGTCTGCCGGAAGGGCTCGCGCGCGTAGATGTTCGACATGTGCACCTCGATCACCGGCGCCGAGCAGGCCTCCACGGCATCACGGAGCGAGTAGGAATGATGCGCGAGCGCACCGGGGTTGAGGACGACCGCGTCCACCCCCTCGCCGGGCGCCGAGAGCAACCATCCGATCAGATCTCCCTCATGGTCCGACTGCTTCCATCGGACCGTATGGCCGAGCTCGACGCCCCGCCGATCCACCTGCTGCATGATCTCGGCGAGCGTCTGTGATCCGTACGTGTCGGGGTCGCGCTGCCCGAGCGCCCCCATGTTGGGACCGAAGAGGTACAGCACGTTCATACGGGAGCTCCCATCTCGTGGAGGACGCGGCGCACCTCATCCGGGGAGACGCCGTCGACGATGCGCGGTCGACCGACGTCTTCGAGCAGGATGAAACGGACGCCATCACGGAACTTCTTGTCCAGCTGGAATGCATCAAGGATGTCCTCCGCCGGCGGCATGGGACCAGCGGGTTCCAGACCGAGCGACGACAGCAGCCGCAGCGTCCGGGCGGTCAGTCCGTCCGCGCCGGTGCCTTGCGCTTCGCTCAACCGCGCGGCGAACACCATCCCGGCCGCGATCGCCTCTCCGTGCGACCGGCCCGTGAAGGCATCGAGTCGCTCGAGCGCGTGTCCGAGCGTGTGGCCGTAGTTGAGGACCAGCCGGCGGCCGGTATCGCCCTCGTCCTCGGCGATCGCTCCGGCCTTCGCTAGGACGCATCGGGTGACGAGTCGCTCGAGCGCGACCGGATGGCGGGTCAGGACCGCGGACGGATCGCGCTCGAGTCGCTCGAGGAGTTCGATGTCGATCGTCAGCGCGTACTTCGCGACCTCGCCGAGTCCGGCCCGGAAGTCCCGTTCCGGGAGCGACGCGAGGGCCGTGATCTCGCTGAGGACGATGCGCGGCTGGTGGAACGCCCCCACGAGGTTCTTGCCCTCAGGCAGGTTGACGGCGGTCTTGCCTCCGATCGAGGCGTCGACCTGTGCCGTGAGCGTCGTGGGGACCTGGACGAACGGCGTCCCGCGCATATACGTGGCCGCGACGAACCCCGCCAGATCGCCGGTCGAGCCACCCCCCAGGGCAACGATCGGGTCGTCTCGGTGCGCCTCCTGCGTCGCGAGCTGGTGCAGGAGCGCGCGGTACCCGTCCAGGGACTTCGCTTCCTCACCGGCAGGGACGAGCAGCGGCACGGCGTGGAGCCCTGTTCGATCCAACGCGGCAGCCAGGGGCGGGAACCACGCGTCGTGCACGATCCGGTCGGTCACGACGAACGCCTGCGTCGCGCCGGGGAACGCCGGCACGAGCTCGTCGGCCCGTTCCAGCACGCCAGAGCCGACGATCACCGGATAGGACCGCCCGGAGACCCGGACGGTCACGCGCTCCAACGGAGCTCCTCCACGATCGCGTCGGCGACCTCGCCCGGCGGGCCACTGCCGTCCACGACGTGGGCCGCGAACTCGCGATACAGACCCTCTCGTTCCGCCAGCAGGCGCTCCAGGTCACCCTCGGCTCGGATCAGCGGGCGCTCCACGGCCGGCCGGACGCGGTCCTCCAACACGTCCAGAGGAACGTCCAGGTAGACGCAGGTCCCGGTGTTCCGCAGCGCGATCCGGTTCGCAGGCTCCAGGACCACACCGCCGCCGCACGCGACCACCGACGGGTCGTGCCGTGACACCTCGACGAGCGCCCGAGCCTCGAGCGCGCGGAAGGCCGCCTCTCCTTCGTCCGCGAAGATCTCCGGGACGGTCGAGCCGTGGCGCCGCTCGATCTCCCCGTCGAGGTCGACGAACGGCATGCCCAGCCGCCCCGCGACTTCGCGGCCGACCGTCGATTTGCCCGACCCGGGCATGCCGACCAGATAGACGATCACGGCAGCCCCTCCAGGTACCGGTCGAGGTTCCCCCTCGTCTCCACGACCGAGTCTCCCCCGAACTTCTCGAGGGTCGCGTCGGCAAGCACGAACGCGACGACCGCCTCACCCACGACGCCCCCGGCCGGCACCGCGCACACGTCGGTCCGTTGTTTGATCGCGACCGCAGGCTCCCCGGTCGCGAGATCCACCGTGCGGAGTGGGCGCGGGACGGTCGAGAACGGCTTCATCGCAGCCCGCACCCGGATCGGTTGTCCCGTCGACATGCCGCCCTCGATCCCGCCGGCTCGCGCGGTCGCCCGCGCGAGCCGGCCGCCGCGCAGCACGATCTCGTCATGGGCCTTCGACCCCGGACGCGCCGCGGTGGCGAATCCGTCGCCGACCTCGACACCTTTCACCGACTGGATCGACATCAGCGCCGCCGCGAGCCGCGCGTCGAGCTTGCGGTCCGACTGCACGTAGGAACCCAGGCCGGGCGGTATGCCGTACGCGAGGACCTCGAAGACACCGCCGACCGTGTCCTTCGCCTTGCGGAGCCGATCGATCTCGGCGGTCATCGCCCGGGAGGCGTCCGGGTCGGCGCAGCGAACCGGGGACGCATCGATGGCGTCTCGATCCTTGGGCAGCGGCGCCTTCCGCCCGCGGCTCCGGACCTTGCCGATCTGCACGACGTGGGAGAGTACGTCGACCGCCAACTCCTGCAGGAACGCCTTGCAGAACGCGCCCGCGGCGACCCTCGCCGCCGTCTCCCGCGCGCTCGCGCGCTCAAGCACGTCGCGGACGTCGTCGAAACCGTACTTGAGCGTGCCCACGAGGTCGGCGTGGCCGGGTCGGGGCCGGGTCAGTCGCTGCGACGGGTCCGGCGCTCCGTCGGGCGACATGAGCTCTCGGTACTTCTCCTCCCATTCGACGTTGGGGATCGTAACGGCGATCGGCGACCCGAGCGTCATGCCGTGGCGAACGCCGGCCACGACCTCGAAGGCGTCCGCCTCGAGCCGCTGCCGGCCGCCGCGCCCGTACCCGTGACGACGCCGCGCGAGCTCGTCCGCGAGCGCCTTCGACGAGAACGGAACCCCTGCGGGGAGCCCTTCTATCACCGCCACCAGTTCCTTCCCATGGGACTCTCCGGCGGTGAGCAGGCGCAGCATGCGCCCGATGATAGTGAACGGTCGGTTCCGGACCGCGTGGCGCGACGAAAGGTGCGGGGGCGGCGCCCTTTCGGGGCCGCCCCCGCGAACCGGCGACCGCTCCCCCCGTGGGCGGGCCGCCGGGCTGTGCCCCGCGTCTACTTCGACGGGGTGATACAGAGCGTGAACGACTGGTCGCCGAACACGAACGTTCCGCAGTTCCCGGATACCGACCGCAGTTCGAACCGGTTCCCGGGCCCGAAGCGCTCACCGACCGCGACGTTGTAGACGACACCGTCGATCTCCACCTGTGCGCGATCCGTCCCGCTCACCTTGAAGGTGTCCAGCAGGACCACGGTGTGACCGCCGAGGTTCGCGCTGGATCCGCCGCCCGGTTGCGTGGGGGTCGGCGAGGTCGGTGTCGAGGTCGAGCTCGACGAGCCGGAACCCGACGAGCTGCTCGAGCTGGACGAGCCGCTCGAGGAGCCCGAGGTGCTGGTCGCGACCAAGAACTGCGGTGGGGTCGAGAATGGGTCGCGCCCGGTGAACACCGCGACGGGTGTCGGGGTGGTGGTCGGCGGCACGACGGTCGGGGTCGCCGTCGGCGTCGCCGATCGCGCCGAGCGTGGAGGGGTCGTCGTCCCTCCTCCGCCGCTGAGCACGTTGAACAGAACGAGGCCGACCACGAGCACACCGGCCACGATCCCGCCTATCTTCAGCGTCCATCTGTCTCGATCGGAGAGCGGCATGACTACGCGCCCCCTCCGGAGGTCGGACCGGGCTCTGAGCCAGGTCCGGCGCTGGTGTCGCTCGTGTACGTCTGGATCGTCGCGCTGAGCGTCAGCAGGGGCACCCCGGTCTGGCTCGTCTGCCCCGGCGCGAGGCTCAGGTTGGTCACGATCGCCGCTCTCGGCAGCGTTTCGATGTGATACATGAGATCCGTCACGTCGAAGTAGGTGCCCGTGGCGCTGACGCCGACGGCGATCTTCGAGAGGCCCGACGCGGTGTCGAAGACCGGGGTCCCGGGCGAGAGGGACACCAGATCGATCCCGGAGCTGATGGCGGCGTTCTGCAGCAACAGGATGAGCCCCGGCTCCTCGGCAGTGGCCGGGATCAGCCTGTGGACCTCGGCGATCGTCTTGCGGGCCTGCGGCGCGGCAGCCTGCGCGTCCTCGAGAGCGCTCTTGCGAGACTCGAGCGTCTGCTGATCCCGCTGCGCCTGATCCAGCTGGTCCTGTGCTTGCGAGACCTGGCCCATCTTGGGCAGGACGAGCAGGACGATCATCAGGATCGCGACCCCGGCCACTGCGAGACCCGCGAAGAGCGGCGCGCGTCGGTTATCCATCCGCCGTCACCTCGCCCCGCCCGCGCGGCGTCTCGACGTCTTGCGTCAGGTCCACGCTGGTCGTGAACGTGTAGGCGTTCGGCACGTTGGTGTCCGCCGCGATGGTGGGCATCCAGGGGTTCACCCAGCCTTGCACCAGCTCGAGTCGAGTCAGCCAGATGCTCAGCGAGTCGAAGCCGATCGCCTCCCCACCCGTGGTCATCGTGCCGATCAGCGGCGTGGTGGTCGTCGTGCCCCCGGTCGCCGGCGGAGGTCCGGTGATCGTCGCCGAGAACGTGCTCAGGTACGCATCGCTCGGGATCACCCGCGACAGGTCCATCAACATCCCGGAGAACGAGACCTCTCCCGCGTACGCGGCGTTCAGCTGGCTCTGCGCCTGCTGCGCCGCCACCTGCAGGTCTTCGTACTTCTGCAACGAGTTGATCTGGCTCTGCAGTTCGGCGTTCGTCCGCTTCTTCGCCGCGATGTCGTCGTTGACCGACCCGAGTCGGCCGACCTGCACGAGGAAGAAGGCCACGATCAGCGCCAGGATGATGGCGCCGGCGGCGAGGACGGTGAGCGTCAAGCGCCGATATCGCTGACCACGCAGGATGTCGGGAGGGAGCAGGTTGACCTGGCTCATCACGCCCTCCCAGGGATCGCGAGCCCGACCGCGACGGCGAAGAACGGCTCCGCAGCCGCCATCGCTTCCTCGGACTCAGCGAGCTCAGATGGGACGTGCAGGAACACGCGACCGGGATCCACCGGCACCGGGATGCGCTGGCGCATCAGGTCGATCAGCCCCTCGAGCTTGGAGCCCCCACCCGTCACCAGCACCCGCGCGATCCGAGCCTCACGCGCCTGCGCCGTGTAGAACTCGAGGGATGACCGGATCTCATCGACGAACGCCGCGGCGCGCTGGAGCGCGACCTGCCGAACCTGTTGGAGCCGAGGGGGAGCCCCTGCCTCCGGGGCGGCCGCTCCCTCGGATCCGTCGGTCGGCTCGGGACCCTCGGCGACCGGTGCGTCGACCTCATCGCCCCGCTTGAGCCGCTCGGCCACGGCGTCGTCGACGCCCGCCGCCCTCGCGATCGCGGTGGTCACATCCCGCCCGCCGCTCGGGAGGATGCGCACGAACCTCGTGTCACCGCGGTCGTGCACGACGATGTTCGTGACGTGCGCGCCGATGTCGATGATCGCTTCTTCGCCACCCTCCTCGAGGTCCATCGACACATCCGGCGTCCCGACGGCCCGGACGAGCGCGAAGGGGATCAGGTCGAGCCCCATCGGCTCGAGACCTGCTCCCGACACCGCCTGGACAACCTGATCCACCATCGCGCGCTGCGCGGCGACCAGGAGCATGCGGAGCATCTTCCGGTCGTCCTGCTCGAACTCGCCGATCGGGTCGTAGTCCAAGACGGCCTCGTCGACCGGCATCGGGATGAACTCCTGCACCTGGAGGCTGAGCGAGGCCTTGAGCTCCTTCTCGGGGAGGAACGGCAGGGCGATCTCGCGGACGATGACGCGCTGGTTCCCGACCCCGAGCCACACCTGGCCGCTGCTGAACCCACCCCGTCTCCACAGCTCGCGGAGCGCGTCCGAGACGGCGGCCGGATCGCGGACCTCACCGTTCTCCACCGCGCTGGGGGGCAGCGGGCCCTGGGCAGCGCGAACCACGGTCGGCTGCGTCCCGGCCGAGAGCTCAGCCGCGCGGACGGCGGTGGACCCGATGTCGAGCCCGATCCGACCCTTGGCCACTCAAGCCCCTTCCACGTGGACGGAGCGCTCCGTCAGGTAGCGCTCGACGTCTCCCTCGCGGATCCGGTAGTTGTGCCCGACCCGGACCGCAGCGAGCTCGCCGCCTTTGATCAGCCGGTAGACGGTCATGCTCGAGACGCGCATCGCGGCGGCAACCTCGCCGACGGTGAGCAGCGATCCTCCACCGGGGACGAAGGCCCTGGAGTCGCCGATCGCCATCCGCCCTTCTCCGATCCGACCGATCTCGTCTGAAGCTTCCGAGGCCAGATGTGGCACCTGTGTCACAGGTGCCACATCTGCCACATAGTGTTCATCGAAGCTCAGGTAGCCCCGAAACCAGGCTCACGAAACACCAGGGGTCAGGGCAAGTCAAACATCCCGAAGGGGTGATTTCCGCAGGTCGAACGCCTGTTCGGGACGTCGGCCGACGTCAGACCCGGACGAACGTTCGGAGGTACCAGTCGGCGACCTGAGCCCCCCAGAACCCGGCGACCACCGCCCCCGCGGCCAGGTAGGGCCCGAAGGGGATCGCGGCCTTGCGGCCGCGACCCAGCAGCAGCGCGACGACGGCACCCACGCCGCCGAAGACGATCGCGGCTCCGGCGGCGACTCCGACGAAGCGCAGGCCGAGGGAACCGAACACCAGCCCGATCAGCGAAGCCAACTTGACGTCGCCCATCCCCATGCCCCGTGACACCAGCGCGACGACGAACAGTGCACCCCCGAACAGAGCGAACCCCGCGACCATCCGGACGAGGTCCACGGGGGCGCCTTCCAACCGTGCGATGACCAGGTAGACGGGGAACGCGACGAGGGACGGGTACATCACCCGGTTCGGGATGATCCGGTGCTCGATATCGATCGCGGCGATCGCGGGCATCAGCATCAGGAGCGCCGCGATCGCGACGGCCACCCACACGCTCTCGTACACGAGGAACGAGCCCGAGAAGAACACAGCGGTGGAGAGCTCCAGCAGGGGGTACCGCGCGGAGATCCGCGATCCGCAGCTCCGACACCGGCCGCGGAGCAGGGCCCAGCCAAGGATCGGGACGTTGTCCCTGTTGGCGATCTCGACCCCGCAGGTCGGACACCGGGAACGCGGTCGTACGACCGACTCGCCCGCCGGCACTCGAGCGGTGACCACGGTCATGAAACTCCCCAGTGCGAGCCCGAGCGGGAGCGTCACGATCGCGAGGAGCCAGCCCACGTGCGAACCCTACCGTCGACGATGCCCGGCGCTAGACGTTGAGCTCCTGCCAGAGGGTCCGCTCGTACGTCGTTCCGAACCCGAGCACGCGCTCGATCCGAGCGTTGTACAGGATGTCGTAGCCGTTCTTGAGGTCCATGCTTCCCGCGTAGAGGGCACCCTCGCCCGGAGGCTGGCTCGCGGGGTGGTTCTTGAACGCCATCTTGCCGGTCGTGTAGAGCAGACCGACCACGCCGTCGTCAGGGTTGGAAACCGTCCCGGCATCGAACTCGACGGAGTTCTGACCGTAGATGCTGCAGTCGCCGCCGTTCGTGGTACACGTCGTCCCCGATGCGGGATGGTAGGTCGATATGACGGCCATGTCGGCGGTCACCGACGCCGAGGTCGTACTGACCGTGCTCGTGTTCCCGAAGTCGACCGGGGCGTTGGTCACGACCGTGAAGTCGCCGCTCAACGTGATCCCGTCCAAGCAGATCTGCGTGGTCGATGCCGTCGTGCATACGTGTGCCGTGTCCATCGGCTGGGGGCTCGTCTGCCACACGGCGAAGGTCCCCGTCAGCGAAGTCTTGTGGGCCGCGATGTAGGCATTGAAGTCCGCGATCGCAGTGGTCGACTGGTTCGATCCGCAGATGTTGGTCGGCGGGGAGTCCGTCGGGTAGCAGTGGAGCTTCAGCGGATCGGTGGAGGTGGAAGCCGGGTAGTTGTTCGGATCGAACACGAAGGCCGGGAACGTCACCGGAACGGGCGCCGCCGTCGTCACGCCGGGCGTGCTCGCCGTCTCGCCCGTGATCCCCGAGATCATGCCGCAGGCGCCCGCGGCGCCCTGGACGGAATACGTCCCACCGCCGCTGATCGTGATCGCGTAGCTGCTCGACGTCGAGCTGCACGTCGTCGTCGACGGCGCCCCGGCGATGGCGTCACCCGAGATCACGACCTGCTGGGACCCGACGATCCCGGTGGGGCCGCCGGTCCAGATCTTCCCCGATTTCCCCGAACAGCCGAGGGCCGTATCGGACTTGAGGACCTGGCCGCCGTTCGCGAACGAGACGCCGCCGGCAGAGGACAGGACACTGCCGCAGATCGTGGCGTTCTGACCGACGGTGACCTGGCCGTCCGAGTAGATGTCGCCCGTGATCGTGGCGCCGTTCTTGATGTCGAGCGCGGTCTGGCTGAAGAGCGCGTACCGGAACGCCGGCACGGGCTCGTACGTCGCCTGGACC
>VAYU01000007.1 GCA_005884925.1 Actinomycetota bacterium | reverse complement strand
CACCAGCGTCGGCCGCTGGATCCGCTCGATCACGTGGGCGATCGTAAAGGTCTTCCCCGTCCCGGTGGCGCCCAGCAACGTGACGTGCGGCTCGCCGCCCTGGACGGCCGCGGTCAGCTGGTCGATGGCCAGCGGCTGGTCGCCGGCGGGCTCGAAGTCGGAGACGACGCGGAACGGGGGCACGCAGGAAGTGTAAGCGGGGCCGGCGACACGGACCCTTCGCTCACATCCGACCCGCGGCGATGATCCGATCGAGGAACGCACGGGTCTCCGGCTCCGCGGGCTCGCGGAAGATCCGTTCCGGCGGACCATCTTCCAGGATCCGCCCCTCGTGGAGGAAGGCCACCCGCCTGGCGACGTCGCTCGCGAACCCCATCTCGTGGGTGGCGATCACCATCGTCATCCCTTGATCGGCGAGCTCCCGGATCGCGTCGAGGACCTCGGCCACCAACACCGGGTCGAGGGCGCTGGTGACCTCGTCGAGGAGCATCACATCGGGATCCATCGCGAGCGCCCTGGCGATGGCCACACGCTGTTGCTGTCCACCCGACAGCCGATCGGGGAACTCGTCGGCTTTGTCGACCAGACCGAACCGCTCGAGTAGGTGGCGAGCGCGTTCATCGGCGTTCTCCTGCGACCGTTTCAGGACCCGCATCGGCGCCAAAGCGACGTTGCGCAGCACCGTCATGTGTGGGAAGAGGTTGAATGCCTGGAACACGATCCCGACACGCCGTCGGACCGCGTTCTGATCCACACCCCTGGACGTGATGTCGAGGCCGTCGATCACGATGCGGCCTGCATCGATCGGCTCGAGGAGATCGATGCACCGAAGCAACGTGGACTTGCCCGAGCCCGACGCTCCGATCAGACACACGACCTCGTGGGAGTCCACGACGAGGTCGATGCCCTTCAGGACCTCCAACTCACCGAAGGATTTGTGCAGACCTTCGATCCGAACGGATTCGGTCAGAGGTCGCCTCCCGCCTGCCGGCGACGCTGGTCGCGGGCGATCATTCGGTCCACGAATCGCGCCTGCGGGATCGTGATCGCCACGTAGACCAAAGAGAGGGCGACCAGTGGCGTGAAGTTGAAGTCGCCCTGCGAGATGATGTTCGCCTCACCCAGACCCTCGACCAGACCCAAGAGGAAGACGAGGGCCGAGTCCTTCTGCAGGCCGATGAAGTCGTTCAGGAGCGGTGGGATCACGCGTCGGACGGCCTGGGGCAGGATCACGTACCGCATCGACTGCCATCGGGTAAGGCCGAGTGAGCGCGCGGAGGCGACCTGGCTCGGGTGGATCGATTGGATGCCAGCTCGGTAGACCTCCGCCACGTACGCGGAATACACGAGCGTCAGCGCGACGATCGCCCAGAAGTACGGCGATACCGGGATCCCCTGTAGGTTCAGAGCCGGCGCCCCGAACCCGAGGAGCAAGATGACCAGGATCGTCGGCAAACCGCGGAACAGATCGGTGTATGCAGCGGACAAGATCCGCAGCGGCGTGAACACCGGCCCCGGCAAGCTGCGGAGCACCGCCAGTACGAGGGCGAACAGCAGCACGAACACTTCCGCGACACAGAAGATGAAGATGTTGCGGACGAACTTCCGAAGGATCAACGGGAACGACTCTTTGAACTCCTGACCGTTGAAGAACTGTTGCTTGATCTCGGGCCAGCCCGGTGATCGCACGACCACGATCGCGAGGAGCCCGAAGAACAACACGGTGCTCCCCACGGCGATCCACACGTTCCGGCCGCTCGTCTCGCCGCTCCCGAGTAAGCGGGATCCTCGGTCCCCAGAGGGGACAGGAGGAGGCGCGCTCGGAGGACCGCCGGCGGGCTGCTGGAGGGTCATCGCGCGCGCGGAGCGGCGCTCACGTGAAGACCGGAACGCTCGCGTCCGTCTGGAGCCACGTGCTCTGGAGCTGCTGCAGCGTGCCGTTCGTCTTCAGCGCGTCGATCGCCTGATCCACGCACGGAACGAGCGGGTTCCCTTTCTGGAAGGCGAGGCCGAACTGCTCCTGCTTGCCACCGATCGGCGGGAACTGTCCCACGATCTGATCGGCGTACCCGTAGAACGCGTCGGGGAAGTCCACCACCACGCCGTCGAGCTTGCCGTTCTTCAGATCCTGGAGCGCGGAATGCAGGTCGGGATATACCCCCGGCTCGACGTTCGGCTGGACCTCCTGCTGGATCACGTCGAGACTCGTCGTCCCGACGGGAGCGCCCAGCTTGAGGTTCTTCAAACCGGCGAGCGTCGTAACGCCGATAGCCCGGGAGCCGTTATCGGCGATCAACGCTTGGTTCACGTTGTAGTACCCCTCGCTGAAGTCGACCGCTTGCGCCCGCTTCGCGGTGATCGAGATCTGCTGCATCGCGAAATCGAAGTTCTTCGGGCCCGGGGCGAACGACTTGCCGAACGGGATCCCGAGCCAGTCGACCTGGTCCTTCGTGAACCCCATCTGCTGCGCGAGCGCGTACGCGAACGCCGACTCGTACCCTTTCCCCGTGTGAGGGTCGCCCGTGAACGAGCTGGACTTCCAGTCGGAGCCGGGAACGCTCTTGCCGCCGTACCAAGGCGAGTACGCGGGGTTGCCTGTCGCGATCGTGAGCTTCCCCGGGGCGTAGAGATGGAGGTTCGCCACCGAGCACGCATCCGTACCGGACGCCGCGGGGCTGGACGAGGATGACTTCGGCGAACACGCGACCGCAACGATCGCGATCGCGGCGAGCCCGAGCACCACCCTGCGCATCACGCGTTCTCCCTGTCGTCGTTCGGAACGCGCGAAGGTTAGCACGGTCTCCGGGGCGGTCAGACCGTCAGTGCCGTGGCTCCCACGAGAATCGGCGCGCCGCGAACAACAGGCCGCCGATCCCCCACAGCGCTACCACCACGACGTCGCTCCACGAGAAGTCGAAGAACGGCTTGCCGTAGTACGCGCCGAGGTACGCCTCGACCAGGTGCCGCACGGGGAACGCTTTCCCAAGGACGTCGACCCACCGCGGGGCGTTGCTTCCGATCGGGATGAACACACCCGAGACGAACAGCAACGGGAGGATCGTCGCGTTCACCACGGCGGGCGCCGCGTCGGCGTTCGGGATCACAGCAGTGAGCGCGAGGCCCAATGCCGCGAAGCTCCCCGCACCGACAAGGACCACGACGAAGGTCTCCAGCAGCGCGATGCCCCCGGGGATCGTCGCGTGATAGAAGGTCGCGCCGAACGCCGAGCAGATCGCCACGAGGATCACCGCCATCATGATCGCGTGGGCCACCCGCGCGGCCAGGTAGTCGTAACCCGGAAGCGGCGTCCCCCGGGTGCGCTTCAGGATCCCCGCATCCCGCTGGAAGGTCACGCTGATCGCGAGGTTGGTGTAGCAAGCGGTGACGATGGCGAAGGCGGACATGCCGGCGACGTAATAGGTGGATTGATTGAAGGGCAGCCCGTGGAAGATCACGGTGCCGCCGCCGAACAGCGCGGTGAAGATCACGAGGAACATCAGCGGGAACGCGAACGTGAAGAACGCCGCCTGCGGGTTCCGCCAGAACGCCCGGTTCGTGTACCGCACCTGACGGGCGGTGAGCGCGACGTCGTTCACGTGCCGACCTCCGACCCCGTTAGCTGGAGATAGACGTCTTCCAGGGTCGGGAGCGTGATCTCGAGCGCCTCGAGCTCGAGGCCATGGTCGAGCGCCCATCCGGTGAGGTCGTGAACGGTCTTCGTCGTCTCTCCCGCTTCGACCTGCAGCTCATGGGTGCCGTCCGCGAGCCGGTGCACGCGGTCACCGGGATCGGGCGCACCGTCGTGGAGCCGGAACCGGATCCGCGTGCGCATCTGCTCACGACCCGCGATGCTCGCCGGCGGGCCCTCGGCGACGATCAACCCGTCGGCGATCACCACCACGCGATCGGCCAGGTACTGCGCCTCGTCCATGAAGTGGGTCGTGAGGAACACGGTCTTCCCGATCGCGATGAGGTTCTTGACGACCTCCCAGGCGTTGCGCCGCGCCCCCGGGTCGAAGCCGGTCGTCGGTTCGTCGAGGAACAAGAGCTCGGGATCACCGGCCAGCGCGATCGCGACGTCGAGCCGGCGCTGCTGACCACCCGACAGCTTGTTGACGCGCGTGGCCCGCTTCTCCGTGAGCCCGACGACCTCGATCACCTCCTCGGTCGGCCGACGAGATGGGTAATACCCGGCGTACATCTCGATCGTCTCGGTCACGGTGAGGAACGGGTCGATGCCCGTCGATTGGAGCACGATGCCGACGCGTTCCTTCAGCGCGCGCTCCCGCTTCGCCGGATCATGCCCGAGGACCCTGACGTCGCCGGCGCCGCGCGTCCGGTACCCCTCCAGGATCTCGGTGGTGGTCGTCTTGCCCGCCCCGTTCGGTCCGAGCATCGCGAAGACCTCACCGCGGTCGACGTTGAACGAGATCCCTCGGACGGCCTCCAGCTCCCCGTAGGACTTGCGGAGGTCGCGTACCTCGACGACACGTTCGCCCATCCGCCGACCCTACCCGATGCCGAAACCGGCCCGCGTGTCCACCTGGTTGCGGAGCGGCTCGCCCCGAACGAACCGACCGAGGTTGTCGAGGAACACGTCGACGACCGCCCGCTCCCAGCCTGCGAAGTCGCCGCAGATGTGTGGAGAGACGATCACGGTGGGAAGCGACCACAGCGGCGACGCGACTGGGAGCGGCTCCTCCTCGTAGACGTCGAGCGCCGCGCCGCCGATGGCGCCTCGCTCCAACGCGTCGACGAGCGCAGCCTCGTCCACCGTCGCCCCGCGACCGACGTTCAGGAAGCGCGCCGTCGGCTTCATCGCAGCGAAGGCAGCCGCATCGAAGAAGTGGTGCGTTCCCGGTGAGAGCGGCAGCGCATCGAGCACGACGTCGGCCTCGCCGAGCATCGGGTGGAGGTCGTCGCGTCCTCCGATCCGTTCGAACAGATCGTCGGGGCGCGGCGCGCGCCCGACCGCCGCGACCGACATGCCCAGGTCACGCGCGCGCCGCGCCGCCGCCCGGCCGATGGGTCCGGGTCCGACCGCGAGGAAGCGCTTGCCGGCCAGGCGCTCGGTCCCCCGGTCGTCGTCCCACCGACGTTCGGTCTGGGACAGGATCGAGCGGCCGAGACCCGTGACCATCGCGAGCATCGCCCCGATCACCCACTCGGCGATCGCGTCGTCGAAGACCCCGCGCGCGTTCGTGACCTCGATCTCGCTCTGCACGAGGGCGGGGAAGAGCAGCCCGTCGACACCGTCGCTGGCCGACTGGATCCATCGGAGCCTCGACGCCGATGGCCAGGCCTCTTCGAGATCGGGCTTCGAGCCGTGGAAGAAGAACATCGCGTCGGCTCCCTCAAGGGCCGGCCGCAACGACGAGGCGTCAGGTGCGAACCGCACCTCCGCGACCCCTCCCGCCGCCCCGATCCCCGGGAGGCGATCCGCGCTGGCCGCCCGCCACACGACCACGACGGGCCGCTCGGTCATAGGGGTTTCCGGCCGCCGAACCCGGTGCTCGCCTCGTGGTACCAGGCGACCCGGTCCTCGCCCAGCCGCCAGCACAGGTACACGAGTCGCCCGTCACGCTCGGCGGGGAAGTCGATCAGCCCGATCTCCGGATCTCGAAGGAGGATCCCGCGCTCGGCCAGATGCTCGAGCTCGCCCTTGAGCGTCTGCTGGTGGGTGAACCACCCCGCCTCGGCGACCCCGCCTCCGTCGCTCGCGATCGCCTCCTTGATCCGCTCGCTCGCTGCGATCAATCCGTCTCGCGCGAGCCGCAGCCTCGGGAGCCGCTCGCGAAGGTCCGCCAGCTCCGCGTTCGCATCGTCAAGGGTGTACAGCCGGTCCTCGGTCACGAGACCTCCAAGAGCGCCGGCAGCTCGCGCAGATCGCTGACGCGCGGACCGGTGAAGTCGGGATGCCGACCCCGGCGGTCGATCAGGACCGGGAACATCCCGACGGCGGCCGCGGGATCGATGTCGAAGTCGGGCACATCCCCGACGTAGACGACATCGCTCGCCGGTAGCCGGATCCTCTGGAGCGCGAGATGGAAGATCGCGGGGTCCGGCTTCTCGATCCCCTCGATCCCCGAGACGACGCGGATGGAGAGCAACGAGGTGAGGTCAAGGTCGAGGAGGAGATCCTCCAGCCACGCCTCGTAGTTGGAGATCACCCCCAGTTGAACGCCTGCGTCGCGGAGCGTCACGAGCGCCGCCCCGACGTCGTCGAACGACGCGTAGTTCGCTCGATCCGTGAATGCTCCGTACAGGGTATCGGCCAGGCCGTCGTCGCGCGGCAGGTCGAGCACCTGCAGGAACCGGTCGTAGACGCCCAGCCAGAACCGCCGGGAGCGCTCCGGCGTCGTCGTCCAGAGGGCATGTTCGTGCGAGGCTCGCCGGAACTCGTCGGTGACCATCGCCAAGCCGTCGCTGATCGCGACCGGCTCGCGTGGATAGCCCTCGCGCGTCACGACGCGCGCGAACAGCTCCGGGAACGAGGGCGCCGGATGCACCAGCGTCTCGCCCGCGTCGAAGAACACGGCACGGAAGCGCACGCGGGAAGGATACCGACGCGTCAGACGGGAGCCGCAGCGCGGTCGTGCAGCTGCTTCCAGAGGACGTCCACCTCGTGCTCGAGGTCCTCGAGCGTGCCCTCATTGTCGATCAACACGTCCGCCACCTGCGCCCGCTCTGCCAACGGCAGCTGCGCTGCGATCCGCGCACGAACGTCGCTCTCGTCCATGCCACGCGCGACCGATCTGGCGACCTGGGTGTCGATCGAGGTGGATACCACCACGACGATGTCGCAATCGCGGTGGGTCCCCATCTCGATCAGCAGCGGATTGACCAAGACGACGACCCGCCGGCTATCGAGGTTCTCCTGGATGCCGTCCGCGAACATCCTGCGGACCTCGGGATGCACGATCGCCTCGAGGTCCGACAGGGCCGCCGGGTCCGCGAACACGATCGACGCGAGCTTCGGACGGTCCAGTTCGCCATCCGGCCCCAGGACGTCGGGACCGAAGCGATCGGTCACCTTCCGGAGACCCGCAGATCCGGCCACCACCGCAGCCCGAGCGAAATCGTCGGCGTCCAGGACGACGGCGCCGCGGTCGCGAAGCATGTCCGCGACCGTCGATTTCCCGGACCCGATCCCCCCCGTCAGCCCCACGAGGAGCATGGGACCGCTACTCGGTTCTTCCCTCGCGGCGCTTCAGGTCCTGCAGGATGGCTTCGAGTGAGACCTCCTCGTCCGAGGTCTCCGCCTCGGGCTCTTCGGCCTCGGGCGCCGTCTCGGTCGCGGCGTCCGTCTCCGCGACGGCGTCCGTCGTCTCCTCGGCCGCCACCACAGGCTCCTCGGCCGCCACTACAGGCTCCTCGGCTTCCGCGGGCGGTTCCGCGGCTGCCTCGTCGGCCACCGCCACGACGACATCGGCGCTGACGCCGCGGTCCTCCGGGGTGGTCGATTCGGCCTCCGCCACCGCATCGAGGATCTCCTGCGGGACCTCGATCGCGGTCGACATCTCGGGGCCGGCTTCGCGCTCCGGCTCCTCCTTCTCGACCTCGATCTCTTTAGGCTTCGGCGGTGCCGCGGCCACCTGTCGCATCGAGAGCGAGACGCGACGTCGTGAGACGTCGACATCGATGACCTTCACCTGCACCTCCTGGCCGACCTGGAGCACGGACTCCGGGGAATCCACGTGCTCATGGCTGATCTCAGAGATGTGAACGAGACCCTCGATGCCCTGGGCAACCCGGACGAACGCACCGAAGGGGACGAGCTTGGTGACGGTCCCGGTGATGACGGAGCCGGCCTGGGATGTGCGCTCGAACTCCTTCCACGGATCTTCCTGCGTCGCCTTCAGCGACAGCGACACTCGCTCCCGCTCGAGGTCGACATCGAGGACCTCGACCTCGACCTCTTGCCCGACCGCAACGACCTCCTGGGGATGATCCACGTGTTTCCACGACAGCTCGGAGACGTGCACGAGCCCGTCGACACCGCCCAGATCCACGAAAGCACCGAAGTTGACGATCGAGCTCACGGTCCCCTTGCGGCGCTCACCTTTCTGGAGCGACTGCAGGAAGGTCTTTCGACCCTCCGATTGCGACTCTTCCAGGAAGGCGCGACGTGACAGCACGACGTTGTTGCGGTTGCGGTCCAGCTCGATGATCTTCGCCTCGAGCTCCTGTCCGACGAAAGGCTGGAGATCGCGGACCCGCCGCAGATCCACCAACGATGCCGGCAGGAACCCGCGCAACCCGATGTCGAGGATCAGCCCGCCCTTCACGACCTCGATCACAGGACCCGTGATGGTCTGGCCGGAATGCATGACCTCCTCGATCCTGCCCCACGCCCGCTCGTACTGCGCGCGCTTCTTCGACAGGATCAGCCTGCCCTCCTTGTCCTCCTTCTGGAGCACGAGGGCCTCGATCCGGTCCCCGACCTTCACGACCTGGTTCGGGTCGACGTCGTGGCGGATCGAAAGCTCTTTCGACGGGATCACGCCCTCGGACTTGTAGCCGATGTCCAAGAGGACCTCATCGCGATCGATCTTCACGACCTCGCCCTCGACGATGTCACCGTCCTTGAAGTCGCGGAACGAGGCCTCGAGCGCTGCGATCAGCTCTTCGGGGGTCAGGTCGGGCTGGTCGTCCGCCTTGGTGTGGGTCGCCGCAGGTTCCGGAGCCTGGTCCACCGGAACCGCCGCCGAGGCCTCCTCCTCCTGCTCCTCGGACGCGACCGTCGTCTCGTCACTCATACCGTCCGTCTCCTTCCGCCACGCGGGACGCTTCGCCGAGGGCGTGTTCGGATTTGCCTCCGGCGCGGGACGCGAACCCCGCGGGCCGAGCGAGAGGTTACGTACGCTGCGAGAACGACGTCAATGCGACGCTCGAGCGTCAGTGTCCGGCCGGCGTCGCCTCGGCCCAGTTGGGGCCCCAGCCGACGTCGGCTCGCAAGGCCACGTCGAGGTCGATCGCGTGCTCCATCCGATCCGCCACCACGGCGGCGGCCTCTTCCACCCGGTCCTGGGGGACCTCGAAGACCAACTCGTCGTGCACGGTCAGCAGCATGTGGCAGTCGAGCTCCGGTCGCTCGCGGAGCGCCTCGTCCACACGGATCATCGCGACCTTGAAGACGTCGCTGGCGCTCCCCTGGATCGGCGCGTTCAACGCCTGCCGCTCACCCAGCGCCTGCAGCCTCCGGTTGCCACTGGTAAGCTCGGGGATGTAGCGCCGCCGGCCGAGGATGGTCTCGGTGAACCCATCCATCCGCGCTCGGTCCACCTGCGCCCGGAGGTAGTCGCGGATCTTCGGGAACCCCTCGAAGTACCCGCTCAGGATCTCCTCGGCCTCATCGGGAGGGATGTCCAGACGCTGCGCGAGGCCCCATGCGTTCATCCCGTACGCGAGCCCGTAGTTCACCATCTTCGCCCGGCGTCGGAGCTCCGGGTCCACCTGATCGAGCGGCAACCCGAACACCGTCGCGGCGGTGGCGGCGTGGATGTCGGTTCCGGCTTCGAAGGCCTCGCGCAGCCCGTCGTCACCGGACAGGTGGGCGAGGACGCGGAGCTCGATCTGCGAGTAGTCCGCGACCAGGAGCACCTGGTCGGGCGACGCCGGGATGAACGACCGTCGGATCCGGCGACCGAGCTCCGAGCGGACAGGGATGTTCTGCAGGTTGGGATTGGAGCTGCTCAGGCGTCCCGTCGCGGCCGCAGCCTGATTGAACGACGTATGGACCCGGCCGTCGCGCGGGTCGACCATCTTGGGAAGGGCCTCGAGGTAGGTGGAGTTGAGCTTGTCGAGCTCCCGCCACGAAAGGAGCGCATCGACGATCTCGTGGTCCTCTCGCAGCTTCTCCAGCACGGACGCGTCGGTCGACAGCGCACCCTTGGTGGTGCGCTTGCCCGCTTGCAACCCGAGTTCGTCGTACAACACCTCCCGCAGTTGCGGCGGCGAGTTGAGGTTGAACTCGCGGCCGGCGAGCCGATAGATCTCCGTCTTCAAGGCGGCCATCTGCTCCCGCGCCACCGCACCCATCTCTTGGAGGTACTCGACATCCAAGCGGACGCCCCGGGCCTCCATCCGCGCGAGGACCGAGGAGAGGGGAAGCTCGACGTCCTCTAGCAGGTGGCGGAGCCCGAGACGGTTCACCTCTTCGACCATGACCGGAGCGAGGAGCGCGACGGCCGCCGCATCGGCGGCCGTCGCGCGCCAGGGATCCTCCGCGAACAGCTGACCCGCCTCGTCCTCACCGACCTCGCCGACCACGTCCACGCCCAGGTACCGCTCGCAGAGGACCGGGAGCGGGTAGGTGGCCGCCGCGGGGTCGAGCAGGTACCCCGCCAGCATCGTGTCGAAGGCGACCGTGGCGACCGTTCCGCCCTCGGCGAGCACCGTGCGCTCGAGCGACTTGGCGTCGTGCGCCCACTTCGGTGCCGCCGGGTCGGCGAGCGGCCCGGCAAGGGCCCCCAGGCCGTCGAGCGCAGCGTAGGCGGCCTGTCCGCCGCCGGCGGACACGGCCGCCCCCTGCACGCGGCCCGCGTCGGTCCGCAGGCGGACCGACGCGGGCCCGGCCTGGAGCACCTTCGCCAGCTCCGACGCGTCACGCTGGGTCAGGTCCAGTTCCGCAAGCTCGACCTTCGGCTTGAGCGAGCCGGTCGCCTCGTTCAGCCGGTCGAGCAGCGAACGGAACTCGAGGGACGTGAACAATCGGTGTACGGCGTCGGCGTCGAACGTACCCATCACGCAGTCCTCGGGCCGGACGTCCAGATCGAGGTCCGTCACGATCCGAGCGAGCTGCTTGTTCAGGCCGAGCCGATCGATCGCGCTGGCGACGTTCTCCTTGAGCTTCCCGCGGAGCTCGTCAACGTGGGCGATGAGGTTCTCGATCGATCCCCATTCCTGGATGAGCTTCGCCGCAGTCTTCTCCCCCACGCCCGGCACGCCCGGGATGTTGTCGGACGTGTCGCCCTTGAGGGCGACGTAATCCAGGTACTGGTCGGGTGACACCCCGTACTTCGTCGTCACCTCGTCGGGACCCATCAGGTCGATCTCCGAGATCCCTCGCCGGTTGAACAGGATCGAGACCGCGCCGTGCCCGTCGGATGGATCGCGGGTCAATTGGAAGAAGTCACGATCCGCCGTGACGATCACCGCGTCGATGCCCTCGTCGCTCGCCTCCTCGGCGAGCGTCCCGAGGGCATCGTCCGCTTCATGGCCTTCGACCCGGACGATCGGGATCCGGAGCGTATCGAGGACCTCCTCGATGAGGGCCAGCTGTGGTCCGAAGTCGGCAGGGGTCTCGCGGCGACCGGCCTTGTACTCGGCGTCCATCTCCAGGCGGACGGTCGGCTTGCCCGTGTCGAAGGCCACGGCGATCAGGTCGGGCTTCTCCTCGGCGAGGAGCTTGATCAGCATGGACGTGAACCCGTAGACGGCGTTGGTCACCGTTCCGCTGCTCGTCGCGAGGGTCGCAGGGAGCGCGAAGAAGGCTCGATAGGCGAGGCTGTGGCCGTCCAGCAGGAAGAGCTTCCTTCGCTCGCGCTGGACCCCATCGTCACGCACGACCCTCATCCTAACGAGCGGCCCCGACGGACCCGTTCGTGGCTCACCCGACGAGTCTCGACCGATGGTCGAGAGATGGTTCGCATACGAACTTGCCGCGAATCCGACCCCGCAGATAGGATTCGCTCGCGTGGAGCCGGCGCGGATCGGAGCGTCGGCGCGGCCTCGGAAGGTGGCGGTGATGAGCACGGCGGACGTGGCGGTCCTCGGGGCCGTCGCCGGGTTCACGATCTTCCTCGGCCTGCCGATGGGCCGCATCGAGATGCAGAGGGTCAGGACCAAGACGCTCCTGAACGGGATCTCGGCCGGGATCCTCGCCTTCCTGCTCGTCGACATCCTGGCGAACGCGGGCGACGTCCTCGAAGGGTCCTTGGCCTCGGCCCAGGGCGGTGGGTCGTGGGTGCGGTTCGCGAGCCTGACGGTCTGCTACGGGGTGGGGCTCGGCGTGGGATTGATGAGCTTGCTCTACGTGGGCAAAGCCATCAGACGGCGCCGCGCGAGCATCGGCCCCGGCGCGATGGCTTTCGCGGAGACCGCCGTCGGTCGCCGGGATGAGGCGCTCCATCTGGCCATGACGATCGCTGCCGGGATCGGGCTCCACAACTTCTCCGAGGGCCTCGCGATCGGCCAGGCCGCGCACGCCGACGAGGTCTCGCTCGCCCTCCTGCTCGTCGTCGGGTTCGGTCTGCACAACGCGACGGAGGGGTTCGGCATCGTCGGTCCGCTCGTCGCGGCCGACGTCCGGCCCGCGTGGTCGTGGCTCCTGCTCGCCGGTCTCGTCGCCGGCGGGCCGACGTTCTTCGGGACGATCATCGGGAACTCGATCTCGAGCGAGTACGTCTTCGTCGCGTTCCTCACGCTCGCCGCGGGTGCGATCCTCTACGTGATCGGTGAGCTGTTCTCGGTCGGCAGGAAGCTCTCCTGGGAGACCACGCTCTGGGGCGTGCTGATCGGCTTCCTGCTCGGGCTCGGCACCGAGCTCGTCATCGTTGCCGCCAGAGCTTGAGGCTTCGGCATACCCTCGGGTGTCGGTCGAGGGTTTCCCTGCTCGAGCCCCTTCACGGTCTTGTCGCTCTTTCGACGGCGACGCGTCACCTGCGAAGATGCCCAACATGGGCTGCACGCGAGCGCATCCGTCCGGTTGACAGGTCTCAACCTTGCGTCTAACCTCCGCTCTCGGTCCGGGCGGCTCACACCGCAAGGACCTCGACGTGACGGGCCGCGGCGCTCGACAGGGGATGGTCGCGTATGGGGAAGGCGCGACCGGCTCCGAGGGGTGCCGCGGCTCGTCATCTCGTTCTGGGGTGATCCGTCACAGAACCGCGTCGAGGAACTTGCGCGTCTCCGGGAACCGTGTGTGCGCGAAGATCTCGTCAGGCGTGCCTTCCTCCAAGATCACGCCCTCGTCGAAGAAGCACATCCGGTTCGCGACCTCCCGCGCGAAGCCCATCTCGTGGGTGACCACCATCATCGTCATGTGCAGATCGGTGGCCAGGGACTTCATCACGTTGAGGACCTCACCGATCAGCTCCGGATCGAGCGCCGAGGTCGGCTCGTCGAAGAGCATGACATCGGGCTCCATCGCGAGCGCTCTCGCGATCGCGACCCGTTGCTGTTGACCCCCGGATAGGCGGATCGGATACTCGTCGGCCTTGTCGGCCAAACCAACCTTGGCGAGGAGCTCGAGGGCCGCGGGCTTGACCGTCGAGGCGTCTTGCCCCTTCACGGTGACCGGACCCTCCATCACGTTTTGGAGCGTCGTCATATGCGGGAAGAGGTTGAACTGCTGGAAGACCATCCCCGCGTGGGTCCTGAGTTTACGGATCTCCTCGCGCTTGGTGCGGGTTCGGTGACCGCCCTCGAGCCGGATCCCCGCCACCTCGATCCAGCCCTCGGTGGGGTCTTCGAGGAAGTTGACGCAGCGGAGGAACGTGGACTTCCCAGACCCCGACCGCCCGAAGATCACGACCACTTCGCCTGCATGAACCTTCAAGTCGATCCCCCTCAGCACCTCCAGGGGACCGAAGTATTTATGGAGGTTCTCCACACGAACGACGGCCTCTCCATCGTGGATCATGGCCGTGGCTCCTCGAGGGTGGGCAGGATCCCCGGTTGGCCTGGCGGCGCGGCGATCTCAGCCCCTCCTTGCTCATCGCCTTGTTCATCGCCGGCCGGAGCGGGGAGGTACTGGCTCCGCCTGCCTCCGATCGCGGTTTGTGCCGTTACCCGCACGTAGCCCTTCGCCATCCGACGTTCGATCCGCGCCTGGAAGACCGTGAAGATCGCCGTGAGAAGCCAGTACAGGGCGGCGACCATGAGGAGCGTCTCGAGCCGCTTCGTGAGGTTCTCGGAGAAAGCGAGCTGCGCTCGCAGGAAGAGCTCCGCATGAGCCACTTCCGCGCCCAAGAAGCTCACGAGCGCTGTGTCTTTCATCATCGCGATGAACTCGTTTCCCGTCGGCGGGATGATCACCCGGGTCGCCTGTGGCAGCACCACGCGACGCATGCGCTGTGGGTAGGTCATGCCGAGCGCGTCGGCGGCCTCGGCCTGCCCGTGGCCGACGGATTGGATACCGGCCCGGAAGATCTCCGTCATGTACGCCCCGTAGTTCAGCCCCAACCCGATCAAACCCGAGACGAACGCGCTCAGCGCGAGGAACTTCACGACCGAGACCCTTCCGAGATTGACCCCGATCTGCGGCAACGCCAGGTTGATCAGGAAGAGCTGCACGATCAACGGGGTGCCGCGGAAGAACGACGTGTAGAAGCCGGAGACGCCGTAGGCAACTGGGTTGTGCGACAGGCGGCCGAGAGCGCCCAACAGGGCCAAGAAGGTGGCCAGCAGGATGGCGCCGACCGCGAGGAGGATCGTGTACTCCAGCCCTTTCGCGATATACGTGAAGTTCTCGGCCATGAACCTGAAGTCGAGATCCGACAGCGCGAGGAACAGACCGAGCATGAAGAAGATCGCGGCCCAGACCAGGGCGACCTTCAACCGGAATGGCAGGCGCGCGCTCGCGAGCGAGAGCGCTTCCGTATCCCCGGCGGCCGACTTCCCGACGAGCAGGAGCACTACGGCCGCACTACTGAGGACGGTGGCGACGTACGCCTCCCTCGACGATGTCAGACCCTGCACGGCCAGGAGATACGCGGCGCTCACCACGGCGGAAGCGAGCGCTCCCCACCAACCCGAAGGACGCGAGACGTAGACGAGGCCCCCTCCTACGAGGCAGACCACGCCGACGAGCGCGAACAGCGCGATATCGCCGGGCGGGACGTTCGCCTTGGTCGAGAAGACGAGGACCGGCAGGAAGACGAGCGCCATCGCCCCTTCCGTGAACAACACCCAAGCTCCGAAGAGCAGGTACTTGGCGCTCGGCGGCTCCTGGATGTGACGCGGCGGGAGCCGAGCTGTCCCAGCTCCCTCCGCTTGCCTCTGGACGCTCACCAGGAGCCTCCGGCTTCGGTCAGGAGGATGCGTTCGACGTCGTCAGATCGGTCTTCCACCACTTCTGCGACAGCGCTGAGAGTGTCCCGTCATCGTGCATATCTTTCACGATCGAACTCACGGCTGCGAGCAAGGCAGCCTGGTCGACCGGCGAGTTCTTATCGAGCGCGATCGAGAGAGGCTCGAAGTAGATCGGGTCACCGACCAGCTTGATCGGACCGCCGTCGTTGATGTAGGCCTGGATGATCGGCACCGCCGAGATCGCCGCATCGCACGCCACCCCGTCGCCGAGGGCGAGTTTGTCGAGGGCGTCGGTGTCCGTCGTGAACGTGAGGATCTGTGGGTTGTCCACGACGAAGGAGAACTTCGGCGCGCCTGCGCCCAGGACGAGATCCTTCTTGAGGTAATCCTGGTACGTCGTCGAGACGCCGACACAGATCTTCTTGCCGTCGAGATCGGTGCTGACGTCAGTGATCGACGTGTTGGACTGGGCCACGGCTACTCCGGCGGGGGTGTAGTAGTAGGCCGGCGTGAAATCGAACAGCTTCTCGCGGGCGACGGTGTCCGTCATCGAGCCCACGCTCAGATCCCAGCGGTCATTCCACGAGCCGGCCGTGATGACGTCCCAGTTGTGAGCCTGGATGTCGGTGCTCACGCCCAACCGCTTGGCGATCTCGTTCGCCACGTCGACATCGAAGCCGTTCCACTGCCCTGTCTGCACGTTGTACCAGGACGCCGGCTTGTACTTCGGGTCGGTCGCGATGCGGATCGTGCCGGTCTTGCAGATGTTGGCGAGCGCGTCGGTACCGGCCGTGTCGACGGAGGCGCATAGACCGGTCCCCGTCGACCCCGTCCCTGTGCCGCTCGCTGCGCTGGTCGGCGAACCGTTGGAACACGCGGCCGCGACCAGCGCGAAGACCGCGACCAGCGCCACCAGATGGAACCGGAACTTCAGCATCCGTGTCCTCCTTCCGAAGGACGCCGAGGCGTCCTCCCCGCTCAGGGCCGGACTATAGGCCCGAGCACCCGCGCGGGCAATGCAGGGTCCGCCGTCCCCCCGCTTGTACGCTGTCGCCGCCGGCCGGGATGGCGGAACTGGCAGACGCGCGGGACTCAAAATCCCGTGGGCTTCGGCCCGTGCGGGTTCGACCCCCGCTCCCGGCACTCACACCACATGGCCCTCGCTCGTGAGGTCACCGGTTCCGAACCGGCGCAACGAAAGGGCGGACAGATCGACGGACGCCGTAGCGCCCGTGATCGACTCCGCGATCACCTTGCCGACGATGGGGCCATGTTGGAACCCATGCCCGCTGAACCCGGCCGCGATCCAGAGCCCGTCCACGGGCGCAGGTCCGACGATCGGGAGTCGGTCGGGCGTCATCTCGTACAACCCGGCCCACCGCGAATGGATCCCGGCCTCGGCGAGGGGCGGGAAGACCGCCACCGCTCGCGGCACGAGCTCCTCGTTCACGAATCGCTCGTCGACGGTGGTGTCGAAGGTCGTCGCGTCGTGCCCGCCCATCCCCATCAGGACACCGTCCCCCTCGCGATGGAAGTAGAACGAGCTCGCGGCATCGATCACGAGCGTGCGGCGCTGCGGGGCACCGGGGAACGCACCGGTCGTCACGACGACCCGCGGCACCGGCTCGATCGGGAGCTCGATGCCGGCGGTGGCCGCGAGCGCCCCCGACCACGCACCGGCGGCGAGCACGACGGCGCTCGCGGCCACCGCACCCCCCGAGGTCCTCAGGCCGGTCAGGGCGCCCGACCGATCGACCTCGATCGCCGTCACGGGCGTCTCCAGCGCGAAGTTCGCCCCGGCCCGCCGGGCGAGCGTGGCGTACCCCTGCGTCAGGGCGGCGGGGTCCGCGATGCCGTCGTTCGGACCGAAGGTCGCGCCGACCAGGCCTCGCGTGTCGATGCCGGGCACGAGCGCGCCTACTGCTCCCGGCTCCAGGACCTCGACCTCGACCCCGAGCGAGCGCTGGAGCTCCACGGCGGAAAGGAACCCAGCCCACGCCGCGGCGTCGCTGACGAGGAAGAGGTACCCGTCCTGCGAAACGTCCACGGGGATCCCGTGCTCCTCGGTGAAGCGCAGGATCATCGGGACGCTCGCCTGTGAGAGGCGGATGTTGACCTCGCTCGTGAACTGCTGCCGGAAGCCCCCGGCGCAGGCGCCGGTCGAGCCCCGTCCGACCGCGTCTTCGCGATCGAGGACGAGGACGGCGCCTGCGCCGGCGGCCGCGAGGTGGAACGCGACCGAGCATCCGACGATCCCTGCACCGATGACCACGACATCGGCGGTCCGCGGGAGGTCGTCGCCCACGACGGATCCGATCAACCCGCGGCGTCGAGGGCCGCACGCGCCACCACGAGGTCCTCGAACGCCATGCCGACCGACTCGAACACGGTGACGTCGTCGTCCGCGGTGCGGACGACCGCACCGCGGACGACCTCCGCGAGGTCGGCCACGATGTGTTCGGGCGCGATCGCCTCTTCCTGGATGGGGATCAGGAGGTCTCCCGCCTCCGCGAGGGCGACCTCCCGCGTCTCGACCACGACCTTCGCCCGCCTGACCGTCTCCGTATCCAGCTCGCGCTGATCGGGCAGGTAGGAACCCACCGCGTTGACGTGCGCGCCCTCGGCGAGCAGGCGTCCATCGAACAGGGACACCCTGGAGGTCGTGCAGGTGCAGACGAGGTCCGCCCGGGCGACGGCCGAGGGCTCCCCCACCGATGCCCGCATCCCCATGCCGGCGGCACGCCCCGCGAGGGCCCCGGCGGCCTCGGGCGTTCGCGACACGATCACGACCTCCTCCACCGGCGCGACCGCCGCCATCGCCTCCAGATGAGCGGTCGCCTGCACCCCGGCCCCGAAGATCACGAGCCGCCGGGGGTCCGCCCTCGCGAGCTTCCGCGTGGCGAGCCCGCTCAGGGCTGCGGTGCGGAGCGCGGTGAGCTCGGTGCCATCGATCATGGCCTCCGGTTGTTGGGTCTCGCGATCGAACAACACGTACGCGGCGTGGATGAAGGGCAGGCCGCGCTGGGGGTTGAACTCCGACATCGTGACGAGCTTGACGCCCACGCCGCGTTCGCCGGCGGCCGGCATCAGCAGCAGCGTCCCGGCGGGGGTGGCCACGGAGGACCGCATCGGCGCGGATCGCGAGGGATCCTCGTCTCGGAAGGCGGCCTCCAGGGCATCGATCGCGTCGGTCATCGACAGCACGCGCCGCAACCCATCGGCGTCGATCAGCCGGATCACAGCTCGCCCAGGTATGCCTGCCGCATCAACGGATCGTTCAACAGCTCCTGGGCGTCGCCCGACAGCACGATCTCACCCGTCTGGAGCACGTAGCCGCGGTCGGCGATCGACAACGCCATGTTCGCGTTCTGTTCCACCACGAAGATCGTCTTCCCCAGCGCCCGGATCTGGCGGATGATCTCGAAGACCTGCTCGACCAGGACGGGTGCGAGCCCCATCGACGGCTCGTCCATCAGCAGCACCTTCGGGTCGGCCATCAGGGCTCGTCCCATCGCCACCATCTGCTGCTCGCCCCCCGAGAGCGTCCCCGCCTTCTGCTTGAGCCGCTCGCGAACGCGCGGGAACGTCTGAAGCACCTGTTCCCGATCGGCCGCGAGCTTGTCCTTGTCCTTGCGCAGGTACCCTCCGAGCTCGAGGTTCTCGGCCACCGTCATGTTGGAGAACAGACGCCGGTTCTCGGGAACCATCGACACGCCACGCGCGACGAGCTGCATCGTCGGCAAGCCGGTCACGATCTCGCCGTCGAGCAGGACGTCCCCATCGCTCGGTTTCACGTAGCCGAGGATCGTCTTGAGCGTCGTCGTCTTGCCGCTGGCGTTCCCGCCCAGCAGGCAGACCATCTCCCCCCGGAGGATCCGGACGTTGACGTCGCGAAGCACCGAAACGAGACCGTAATGGGTGCTGACGTGACGGAGCTCGAGGACGGGTTGCTCGCCGTCGCGGTGAGCCTGGTCCTCCGCCGTCATCCGGCAGCCTTGGTCCCCAGGTACGCCTCGATCACGTGCTCGTCGTTCGCCACGTCTTCGTAGGAGCCCTCGGCGATCTTCTGACCGTAGTCGCAGGCGACGACCCGGTCGGACACGCCCTTGACGACGCGCATGTCATGCTCGATCACGAGGATCGTGAGCCCGAGATCGTCACGCATCCGCACGATGTGGTCCCGGAGCTCGAGGGTCTCGCGAGGGTTCATGCCCGCGGTCGGCTCGTCCAGCAGGAGCAACGATGGCTCCGTGGCGAGCGCCCGCGCCATCTCCAGGCGACGCCGGTTCGCGTAGGACAACGAGAAGGCCGGCTGATCCTGCCGGTATCCGGCGAGCCGCTGTCCGAAGAACCCGAGGGCGCTCTCGGCGTGCTCCCGGATCGAACGCTCCTCGCGTCGCATCGAGGGGGTGAGGAAGACCGCCCCGAAGATCGTGGTGCGTGAGCGACAGTGCTGCCCAACCATGGCGTTCTCGAGCACCGTCATGTTGGGGAACAGGTGGACCGTCTGGAACGTACGCGCGATGCCGAGCCTCGTGATCTGGTTCGGCGTGAGCCCGACGATGCTCTCGCCGCGGAAGACGACGTCGCCGTCGTCGGGCGCGTACAGACCCGTGATCACGTTGAAGACGGTGCTCTTGCCCGCGCCGTTCGGCCCGATGATGCTCAGGATCTCGCCTTCTTCGACCGCGAAGTCGAGACCGCTCAGCGCGTAGAGGCCGCCGAAGTGCTTCGAGACCCCTTGGACGTCCAGGAGGTTCATCCCGTGCCCTCGCCGAGGGGCAAGGCGGGCGATGTGGCGTGCTCGTCCGCCGTCACGGCTCCGGCCCACTTGTCCTGGGCGACGTCCTCCTCCTCGAGCTCCTGGGACCGCCGGACGTTCGGGATCAAACCTTGCGGGCGCAGGATCATGATCGCCATCAAGACGGCCCCGTACAGCAGCAGCCGGTACTGCTCGAACTCCGAGAACACCCCCGGGATCCCGATCAGCACGAGGGCCCCGACGACCACGCCCGGGATGCTTCCCATGCCTCCCAGGATCACGACGGCCAGCGCGGTGATCGACACGAGGAGCATGAAGCTCGCGTTGTTCAACGCGCCGACCTGCACGGCGAAGAGCGCCCCGCCGAGGGACCCGATCGCCCCGCCCATCGCGAACGCGAGGAGCTTGTACCGGACGGTGCTCACGCCCACCGCCTCGGCCACCTGCTCGTCCTCCCGCATCGCGTTCCATGCTCGGCCGACACGGGAGTCGGCCAGGCGCCATGAGATGTAGACGGCGATGAGACAGAACGCCAGCACCAGGAAGTAGAAGTGCTGCGTATTTCGGAAGTCCAGGTTCCCGATCGGCGCCGCAGGGATCGCCGTCATCCCTTGGGTGCCGCCGAAGGCGCCCTTGAGCCAGTCCGACGAGAACAGCACCCGGGCGATCTCACCGAAGCCGAGCGTGACGATCGCCAGGTAGTCCCCGCGCAGACGCAGCACCGGTGCGCCGATCACGAGGCCGACGAGCGCCGCGACCACCACGACGATCGGGATCGCGATGAAGAAGGACAGATGGAGCGAGAACGACGGAGGCGCGTAGCCGGTCGTGGTGACGCGTGAACCGCCGGTGAGTACCGCGGTCGTGTACGCGCCGACGGCGAAGAAAGCGACGTAGCCGAGGTCGAGGAGACCGGCGTACCCGACCACGATGTTCAGCCCCAGTCCCAGGAGGATGTAGATCCCGACCGTGCCGAGGATCTGCGAGAAGATCGAGCCGACGAGGAACGGGAGCGCGATCAGGCCCGCCCCGATCGCCGCCAGAACCACCACGCGCACGCCTCGTTCGGTCGCCGGCGTCCGGTGGGTGCGCGCCCTGATCGCGGCACTGTTGGCCCGCCACGCGAACGTCGTGACGAACGTCACCACGAACACGGCCGCGGCGCCGAACCACGTTAGGCCCAGCGTCACGACGCTGAACAACCAGTCGTCGCGGAGCCCGAGCTGCGCGAGCGCGGGATGCACGATACGGCGGAGCAGACCGAGGGAAATCACCACGGTCGCGGCGATCACCGTCGGGACCCGGATCCGGTCCTGCATCGCACCGATCACTCCGCCGACCGCACCCAAGGCAACCTCGGCGGCGATCCGCAGGACGGAGCCGACGACACCGGCGTGTCCGAACGTCAGCAGGGACATCAGCCCCGGCTTCACAGCGATGAACACATTGCGGACGGTGTCGACCCCGAGAAGGTTGACGATCCCGACGAAGACCGCGAGTAGCGCCCCCGTCGTCAGACCGACGATGGCGCCGGCGGGCACGCCGGCCCGCACGCTCGACCGGCGGACCTCGCCCGAGACGACCCTCGGGCGTGCGACCAGGAACCCCGCCAGGATCGCGGGGATGGACAGAAGCACGCGGCCGACAGTGATCCTCCCGACGACGTCCGTGACCAACGAGCCGACGACGCCGACCAGGCACAGGTACACGGACACGATCCCGGCGACCAGCCCGGCCCGGACGACGCGCGGGATCCGGCGGAACATCAGACCTTCTCCGCCTCGCCCGATCCCAGGATCCCGCCGGGCCGGAAGATAAGCACCAGGACGAGCACCGAGAACGTGATCACATCCTGGAGCTGGAACGGCGCCGGGATGTTGAACCCCGTGAACAGCAGCGGTGGCCCGACGGCTTGCAGCAGCCCCAGTAGCAGACCGCCGAGGGCCGCGCCGCCGATGCTGCCGATCCCTCCCAGGACCGACGCGGTGAAGGCCGCGATCCCGGGCGTGAACCCGATGTACGGGCTCACCTGGCCGAACGTCAGCCCGAACTGGACCCCGGCGACCCCGGCCAGCAGCCCGCCGAGAGCGAACGTGATCATGATCGTCCGGTCGACGTCGATCCCCATCAGGCTTGCGATCTCCCGATCTTCGGCGACGGCTCGGATCGAGCGGCCGGTCCGGGTCCGCGAGATGAACAGTGTCAACCCGATCACCGCGACGACCGCCGTGACGATCACCACAACCTGGATCCGCTGCATCGTGATGCCCAAGATCGTCCACGTCCTGTCGCCGCCAAGGACGTCGGGGACCGGGTAGGCCTGGGTCTGGGGTCCGAACAAGCCGAACGCCGTGTTCTGCAGGAACAGTGAGGCGCCGATCGCCGTGATCAGCGGGACCAGGCGCGGGGAGTTCCGGAGCGGCCGGTAGGCGACCCGCTCCAGCAGCATCGCGATCAGGCAGGATGTCAGCATGGCGATCGCGAAGATGATCGCGAGGGCGTAGAACGGATGCCTGTTGAGAAGGCCGCTGCTCGCGTAGGCGTCGGCGAAGAAGAAGGAGGCGAAGCAGCCCATCATGAACACTTCGCCGTGAGCGAAGTTGATCATGCGGAGCACGCCGTAGACCAGCGTGTACCCCAAGGCGATCAGGGCGTAGATCCCGCCCTGGGCGACGCCGGAGATCACGAAAGCCTTCCACGTCGACGGGTCGTACCGCTCGTCCGGCGGAAGGTTGAGCGTCTTGTACGTCCCGAGCACCACGAACCCGATGATGAGGATCGCCAGGACGATCTGGATCAGACGGCGGAGGGGAAGCCGTTGCAGGCGCCCGAGCCGGGCGGTCGCCGGACTCGGCGCCGGCTGGAGATCGGTGCCCTCGGCCATATCTCCTCCTTGGAGGGGTCGCGGGGTCCGCGTCCGCGGACCCCGCGACCCACCACCGTCGGTTCCGGCTATCAGCCGGTCCCCAGGGCCTCCTGGAGGGTCTTGGTCTCGGTGAAGATCGGCTTCCCGTTCCCGGTCCCGCCCTCGAGGGCCAGGTTGGGCGCCTGGTAGACGCCGATCGTGACAGTCGTGGCGCAGTCACCGGTGTCGGAGCACGTGTACTTCGTCACGATGCCCTGGAAATCGGTCGTGGACTGAACCGCGTCCTTGAGCGCGGCACGCGGGATCGTCAGTGAGCCGTCGCTGTTCTGGACCGCGGCCTTCTCGATCGCCGCGACCAACAGGTTCACCGCGTCGTACGCGTGCGCGTGGAAGGCCGAGATCGGGGCTGTGCCTGCAAGTGTCTTGTACGCCGGGAGGAACTCGCTCGTGTAGAAGTCCTTCTGATCGAAGGCCGACAGGTCCGGCGAAGAGTAGTAGGCACCGTTGATCGCCGAGCCGGCGAGCTTGATGAAGTTCGAGGCGTAGCAGCCGTCGGACCCCATGAACGCGGTGTTGGCGAGCCCCGGGACCTGCCGACCCTGCTTCAG